>CAZSFD010000018.1:0-65577 GCA_964606085.1 uncultured Anaerolineaceae bacterium
CTTCACGGTAATTTTTCGTAAAGGTAGTATACAACGAGAGACCTAAATTTGCCAGTAGGGGGGAATGAAAAGACAAACCCGCAGCAAGTGTGCGGGTTTGTCTAGTGGTTTACTTTCTGGCTCAACCAGAGAAACCAATGTGGAGGGTCTGGTGAGACGTTTTCGCGCCGTTTGCCAGGCCGCAGGGCGATGACCCAAAACGGGCCAAACAACGGCAGGCAAAGGATGATAGCGCCATAAAAGACCATTTGCCACGCCTTCAGTTGGCGTCGGCTGAGGTAGCTGAAGCCAAAGGCTGCCATGCCAACCAGGCATAAAATCAGCAAGGAGCGGATTACCGTGGCATCTATCATAGCTATTCCATTTTACCCGCGCTTTTCTTGGAACGCAAGTTCTAATTTGGGTCGGGATTTTGCGGCGCTCCGCCAACAGCTACCCCCGTGTGGCTGACTCCGCGAGGACGTTGCGCGCCAGTCGGTTGAGCAGGCTCATGTAATCGTCCATCGCCTCGTAGCGGTTTAGCTCTTCGTCTTCTTCTTTCGACAGCCCCTCGTCGCGTTGTTTTTCGAGCAGGTGTTCGATGCGCTTCTGCACCTTGTTGGAGGCCTGGAAAAACGGTGTGCCTTCGTGGGTTTCGATACGCACCGCGTTTTCACGCGGCAAGCCCTTGGGCAGTTTTAGCTTGCGGGGCATGGGTTGGATGTAAACAGCACTCATCTGACGTACTCCTTGAATGTACGCTCATCTTACCACAAGTCGCGGCCGCCCCCAACCGTCAGTTTTGACGGTGCGCGGGTCATCAGTCCACACGCCGGGGATGGCTGTGCCGCACTTCGGGCAAGTTCCGTGAGCCGTCAGGTGATAAGCGCCCACCACGTAGCCCGCACGTTCGATCACCACCGCCTGGCACTTGGGGCAGCGCGTGTCTTCGTAGTTTTTCACCCGCCCCGGCAGGTTGCCGGCATACACGTAGCGCAGCCCGGCCTCCTCGCCAATCTCGGCGGCCTGCAGCAGGGTGCGCGGCGAGGTGGGCGGCGGGTCGGTCATTTTGTAATCGGGGTGGAAGGCGGTGACGTGCCAGGGGATGTCGGGGGAAACGGAGGCGATGTAACGGGCGGCTTCCATCAGTTCGCCGGGACTGTCGTTGAAGCCGGGAATGACCAGTGTGACCACCTCCACCCACAGGCCCAAATCGTGCGCCTGGCGGATCGAATCCAACACGGTTTGCAGCACGCCGCCGCACGCGCGGTAGTGCTTATCTTGCATCGTCTTGAGATCGATCTTGTAGGCCGTCAGATAGGGGCGCAGATAATCCAACACCTCGGGCGTGGCGTTGCCGTTGGATACGTACGCACAGCCCAGCCCGGCCTGCTTCGCCAGCTTGAAGATTGCCACCGCCCACTCGGAGGTGATCAGCGGTTCGTTGTACGACGAGGCAATCAGGCGGCAACCATTGCGCTGCGCCACCGCCACCACCTGTTCGGGCGAAATCTGGCGGATGTAGTTGGCGGAAATATCGGAGGCGGGGTTGCGTAAGGTTTGCGAGGAGACCCAATTTTGGCAGAAATCGCAATGATAATCACAGCCAAGCATTCCAAAAGTCAGCACCTCGTTGCCGGGCAGCAGGTGGTTGAAGGGCTTTTTTTCGATAGGATCAGCTTGCAGCCCGGCCACGTAGCCCCACGGCACGCGCAACTCGCCGCCCTGGTTGAAGCGCACCTTGCAGATGCCGCGCCGCCCGGCGCGGATCAGGCAGCGATGCCCGCAGGCGAAGCAGCGCACGGCATCATCGGGCAGGCGTTCGTACAATTCCCCCGTTCGCGTCATCCCATCTAAAAAATCAGCTACGGTTGACATCATGGCTACTCACAATTTTCTAACGCAAAGGCGCAAAGGCGCAAAGTTAAGTTTTCTTCGCGTCTTTGCGCCTTTGCGTTCAGCGTGCATGGCATTTAGCGTCGCCGCTTGCGGTTATCTTTCTTGCCGATGCCAAAAATCCACTTGACCACATCTTCCACGGTGATGAACGAACCGATCACCGTTCCCGCCAGCCCCATCAGGCGCGCCGGCTGCCCGCCGATGCCAAACAGGTTGACCACGTCTACGCCGAGGGCCTGCGAATAGAGCATCTGGCGCGTGCTTTCGCCGCCGGCAAGGGGCGTGAAGATGAGCAACATCGTCACCACGCCGCGATACGTGCCAGCCAGGTCAGGCTTCAACGTCCAGGCAAACGTGACCTTTTGGCCGGGGACGACCGGCAGGACGATGGGCGCGGCCGGGTTGGCGTTGGCGCCGGGCAGGTCTATTTGCGCTTCGGCCTGGACGCTGTGCGTGTCGTAGACGTTGGGGATTTGCACGGTGGTTTCGCTGGTGGTGTGGTCGGCAAATTGGGCGGTGGCGGTCAGGCCGTTTTCGGCGGCTGCGAGGGTGAGCAGCACTACATCTGAATCGCCTTCGCGCATCTCTTTGGGGTACTCCAGCACCACGCTGCGCGCTTCGGTTACGCCAGCCGGCACACCGCTGGCCGAGGCAATGCCCTCGCGGCCTTCGCTGGCGTTGCTCCCTGCCGGCAATTGCATCTGACCAGGCACCAGGGGCGCATGGGCCTGTTCGGTCGCCATCGGCATCAGTCCCCAGGCCAGCAACGACAGCGAAACAACCAAAATCAACAATCCGAGAAGTTTTTTGAGTGTGTTCATGGTTTCATTATACACAAATCGAGGCGTGATGCGTGATGCGTGTTCCGCCTCCGGCAGGTATAATCCCCTTATCCCCTTGCCCCTGCTACCTGCTACCTGCCCCCCTTCCCATGTCCCTCGACCTCGACACCTTCATCCGCCTCAAAACCTACCTCGGCAACGCCCTGGCCCAGGAATTTCAAGTGTGTCCGCCCAGCGGCAACCCGCAGCAGGCCGCTTTCCAGGTGCTGGACGCGCTGTGCGCCCGCCACAAAATCAACCTGGAGGAGCATTTACGCCAACAGCTTTTTCAGCAGATTGTGGCTGAGCAGTTTGGCTATGGCCCGCTGGAAGAATTCCTGGCCGATGAGAGCATCAATGAGATCATGGTCAATGGGGCGGGCAACATCTTCATTGAACGCGGCGGGGCGCTGGTCGAAACCGACCGCCGCTTCGACGACGACCATCACGTGCTGCGCGTGATTGACCGGATGCTGCACCCCATTGGCCGCCGCGTGGATAGCGACCACCCCATGGTGGATGCCCGCCTGCCTGACGGCTCACGTGTCAACGTCATCATTCCCCCGGCGGCGGTGGATGGCCCGTGCATCACCATTCGTAAGTTTTTGCAAAACCGCATGGAAGTGGCCGACGTAATCCGCACCGGCACGCTGACCGAACACATGGCCGAGTTTCTGCAGGCATGTGTGGTGGCGCGGCTCAACATCCTCATCTCTGGCCCCACCAGTTCAGGCAAGACCACCCTGCTCAACATCCTCAGCGGCTTCATCCCCGGCAGCCAGCGCATCGTCACCATCGAAGATGCCGTGGAATTGCAGCTCAAACAGCGCCACGTCATCCGCCTGGAGACGCAAGCCGCCAACACCGACGGCGTGGGGGCCGTGAGTACACGCGACCTCGTCCGCAATGCCCTGCGTATGAGGCCCGACCGCATCATCGTCGGCGAGGTGCGCTCCGGCTAGACGCTCGACATGATCCAGGCCATGAACACCGGCCACCACGGCTCGATCACCACCGTCCACGCCAACAGCCCGCGCGACGCCCTGGCCCGCCTGGAGACCACGGCCATGATGGCCGGCCTTGAACTGCCCCTGCTCGCCATCCGCCGCCAGATTGCCTCGGCGATCAATCTGGTCATCCACATCTCCCGCCTCACCGATGGCAGCCGCAAGATCACCCACATCACCGAAATTTCGGGCATGGAAGTGGATGTCGTCACCATGTCTGACCTGTTCAAATTCGAGCAGACCGGCATCGGGGCTGATGGCAAAATTCAGGGCAATTATGAAGCCCACCGGCCTGCGCCCGATGTTTACGCCGCGCCTCGAAGTGGTGGGCTACAAACTGCGCCCGGAGATTTTCGGCATCGGCGGCAGGCACCCCCCATCAACGCATTCTTCAATCAAACAAAAAAGCCGAGTTTCACCAACTCGGCTTTTTTGTTGCACGCCAGTGACATCGGCGGAAAACGCTGGTTGAGCTTGTCGAAACCGCTGTTTTCTGCCAGGCTTTTCGCAATCCTGTTATCAGGCCGAAGGTTGTTCAGCCAGCCAATCTTTGATCTTTTGCTCAATCTGGCCGCGCACTTCGCGGAATTTTGCCAGTTTGGCTTCATCGCCGCCTTCAAACGTCGCCGGGTCTTCAAATGACCAATGCAGACGTTGGTTCACACCCGGCCAGGTGGTGGGGCAGTTCTGCTCGGCGTGGTCACAAACGGTGATCAGGTAGTGGAAGTGAACCTTCCCCAGGTATTCGCGAACACCTTTGGAAGTGTGCTTGCTCATATCCACACCTAACTCCTCCATGACCTTTACGGTGAAAGGATTGAGGCCCTTGGGTTCGAGGCCGGCGCTGTGCGCTTCAAATTGGTCGCCGCCGTATTTTCGCAAGAAGGCTTCGGCCATCTGGCTGCGGGCTGAGTTACCGGTGCAAAGAAATAAGACACGTTTCATGGCTGTTCTCCTAAATTTTTGGGGGATTGTACCCGGCTGATCAAAATTCGATTGTTACGGTTTGGTTAACCACATCGGCTATATTCAAAATCCTGAATGTATTATATAATACATTCAGGATTTTGAATATGAAAACCCTGGAAGCTGCCGAACAAATTTCATCCATTCTGCAAACCATTGCTCCACCGCCGCGCCTGGCAATTTTACTGGCGATTGGCGATGGCGAAGCGTGCGTATGCCACCTGGAGGCCGTGCTGGAGAAGCGCCAGGCGTACATCTCGCAACATCTGATGGCCCTGCGCCAGGCCGAGATATTGCTCGACCGCCGCGACGGGCGTTTCATCTACTACCGTCTGGCCAACCCGGCCCTGCTCAACTTGATTCACGAGGCCGGGCGTTTGGCCGGCGTGGAAATTGTCATACCCGTTTCGGTGGCCGTGTGCGAATGCCCGCACTGCGCCGAAAAAAAGCCGGGCTATGTGGCGTTGGCGGACATTCAGGCTTCCGAAGTTTAAACTTAGCTTTTCTCGAAGGAAAGTTTCATGGATATTGCTGCTTTCTTGCTCCACCTTTTGCGCGGCGGCCTGGGCAACCTGGCTGCTTACCTCGCCGCCCATGTGCTACTGTGCCTCGTCCCGGCCTTCTACATTGCCGGGGCAATGACGGCGCTGATCCCCAAAGAGAGTGTCACCCGCTTCCTGGGGCGCAACACCCCCAAGTTCATCTCCTACCCGGCGGCGGCGCTGGCGGGCAGCGTGCTGGCGGTGTGTTCCTGCACCATCGTGCCGCTGTTTGCCGGAATTTACAAGAAAGGCGCGGGGCTGGGGCCAGCGATCACCTTCTTATTTTTCGCCCCGGCGGCCAATATTCTGGCACTGGTCTACACCGGCGGCGTGATCGGCCCTGACCTGGCCTTTGCGCGCCTGGTTCTCTCCCTGGTTTTTGGCATTGGCATCGGTCTGATCATGGCGTTGATCTTTAGCCGCTCGGATCAGGCTCATGATAAAGCCACGGATACGATGTTTGCCGGACAAAACCAAAAGGGCATGCGTCGCGCTGCGCTGGCTTTCCTGCTAATCCTGGTCGCGCTGCTGCTCTCTGGCACGCTCAAAGTTGGCCTGCTGACGGACGCCTATGCTGCCGTGACCCTGCCTATCCCTGGCGTGGATCGCTTTCAGGGGTTTCTCTATCAACTGGTTCCCTACGACCCCGCCAAAGGCGAGGAAGGCGTCACCGCCCAGGGCGCAATTTTGATCGGGTTGTTGGCGTTGATTGGCCTATCGTCCTGGAAAGGCATGGAAAATATCCATGAGGGTTTCACCCGCTGGACGTGGACGGCGCTGGGGCTGGTCGGTTTGACGCTGCTGGTAGCCGCATTGGGGATGAAGCCGCACGTCGGCGGTCTGGAAATCCTGTTCACTGGCAAGTTCTTCGGTGTGCTGTTGGCGCTGGGCGGGCTGGGCTGGCTCTTGCGCAAACGGTTGCGCGAAGATGAACAGCGCGATTTCCTGTGGGAGTCGTGGCGCTTTGTCAAGCAAATCTTTCCGCTGCTGGTGGTGGGTGTCTTTACTGTCGGCGTGATCCGTGTACTCATCCGCCCGGAGTGGATCGAAGCCCTGGCGGGGCAGAACACGCTGTTGGGCAACCTGGCGGGCGTGATCTTCGGCGTGTTCATGTACTTCCCCACGCTGGTAGAGGTGCCGATTGCCAACATGTTCCTCAACCTGGGCATGCACCGCGGCCCGCTGCTGGCCTACCTGATGGCCGATCCGGAGCTTTCGCTGCAAAGTATTCTCATCACCGCCACCATCATCGGGCGGGTGAAAGCCTGGGTGTATGTCTTCTGGGTGGCGCTGTTCAGCACCCTGGCCGGGCTGATTTATGGGGCCTGGGTGGATGGTGTGAGTATCTGGCTGATCGGCCTGTATCTCGTCATTGCTCTGGCGCTGTTGGCGGCGGCTTTGTGGGCCGTCAACCGGCGACAGGAAAATAAATTGATCTCGATTGGAGGATAAATCATGTTAACTGTAAAAATTCTTGGTTCGGGCTGCCCCAACTGCAAAAAGGTGGAGGCGATTGCCAAACAAGCCGCTGAGACGATGGGGATCGAGGCCACTTTCGTCAAAGTGACCGATTACAACGACATCACCGCCTACAACATTCTTTCGACCCCCGGGCTGGTGGTGAACGAAAAGGTGGTTTGCGCCGGGCGCATCCCATCGCCAGCCGAAGTGACCACCTGGCTGACCGATGCGTTGAATTAGCATGAAACGCAAAGTGCTTTTTCTCTGCACCGGTAACTCGTGCCGCTCGCAACTGGCCGAGGCCATCGTCAACGCCCACCTGGGTGCAACGTGGGAGGCCGTCAGCGCGGGGACGAAACCGGCCGGCTACGTTCACCCCAACGCCATCGCCGCCCTGACCGAGATCGGCATCCAGCACGAGGGCCGCTCGAAACTGGCCGACGAATTCCGCGGCGTGGATTTCGACGTGGTGATCACCGTCTGCGATTCAGCCGCCGAGGAATGCCCGCTGTGGCTTGGGAAAGGCAAACGTGTTCACCACAGCTTTCCCGATCCTGCCAAAACCGACGATATGGCCGATTTTCGCGCCGTGCGCGACGACATCGCTCGCGTCATTCCCCAAATTCTGGTGCAATATGCCTGAATGCGCTCACGCAGCATCTGCTATGCGGTGCTGCGTGAGGAGGCCGCTCCGCGTCCAAAGCTAATGCGACGCGGAGCGTCGCGCAATGCTTGACACCGCGGAGCGGTGTCAAGAGAAGGTGAACTTATGATGAAACAAGCAGCATCCCAAAAACTCTCCTTCCTCGACCGCTACCTGACGCTGTGGATTTTTGCGGCCATGGCCGTGGGCGTGTTGATCGGCTTCCTGTTCCCGCAGGGCGTTCAGCAGTTCAATGATGCGGTTTCGGTTGGCACGACCAATATCCCCATCGCCATCGGGTTGATTTTGATGATGTACCCGCCCTTCACGAAGGTGAAATACGAGGAATTGGGCGAGGTCTTCCGCAACCGCAAGGTGCTGACGCTTTCGCTGGTGCAGAACTGGCTGATCGGCCCGGTGCTGATGTTCGTCCTGGCAATCATCTTTCTGCGCGGCTATCCCGAATACATGGCCGGGCTGATTCTGATCGGCCTGGCGCGCTGCATTGCGATGGTGATCGTGTGGAACGAGTTGGCCTGCGGCGACACGGAATACGCCGCCGGGCTGGTGGCGTTCAATAGCATCTTCCAGGTGTTGTTTTACAGCGTGTATGCCTGGGTGTTCATCACGGTGCTGCCGCCCCTGTTTGGCTTGACCGGCTCGGTGGTGCAGATCACCATCGGCGAGATCGCCCAAAGTGTGTTCATTTACCTGGGCATCCCGTTTTTGGCGGGCTTTGTCACCCGCTTTGTGCTGCTGCGCTTCAGGAGCAAGGAATGGTATTACGCCAGCTTCGTGCCGAAAATCGGCCCGCTGACGCTGATCGCCCTGCTGTTCACGATTGTGGTCATGTTCTCGCTCAAAGGCAACCTGATCGTGCAAATCCCCGGCGACGTGGTGCGCATCGCCATCCCGCTATTGATCTACTTCGTTGCCATGTTCCTGATCTCGTTCTGGATGGGCCGCCGCATGGGTGCGGATTATTCCAAGACAGCCACGCTCTCCTTCACCGCGGCCAGCAACAATTTCGAATTGGCGATAGCCGTGGCGGTGGCGGTTTTTGGCATCCACAGCGGGGCGGCTTTCGCGGCGGTGATCGGCCCATTGGTGGAAGTGCCGGTGATGATTGGGCTGGTCAATGTGGCCTTCTGGCTGCAAAAGCGCTGGTTTGTGACCTGATCAACCCTTCTCGCCGCGTTGACTGCGCAGTGTCAGGAGAAAATTCAAACTTGACATTGTAAAGATTGCTTGCTACAATCTTTACAATGTCAAGTTTTGATTTACCAGCCACTTTACATGGATAAAACGCCCTACCACCACGGTGATCTGAAAAACGCCTTGATCGAGGCGGGGATAGCCATTTTGGCCGAGGAGGGTGCCAACGGCCTGAGCTTGCGCAAGGTTGCCAGCCGGGCCGGGGTCAGCCACACCGCGCCCTATGCTCACTTTGCCGATAAACAGGCGTTGATCGCGGCCATCTCTGCCGAAGGATACCGCCGCCTGTATGAACGCATGAAAACGGTGCAAACGCAGTATCCCGATGACCCCCTGGCCCAACTGGTCGAAACGGCCTGGCTGTACCTGGATTTCGCCATCGAGGATACCGCCCTGTTCAAGCTGACCTTTTCTGGCGCAGTCGAAAAAGAGCAAGAATATCCCGATCTGGTAACGCTGACGCAGCAAAGTTTCGCCATCGTTCGCGCGATTGCAGAAGCCTGCCAAACAGCGGGTATCCTCGCGCCTGGTTCATCGGAAGTGGCGGCGATTGGCATTTGGAGCCAGGTGCATGGCCTGGCCTCGCTGATGCTGGAAGGGCAGATTTCGCACACACTGCTGGAACAGATGCCCATGAAAGCGCTGCTGATCGCCTGTTTGCAGCCGATTGTATGTGTGCCGATTTTGCCAGCCTAAAATTCGCCTCCAAATTATGGAAACCTACCTCCCTTTTCAACAATCTGTCGTAACCATCAGCCAGGAAATGACCCGCCAGGGCTACCTGATGGGCACGGGCGGCAACGTGTCGGTGCGTGTGACGGGCAATGCCTTCGCCATCACGCCGTCGAATTTCGATTACCTGCAAATGACCCCTGCCGATGTATGCGTGCTGGATGAAACGCTGGCCCCCCTGGCCGGCGAGCGCAAGCCATCCATCGAAAGCGGCATGCACGCCGCCATCTACCAGGCGCGGCCCGATGTCAACGTAGTCATCCACACCCACCAGGTGACCGCCTCGGCGCTGGCGCTGCTGGGCAAACCGATCCCGGCCCTGTTCGACGAGCAGGTGCGCTTTTTGGGCCGCTCGGTCGAGATCGTCCCCTATGGGCCATCGGGAACCGGCTGGCTGAAGAGCAATATCGTGCGCAAGCTGAAAAACCACGCCAACGCCTACATCTTGCAAAACCACGGCGCGCTCACCCTCGGCCCCAATGCCGAACGCGCCATGTTCAACGTGGAACTGCTCGAAAAGTGCGCCACCGCCTTCCTGCTGGCCTACTACACCGGCGAACGCCTGACGACCATCCCCCTGCCGGTGCGCGAGATTGTGTTTGCGAAGTTGAAGAAGGAACAGAAGAACGTTATTCGAGATGTGTGAATCGAGATTCGAGATGCGTAAATCGTTATTCGAGATGCGTAAATCGAGGCTTGTTAGGCGCTCCGAATAACGATTTACGAATAACGAATAACGACTTACGCCCTCCCCCCAGGATCATCCCATGCCCCCATTCCCCCCCTCCATCACCCACTACCACGACACCGATGAAATTTACCGCAAGCTGAACGCCCTGGTGAAGCAGCCCATCCGGCCTATCCGCCGCGACAAGATGGCAGAATACCTGGCCTACTTCGAGACGCGCTGCACCCGCTCGAAGGCGCTGACCGACGAGGCCAGGCAATTCATCCCCGGTGGCGTGCAGCATAACCTGGCTTTCAACTATCCCTTTCCGCTGGCGATGGAACGCGCCGAGGGGGCGCACCTGTGGGATGTGGATGGCAACCGCTACATTGATTTTTTGCAGGCCGGCGGCCCGACGGTGCTGGGCAGCAATTACGCCCCTGTGCGCGACAAAATCATCGAACTGCTGCAAACCTGCGGCCCGGTGACGGGGCTGTTTCACGAGTACGAACTCAAGCTGGCGAAGTTGATCAACCACTACATGCCCGCCGTCGAGATGTTCCGCATGTTAGGCTCCGGCACCGAGAGCGTGATGGCGGCCATCCGGGCGGCGCGGGCGTTTACCGGCAAGAAGAAGATCATCAAGGTCGGCGGGGCCTACCACGGCTGGAGCGACCCGATGGTTTTCGGCCTGCACATCCCTGGCACGGGGCGGCTGGAGGCCAAGGGCATCCCGGCTGGGGCCAGCGCCCACACCCAGGAGTTCTACCCCAACGACCTGGGGGCGCTCAAACGCCTGTTGATGCTCAACCGGCTGACCGGCGGCACAGCGGCGGTGATCGTCGAGCCGCTCGGTCCCGAAAGCGGCACGCGGCCCGTGCCGTTCGAGTTCAATCAAAAAGTGCGCCAACTCTGCGACGAGTTTGGCGCGTTGTTGATCTTCGACGAGGTGGTGACGGGTTTCCGCCTGGGGATGGGTGGGGCGCAGGGTTACTTTGGCGTCAAACCCGACCTGACCGTGTTCGGCAAGTGCGTCACCGGCGGCTACCCGATGGCGGGCGGCGTGGGCGGGCGCGCCGAAGTGATCATGCGTTTTGCGGCGGGGATTGGCGGCGCAACAGGAGAACGCGCCTACGTCGGCGGGACGCTTTCGGCCAACCCGCTTTCCTGCGCGGCGGGCTATTACGCCCTGCTCGAAATGGAACGCACCAACGCCGCGGCCATCGCCGGGAAAGCTGGCGACCGCCTGACGGCCGGGCTGAACAGCATCATCGCCAAATTTAACCTGCCCTTCGTCGCTTACAACCAGGGTTCCATCGTCCACCTGGAAACTTCGGGCACGATGCTGCTCGATTTCAAAAACCCGCTCAAGCTGCTCAAAGAAGTGAAGCCGCGCAAACACATGATGGAAGAAATGGGCGCCGCCTACATGGCCTGCGGCCTGGTCACACTGGCGGGCAGCCGCATGTACACCAGCCTGGCCGACACCGACGATGTGATTGACGATGCGCTCAACCGCTTCGAGATGGTTCTTGCAAACACGGAGTTCTCTGCATGATCACGACTCGCAACAGCCGCTTCTACGACCCCGAAGGCCGCCAGGTCATCCTGCATGGCATCAACTATGTCAACAAAGACCCCCAGGCTGGCTACCTTTTCCCCGACGATGACGGCGCAACCTTCGCCGATTTCCGCCGCTGGGGCTTCAATTGCCTGCGCCTGGGCGTGATTTGGGATGGGCTGGAACCGCAGCCGGGCGTGTACAACGAAGCCTATTTGCAGGGCATCCAACGCCAGCTCGATTGGGCGCACGAACACGGCCTGTACGTTTTCATCGACATGCACCAGGATTTGTACAGTGTGCTGTATTCCGACGGCGCGCCCGCCTGGGCCACGCTCCACGAAGGCCAGCCGCACGTCAGCGGCGAAGTGTGGTCGGATGCCTATTTCGCCAGCCCCGCCGTGCAAACCGCCCTCGACAACTTTTGGCGCAATGCCCCGGCTTCTGATGGAATCGGCTTGCAAGATCACTTCGCCGCCTGCTGGAAGCTGCTGGCCGCACGCTTCGGGGCGCACCCGGCCGTCATCGGCTACGATTTGCTCAACGAGCCGATGACCGGTTCGACCGCCCCGCAAGCCCTGGGATTGCAGTTCGCCCGCGGGGCCGAGTTATTGATGCAATCGGGCGTCGAACTGCCGGTGGCCGAAGGGGCTGACCCAATGGCGGCCATGCTCGCCTTGTGGAGCGATCCCGAAGGCCGCTTCCAGATTTTGCAAGCGCTCAACGACCCGCAAGCCTACGCCGAGGTGATGGAAGCGCCGCGCCCGGTGTACAACCAGTTCGAGCAGGAAGCGCTGATGCCGTTTTTCCGCCGCGTCGCCGCGGCCATCCGTGCGGTGGATACGAATGGCATTCTCTTCTTGGAAACCAGCATGGGCTCGAATATGGGCGTGTACAGCGCCATCGAGCCGCTGGAAGGGGAAACTCAGCAGGCCTACGCCCCGCATGGCTACGATCTGGTGGTGGATACGCCCAACGTGGCCCACGCCAGCAACGCCCGCGTGGAGGTGATCTTCTCCCATCACGGTGAGACCGCCCGCAAACACGGCTGGCCGATGCTGGTGGGCGAGTGGGGCGCTTACGGCTTCTGGCCGGAGACGCTGCCGGCGGCGCGCGGCGTGGTGCGGCTCTTCGAGCAATTGCTCTGCTCAGACACCTACTGGGCCTACCAGCCCGACCTGGAGCAGGCCGCCTGTTTCCCGGCCCTCTCACGTCCCTATCCCGAACGCGTGGCGGGTGTGCTCAAAAATTACCATTTCGACCCTGCCACCGGTGGCTTCGCATGCGCCTGGCAGGAAGACCCTGCCGTCACAGCTCCCACCGTCATTTACCTGCCCGCCTGGCTCGATTTCGACCCCGCCAACCTCACCCTCACCCCCTCCGGCGAATACCGCCTCGAAAAATCTGCATCCGGTGACGTCTGGCTACACATCCGCCCCACCGGCACCTCCACCCTGCGCAACCTCACCACCTCCTGAGTACCTGCGAACGAAGTTCGCCGTCAGCCTGTCACCTTTTCACCCTCTCACCCCCTCACAAAAGGAGTCCCTCATGTTCCCCCCTCAAGTTCTCGCCAAACTCTACGTTCCCAACAGCTTGAAGAACATCGAAACCGGTTTTGAATTTTCGATCAAAAATGTGGTTGATTCGACCACCCTCTACGGCGTCGGGCCGATCCTGCTCGATGGCGTGGAAATCCCGCTCGAAGCCATCACCGTCCAGGCTGGCAACCAGACCATCGCCGCCAGCGAGATCAGCAACCAGAAGCGCCTGCCCGCCTATTACGGCGTCACGCTGACCATCCGCGTCGCCGGGCAGACGCTGGCGGCGGGCGAACACGCCATCAACGTCGCCGTCAGCAGTGTGGATATTGGCAAGGTCAAGTTTGACGTGAAAGATACTGTGGCTTAATCCCAACCCGGACAAGCCGGAAAAGCAAAACCTTTAACCACAAAGGACTCAAAGGAACACGAAGGAAAACCCAAAGAAGCCTTCGTGAACCTTCGTGTCCTTAGTGGTTAAAAATCTTTGCACAAAAAGCAAGAACTTGACTCGTAAGGTACTACATTGGCTTCCCACGGATGAAGAAAAGCCCCGGATATTGGGCAAGAAATCGGTAGTTTTCTTCCATCCGTGGGAAGTGAAGCGCTTTCAAGACGAGGTATCTATGAACGGTTCGATTGCCAAGCTCAGCCCACCCGCCTCAGGCCCGATCCGCGGCTGGGCCAAGTTTTTCCTGGCCTTTCCCACCATGCCGCTCAACCTGAGCAATGTGCTAATTCACAATGCCTTCATCAAGTATTACACCGACATCATCGGGTTGGATGTGAAGCTGGTGGGCCTGGTGTACCTGATTTTTGGCATCTGGAACGCCGTCAACGACCCGATTTTGGGCGTGGTAATTGACCGCTTCCGCTATACGCCGCAGCGGGGCAAGTACGTGTATTTCATGCGTGTCACCGCCCCGTTGATTGTGTTTTCCGCATGTGCCATGCTGTTTTCGCAGCCCACCTGGAATGATTGGCTGATTTTTGCGGCTCTTCTGGCGCTGCTGTTCGTCTTCGACACTGCCCAAACCGCCTTCGGCATCGCCTTTGCTAATTACGTGTTGATTGCCGCCCCCACCAAAAATGAACGCGTGGATGTCTCGGTGATCGGCACCTACATCGCCCACATTGGCGGCTTCTTCGGCACAATCATTCCCACCATGCTGCTGGTGGGCAACAACGACCGCTCCATGACGGTGATCCTGTTCTGCGGTGTGCTGCTGCTCAACTCGTTGATGTATTGGTTTGCCTTGAGCAAGATCAAAGACAAGGCCGAGATGTACCAGAACGATGTACGCTCTGGCGAGGGCGAGCTGGTGAGCTACCTGCGCAAGAGCGCCGGCGATGCGTTGAAATCGCGTGCCTTTGTGGTTTTCGTGCTGTACCAGTTTTTGGGACGCGGGCCAATGGCGTTTTACTTCACGCCGTTTCTGTACCTGATGGATCATGTCTTCCGCTTTTCGGGCGAGCAAGCCACCGTGGTAGATGTGGTGCCGGGGCTGGTGATGTTCCTGTTCGTGCCGTTTTTGGGGCGCTTCGTCAAGGCGCAGGGATTGAAAAAGTCCGCCATCCTCGGGGCGTTTCCGGCGGCACTGGGTTTTTTGAGCCTGTATTTTGCGCAGAACTTCTGGCAGATTTTGCTCGGCTACTGCATCGTCATCGTCGGCTCGCAGATCGGCGGGCTGGTGAACGGCCCCATGCTGGGGGCGATCATTGACCAGGACGAGCAGCAAACCGATGTGCGCAAAGCCGGCCTGTTCACCGGCCTGAATGCCCTGCTCACCATCCCCATTTCGGGCATCCAGGCCGCCATCTTCACCTCGTTGATTGGCTTCTACGGCTTCGAGAGCGGCGCAGCCAAGCAGAGCGCCCGCGCCCTCGAAGGCATCCGCGTGGGCGCGGGGATCGTGCCGTTCTTCTTCGTGCTGCTGGGCATCCTGCCGATGCTCTTTTCGCCGATCAGCCTCGAAAGAGAGCGCGAACTGTCGGCCTTCTCCGAAGCGCGGCATCGGATGACTGACGAAAGCATATCCTGATAGAGAAACCGGAAACAAATTCACCACAGAGAACAGAGTTTTCTTTGTTTTTTTCCGTGTACTCTGTGTCTCTGTGGTGATCTCTGAAAATTTATGAACCCATCCCTTCAATTCCCCAAAAACTTCTACTTCGGCGCGGCCACCGCCGCCTACCAGATCGAAGGCGGCTGGGACGCCGACGGCAAAGGCCCTTCCACCTGGGATGTTTTCGTGCGCAAACCGGGCAAGATCAAAAACGGCGACACCGGCGACGTAGCCTGCAACACCTATCACGACTTCCAAACCGATGTGGACATCATGGCCGAACTGGAGATGAATGCCTACCGCTTCTCCATCGCCTGGAGCCGCGTCATCCCGCAGGGCAAGGGAGCCGTCAACCCCACGGGCCTCGATTACTACAACCGCCTGGTAGATGCCCTGCTGGCGAAAAACATCACCCCCTTCATCACGCTTTTCCACTGGGACATGCCCCAGGCGCTCTTCGAGCAGTATGGCGGCTTCGCCGGGCGTGAGACGGCAGGCTATTTCGCCGATTACGTCGAAGTGGTGGTCAAATCCCTCGGCGACCGCGTCAAACACTGGATCACGCTCAACGAGCCCTGGGAACACGCCTTCTTTGGCTACTTCATCGGTGAACATGCCCCCGGCATGACCAACCCCTGGCAGTATTTCCGCGTGGCGCACCACGAGCTGCTCGCTCACGGCCTGGCGGTGCAGCGCATTCGAGGTATCTCACCCGATGCGCAGGTGGGTATCACGCTCAGCCAGTTCCCCATTTACCCCTATGCCGATACCCCCCAGCACCGCGACGCCGCCCACTTCGCCGATCTGTTCATGAACCGCTTCTACCTGGATGGCATTTACAAAGGCCAGTACCCCGAAGCGTTGTTCAAGCGCCTGTGGCCCTTCCGCCCCAAAATTTTGCCCGGCGATCTGGAAACGGCATCGGTCAAGACCGACTTCCTCGGCGTCAACTACTACACCCGCCAATACGCCCGCCACCTGTGGTACCTGCCCTTCTTCCAATCCTGGGTGGATCGTGACCCCCCGCCGGGCATCTCGCATCCCATCCTGGGCAAACAGGCCTATCCCGAAGGCATGGGCGAACTGCTCAAACGTTACCGCGAAGAATACGGCGCGCCCGTGATCTACATCACCGAAAATGGCTGCGGCGACGCTGACGCCATCATCGAGGCCGGGCGTGTCCGCGACGACCACCGCATCCAGTACCTGCAACTGTACCTGGCCGAACTCGAAAAAGCTATCGCCGCCGGTTCCGATGTGCGCGGCTACTTCATGTGGACGCTGATTGACAACTTCGAGTGGAGCGGCGGCTACACCCACCGCATGGGCTTCGTGCGGGTTGACCACGCTACCCAGCAGCGCACGATCAAAGACAGCGCAACCTGGTATCGTGATTTGATCCGCAATCAGGGCAAATAGGCCAGCAGTTCACGAACGCGCAGGATAAAATCACCGGGGCGCAGCACCGTGAGCGACGGATGCCCCGGCTGAAAATGGCGCACATTGAACGTCACCAGCCAGCCGCAGCCTGCCTGCACCGCCGCTGCCAGGATTGGCAGGTCTTTGGCATCGGCCATCCCGGCGAAGGCTGAAAGCTCGCTGGCAGCCAGAGCGGGGACGGTACGCAGGCAGCGTGTGACGAGCATTTGAAACGCCGGCATGGCCGCAGGGACTTTTCCGCCCAAGTTACGTTCGCACTCCACGATCACTTGTTGTGAAGTTACCCCCTCGATCAAGGTGATCTCGGCCATACGCAACAGCACCAGGCTGGCACCGTTCTCATGGCCCGAGGCCGCCCCCGCAAACAACACATCGGCATCGAAAAAGACCCGCGGCTTGCGCGGCGTGTCAGTCACCCGTGTTGGTGGCATAATTCTCGGCGTGATAGCGTTCGCGCTGTTCGCGCAGCCCGGCCAACAACTCATCCACGCTCAGGCCGGTTTCCAGACGGGCGCGCTCGATCTCGCGGGCCAATTCTGGTACGATAGGTGTCATCGGCGTCAACACGAACAGACCATCCAGGTCCACCAGCCGAAAAGTATCGCCTTCACGAATGCCATATTGCTGGCGCAATTCTGCTGGAAGGGTCAAGGTGCCGCGTTGCCGCACTTGTAAAGTTACGCTCATTGCCTCATTCCTTTCCGAAAATCTGTCATTGCAGAATTTCAGTAAACCCATTATAGCATCAACCTTCAACCCCAAGGAACGCTCATGGAAACCCACAGCGAGAAATTAACCTGGCGGACGAAAATCGGCTACGGCCTGGGCGATATTTACGGCGGCGGGGCCGGCATCGTCATCAGCTTCTACTACCTGATCTTCCTGACCGACGTGGTGCGCATCGCCCCCGCCCTGGCCGGGACGGTGATCCTGATCAGCAAAATCTACGACAGCCTCACCGACCCCTTCGAGGGGCTGCTGGCCGACCGCACCCGCACCCGCCTCGGACGCCGCCGCCCGTACCTGCTGCTGGGCATCCCGCTGATCTTGCTCTCGTTCTTTGCGCTCTACTTCCCCTACAACATGGATTCCGAAGCCGCCCGCTTCGCCGCCGTGGTGTTGAGCTACCTGTTCTTCTCCACCGTGGTCAGCATCGTGATGCTCAACTACAACGCCCTGCACGCCGAAATCACGCTCGACTACCACGAACGCTCGTCGTTGAGTTCAATCCGCATCTTTTTCTCTACGGCGGCTTCCATCGTGGCAGCGCTGCTGCCGCTCGAAATCGTCAAGGCTTTTCCCGACGTGCGCACCGGCTACATCGTGATGGGCCTGGCGTTTGGGGCCTTCTTCGCCCTGCCGTTCATCGCTACCGTTGCCGCGGTCAAAGAGCGGCCCGAATTTCAGCGCCCGCCCGAAGCCTTCGACTGGCGGCGGGCCTTCATCACGCCGTTCACCAACCGCACGTTCGTCTACACCCTGGCGATGTACCTGTTCGCCTTCGTCGCCATAGACACGGTGAGTACCATCGTGGCGTACTTTGTGAAGTATTACCTGCTGCGTTCCGGCGAGGTCAGCTATGTCAACGGGGCGCTGCTGGTGGCGCAGGTGGTGGCGCTGCCGTTTTATGTGGCCTTGAGCAAACGCACCGGCAAAGCGCGTAGCTATATGGTGGGATTGGCAATATGGGCGGCGGCCATGCTGTTCAGCTTCCTGCTGGCCCCCGGCCTGGCGTCCTTTTGGGTATACGTGTTCGCCGCGGTGGTGGGGCTGGGCACCGGCGGCGTGGTGGTGATGATCTACGCTATCTTCCCCGACATCCCCGACGTGGACGAGCTTGCCAGCGGCGAACGCCGCGAGGCCATCTACTCGGCGCTGGTCACGTTCATCCGCAAGTTCAGTTCGGCGCTGGCGATTTTCGCCGTCTCCAACGTGATCGGCTGGGCCGGTTACGTGCCGCCGGTGCAGCAGACCATTGACGGGGCCACCAAACTGATCGAACAGCCGCAGTCTGATACCTTCCTGCTCGTCTTGCGCTTGTTGTTCATCTTCCTGCCGATTGTTTTGCTGGCCTTTGCGCTGCTCTTTGCCGTGCGCTTCCCGCTCACGCCGGCGCTGCATAGGCGTCTCAACGCCCTGCTCGCCAAACAACGCGCCGGCGAAGCGGTGAATGAAGCCGAAAAGCAGGCGTTGACCAAAATTCTTTTGGGATAGCGCCTAACCCGCAAACTCCTTGCACAAAAAACAAGCATTTCCTGGATTAGTGCAGCGGTCGTTCCGCTTTATGCGGGTTAGGATAATCAACTGATGTCAACCCATCCGCTCATTTTAGCCATTGACCTCGGCACGTCGGGCATGAAAGTGGCTCTCGTCTCGATCCACGGACAGGTGCTTGGCTGGGAAGCCGAACCCGTGCGCCTGATTATCACCCCCGATGGTGGCGCGGAACAATCGCCCGACGATTGGTGGGCAGCGTTTCAGATGGCCGTGCGGCGTTTGTTGGGACGCAGTTTGGCCCCGCGGGAGGCTATCCAGGCCGTGTGCTGCTCCACCCAGGGCGAAGGCACAATCCCGGTAGCTGCCGACGGCAAAGCGCTGATGAATTGCATCTTGTGGATGGATATGCGCGGTGCGCCCCACCTGCGCCAGCAATTCGGCGGCCACATCAATCTCACCGGCCTCGGGCTGCGCAACACCCTGCGCTGGGTTCACCTAACCGGCGGCATGCCCTCCCCCACCGGCAAAGACCCCGCCGGTCACATGCTGCTGATCCGCGAGCACTTCCCCGCAATCTACGCCCGCACGCACAAATTCCTGAACGTGCTGGATTATCTCAACCTGCGTCTCACCGGGCGTTTCGCCGCCACCTTCGATTCGATCCTCACCTCGTGGGTAACAGACAACCGCCAGCCCGACAACATTCACTACCACCCTGACCTGGTGCGCCGCTGCGGCGTGGATGCCGACAAGCTGCCCGAAATTGTCCCCTGCACAGCTATCCTCGGCCCGCTGCTGCCCGCCATCGCCGCCGAGTTGGGCCTGCCTGCTGATGTGCAGGTGGTGGCCGGGGCGATAGACAACACCGCCGCTGCCATCGGCTCGGGCGCGGTGGCCGATTACGCCACCCACCTTTACATCGGCACGTCTTCCTGGATGTCCGCCCACGTTCCCTTCAAAAAAACCGACATCGCCAGCTCGCTGGCCTCCGTGCCTTGCGCCATGCCAGGGCGCTACCTGCTCACCGCTTTGCAGGCCACCGCCGGCGGCAACCTGACCTTTCTGCGCGACAATATCCTGTATCACAAAGACGAACTGCTGCAAGAAGCCGCCGTCCCCGATATTTTCAAATTCCTCGACCAGATCGCCGCCCGCGTGCCGCCTGGCAGTCACGGCCTGCTCTACACGCCGTGGATATGGGGCGAACGCGCCCCGGTGGACGACCGCAGCCTGCGCGCCGGGCTGTATAACCTTTCGCTGCATAACACGCGTGAAGACATTATCCGCGCCTTTCTTGAAGGAATTGCTTTCAACACGCGCTGGCTGCTGACGCCCGTGGAGAAATTCCTGGGCCGAAAGGTGGATGCCATCCGCATCGTCGGCGGCGGGGCGCAGTCGGATGTGTGGTGTCAGATTTTCGCCGACGTGTTGGGTGTGGAAATTCGCCAGGTGCAGGACCCCATCCAGGCCAATGCACGTGGGGCGGCCTTCATCGCCGCCGCCGGCCTGGGCGAGATCGCCCTGCCCGACGTGGCTGAACTGGCCCCCATCCGCCAGGTTTACACGCCCCAAGCGGCCCACCACGCCCTGTACAGCGAACGATTCGCCATCTTCACCACCATTTACCGCCAGATGAAGGGGATTTACCGGCGGTTGAATGGGTGAATTTCTCCAGGTGGTAAATTGCCTGGCTACGGCGGCTTTCTTGAAGTTATCATCACCGCCCACATGGTCAAACTCGTTTACAATAGTCTTTAACAAGCCCATTCAAACCCCCTCACAACCCTATGTCCCTCTTCTCCTCTCACGATACCACCATTCTGCGCCAGCTTGCCCGTCAGGTGGCCGAAGCCGCCGCCCACCCGCACATGACCCAACGCCGCCAACGCTGGGCGGAACACAACGCCCTGCGCTCCCGATACCCCCTGATGCTGGTCTTCCCCGAAGGCGCGTGGGAAGAACTCTCTCAGCAATACGCCCTGCAATGCGAAAGCGAGCGCGCTCGCCGCATCGAGTGGCATTTGTGGTCACGGCTTTACACCGCCCAGCACTTCGCCGATGACACCGTGCTGGAGGCCGAATGGGTCGAAACCGCCGTGGTTGGCGATACTGGCTGGGGGCTGGAACCCGTCCGCCGCCACTCCGACAGCGCTCGCGGCGCCTACGAGATCGAACCGGTCATCGCCGAATACGCCGACATCGCCAAACTGCGCCACCCCGACCTGCGCTACGACGAAGCCGCCACCCGCCAAAACGCCGAGCAAATGCACGATCTCTTCGGCGATCTGCTCACCATCCGGCGCAAGGGCGTGGCGCACATCTCCTACCATCTGGCGGCGCAATACATCTACCTGCGCGGGCTGAACAACTTGCTGATGGATATGAGCGACGCCCCCGACTTCGTCCACGAGATGATGGCCTTCTTCGAGGCCGGTCACCATCGCCTGCGCCAACAGATGATCGATCTCAACCTGCTCAGCCTGAACAACGACAGCACCTACCATTCCTCCGGCGGCAATGGCTACACCGATGAACTGCCCGCCCCCGGCTTCGACGCCAACCGCGTGCGCCCGTTGGATATGTGGGCCAGCGCCGAATCGCAAGAGATGGCGGTGGTCTCGCCGCGTATGCACGCCAGCTTCCTCATGCCCTACGAAGCCCGCCTGCTCGAACCCTTCGGACTCACCGGCTATGGCTGCTGCGAAGACCTGACCCGCAAACTTGACAACGTGATAGCGGACGGACGTCCGGCGCTGCCGCACATGCGCCGCATCTCGATCTCACCCTTCGCCGATGTAGACCGCTGCGCTGAAAAACTGCGCGGCGATTTCATCTACTCGTGGAAGCCCAACCCCGCCCACCTGGTCGGCCAGTTCGATCCTGCCGCCATCTACGCCTACGTGCGCCACACGCTCGAAGTGTGCCAGGCCAACGGCTGCGTGCTAGAGATCATCCTCAAAGACACCCACACTTGCGAAAACCACCCCGAACGTTTCGACCAATGGACACAGATCGCCCGCCAGGCCATTGTGGATGTGGCGGGTGAAGCGTAGGAGACCCGCCATGAACGCTCCCATCGAATACACCCTGCTCAAACGCCGCCTGGCGCGCGGCTGGAATACCTGGAACACGCGCAGCGTACTCTCGCACGTCCTCTTGCCGCACGGCCTGGCGATCAACCTCGGCCTGAAAGAATATGGCAGCGCCCGCTATCTCAAAGAGAGCTTCATCGGTCAGCAAGGACAGGATCAAGAGCGCATCATCCCCGGCCGGCGCGCCAGCGATGGCAGCTTCACCGAACTCATCCTCACCTGGCAGGGCATCGAGGTGCTGGTGCAGTCGGCCACCGTGGGCGTGGCGCCCAACGACGACCTGGTGCTGCTGGTCACGCCGCGCCAACTGCCCTACGCCCCGCCGGCCCTGGTCGCCGAAGCCGGCCTCCTGTGGAACCGTCCCGGCCTGCTCTACCACGAGAACGAACACATCGTCTTCCAGGATCAGCCCCTCGGCCCGGCCACAATCATCCCCATCTACGCCGCCGGCCCCGCCGCCAGCGATCCGCACATCCCTGCCCAGGCTCCCTACCTCGTGTTGCGCCTCGACCAGCCCGTCGGCATCTCCACCGGGCGGCCGCGCACCATCGAACAAATCACCGACATTATTACCTCGCGTCAAGCGGAACACGAATCACGCTCCGCCAATGAGTTGTATTCCGCCATCCAAACCTGCCTCGCCTGGGATACGATCTACGACCCCGCCGCCGAGCGTGTCATCTCGCCGGTCAGCCGCATCTGGAGTATCGGCCATGGCGGCTGGGTGCTTTTCGATTGGGACACCTACTTTGCCGCCTGGCTGGCCGCTCCCGACGACAAAGACCTGGCCTACGCCAACGCCGTCGAAATCACCCGCGAGAAAACCGAGAGCGGCTTCATCCCCAACTTCTCTTACGCCACCGGCGGCAAATCGCGCGACCGCTCGCAGCCGCCCGTCGGCGCGTTGACCGTGTTGGAACTCTACCGCCGTTTTGGCGACCTGTGGCTGGTGGAGATGCTCTTCGATGATCTGCTGGCCTGGAATCGCTGGTGGGATACGGCCCGCTCCTTCAAGGGCTTGCTGTGTTGGGGTTCGACCCCCTACACCCCCGTCATCGGCAATCCCTGGGAAACCGACGGTGTCAACGCTCGTTTCGGCGCGGCGCTCGAATCGGGCCTGGATAACTCGCCCATGTACGACGACATCCCCTTCGACAAAGACCGGCACATCCTGAAATTGTGGGATACTGGTCTGAACGGCCTGTACCTGGCCGACTGCGAGGCGGTGGCCGAACTGGCACGGCTCCTGGGCCGCGAAGCCGAAGCCGTCGAAGTCGAACGCCGCCGCGCCGCCTACTCCGCCAACCTGCCGATCCTGTGGAATGCTGAAGCTGGTATCTTTATGAACCGCCGCTGGGATACGGGTGAGTTCAGCCCGCGCCTTTCGCCCACCAATTTCTACCCCCTGCTGGGCGGGGCGGCCACCCTCGAACAGGCCGCCCGCATGATAGATGAGCATTTCTACAACCCCCAGGAATTTTGGGGCGAATGGATCATGCCCTCCATCGCCCGCAATGACCCCGCCTACCCTGAGCAAACCTATTGGCGTGGCCGCATCTGGGCGCCAATGAACTTCCTCGTCTACCTCGGCCTGCGCCGCTACGACATCCCCCCGGCCCAACGCGCCCGCCGCGACCTGGCCGAAAAATCGAAGGCTCTGCTGCTCAAAGAATGGCAGGCCAACGGCCACGTCCACGAGAATTACAACGCCAACACCGGCGCAGGCTGCGACATCCACAGCAGCGACCGTTACTATCACTGGGGGGCATTGCTGGGGTTGATTGCGTTGATGGAAGCTGATGGAAAGTGATGGAAAATGAAAGTGGTGGTCAACGAAGTTGACCACCACTTTCATTTTCCTACTGGCGATTTTTTGAACGCTTTGGTGACATAATGCAGGCGCAATACCTTCAAATCATCGTAACTGACTTCGCCATTGAATTGATCAAACACGGGGCGCAGGGCTTCAGCCCCCAATTGATCGAAGGCCCGTAAAACAGCCTGCTGCTGCGCTTCAGGAAGTTTTACCAATTCGAGCAGTTCATTGCCATCGCGCAGGGGGTTGCCTTCCCCCGCATATTTCAACAAGTGATCGAGAATCGTCGCCACCTTTACCGACCAGGTGGACATCAAATCAGGCACGCTTTGGCCGGCGTTATACGCCTCGCCAACCAGAATGTGCCGTGGCTTGGCCGCGCTCTGTGTGAGCGAGAGGGCCTCTTTGGCTGACTTCGGCTTTTCGCTCAGACCATGTGCCTGGCAGTATTCTCGAATCACGCCCATAAAAATCTCCCCATAACGTTCCAATTTCACCTGCCCCACACCATTGATCGTCAACAGGCTTTCCGCCTTCATCGGGTAATAGAGCGCCATCTCGGTTAATGAGCGATCCGAAAAGATCACATACGGCGGCACGTTGGCGGCATCGGCCAGTTCCTTGCGCTTTTGACGCAGCAACTCGAAGAGCGCCGCGTCGCGCTCGATCTCGCCGGTGGGAGCGGCGGCTGCTTCATCACGTTGCAGCAGACCGCGAATGGGCGTGCGGTTTTTCAGCGCATCATAAGCCTGTGGGGTCAGCTTGAGCGTGCGGTATACATCACGGCTTTGTTCGAGCAAACCCTGGTCGAGCATTTGCTGACCGATGAACTTCCACTGTTTTTCGGTCAGGTCTTTGCCAATGCCGAAGGTGGAAACGCTCTGATGCCCATACCGCTGCACTTTTTCGTTCGCGATCCCCAACAACACATGGATCACATGCGCAGCAGCGAATTTCTCGCCTGTACGTGCCACGCACGACAGGAATTTTTGCGCCGGAATGGTGATGTCTTCATAATGGTCGGTGCCGCGGCGGCAATTGTCGCACATACCACAATTCTCGTTGGCATACGATTCGCCAAAATAGGCCAACAGCGGCGTGCGGCGGCAGGTGGTGCCTTCGGCGTAGCGTGTGAGCGCGTTGAGATGCTGGATAGCCACGCCGCGCTCAGGTTCGACCTTTTCATCAATGAAAAACATTTGCTTGCGAACATCCCCGCCGCTGTAAAGCAACAAGCAGTGGGCAGGCAGGCCATCACGCCCGGAACGCCCGATCTCCTGGTAATAGCCTTCGATGCTCTTGGGCAGGTCGTAATGGACGACAAAACGCACATTCGGCTTGTTGATGCCCATGCCGAAGGCAATTGTGGCGACCATGATTTGCACGTCATCGCGAATGAACGCTTCCTGATTCTGGCGGCGGGCGTCATCTTCCAGCCCGGCGTGATAGGGGCGCACCGAATACCCCCGCGTGGCGAGATAGGTCGCCAGATCATCTACCTGCTTGCGCGAAAAGCAATAGATGATGCCCGATTGGCCTTTGAATTGCTCGATCAGGGCGATCACCTGGCTGACTGGCGCAGTTTTCGGCTGGACTTCAATGTAAAGATTCTCGCGATTAAAGCTGGCGACAAACTCATTGGCCGCCTGAAAGCGCAGCGTGGCGCGAATATCGGCCCGCACGCGTTCCGTGGCCGTGGCTGTCAGCGCCAAACACACCGCCTGCGGAAAGCGCTCACGCACGGCAACAATCTGGCGGTACTCCGGGCGAAAATCATGCCCCCATTCCGAGATGCAATGCGCCTCATCAATCGTCAGGCAGTCGAGGGGAACTTGAGAAAGCAGGTTGAACAGGCGCGGCGTCAGCAGCGTTTCGGGGGCCACATAAAGCAGCTTGACCTCGCCGCTGCGCACACGCGCCATGTTGGCCTGATATTGCTCCATCGAAAGTGAACTATTCAAAAACAAAGCCTGGATGCCCAGGGCGGCCAATTGCTCCACCTGATCTTTCATCAAGGCAATCAACGGCGAAACCACCACCGTCAACCCTGGAAAAATCAGTGCTGGAATCTGGTAACACAGCGATTTTCCCCCGCCGGTAGGCATCACCGCCAGCGAATCGCGCTTTTGCAGCACATTTTCAATCACTTCACGCTGCAAGGGCCTGAACTGCTCATAACCAAAAACAGTTTTGAGAATCTCGTGGGGTAATGTGGGGTTGGGCATGCGCCGATTATACAAGAAGTTCCCCCGCGTGGTTAAAAGCGCAGTCGCCTGAGTGAGGGGGGCACCCAGGCGACTGCTAGACATAATTTTACCGCAATTGCTAGAAGGAGCGTTGCAATTTCGTTGCAAATCTAAGCGAGTTGCTCACTTTTTTGTAAGGGAGTGCGCCCCTGGGGGGATTCGAACCCACAGCCTAGGCGTTAGGAGTGCCTCGCTCTATCCTTTGAGCTACAGGAGCGTATGCGGCGATTATAGCACAAGAAAAAGGCTGGGAATTCTTCCGGCCTTTTTGTTTTCACAGGTATTCGCGCAGTTGCCGCGCCCGGCATGGATGGCGAAGCCGCCGCAGCGCCCGGCCTTCAATCTGGCGGATGCGTTCACGCGTCAGACCAAATTTTTGGCCCACCTCTTCGAGGGTGTAAGGGCGGTCGTTATCCAGGCCGAAGCGCAGCCGCAGCACGCGCGCCTCGCGGGGCGACAGCGAGCCAAGAATTTCTTCCACTTTCTCTTTCAGTAAATTCTCATAGGCTACCTGGGTTGGTGCAGGGGTAAATTCGTCTTCCAGAAACATGCCAAATTCCGATTCGTCATCATCGCCAATCGGGCTTTCGAGCGAAACCGGCACCCACGAGATTTGCAGCATCCACTGAAGTTTCTCCACATCCACGTTAAGTTCTTGAGCCAATTCTTCGTTTGTGGGCGGGCGGCCCAGGGTTTGCTCCATATCGTGAATGGCCCGATACATCTGGCGGATGCGGTCGGTCATGTGGACGGGGACGCGTATGGTGCGTGATTGATCAGCGATGGCGCGGGTGATAGTCTGGCGGATCCACCAGGTGGCATAGGTGGAAAAGCGAAAGCCGCGCCGGTATTCGAATTTTTCTACCGCTTTCATCAATCCCAGGTTGCCTTCCTGGATCAGGTCGAGGAAGGGCAGGCCGCGCCCGATATATTTTTTGGCAATGCTGACCACCAGGCGGGTATTGGCTTTAATTAAGTGTTCACGCGCCAGCACCCCATCTTGTATCAGGTCTTCCAGTTCCTGCTGGCGGTCTGGGCTCAATTTTTGATTTTTGGCCGATGCCTGCTTGGCGTGGCGCCCTTTTTCGATGCGCTGTGCCAGGTTGACTTCTTCTTCGATCCGCAGCAAAGGCACGCGCGACATCTCTCGCAAATAAAGGCCAACAGTATCTTGGGGTGAAATCTGATCGATCCCACTGACCGGGGCAGCATCGAATAATTCCAATTCTGGGTGGGTGGCTGTGGAACTATCGGTCTCATCCTCCATAATTTCAACCCCCCTTTCTCGTAAGGCCAACAACACTTCTTGTAGCTGTCCATCTTCCTTGTCCCACTCATCCAGTTCAAGGATATCATCAAATGTGAGAAAACCTTGTATATCTGCTTTGGCCAACAAGGTATTCAATCGTTTTTTACCAGATACAGGTTGGGTTGGATATACCATGATAAATGCCTCCTGGTATGGACGATGCAGCAATAACGATTTCGCCAGTGGTTAGGCCTCGTTTTTTTTCAACGATCGCAAGACCGCCAGGCGTTCATCCACGGGTGCTTCGCCGTGATCGCAAGCGACTTCATTCAGGTTACTGCCGCAAACCGGGCAAATTCCCTTGCAATCGGGCCGGCACAAAGGTTTGATCGGCCATTCAAGAAGCATATATTCGCGCAGCAAGGGTTCGAGCGAGATGTAACCACTTTCGGGCAAGAGCAACCCATTTTCGGCCACCGTTTTCTTCGTAAAAGCAAAGAGTTCCGAAAAATCAACAGCCAGTTGCAATGGATAATCACTCAAACAACGAACACATTCAGCTTCAACCAATGCCTGCATTTTGATCTGTGCTAACAAACCTTGTGGGGTGCGCGTAAAATTGGCGACACCCGTCAGGTGTGACAGGTTCAGGTCAGGCGGGATATGGATTTGTGGGATGTCAAAGGGGAAGTCGCGTGTGTAACCAATGGCTTGATTGATCAAGAAGCCAACATTCAGCCGAAGGGGAGAACGTGGATTAGACACTGGTTATGGGCGAGAATAGCAATAAATTTTATTAAGAATAGATAAATGATAACATACTATGAATCTCAAGTCAAGTATTGCCAAATTTTTTGAATAATTTTGGCGTAAAAATGCCATATATGGCCTTGATGCGCCAGAATCAGGCTATAAATGGCTGTTTTAAAGAGAAAACCATTTTTCATCATTCTATGCGATGAAAGGGCCTCATAATTTATTGCTTGAATAGGCGCATTCTCGCTATCGCTTTTTTCACGTACAATTACCGCACTTTATTTTTGGAGGCCAAGATGTTCAAACTCTTATTTGCCAGCACAAACCCGGGAAAGTTGCACGAAGTCCAATCACTTCTGCAGGATATGCCTATCCAGTTGCTCAGACCACAAGAAGTTGGGCTGGCAGATTTGAATGTGATAGAAAATGGAGAAACGTATGCGGCAAACGCCACCCTCAAAGCTCGGGCCTACGCCCAGGCCAGTGGGTTGCCTGCCCTGGCCGATGATTCAGGGTTGGAAGTTGCTGCTTTAGGCGGCGCGCCGGGCATCTATTCGGCGCGCTATTCGCCCAGGCCAAACGCCACCGACGCCGATCGGCGCGCCTACTTGTTGGAGCAATTGAGTGGATTGGCGCGGCCCTGGCAGGCACGTTTCTATTGCTGTATTGCATTGGCCTCCCCAACAGGTGATCTGGAAGTAACCAGTGGTATATGCCCTGGCGAGATTATCCCAGAAGAGCGTGGCACAGGCGGTTTTGGCTATGACCCCATTTTTGGGCTGCCAGCGCTAGGTCGCAGCATGGCCGAGCTGACCACGCCGGAGAAAAACCAACTCAGCCATCGGGCGCGTGCTATTTTGGCGGCGCGTCCTATCTTGCAAAACTGGATAGTATCGAAAGTGTGATCGCGCCTTGCTTTCAAGGCTTTTTCGATTATCATAACGACATGTCATCGCTTGATCCATCCACGATGGTTTGGCTGATCGGAGTAGGGGGCCTGGTTGCGGGCCTTGCCCTGGGATATCTGCTTACATCCATTGCCACACGGGCTCACCGCCTGCGCGATCAACAGAACTTGCGTAAAGAGACTGAGAAAGCCATTCAGGCCGAACGGCAACGTATGCGCGCCGTCTTCAACTTGATTTCAGCGCTCAACGCCACACTTAATTATCAACGTGTTCTGGATACGGCGCTTGATTTGAGCGCCGACGCCCTGGGGAAAATGAAATCATCGCCAGAGCGCATGGTCAGCGCAGCATTGCTCTTTACCGAATCGGAGAGCGGGCAGCCACATCTGGCTGTGGGTTCGGCGCGGCGTTTCACGCCAGCCGATATGCGCATGACGGTTCCTGGTACGAGCGGCATCATCGGTCAAAGTATCGAGGAAGGTACAGCCATTTTTACCAAGGAGATCGCTGAAGACCCGGAGCTAGGCCGCTTTGTGGCGCTGCGAGCCTGCAAGTCATCTTATTGCATTCCACTTTGTGCGGGCCTGGATCGCTACGGGGTGCTGGTGTTTGCCCATGCCGAAGCGGATTATTTTTCGAATGCGCAGCGCGAAATGCTCGATCTGATCGGAACGCAAACGATGATCGCGATTCAAAATGCGCGTTTATACCAGGACCTCGAACAAGAAAAAGAACGCATGATGGAAATCCAGGAGGAAGCACGCAAAAAGTTAGCACGCGACCTGCATGATGGACCAACCCAATCTATCGCCGCGATAGCGATGCGAGTCAATTTTGCCCGCCGCCTGATGGAACGCGATCCCAAAGCTGGCGCGGATGAGTTGTACAAAATCGAAGATTTGGCGCGGCATACCACTAAGGAAATCCGTCACATGTTGTTTACCCTGCGCCCGCTGGTGCTTGAATCGCAGGGATTGGTGGCGGCGCTTGAGGCCATGGCAGAAAAAATGAAGGATACCTACAATCAGAATGTGACCATTGCCGCCGATGCCAAGGTGATTTCTGAATTGGAGATGGGAAAACAGGGCGTTGTCTTTTATATCGCTGAAGAGGCCGTCAATAATGCCCGCAAACATGCGCAAGCCGCTCATATCTGGGTGCGCATCAAGTCTGTTGATAAGCAGGTGGCGTTGCTCGAAATCGAAGATAATGGGGTAGGGTTCAATGTGGGGTCAGTAGAAGCTTCGTATGAAATGCGTGGCAGCCTGGGCATGGTCAATATGCGGGAACGTACAGAACTGATCAATGGCCTGTACCAGATTGACTCTGCCGAAGGAAAGGGCACGCGTATTCGCGTTTACATCCCTTTGAGCGAAGAAGCTGCCGACAGCTTGCGACGGGGTGAATTAGTCTTCCGCTCTTGATCCAGCCATCATGCCCATCCTGGCCGATATTTACTATCATCTGTACGAGGGGGGAGGCGCTCTTTCTCCGCCGATCGTTTTAATCCATGGCATCGGCGGTATGTACCTCGATTGGCCGCCGGATATTCGTCGGTTGCCGGGTTATCGCGTCTATGCCATTGACCTGCCCGGCCACGGGAAATCCAGAAATCATGGTTGCCAGGCCGTCGAAGGCTATGTCGAAGGCTTGCTGGCATGGCTGGACGCGGTGGGTCTGTATCGCGTGGTGTGCGTGGGCAATTCCCTGGGCAGTGCCGTGGCATTGCACCTGGCTCATATCCACCCAGAACGCGTGGCCGGCTTGGGAATCATTGCCTGCGCCGATCCAGATTGTATTCCCGATGATATTTTCCACGATATGAATAATCCCAGCACCATTCTCAAGGGCTTGCAAGCGCTGGTTGCGTGCTATTTTCACGCCGATGCCGATCAAAAACTCATCTCCACTCACCTCGATAGTCTGCAAACTACCCGTGCGAGTGTTGTCTATGGCGATTTGCTGGCGTGCCGCGATTTCGATGCGAACGCCATTCTGTCAGAAATTCAGGCCCCCGCGCTGGTGATGCGCGGTGAACAAGATCAGCTTTCTACCCTGCGGCGCTCACAATATCTGGCTAATGCGCTGCCGAAAGGGCAACTGCTCACCGTCCCTCAGGCAGGACACATGGCCGTTCTCGAACAACCCCGGTTTGTGGCGGATAGCCTGACACGCTTTTTCGCCAGCATCCCCTACAATCCAGGACAAGGATAGGGTGTATTTTACGAGTAAAACTCGCCCTTGACAGCATTCACGCTTTGTTTATAATTATTATAAGTTTTGTCATAATTATTCCTTCTGGAGTTCCCATGTTTACTTGCTCGTGTCTGAGGCGGGGAGCGTAAGTCACCGCCTCGTCTGAAAGCCCATAACCAACAGCAGACGAAGGGTGGCCCGCAACCCCGCGAAACCCAATCCGGTTTTAGCGAGCGGTTTTGGCCGCCCTTTTTGTTTGTCTGTTGGTTTTTGCGTTAATCAGACACGAGCAGCATGGACACACTTCTCTCTTCCCCAATTTATCAAGTCAGTGAACTTCCCGCCCCGCAGGCCGCGACGCTGGACGCCGCCGTAGGCAACACGCCGCTGCTGCAACTGCGCCGCGTCGCTGCCGGGCTGCCTGCCACGGTGCAGGTCTTTGCCAAGGCCGAATGGTTCAACCCCGGCGGATCGGTCAAGGATCGCCCGGCCCTCAATATCATCCGCACAGCATTGATGGAAGGGCAGTTGGATGGCGGACGCCGCCTGCTCGATTCGACTTCCGGCAACATGGGTATCGCCTACGCCACCTTTGGCGCAGCCCTGGGCGTGGCGGTGACGCTGGTCATCCCGGCCAATGCCAGCCCCGAACGCGTCGCCATCCTGCGGGCGTTGGGAGCCGAACTGATCCTCACCGACCCCTCCGAAGGCTCCGATGGCGCCATCCGCACGGTGCGCCAACTGGCCGCCGAGCAGCCCGAACGCTACTGGTACGCCAACCAATACGACAACCCCGCCAACTGGCAGGCGCATTACTTCAGCACCGGGCCGGAGATCGTCCAGCAAACCGGCTGCCGGGTGACGCATTTCGTGGCGGGGCTGGGCACCTCTGGCACGCTGACCGGCACCGGGCGCTATCTCAAGGAATACAACTCCGAAATTCAATTGATCGCTGTGCAGCCCAGCCTGCCTTTTCACGGCCTGGAAGGGCTGAAACACATGCCCACCTCCATCCAGCCAGGCATCTTCAACCCCGCCCTGCCCGATCAAACTATCCCTATCGAAACCGAGTCCGCCCACGAGATGGTGCGCCGCCTGGCCCGCGAAGAAGGCCTGTTCGTGGGCATCTCATCTGGCGCGGCTGCCGTCGCTGCGTTGCAAGTAGCCGCCACGCTCGAACAGGGCGTCGTCGTCGCCGTCTTCCCCGATGCGGGGTATAAGTATCTGTCGGATAAGGAATTATGGAGTATCCCATGAACCTCCCCGAAACCCTCGCTACCCTTGAATCTCTCGGCACGGCGCAGAACCGCAAGGTGTACGCCCGGCATGGCGTGAGCGGCGCGCAATTTGGCGTGTCGTTTGCCAACCTGGGCAAGCTGCGCAAACAGATCAAGAAAGACCACGCCCTGGCACAGGGATTGTGGGACAGCGGCAACCACGATGCCCGCATCCTGGCAACCATGATCGCCGACCCGCAGCAAGCCGACGAAACCCTGCTCAACGCCTGGGTTGCCGATGCTGACAATTACGGCGTGGCCGATGCCTTCGCCGATTTCGCCGCCAAAACCCCGCACGCCCGCGCCCTGGCTGAGCGCTGGATCACTTCCGACGCCGAATACGTCAGCCGGGCGGGCTGGCACATCCTGGCGCAACTGGCCCTCAACGACCCCGCCCTGCCCGACGAAACCTTCGCCGCCTACCTGCCGCACATCACCGCCGGAATTCATACCCGCCCCAACCGCACCCGCCAGGGCATGCACAACGCCCTGATGGCCTTCGGCTCCCGCAGCGATGCCTTGTTCACCCAGGCTCTCGTCGCCGCCGAACAGATCGGCCCCGTTCACATTGACCACGGCCAAACCGGCTGCAAAACTCCCGATACAATCCCGTATATGCGCAAGGCGCGCGAGCATCGCAAGAAGAAGGGAGCAGGAGGCAAGTAGCAAGTGGCAGGTCAAAATCACCATGCCACAGTGCCCCCTGCAACCTTCAACCGGTACCGCCATGTTACACATTTCCACCACCCTCTTGAACGACCTCCACGCCCACGTCGAAGCCGCGTACCCTGGCGAGGGGGCGGGTTTTTTGCTCGGCAGCGATGATGGCGGCGAACGCACCGTGACGGCCATTCTCAAGCTCGCTAACGAGCGCGAAGCCGAAGCGCGTTACAACCGCTTCTTGCTCACGCCCGCCAACTATGCCCTCGGCGAAGATGAAGCCGACCGCCTGGGCCTGACCCTGTTGGGCGTCTTTCACTCGCATCCCGATTGCCCCAACGTCCCCTCCGAATATGACCGCGAATGGGCCATGCCGTGGTTTTCCTACATCATCACCCGTGTGGATGGCGGCAAGGCCGTCAGCGACCGCTCGTGGCAGTTGGAGGAAGGTCGGGGTGGGTATGAAGAAGAATTTATCGTGAAACGTGATACGTGAAGAGTGTTCCCGTATCACGTTTCACGCATCACAGATTACACCAAGGATTATTCCATGAACAACACATCTCTTATCCCCATTGACCATTCGGCGATGAAAACCAGCCAGATCGTCATCATTGCACTGAATATCCTGGCTTTTGTATTCAACCTTCCCTGGCTGGCGGCGATTGTGACCGCCGTGATGCTGCTTGGCACGTTGATTGGCGTGCCCGGCTTCGCATTCGCTTACCGTTATGCGCTCAAGCCCGCCGGGTTCATCAAACCCCACCTGATTGATGACAACCCCGAACCGCACCGCTTCGCCCAGGGTTTCGGCGGCGTGGTGATGCTGGCGGGGACGCTCTCGCTTTACCTGGGGGCTGCCGTCCTCGGGTGGGGGCTGGTGTGGCTGGTGGCGGGCCTGGCAGCGTTGAATGCCTTCGGCGGTTTCTGCGCCGGGTGCTTCGTGTATTACTGGCTGGCGCGGCTGCATGTGCCGGGGTTCAGTAAAAATCCACCGGTGGGCACATTTCCGGGGATGAGGCCGAACAGGTGAAACGTGATGCGTAATGCGTGAAATCACGTTTCACCTTGTAAAGGATCAATCATGTTCACTCCCGAAACACTCCCCCGCCTGATTTTCAGCCTCGCCATCATTGTTATCGGACTGGCGGCCTGGTGGCTGGCGAACCGCTGGCTTTTGCAGCGCGCCAGCAAGAACGTAGCCGCCACGCCATCCGCAGGTGTGCCGTCTATTCTCTATTTCACCACGCCCACCTGCGCGCCGTGCAAAACCTTCCAACGCCCGGCCTTGCAGCGCATCCAACAAATGCTCGGCGACTGCCTGAAAGTGATCGAAATTGACGCCGCCGCCCAGCCCGATCTGGCCGCCCAATGGGGCGTGCTCAGCGTCCCCACCACCTTTATCCTCGATGAAAAAGGCTCCCCGCGCCACGTCAACCACGGCCCGACGGGGGTGGAGAAGCTGTTGAAACAAATTCAAGCACTCTAAATTCCACGCATCACGTTTCACGAGTCACGTGACCCGTGATGCGTGATGCGTAAACCACTTCCTGAAAGGACTTTTCCCCATGAAAATCGCTTCCAATGTTACCGAATTGATTGGCAACACCCCCCTGGTAAAGCTCAACCGCCTGACCGAGGGCGCGGCGGCTACTGTGGTGGCCAAGCTGGAATTTTTCAACCCGGCGCACAGCGTCAAAGACCGCATCGGCTTTTCGATGATTGACGCTGCCGAAAAAGCGGGTGTGTTGACCAAAGGCAAGACCATCGTCGAGCCGACCAGTGGCAACACGGGCATTGCCCTGGCGATGGTGGCCGCCGCCAAAGGTTACAAAATCATCTTGACGATGCCCGAAACGATGAGCAAAGAGCGCCGCATGCTGCTGCGGGCTTACGGAGCCGAGTTGATCCTCACGCCTGGCCCCGAAGGCATGGGCGGAGCGATCAAGCGCGCCGAAGAACTGGCTGCTTCTGACCCCGAAAAATACTTCATCCCGCAACAGTTCAACAACCCGGCCAACCCCGCAATCCACCGCCAAACCACCGCCGAGGAAATCTGGCGGGATACCGATGGTCAGGTGGATTTCCTGGTTTCGGGCATCGGCACGGGCGGCACGATCACCGGCGTGGGCGAGGTGATCAAGGCACGCAAACCGTCGTTCAAGGTGGTGGCGGTTGAGCCAGATGCTTCGCCGGTGCTTTCGGGCGGGCAGAAGGGGCCGCACCCCATCCAGGGCATCGGGGCGGGCTTCGTGCCGGGCGTGCTGAACACGCAAATCTACGATGAAATCATCCGCGTCAAAGCCGATGATGCCTTTGATCTCGCCCGCCGCATGGCGAAGGAAGAGGGCCTGTTGGTGGGGATTTCGTCAGGCGCGGCAGTTTGGGCGGCGCTGCAAGTGGCCCACCGCCCCGAAAACGCCGGGAAGTTGATCGTTACCATCATCCCGTCGTTTGGCGAACGCTATCTGAGCACGGCGCTGTTTGCCAATCTGGCGGATTAAGTCAAAGGTTACAGGTCGAAAGTCAAAGGTCGCAGGTCGCATCCGACTTTTGACCTTTGACTTTCGACTTGTGACACAACCTCGGGGTGGAACCATGTTCAAAACCATCAAAAACGATATTGCCTCGGTGTTCGAGCGCGACCCGGCGGCGCGCAGCACGTTGGAAGTGCTGGTGTGCTATTCGGGCCTGCATGCTGTGTGGGGGCATCGCCTGGCCAATAAATTCTGGAAGCACAATTTTCGTTTTATCGCTCGCGCCATTTCGCAGTTCACGCGCTGGCTGACGGGCATTGAAATTCATCCGGGCGCAACGATTGGGCCGCGCTTTTTCATTGACCACGGTATGGGTGTGGTGATCGGCGAGACGGCTGAGATCGGCGCGGATGTGACGCTGTATCACGGCGTGACACTCGGCGGCACCAGCCTGAACAAGGGCAAACGCCACCCCACCCTGGGTGACCGCGTCGTCGTTGGGGCGGGGGCGAAGGTGCTGGGGGCGATCACCATCGGCGCCGACAGCCGGATTGGCGCGAATGCCGTGGTGGTCAAATCGGTACCGGAGAACTCGGTGGTGGTGGGTGTACCAGGGCAGAACATCGCCCGCAGCAAGCCGCACACCGCCCAGGATGCCCCCGATCTCAACCACACATCGCTGCCCGATGCCGTTGGCATTGCTATCAAATCGCTAATGGAACGCGTAGATTGCCTGGAAAACAAAATCGAAGGCCACGAAACCACCCTGCCGCATCCCCACAAACCCGTGGGCGACCTGTGGCTGGGAGAAGATTTTTCGATATGAACAACACATCCTCGGAGTACCCTATGCCCACTCTCAAAATCCCTACCCCCTTACGCACCTACACCGGCGGCCAGGCCGAAGTGACCGTGAGCGGCGCGACCGCCGGCGAGGCGCTGCAAAGCCTGGTGACACAGTTCCCCGCCCTCAAGCAGCACCTCTACACCGGCGAAACGCTGCGCCCATTTGTCAACCTGTTCCTCGGCCCCGATAACGTCAAAGACCTGCAAGGGCTAGAGACGCCCCTGGCCGAAGATGCGCAGTTGCGGTTGATTCCGAGTATTGCCGGCGGTTAATTCACCGAACACGCTATGCGCTTTATGGAATTGTTGCGTGGAGCGTGTTCCATTTCTGGAGAATACCATGACCCTCCCCGAACTCTCTCGCGCAGAAATCCTGCGCTACTCGCGTCACCTGCTCATCCCCGAAGTAGGGCTGGAAGGGCAGCGCAAACTCAAAGCCGCCTCCATCCTCGTCGTTGGCACGGGCGGGTTGGGCTCGCCGGTGGCGCTTTACCTGGCAGCGGCGGGCATTGGCCGCCTGGGCCTGGTAGATTTCGACGTGGTGGATCGCACCAACCTGCAGCGCCAGGTGATCCACGGCACCTCGACCGTCGGCCAACTCAAGGTCGAAAGCGCCCGTCAACGCCTGCTCGACCTCAACCCCGATATCCAGGTGGACGTGTACAACGAGCCGTTCACGTCTGAAAACGCCTTCCGCATCGCCGAAGGCTACGACATCATTCTCGATGGCACCGATAACTTCCCCACCCGCTACCTCACCAACGATCTGTGCGTGCTGACCGGTAAGCCCAACGTCTACGGCTCGATCTTCCGCTTCGATGGTCAGGTCAGCGTTTTCGATGCCCGGCGCGGGCCATGCTACCGCTGCCTGTTCCCTGAGCCGCCGCCGCCGGGGCTGGTGCCCTCGTGTGCGGAAGGCGGCGTGCTGGGCATTCTGCCAGGGACGATTGGCACGCTGCAAGCTACAGAAGCGCTGAAACTGATCCTCGGTATCGGTGATCCGTTAATCGGCAAGCTGCTGCTCTACAATGCCCTCGATATGAGCTTTGATTTCGTCAAGTTGAAGAAAAATCCCAACTGCAAAGTGTGTGGCCCCAACCCCACCGTGACCACGCTGATTGACTATTACGAATTTTGCGGTGTGCCAGGATTGGAACACGATACCGGCTCTGCCGGGGCCGGTTGGGATATTTCTGCCCTCGACCTGGCCAAACGCCTGAAAAGTGATGCGCCGCCCTTCTTGCTCGACGTGCGCGAGCCGCATGAACTGGCGATCTCGGCCATCCAGGGCGCAAAGCTGATCCCGCTGGGCCAACTGGCCTCGCGCCTCTCGGAGTTGGATACCGCCCAGGAGATGGTGGTTTTCTGCAAGGCCGGCACGCGTTCAGCGCGCGCCCTCGAACTGTTGGTGACGGCGGGCTTCCGCAAGGTGAAAAACCTGCAAGGCGGCATCAACGCCTGGGCCGAAGAAGTGGATACGAGTCTGCCGATTTATTGATGTGATAGCATTCCCCCGATGGTAAACTTGAACGCCATGATCCTCCTCGCATCCAATTCCCCGCGCCGTAAACAACTGCTGGCCCTCGGCGGCTGGCAATTCAGCGTGCAGCCTGCCGATGTGGATGAAACTCCCTTCCCCGGCGAAGACCCGCGCGCCTATACCTTGCGCCTGGCCGATGCGAAGGCCCACGCCGCGGCGCACAAAGCCCCGCCCGATGCCGTGGTGATTGCTGCGGATACGACCGTGGCTGATGGTACAACTATTCTTGGCAAACCCGCCGATGCCGCCGAGGCTGCCGCCATGTTGCGGCAACTGCGCCATCGCCCGCATTGGGTCTTTACGGCGATTGCGGTGTTATCGCAAGGTCAGCTGCGAACCGATGTGGGCGAAACCGAAGTGTGGATGCGTCCTTACAGCGACGAGGAAATTGCCGCCTACGTCGCCAGCGGCGACCCATTGGATAAGGCCGGGGCCTATGCCATTCAACATGCCGGGTTCCACCCGGTGACGCGCGTGGATGGCTGTTATGCCAGCGTGATGGGCCTGCCGGTGTGCCACCTGGCGCGGCTGCTGGGCCAGTTCAACATCCCCCACGCAGCCAGTCTGCCCGCGGATTGTCAGCGCATGTTAGCCCATGAATGCCCGGTGTACGCGCAAATTTTGGGCTAACCCGGTTTGCGCAGCAAAAAGGCGTACACGCCCAACCCCACCCCACCCAACAAGAACAAAATCCCCCCGATCAGAAAGAACGGCGATAAGCCAGCCGATGTTTCAGGCGGCTCGCTGGCGATGATCTCAAGCGGCTGTTCGGCAGCCGTTTCGGCGTTGGCCTGCGCACCGAAGGCCAGGTAGTTGAAACTGCCCGCTTGCAGTTCGAGCGATTGATCGGTCATGGTGGTGGCATTGTAGCCATCGGGAATAGCGATGCTGATGTTATAGGCCCCCTGAAGGGTGTCGGTGAAGATGACATAGCCGCTGGTGATATCCCATCCATAATCGTAATCCCAGTTGCATACCGAGGCATTATCGTACTCCTCTGAGCGGGCGGTGCGCGATTCTTTGCCGGTGCGATCCATCACGCTGATCACGCCACCTGCCAGGGGCGGCTCATCTTCTTCACGGGCAGCGTTGCCGTTCAGGTCTTCGTAGAGGACGATGCACAGCACGCCCCAGCCGGGTTCGGGGGTGGGGGTAGGCGTGACGGGTCGCGGCGTGGGGCTGGGGCCGGGTGTGGGGCTGATAGCCGCCGGGCCGCCCAACCCCAGGAAGACCTCATCCCCCGGTCGGATGGTGTGTTCTTGCGTCCATTTGTTGATTTCGTACAGCCGTTCCAGCGAGATATTGAAGATGGCCGCGATGCGCCAGATGCTGTCGTTTTCCTGGACGATGTAGACGATACGCCCATCTGGGCCAGGCGTGGGCGTGGGGAACAGGGTGAACTGCGCCGCCGGGGCCGCCGAGGCCGAACGTCCCAAACTGGCGAAGCAGGCCATCCCCGCCGCAATCAGCACGATGAGGAAGGATATTTTGAGTTTCATAGGCGTAAGGAAGGTTGCTCAGGCGGCGGCGCGTGGCAGGCGTCGCAAGACGGCGCGCACAACCCAAAACGCCGCCAGCCAGGTGAGCAGGTTGAGGGCGATGAAATAGCCCTGCAAAAGCAGGTTGCCTGAGTTGAAGATCGGCGATGGCGGTGGGTACCCGCCGCCAATGCCGTCAACACCCAGGCCCCGTGCAAATAGACGAGGCGCACATTGGCACCGAGAGATTTTTCCTGCGGGCCGAGAAAGGTCAATAGCAGAATAGCAGCCAGGGTGATGGCAAACTGAACGAGGGGGGATGACAACATGGGGCGACTCCGAAGGTCAAGTATACTCGCCTTTAAGTCAGGTGCAACGCGCGTTTTTGCCACCGAATTTTTGACAGTTCCCCCATCTTTTGGTACGATGACACGACTTTTCCAGAAAAGGGTGCAACATGACCACTGCCGATTTTGTACGCCTGCACAGCCGCGTCACCGTAGAAATGGTAGATGCCAGCGGCGGCACAGAGCAGGCCGAATATACCCTGGTGCAGGCCAACCAGGCCGACTACAAAGCCGGGCTGCTGGGTGAAAATACGCCACTTGGCCGGGCGCTGCTGGGCCACCGCACCGGTGAGCGCATTCCCTATTGCGTGGGCGATCTACGCCAGGTGCGCATCCTGGCGGTCGCGGCATCTGCTGGCGGAATAGCCAACGATGCCGCTGAAAAGCGCCGCTCCGCCGTGCAGCAGGCCGCCAACGAATCGGAGATCATCAATCAGTTGATCTTTGCCACCGCCCGCGGCAGCAAATGGGGCGATTACGATGTGGATGTGGATAAATTGTTGGCCGATACCCAACCGAATGATTCTTGACAGGCCATTTAGGGGATGATAGCATGGCAACGTTACCATACCCAGGAAAACGATATTTATGCCTACGATTCGAGATGTTGCCCGGCGGGCCAGCGTGGCCCCCATTACCGCCTCGCGTGTGATCAACAACACGGGCTATGCCAGTGAAGCCGTGCGCCAGCGCGTGCGCCAGGCCGCCGACGAACTCGGCTACACCCCCAACGCCCTGGCCCGCAGTCTGCGCTCCAACCAGACGCGCACCCTGGCCCTGGTGCTGACCGACGTCACCAACCCTTTCTGGACGACGGTGGCGCGCGGCGTGGAAGATACTGCCAGCGAAGCCGGTTTCCACGTCATCCTGTGTAACACCGATGAATCCGAAGCCAAGCAAGAAACCTATCTTGAAACGCTGGTGCAAAAACGCGTGGACGGCATGTTACTCGTCCCGGCGGGCAGCCACCCCCAGCCGATCCACTACCTGCGCCAGCAGAATATCCCCGTGGTGGTGCTGGATCGCTGGCTGCCGGGCTTACAGGTGGACAACGTGCGCAGCGACTCGCGCGGCGGCGCCTGCGAGCTAACCCGCTTGCTGCTCGCCCTCGGCCACCGCCAGATCGCCGTCATCAGCGGGCCGCGCGGCGTCTCGACGGCGGAAGACCGCGTGGCGGGCTACCGCCAGGCATTGGCAGAAGCGGGCGTTACACCGCCGGATGCGTGGGTGCGCTATGGCACCTTCACCATCGAAAGCGGCCAGGCCATGATGAACGAAATTCTGGCCCTGCCCGAACGCCCGACAGCGCTCTTCGCCTGCAACAACTTCCTCGCCATCGGCGCGCTCAAGGCGCTGCGCCAGGCCGGGCTGGATGTACCAGGCGACATCTCTGTGGCTGGTTTCGACGACCTGCCCGCCGCCATGGTGGTTGACCCCTTCCTGACGGCTGCCGCTCAACTGCCCTACGAAATGGGCCAGCGCGCCACACAACTTTTGTTAGATCGCCTGGGCGGCGAGAAAAACGCGCCGGCCCGGGAAATTATCTTACCCGTCGCCATTCTCCGGCGACAATCTACACAAACTTTAGGAGCTTCAAATGACTAAAAATGTAATTGCTGCGACCGACCCCACCCTGAAAAAGGACGATTTGATCGTCGTTGCCGGTGCTGGCGGCTTCATTGGTGGTTCGCTGGTGCGCTACTTCCACGAACAGGGCTTCACCAATATCCGCGCCGCCGACAAAAAGCCCCTGCCCGATTGGTATCAGCGCACGCCGGGCGTTGACAGCCTGTGCCTCGATTTGAGCGAGAAAGAAAACGCCATCCGCGTCTGCGAAGGGGCTGTCGAAGTGTACAACCTGGCCGCCGACATGGGCGGGATGGGCTTCATCGAACGCTTCCGGGTAGAATGCCTGCGCAGTGTGCTGATCAACACCCACATGATCGAGGCCGCCTACCGCGCCGGCGCCCAGCGTTACTTCTTCTCGTCATCGGCCTGCGCCTACAACACCACCCTGCAGCAAGACCCCAACGTGCGCGCCCTCAAAGAGAGCGACGCCTACCCTGCCATGGCTGAACGCGGTTACGGCTGGGAGAAGCTCATCTCGGAGATGTTCTGCGAAGAGTATTGGCACGAGCGCGGCCTGAAGACGGCGATTGCCCGCTTCCACAACGTTTACGGCCCATGGGGCACCTGGGATGGCGGGCGCGAGAAGGCTCCTGCCGCCCTATGCCGCAAGGTGATCGAGGCCAAAGACAGCGGCAAGCACGCGATCACCATCTGGGGCGATGGCACGCAGACGCGCAGCTTCATGTACATTGACGACTGCGTCTTCGGCATTGACCAGATCATGCACTGCGAGAAACTGATCGCCACGCCGATCAACCTCGGTTCGAGTGAGTTGATCTCGATCAACGACCTGGTCAGCCTGGCCGAGGAAATCGGCGGTGTGAAACTGCAACGCCACTACGATCTCACCGCCCCGCGCGGCGTGGCCGGGCGCAACTCTGACAACACCTTCATCCAGGCCACCCTCGGTTGGGAGCCTAAAACCCCCTTCCGCGACGGCCTGGCAAAAACCTACGCCTGGATCGAACAGCAGTACAACGACCGCAAGGCGGGTAAGCGCACGGTGAGAGACTAAATCATTGCTGATTTTGGATTGCTGATTGGCGATTTTGACCCAATCAGCAATCCAAAATCGAAAATCAACAATCCCTATGCTTCCCTATCGCATGGCCTTCGCCGGTGGCTGGATCGATCAGCCGTTTGTTTCGCGGTGCAACCCCGAACCGCCGGGTTCGATGGTCGTCGTGGCTATCCAGCCGATTTGCCGCTTCATGGATCGCTGCGGCATGGGGACGAGCACCCGTAAAGTGGCGGCAACCTTATGGGGCGATACGCTTCCCACGGGTAATCCAGCGGAACTGGTGCGCCAGCTTTATCGCGTTGAAAACCAGCATAAACCCGAACCCTCTGGCTCGCAGGATATGGTCGGGCTGCTCTATCCGGGCGTCAACCGCCTCGATTACGATGCCGCCTGCGAGGGCGGCTATTTCCCCGCCCATGTGGAAAGCTGCGTTGATCCTGCTGTGACCGCCTGGCTCGAAAGCGTGATCTACATGGTGGCGGTCAACCAGCGGCCACCGGGATACAGCCCGTTGGGGATCAAAAATCTCGATCCGCAATGGATCCGCCGCCTGGGGCAATCGGGTAAAGATTGCTACGATGCCATCCTCGCCAAAGACCTGCGCGGCCTGGGCGAGAGCATGAACGAGAGTATGCGCTGCTGGGAAGCGCTCCTGCCGCACACCGTCTGCCACCCCAGCATTGATATTGACCTGATGGGCTTGCTGACACAGTATCAGCGGCGCTACGCCGGGGCGATGTATTCCGGCTGCGGCGGCGGGTATCTGTATGTGGTTTCCGATGAGCCTGTGCCGGGCGGCTTTCAAATTGTCGTGCGCAATGGATAAGGGTGTGTTCCATACCGGGTTTTTCAACTCCTGCTTTGAAAATAGCCCACTTTGTAGTGACGACGTAAGTCGCCATGCAAGTGGCGGCATGACGACTTACGTCGTCACTACCATTTTCATCTTTTGGGGTGTTGCCAAAACATGACATCTCAAATAAAGCGCTCCAAAATCGAATGGGGTTCGAGGGGGAATGCCTCCGCAATCAAGAAACGTGACAGGTCGCACGCTTTTATGTGCTTTATATTACTGCCCGTTTACGCCTGGCGCGGCTAAACTTTTGTGTTGGTATCAAGCAACTTTTATTCGCATGGAGTAAACACATGGCAAAACAAATGATCAATCTCGATGGCAATGAGGCGACCGCCTACATTGCCCACCGGACGAATGAAGTGATCGCCATCTACCCGATCACCCCATCGTCCACCATGGGCGAGTTCGCTGACGAATGGTCAGCGCAAAAACGCCCGAATATCTGGGGCACCGTTCCTTTGGTGGTCGAAATGCAGTCCGAAGGCGGCGCGGCGGGTGCCGTGCATGGCGCGTTGCAAGCCGGTGCGCTTACCACCACCTTCACCGCCTCGCAGGGACTCTTGCTGATGATCCCCAACATGTACAAGATCGCCGGCGAACTGACCTCCACCGTCTTCCACGTCTCCGCCCGCTCGTTGGCTGCCCAGGCGCTCTCCATCTTCGGCGACCACTCCGATGTGATGTCGGTGCGCCAGACCGGTTGGGGCATGTTGGCCTCCAACTCGGTGCAAGAAGCCCACGACTTCGCCCTGATCGCCACTGCCGCCACGCTCGAAAGCCGCATCCCCTTCCTACACTTCTTTGACGGCTTCCGCACCTCGGCGGAGGTCAACAAAATTGAATTGATCGAAGACGATGTGATTCGCCAGATGGTCAGTGACGAACTGGTGCAGGCCCACCGCGCCCGCTCGCTTTCACCCGACCGCCCCGTGCTGCGCGGCACCGCCCAAAACCCGGATGTCTACTTCCAGGCGCGTGAAACCGTCAACCCGTTCTACGCCGCCACCCCCGCCATCGTCCAGAAAGCGATGGACAAGTTTGCCAGCCTGACCGGGCGCAAGTACAGCCTGTTCTGGTACGATGGCGCACCCGATGCCGAGCGCGTGATCGTGGTGATGGGTTCGGGCGCTGAAACGGCCTACGAAACTGCCAAATACCTCACTGCCCAGGGTGAAAAAGTGGGTGTGCTGGTTGTGCGCCTGTACCGCCCCTTCTCGGTGGAACACTTCGCCCAGGCTCTGCCCGCCTCGGTCAAGACCCTGGCCGTGCTCGACCGCACCAAAGAACCCGGCTCCGGCGGCGAACCACTCTACATGGATGTGGTCAATGCCTTATTTGAAAGCGGCCGCGCCAACATCAAGGTCATCGGCGGGCGCTATGGGCTTTCCTCGAAAGAATTTACCCCGGCCATGGTCAAGGGTGTCTTCGACGAAATGAAGAAGGATGCCCCCAAGAACCACTTCACCATCGGCATCAACGATGATGTGACCCACACCAGCCTGGCCTTCGACCCCACGTTCGACATCGAAAGCCCCGATACCGTGCGCTGTGTGTTCTGGGGCCTCGGCGCCGATGGTACGGTGGGCGCCAACAAGAACTCGATCAAGATCATCGGCGAAGAAACCGACAATTACGCCCAGGGCTACTTCGTGTACGACTCGAAGAAATCGGGCGGCATCACCATCTCGCACCTGCGTTTTGGGCCGCGCCAGATTCGCTCGCCCTACCTGATCAGCCAGGCGCAATTCGTGGCCTGCCACCAGTTCTCTTTCCTCGAACGGGTGAACGTGCTGAAGTACGCCGCCAAAGGCGCCACCTTCCTGCTCAACAGCATCTACAGCCCCGAAGAAGTCTGGAATCACCTGCCAGTGGAAACCCAACAGGGTATCCTCGATAAGCAGCTCAAGTTCTACGTCATCAACGCCTACGATGTGGCCGCCAAAACCGGCATGGGCACGCGCATCAACACCATCATGCAGACCTGCTTCTTCGCCATTTCCGGCGTCCTGCCGCGCGACGAAGCCATCCAGCAGATCAAGAAATCCATCAAGAAGACCTACGGCAAGCGCGGCGAAGCCGTGGTGCAGAAGAACTTCGAGGCCGTAGACCAGACCCTGACCAATCTGTACGAAGTCAAAGTGCCGGCTGCCGTCAGCGGCGACCTGCACATCCGCCCGGCGGTACCTGCCGCCGCCCCCGATTTCGTCAAAGACGTGTTGGGCCGCATCATCGCCCTCGATGGCGACAACATCCCCGTCAGCGCCTTCCCGGTGGATGGCACCTACCCGCTCAGCACCACGCAGTGGGAAAAGCGCAACATCGCCCTCGAAATCCCCGAATGGGTTCCCGACCTGTGTATCCAGTGCGGCAAGTGCGTTTTCGTCTGCCCGCACGCCGTCATCCGCGGTAAGGTGTACGACGCCAAAGAACTTGAAGCCGCCCCTGAGACCTTCAAGGCGATGGACAGCAAGTGGCGCGAATTCCCCGGCATGAAGTACACCATCCAGGTGGCCCCCGAAGACTGCACCGGCTGCGCCCTGTGCGTGGAAGTCTGCCCGGCGAAGGATAAGAGCCAGGTGGGCCGCAAAGCCCTCAACATGATCGAACAGCCGCCCGTGCGCGAGCAAGAACGCGTCAATTGGGAATTTTTCGATGCCATCCCCGATGTGGATCGCGCCCTCGTCAACACCAAGCAGGTCAAGAACACGCAACTGCTCGACCCGCTCTTCGAGTTCTCCGGCGCTTGCACCGGCTGCGGCGAAACTCCCTACATCAAGCTGCTCACCCAACTCTTCGGCGACCGCACCATGATCGCCAATGCCACGGGCTGCTCGTCCATCTACGGCGGCAACCTGCCCACCACCCCCTACGCCACCGACCGCAATGGCCGCGGCCCAAGCTGGTCGAACTCGCTCTTTGAAGACAACGCCGAATTTGGCTTGGGTATGCGCCTGACGCTCGACAAGCAGATGGAATTTGCCCGCGAGCTGCTGCCGCAACTGGCCTCCGTCGTCGGCGATGAACTCGTCACTGAACTGCTCAACTCCGATCAATCCACCGAAGGCAGCATCGCCCGCCAGCGCGAGCGTGTGGCCCTGCTCAAGCAAAAGCTGGCTGCCAGCAGCGATCCGCGCGCCAAGAACCTGATCAGCATCGCCGACTCGCTTGTGCGCAAGAGTGTGTGGATCGTCGGTGGTGACGGTTGGGCCTACGACATCGGTTATGGCGGCCTCGATCACGTCCTCGCCAGCGGTCGCAACGTCAACCTGCTGGTGCTGGATACCGAAGTGTATTCCAACACCGGTGGTCAATCCTCCAAATCTACCCCGCGTGCGGCGGTTGCCAAGTTTGCCGCCAACGGCAAGGGCATGCCCAAGAAAGACCTCGGCCTGATCGCCATGTCTTACGGCTATGTCTACGTCGCCAAGGTGGCCATGGGCGCCAGCGACCAGCAGACGCTCAACGCCTTCCTCGAAGCCGAAGCCTACGATGGCCCGTCGCTGATCATCGCTTACTCGCACTGCATCGCCCACGGCATTGACATGCGCAAGGGCCTCGATCAGCAGCGTCTGGCCGTGCAATCGGGCTTCTGGCCGATGTACCGCTACAACCCGGCGTTGATGGCCCAGGGCAAGAACCCGCTGACCATCGACTCGAAAGAGCCGACCGTCTCGTTCAAGGATTTTGCCTACAACGAAACCCGTTACCGCATGTTGGTTCAGAGCGACGAAGAACGCGCGCAAATGCTGCTGCAACAGGCCACCGAAGATGTGAAGGCCCGCTGGCAGTATTACAAGCAAATGGCCGCCATGCACTACGGTGGTGAAGAGAAATAGGAAGCCAGGGAGCAAGGGAGCAAGGGAGCGTGGGAGATTTTCTCTCCTGCCCCCTTGCTCTCCCACTCCCTCGCTCAAAGAAGAGGATACGACCATGACCGATTTGACAACTACCTACCTGGGCCTCAAGCTCAAAAATCCGTTGGTGGCATCTGCATCCCCGCTCTCTGAGAAGGTGGAAACGGCCAAAAAGTTAGAACAGGCTGGCGTCTCAGCCATCGTGATGTACTCGCTCTTCGAGGAGCAGATCATCCACGAAAGCCTCGAACTCGATCACTTCCTCAGCCAGGGCGCGGAGACCTTCCAGGAAGCCATGTCGTACCTGCCGGATACCGGCAAGTACACCCTGGCCCCCGATATTTACGTCGAACACGTCAAGAAGCTCAAAGCCGCCCTCGGCATCCCCGTCATTGGCAGTCTGAACGGCGTCTCGACCGGCGGCTGGATCAAGTACGCCAAGCGCATCGAAGAAGCTGGCGCCGACGCCCTCGAATTAAACCTGTACTATCTGCCCACCGACCCCAACCTGACCAGCGCCGAACTGGAAGACAACTACGTGACCCTGGTCAGCGATGTGGTGCGCAGCGTCAAGTTCCCGGTGGCCGTCAAGCTCAGCCCCTACTTCACCACCCTGCCGCACTTCGCCAAGCGTCTGGTGGATGCTGGGGCCAAGGGTCTGGTGCTGTTCAACCGCTTCTACCAGCCCGATTTCGACCTCGAGAACCTGGAAGTCTGCCCGCACCTGGTGCTGAGCAACTCGAACGAAATGCGCCTGCCCCTGCGCTGGATCGCCATGCTGCACGGGCGCATCCAGACCGATTTCGCCCTCACCAGCGGCATCCACACCGCCGAAGACGTGATCAAGGCCATGATGGCTGGCGCCAACGTGGCGATGACCACCTCCGCCCTGCTGCAAAACGGCATCGGCCGCGCCGCTGAAATTCTGGCCGGCGTGCAAAACTGGATGGTCGAACACGAGTACGAGTCGATCAAGCAGATGCAAGGCAGCATGAGCCAGAAGTCGGTTGCCGAACCCGCCGCCTTCGAGCGTGCCAATTACATGAAAGTGCTGAACTCGTTCAGCCTTTAGTGGAAGTTTTCCGCACAAAACAGAAGGCCCACGGAGTTTTCTCCGTGGGCCTTCTGTGTGTGCCAGAAAGGCATTGCTGTGGGGAAGTCTATTCCTGAATGAGTTCCAGTTTTGCTTCTTCGAGGATCATTTCCAGGGCCATCGTGTGGCTGCAACTGCCACGCGCCACAAAGAAGTCGCAATCACAATGCCAGGTTTTATCTTGAAAAGAAACGGTATGCGGGTTATTGGTACCGTTGAACGTCACTGAAAGTCCCTGCACGCGAATACGGTCACGCTCTTCGTTGGCGTAACGCTTCGCTTTTTGAATTTTATTGATCATCGCTGAATCCATCTGTTTGTATCTCCTTATCTGGGTGGGGTAATAAAAAGGCACGTGCCAACGCGCGCGTGCCTTTGAAAGTTCAGGTATTCAATTCTTGGGCGGTTTCCACTCGCATAGCGGCTATTCACCTCAGTGAACTGAGTATAAGCCTGATTTTGCCAAAAGTCAATCGGCGTTTGTTTGTCAAAAGTGATCGTTGCCGTTATACTCGCGCCACTGCAACCATTTCCCCTTTCCCCCTTCACGGAGTACCTTATGCGCATCCTCATCATTGGCGGCACAGGCCTGATCAGCACCAGCACCACGCATCTTCTTGCCGAACGCGGCGAACAGGTGACGCTGTATAACCGCGGCCAATCCACCTATCCCACCGCGCCCGGCGTTGCCACCCTGCATGGCGACCGCACCGATACCGCCGCCTTCGAGCGCCAGATGGCCGCCGCTGGCACGTTTGATGTGGTCATAGATATGGTCGGCTATGCTCCCGAAGACGGCGAGAGCGTGGTGCGTGCCTTTGGCGGCAAAGTCGGGCAGTTCATCTTTTGCTCCACGGTGGATGTGTATGCCAAACCGGCCTCCCGCTACCCCTACACCGAGTCTGAAGGCTACGGCGGCCTCAACGATTACAGCCGCAACAAGGTGATCATCGAGAAGCGCCTGTGGCAGGCTGCCGAGGCGGGCGCGTTCCCGCTGACGATCATCCGCCCGGCCTACACCTACGGCGAGGGGCGTGGGCCGATCCACCCGATCAGTTGGGGGCGCTATCTCGACCGGGTGCGCAAGGGCAAGCCGGTGGTGGTGCATGGCGACGGGCAATCGCTGTGGGCGTGCAACCACGCCAGTGACGTGGGCCAGACCTTCGCTGCGGCCTGTGGCAACCCGGCAGCCTACAACCAGGCGTATCACGTCACCGGCGAGGAGTGGCTGACGTGGGATCAATACCATCAGCAAGCCGCGGATGCCCTGGGCGTGCCTTGCCCGCGGCTGGTTCACATTCCATCAGATATATTGAGCCAACTGGGCATCACCATTTGCTCCGAAAATTTCCAGTTCCCCAATATCTTCGACAATGCCAAAGCCAAACGCGACCTCGGCTACGCCTACACCGTCACCTGGAAAGAAGGTGTGCGCCGCATGGCCCGCTGGTTCGACGAACACCCCGGCACGCTCGAAAACAGTGATGACGACGACCGCGAAGACCGCATCATCGCTGCCTGGGAGCGAACCTGCGCGCAGATGGTGAGCAGCGTTTGAATGTCATCCCCACGCTCGCCTTGGCCCTATCCCACCAAACTGGTCATCAGCCTGTTGCTGCTGGCGTTGGGCATTTATCATCGGCATCCCTCTGCCCCCTGCCCCCCTGCTACTTGCCCCCTGCTTCCTGCAACCCTTCCCATTCCCCCATCTTCTCATCCAATTCGGCTTGCAAGCGCACATAGTCGCTGCCCATCTGTTGCACTTTTTTGGGGTCGGCGGGCGGGTTTTCGAGGGCGCGGGATAGGTCGGCGATGCGCTCTTCGAGGTCGGTGATCTCTTTCTCTACAGCGCTGATGCGGTTGCGGCGGCGGCGTTCTTCGTTGGTGCGGGATGCTCCGCCTTTGGGGGCAAGCGCGGCTTTGGGGGGCGCTTCGGGCGTGGCGGCCTTGATCTGTTCGGCCTGCGCTTCACGCCAGGCACGCTGCTCACTGTATGTGCCTTTGAAGACGTGCAGAATCCCCTTTTCTTCATCAATTTCCCAAATTTGCGTCGCCAAAGCATCAATCAAATAGCGGTCGTGCGAGACGAGCAAGATGGTGCCCTGGAAGTGGTCGAGGACGGCCTCCAAGATTTCTTGCGAGGGGATGTCGAGGTGGTTGGTGGGTTCGTCGAGCAGGAGCAGGTTGGCCCCAGAGAGTGAGAGTTTGGCTAAGGCCAGGCGGCTGCCCTCGCCGCCGGAGAGCATCGCCACTTTCTTGAACACGTCTTCGCCAGAGAACAGGAATTTTGCCAGGTAGTCGCGGATGTCGGCCAGGAGCATGTTGGGGGCCACCGCGTCGATCTCCTCGACCAGGGTGCGTTCGGGGCGCAGGTCTTCGTGGGCCTGGGCGAAGTAGCCCACTTTCAGGCTGGCGCCCAGTTCCACCTCGCCCTTGAGCGGCGGGTGCTGGCCGAGGATGGTCTTGAGAAAGGTGGTTTTGCCCGCTCCATTGGGGCCGATCAGGGCGGCGGTTTCGAGGCGGCGCAGTTCGATGTTCTCGGTGCGGAAGAGCGTGCGTTCGGGGAAGCCGACGGCCAGATCGTAGGTGCGCAGGACGATGTCGCCGGAGCGGTAGGTGGCGTGCAGGTGCAGGCTGAGGCCAGGCGGACGGTTGACGGGCGGGCGCAGGCCGCGCACGCGGCGTTCGGCCTCGTCCACGCTGTATGGGCTGACGGTGGTGTTTACGTCGGCGCTGACCTCGCCCCAGTTGCGCCCGACGACGTTTTCCATGCCGAGTTGTTCGATGGCCTGCAAGATGCGTGTCAGGCGTTTCAGGCGTCCTTTGGCTTGCTGCACGTTTTGGCCGGAGATATTTTTCTTGATGTACTCCATGTCTTTGAGCAGGCGCTCTTTTTCGCTCTCAAAAATCTCCAGGCGGTGTTCCCAGCGTCGTTGGCGGTCGGCCACGTAGGCGGAGTAGTTGCCATGGTAGGTCTCAAACCCGCTTTGGCTCATCTCGAAGACGACGTTGGCGACGCGGTCGAGAAAGTAGCGGTCGTGCGAGACAATCAGCGCTGCGCCTTCCCAGCGGGCCAGGTATTCTTCCAGCCATTCGACGGCGGCAATATCGAGATGATTGGTTGGCTCGTCGAGGATCAGCAGGTCGGGGGCGAGCAGCAGCAGACGGGCCAGCAAGGCACGCGTGCGCTGTCCGCCGGAGAGGTGGCGCAAAGGCAGGGCGAACTCGTCGCGGCTGAACCCCAGGCCGGTCAACACTTGCTGGATGCGGGTGACATAGGTGTATCCGCCGCCATGCTCGTAGACGTGTTGCAGCGCGCCGTATTTCTCCAGGGCGGCCTCGGCCACGGCGGGGTCAGACATTTGCGCTTCGAGGGCGGCCAGGTCGGCTTCCATCTGGCGCAGGGGACTGAAGGCTTCCAGGCTGGCTTCCCACAGTGTCAGTCCGCTCTCGAAGGCGGAATCGCTGGCGGCCTCTTGCGGCAGATAGCCCAATTTCACCCCTTTGGCATAGACCACCGTCCCGCTGCTGGGTGTTTCGTCGCCGGTCAGGATGCGCAGCAGCGTCGTCTTGCCCACGCCATTCGGCCCGACGATGGCGGCGCGCGACCCTTTGGGGATGGCAAACGTCACGCTGCTGAAGATGTCGGCGGGGCCGAAAGATTTGGCGAGGCTGGTGGCGGTGATTAAGGACATGGTTGGTTAGTTGTCTAGTCGTCTAGTCAGCTAGTCGGCTGGTCGCTTGAACTTCCGATGACTAACTGATTAGCCGACTAAAAAGCGAAAGATTCGGAACTGACTTTGACCCGCAACGTTTGCGAATGGTTGGCATTTTTCGTGCAACGAGCAAGCCAGCGCCCCATTTTACCCGAAAAGGATCGTCAAAAAAACAGGTTATAATGCCATGAAATCTTCTGTACAAACCCAATTCACTATGACTCGCCCCCGAAACAACCGTTCACAACTCAATTCTCCCCTCGTTTTTGGCCTCTTGGTGGCTTTTCTGCTCTCAGCCGCCATCACCGCTTATCTAACTTACGCAGCCGTACGCGATGCCGTCTCGGCGTGGGATGTGACCCAACTGCAAGGCGCACCCATTCTGAACGGCGAGAACCCACAAGGCACGCCAGCGCCCGGCGTTGTCAACGCCACGCTCGATCCCAACGTCCCCCTACAAGCGCCCGATATGCCCACCCCGCAGCCCTGGGATGGCGCCAGCCGCGTCACCGTGTTGGTGATGGGCTATGACTATGGCGATTGGTCTGATGAGCGCAAATGCCCCTGCCGCACCGATACGATGATCCTGCTCACCCTCGACCCACTGACGCAATCGGCGGGCATGTTGAGCATCCCGCGCGACCTGTGGGTGAGCATCCCCGGTTTTGCCGATAACTACAAGATCAACCAGGCTTACTACCTCGGCGATGCCAGCCAACTGCCCGGCGGTGGGCCAGGATTGGCGATCAAGACCGTTGAGCAGTTCCTCGGTGTGCCGATCAACTTCTACGCCACGGTAGATTTCACCTCTTTCGAGCGCCTGGTGGATGAGATCGGCGGCGTCGAAATTGACGTGCCGGAAGAAATCAAGGTAGACCCACTGGGCAGGAACCCGGATGGCACGAGCAATACGGTCATTTTGCAGCCTGGCAAGCAAACCCTCAGTGGCCCGGTGGCGCTGGCTTATGCCCGCGCCCGCTACACCGAAGGCGGCGATTTCGACCGCGCCAACCGCACCCAGCAGGTCATCCTGGCTATCCGCGACCGCATCCTCAGCCTGGATATGCTGACGACGCTGATCAGCAAGGCCCCGGTGCTGTATCAGGAGATTTCCGCGGGTGTCAAAACCAATCTCAGCCTCGACCAGATCATCCGCCTGGCGTGGACGGCGTCGCAAATTCCGCTCGACAGCATCAAAAAGGGTGTCATTGCCCCGCCGGATATGGTCACGTTGGGCAAATCGCCCGATGGGCTGGATATTCTCATCCCCGGGCCAGAGAGAATCCTCGAACTGCGCGATCAGATATTCACCGCCTCCGGCCCCGTCAGCCCGGCTGTGGCTGCCGACACTGACCCGGCGACGCTCTTTGCCGAAGAAGCCGCCCGCATCACCGTGCTGAACGCATCTTACCAAAGCGGCCTGGCCGCCACCACCCAGGAATGGCTCAACACGCAAGGCTTCAACGTGACCCAGGTGGGCAACGCCGACCAGCTTTCGGCGGTAACAAAAATCTACGACTACACCGGCAAGCCTTACACGATTAAGTACATCATCCAGGTGATGGGCCTGCCCGACAATGTCGCCATCTACAGCAGTTACGATCCGAATAGCGAGGTAGACGTGGCGATTATTTTGGGGGATGATTGGGCGAATAGCAATCCGATGCCATGAAAACTATCTGCGTATATTGTGGATCATCTGACAAAATGCCGTCAACTTACCTGGAGGCGGCTCGGCGTATGGGTTCCAGCATCGCCGCTCGCCAACTGCGCCTGGCCTATGGCGCAGGCAGCACCGGCCTGATGGGGGCGGTAGCCGATGGCGCTTTGGCGGCCGGCGGCGAGGTGATGGGCGTGATCCCTGAAATTTTCAACACACCCCAACTGATGCACACCCGCCTGACCCAACTGGAGATCGTCGCTGACATGCACGCCCGCAAGGCTCGCCTGGCATCTTTGGCAGACGCCTTCATCGCTCTGCCCGGCGGCTACGGCACCCTCGACGAGTTCTTTGAAATCCTCACCTGGGCGCAAATTGGCCTGCACCAAAAGCCGATTGGTCTGCTCAACACGCGTGGCTACTTTGCACCCCTCCTGGCCTGGGTGGAACACGCCGCTGCCGAAGGGTTTATTTATGCCGAGCATCGCCGCCTGTTCGCCGTCCACGAAGACCCCGAAGCCTTGCTCGATCTACTTGATAACCACGCGCCACCGCCCGACCTGGCACGTTGGGTCACGCGTGACGCATAAACAAAACCGGGCTGTTGAACAGCCCGGTTTTGTTTTACGCCGTCTCATTGCGTAAGGCTAAAGCCACCCAATCGGCAATTTGCTTTCTCTCAACCAGCGCCAGGCCATGCCCGGCGGCCGCTTGCACGATTTCATCGGCCTGGGTATCGAGAATACCCGACAAAATCAGCGTCCCGCCAGGGGCGACCAGGTCGGTCAGGCCATCGCCAAACAGACGCAGGATGATCGGGGCGAGGATGTTCGCCAGCACCAACGCGGCCTGCCGGATGGCAAAATCGCCGCGCTTCACTTCAATGACTGACCCGGCCCCCCATTCGCAGCCAGCCGTCACGCCGTTCAAGACGGCATTTTCTTGCGAAACCTTCACGGCCAGGGGGTCAATATCCACACCCAGGGCAAACGCGGCGCCCAATTTACGCGCCGCCACCGACAAAATACCCGATCCACATCCCACATCAATGACCTGCTGCGTTTGCCCCAGCATTTGCTCAACCAATTCCAAACAGAGCTGTGTGGTGGGGTGCGTACCGGTGCCAAAGGCCATGCCAGGGTCCATGCGGATGGCGATGCGCCCCGCATCCGGCGATTCGAGCCAGGCCGGGACGATGATCAGTTTTTCGCCGATGGCGATGGGGTGATAGTGTGCTTTCCACGCTTCGGCCCAATCGGTCTCCTGCACGGTGCGGAATTGCGCGGCTGGCAGCGGCGCAATCGCTCCCAGGTAAAACAGCGCCTGTTCCACCTTTTGGCGCGTCTCTTCGGTGTTTTCGTCTATGGGCAGGTAGCCGCACACGCGCAGCGGGCCAACCGTGCGTCCGCCTTCGTCATCTTCATTGGCCGTGACGGCGGTGCTTTCGATAGCCACCCCGCCTGGCACATAGCGCGCCAGCACTTCGGCCACCGCTTCGGCTAACTCGCCATTGACGATCAGGGAGATTTCGAGCCAGGAATTTTCCATTCGCAACCTTACCCCCCCAGCGTATCCTTCAACCAATCGAAAAAGCTGCGCTCTTGCGGCTTGACCTCGCTGCCCAACGATTGGGCGAGCTGCTCGAAGAGTTTGCGCTGGTCGTTGGTGAGTGTTTTGGGGATGGTGATGTTGACAACCACCAGTTGATCGCCCCGCCCGGCGCTGCGCAGATGCGGCACGCCCTTCGCTTTCAGGCGCAGCACCTTACCCGGCTGTGTACCCGCGGGGATTTTCAGCATCGTCGCGCCATCTACGGTGGGGATTTCGACCTCGGTGCCGAGGGTGGCCTGAGCCACGTTGATGTCCAAATCCAGGTGGACATCGTCGCCGCGGCGGCGGAAGTAGCGATGCGGCTGCACTTCGATCACCAGGTAGAGCGAGCCATTCGGCCCGCCGTTGACGCCCGGCTGCCCCTCCCCGGCCAGGCGGATTTGCGTCCCCGTATCCACGCCCGCCGGGATGGTGACGACTTTACGCCGCGCTTTGCGTTCCAGGCCGCGCCCGCCGCAGGTGCGGCAGGGCGTGCTGATCACCTCGCCGCTGCCGCTGCACGCCGGGCAGGCGGAGACCTGCACCATCGAGCCGAGGATGGTCTGGCGGGCCTGGCGTACCTCGCCGGTGCCATTGCAGGTCGAGCAGCGGATAGGAGATGTTCCCGGTTCGGCGCCGCGCCCCTGGCAGTGGGTGCATACCTCGTCACGGTGAAATTCGATTTCCTTCTCGAGGCCAAACACGGCTTCTTCAAAGGCCAATTCCACCTTCATTTGCAGATCGGCGCCGCGCTGCGGCATGTTCTGGGCGCGGCGTCCCTGGCGGCCAAAACCGCCCATGCCGCCAAAGCCGAACAACTCGCTGAACAGGTCGGCGAAATCTACGCTGAAATCGGGCGGCACCCCGCCATTGTTCTGCACCCCCGCGTGACCAAAACGGTCGTAGGCGGCGCGCTTCTGATCATCCGACAGGATGGCGTAGGCTTCGTTGATCTCTTTGAATTTTTCCTCGGCATCTGGCTCTTTGTTCACATCCGGGTGATATTTACGCGCGGCCTGGCGGAAGGCTGATTTCAGCTCATCCGCCGAGGCCGTTTTGGAAACACCGAGGGTTTCGTAATAATCTCTTTTAGACATTTTCAAACGTTCTTGTATTCACCATCCACCACGCCCTCATCGGCGGGTCCGCCAGGCTGCGGGCCTGCACCGGGGCCTGCAGCGGGGCCGCCTTGTTGGTAGGCTGCCGCGCCAAGCTGCTGGACAACTTCAAAGAGTTTGTCGGTGGCGGCTTTGATCGTTTCGGGGTCTTCCTGGTTCATCACCGCGCGCACATTGGCTACTTCGTCGGTCACTTTCTGTTTCACGTCTTCGGGAATTTTGTCGCCCAGGTCTTTGATGGCCTTTTCGGCGGTGTAGCAGGCGTTGTCGGCGTTGTTGCGGGCCTCGACGATCTCTTTGCGGCGTTTATCTTCGTCGGCGTGTGCTTCGGCGTCCTGGCGCATGCGCTCCACTTCTTTGTCCGAAAGGCCCGATGAAGCCGTGATGGTGATGTGCTGCGAGCGGTTGGTGGCTTTATCGGCGGCAGTGACTTTGATGATGCCGTTGGCATCAATGTCGAAGGTGACTTCGATTTGGGGGATGCCGCGCGGGGCAGGGGGGATGCCATCGAGGATGAATTTGCCCAGCGATTTGTTATCCGCGGCCATCGGGCGTTCGCCTTGCAAGACGTGAATTTCGACCTGGTTCTGCCCGTCGCTGGCCGTGGAGAAGACCTGGCTTTTGCGGGTGGGGATGGTGGTATTGCGTTCGATCAGGGGCGTGGCGACGCCGCCAAGCGTTTCCACCGAGAGCGTCAGCGGGGTCACGTCGAGCAGCAAAATGTCTTTGACTTCGCCGCCCAGCACGCCAGCCTGGATGGCCGCCCCGATGGCGACCACTTCGTCGGGGTTGACGCCTTTGTGGGGTTCTTTGCCAAACAGGCGGCGCACGGCTTCCTGCACGGCGGGCATGCGCGTCATGCCGCCCACCATCACCACCTCGTCAATCTGATCGGGTTTCAGGCCGGCATCTTTGAGCGCCTGGCGCACCGGGGCGAGCGAGCGTTCGATCAGATCGCCGGTGAGTTGTTCCAGGCGGGCGCGTGTCATCGTCATCACCAGGTGCTTCGGGCCAGAGGCGTCGGCGGTGATGTAGGGCAGGTTGATCTCGGTCTGCATCATCGTCGAGAGTTCGATCTTCGACTTTTCCGCCGCTTCTTTCAGGCGTTGCAGGGCCTGGCGGTCGTTGCGCAAATCAATGCCATTTTCGCGCTTGAACTCGTCGGCCAGGTAGTCAATGATGCGCAGGTCGAAATCGTCGCCGCCGAGGAAGGTATCGCCATTGGTGGCGCGCACCTGGAAAACGCCGTCACCCACATCGAGGATGGAGATGTCGAACGTGCCGCCGCCCAGGTCGTAGACGGCGATCACCTCGTCCTTTTTCTTATCCAGGCCATACGCCAGCGAGGAGGCGGTGGGTTCGTTGATGATGCGCAGCACTTCCAGCCCGGCGATCTTGCCAGCATCTTTGGTGGCGTTACGTTGCGCGTCGTTGAAGTAAGCCGGAACGGTGATGACCGCCTGCGTGACGGTTTCGCCCAAATAGGCTTCAGCATCGGCCTTAAGTTTGGCCAAAATCATAGCCGAGATTTCCGGCGGGGAGTATTCCTTGCCATCCAGCAGCACGCGGGCATCGCCATTGGGGGCCTGGGCCACTTTGTAGGGGGCGCGGCTCATGGCGCGCTGCACTTCGGCGTCACCGTGGCGGCGACCCATAAAGCGCTTGATCGAGAAGATCGTGTTTTCGGGGTTGACGACCGCCTGATTGCGCGCCACCCGTCCGACCAGGCGCTCTTTATTCTTGTTGACCGCCACGACCGAGGGGACAAGGCGTTCGCCCTCTGCCGACGGGATCACGATCGGTTCGCCGCCTTCCATCACTGCGACGACTGAGTTGGTAGTACCGAGGTCAATGCCGATGATTTTGGACATGGGGAAATCTCCGGGAAAAGGGGGGGATTCGATGTTCATTATTCGATAATTCGTTATTCGGATAACGGATTATCGAATAACGCTTTTCAACTTGCAATGCGCACGAGCGCCGGGCGCAACACGCGTTCGCCGATGAAGTAGCCGGCCTGCACCACTTCGGCAACGTGGCCGCTGGGCGTGTCAACGCTATCCACCTGGCCGATGGCTTCGTGCTGGTTGGGGTCGAAGGGCTGACCGAGGGCGCTGATCGGTTTGATGCCCTGGCTGTCGAAGATGTTGGCCAGCTTGCGGTAGATCAGGTCAACGCCGTTGGCCCAGGCGGCCCCTTCGCCTTCTTGCGGGCGGGTTTTCAGGGCGCGCTCCAGGTCGTCGGCGATTTCGAGGTAGCGCTTGACGATGGCCCCGGTCTGGTTTTGCTGATTGGCCTCGCGGTCGCGTTCGACGCGTTTTTTGTAGTTCGAAAACTCGGCCATCGAACGCTGCCAGCCATCCAGATATTCGTCGCGCTTAGTCTGCGCCTCGGCCAGGTCGGCAATCAGAGCAGCCATTTCAGGAGCAATGCTCACTTCCTGGGGCGCTTCAGTCACTTCGGCGGCTGCCTCGTTTTCGACTGCTGCTTCTACTTCGGGTTGGGTTTCTTCAACAGGTTTCTTCTTTGCCATAGCCATGAACATCCTCACAAAATCAGCCATCAGAAATCGAACGATGAAAGTCACTCCGCCAGCCTGCCAGCCACCAGATCGCTGAGCAAGGTGGAAACAAAACGCACAATCGAAATCGTGCGGCCATACGACATACGGATTGGCCCCAGTACGCCCACCGCCCCGGTGGAAATGCCCGGCACGCCATAACGCGCCAACACCACCGAGCAATCGCGCAATTCCTGCCACGTCCCTTCGCCGCCGATCAGCACCTGCACGCCATCTGGCCCATTGGTCAGCACAGTGCGCGAGAGCAAGTCTTCGAGCAGCGGGCGCTCTTCGAGTAAGCGCAGCGCCTTGCGTGCCGTGTCTGATTCGGCAAATTCGGGTTCGGCCAATACATTGGAAAGGCCATCGCGATAGACTTCGCCGGTGGTGAGCGCTTCGAGGCGGTTCATCTCCTCGCGCACCAGCTTCAACACATCTTGCGTCAAAGCATCAGGGGAAGCGACGACCCCCGCCACGCCCTCGGCATCCTTACCCTGGCACAAACTGCCAACCTGCCGGGCAACAGTACTCAACTGTTCTTGCGAAGCAGGTTCGGCCAGGGCCAGCATTTGCTGGCGCACTTCGCCGCTATCCAGCACCAGCACCATCAACACCTGCCGTCCGTGGGTGGCGATCAGTTCCAGGTGTTTGAAGCGCGGCTTTTCGGGCTTGGGCGCTGTCACCAGCGAGGCCGCCTGCGATTGGTGCGCCAGCACCGAAGCCGCCAGGCGCATCCAGCGTTCCACGTCGGGGCCGGCCTGGTAAAACTGATGCGTGATCGTGCGCTGCACCGTAACAGGCAGGTCAGCCTGCCCCATCAGTTGGCGCACGAAATAGCGGTAGCCTTCTTCGGTGGGCACGCGCCCGGCAGAAGTGTGCGGCTGGCGCAAATAACCCTGTTCGGTTAGCTCAGCCAAGATATTGCGCACCGTGGCCGGGCTGACACCCAGGTCGTAATGCGCCACCAGGCTTTGCGAACCTACGGGCTGAGCGCTTTCCACATATTCGTGGATCACCAGCGCCAGAATAAACTTCTCGCGTTCTTCTCGGTCGGGCATAATCTCTCTTGAAAATTAGCACTCTCGAGCCGAGAGTGCTAATAGATCGAAAAAGATGATACCACGCCGAGAAATGATCGTCAAGTTAGAGAAGTGTTAGCGCGGCACAGGTCGAGTGTTTCGACGGCGTGGCGCAAATGTGGGATCATGATACTTCCCCCCACCACCAGCGCCACATTGAACGCGTCGTATAGCGCCTCATCGCTCCAGCCGGCTTCCACGCACTGCAAAATGTGATAGTCAATGCAGTCGTTACAGCGCAGCACCATCGAGGCAACCAGGCCGAGCAGCTCTTTGGTTTTGCCATCCAGCGCCCCATCGTGATAGGCGTTGGTATCGAGGTTGAAAAAGCGTTTGATGCCCAGGTGATCGATCTCGGCGATGCGGGCGTTCATGCGCGAGCGGTAGGCTTGAAATTCTGCGAGGCGTGTCATCGGAAACTCCAGGGTTGCAGGTTGGTTCACTGGCTGATTTGCACATTCGCCAGGTCGAGATGAGCCGGGTTGGCTAAAGGCAGGTTGCCGAAGGCGATGCGGCCATGGGGCGGGAAGGCGGCGAACTGGTTGTCAATCCACAGCACGAGCGCCAGCGGGCCGCGCGGCGCAACCAGGGTGCGGAAAATCTCCTGCCCATCCACGGCAAAGGCCGCCGAGTCGGCTTGCCAATCGAGACGATAGGTGTGCCAGTCGGTGAGGGGGATGACGGGAACGAGGCAGGAATCTTGCTCGATCAGCCGCCGCAGGATCGCGCGTAACAGGCGTGCTGTGGGTGGCAGGGCGCCCAACGCCAGGCCCGGCGAAGCCAATGCCAATAGCGCTGCCGGGACGATGGGCGAACGGAAGGTGGCCGCCAAAAATCCCTGGGCCGGCCGATCATCTCGCAATGACAGGCAATTGGGTGGCGAGGCATAAAAGAACCAGGCTGCATTGGGCAGCGCCGGAAAACGCCGCGACGCCCCGCCCAATCCCAGCGAAAAACTGAACGGGTCATTCCACAATCCAAACCCCCACGTGCCTGGCAAATTCTCCGCTGAAACGCGGGCCTGTAATTCGAGCGAAAGCGGTGCTTGCCAGGCAAAAGCCCGCCGCGCCTGGCCGTGATAATCATCGAGTTGCGCCACGGCATAGGGCCATCGCTGCCGCCCCGATGGCGTCGCTGGGATGACCAGGCGGCAGGTGACATCATCTGACCAATCAGCCCTTGCGCCAGGGGTGAGCAGGGGTTTGAGCAGGTTGGCATTCATCCCCCGATTATAAGGCAACAACGGATGATGTATAATCAGGTGCGATATTTATCATTGAGGAGCTTTCATGGAAATCACCTGGTATGGTCTATCGTGCTTTCGCCTGACCGAACGCGGCCTGGCTACCGTCGTCACCGATCCCTTCGACTCGAATGTGGCTGGTTTCTCGCCGCTCAAACTGCGCGCCGACATCGTCACCGTCAGCCACGATGCCTCAGGCCACAACTACGTCAGCGCGGTTAAGGGCTATTCGCATCTCATCACCGGCCCAGGTGAATTTGAAATTGGCGATGTTTTCATCACCGGAGTCCAAACCAACGGCCACAAACGTTCCAGCGAAGAAGCGCGCAACACGCTCTACGTTTTTGATTACAACGGTGTCAATGTTGCCCACCTGGGCGATCTCAGCCGCGTCCCCTCGCAATCTGAAGTCGAAGCATTGGGCAATGTCCATGTTGCCCTTGTTCCGGTGGGCGGCGGTGGCGGGTTGACAGCCGCCAAAGCCGCTGAAGTGATCAGCCTGCTGGAGCCTGGTTATGTTATTCCCATGCACTACGGCATGAAGGGTGGCCTGCTCAAACTGGCCTCTTTAGACAAATTCTTGAAAGAAATGGGCCTTTCCACCGCCGATACGATGCCCTCGCTGAAAGTCACCGCCAGTTCGGTGCCAGAAGAAACGAAGGTGATCGTCCTCGATGTGAAAGGCAGCGAGCAGTAAAGGAATTTCACATGGCCGTAAAACTGTTGATGACCTGGAATATCATCCCCGGACGCGAGCAAGAATACTTCGAGTTTGTCGTGCGCGATTTCATCCCCTCGGTTCAACGGATGGGCCTCGAAGTCAGTGACGCCTGGTTCACCATGTATGGCGAAAATCAACCGCAAATCATGGCTGCTGCCCAGGGCCCCACATTTAGCGCCGTGCGCAAAATCATTGACGCCCCTGCCTGGCGCGATCTCACCGGCCAATTGATGGAATACGTGGACGACTTTGACTACAAAGTGGTCGAAGCCAAGCCCGGCTTCCAAATGTAATTGCTGTTTGCTGAGTGATGATTGGCAAATCAGCAATGATGACCGCCCTCTCATCGGCCCTTCTCGATTGGTATACCCATCACGCCCGCGTCCTCCCCTGGCGCGGGCGTGGTGATTCGTATGCGGTGTGGGTTTCCGAAATCATGCTCCAGCAAACTCGCGTCGAAACCGTCATTCCCTATTTCGAGCGTTGGATGGCGCGCTTTCCAACCGTGCAGTCATTAGCCGAAGCCCCGCTGCAAGATGTCCTGGCATTATGGGAGGGCCTGGGGTATTACAGTCGGGCGCGTAATTTACACCAGGCCGCCCAGGTGGTGATGGCCGAATACAACGGTCAACTGCCAGCGGATGCAAATGCCTTGCGCCGACTGCCCGGCGTCGGGCGCTACACTGCCGGGGCTATCGCCGCCATCGCCTTCGGCCGCGACGAACCAGCCCTCGATGGCAACCTGCGCCGCGTCTACGCCCGCTTGTTCGATGTGACTGAACCTGCCCGCTCTCCCGAAGGTGAGCGCCACCTGTGGGCACTCGCCGCCCAAAACCTGCCGCCTGGGCGCGCCAGCGAGTACAACCAGGCGTTGATGGATTTGGGTGCCCTGGTCTGTACACCGCGCCGTCCCGATTGCTCGCATTGTCCGGTGGCGCAGCACTGCCTGGCGTTGGCGCGTGGCGTACAGGAGCAGCGCCCAGTCGCCATTCCTAAGCCTGCCATACCGCATATCATTGTCACTGCCGCCGTCATTCGCCAGGACGGAAAAATCCTGTTGGCGCAGCGCCCCCACAATGGCCTGCTGGGCGGCTTGTGGGAATTTCCCGGCGGCAAAGTACAGGATGGTGAAGACCTGCCCACCTGCCTGAAACGGGAGATTTGCGAGGAACTCGGTGCTGAAATCGAAGTTGGTTCCCCCCTGGGAGTGTACCGCCACGCCTACACCCATTTCCGCGTCACCCTGCACGCCTTCGCTTGCATCCTTACCGCTGGCGAGCCGCGCCCAATCCAGGCGGCAGACATCCGCTGGGTCACGCCAGATCAACTGACGAACTATCCAATGGGGAAAATTGATCGGCAGATTTCACAAAGGTTATCTGCTATACTTGAAAATGACAATCCTAACCCGCATAAAGTGGAACGACCAGGGCGTTAATCCAGCAAATCCTTGTTTTTTGTGACAGGAGTTCGCGGGTTAGGCACTGAAGCACTGGTTACTACGCTTGGGAGATGAATACCTTGCCTTTACTGATTGATGCTCACGAAGATATTGCATATAACATCACGAGTTTCGGGCGAGATTACACTCGCTCTGCCGCCGAAACGCGCCAGCTTGAGATAAGCAACCAATCCCCCTTGCGCAACGGTAGCACCCTGCTTGGCTGGCCCGACTATCAGCGCGGCCAGGTGGCAGCCATCTTTGCCACCTTGTTTGCCGGCCCAAAGCGAAGGGCTGTTGGCGATTGGGACACCCAAGCATACGCTGATTTTGAGCAGGCCCACGCCATTTACAGCGCCCAACTCGATGCTTATCACCGTCTGACCGATGACCACCCCGATCGGTTTCAGCTAGTCCACTCGAAAAATGATCTGAAAACCATTCTCGATGGCTGGATAACGAATCCTGTTGGGCAGAACCCTGTTGGCCTTGTCGTGCTTATGGAGGGCGCGGAAGGTGTGCGCCATCCCGATGAACTGGAAGAATGGTGGGCGCGTGGCGTGCGCATCGTCGGCCCGGCCTGGGCAGGGACACGTTTCTGTGGTGGCACTCGTGAACCCGGCCCGCTTACTTCCGAAGGCTACGCCCTGCTCGAAGCGATGAGCGCAATTGGTTTTGCTCTCGACATCAGCCACATGGATATTAAAGCCGTTTTACAGGCGCTTGATGTTTATGATGGTGTGATCATTGCATCACATGCCAACGCCGCCGGGCTGCTCAAAGGCATTGATACCAATCGCCACTTGCACGATAGTGTTATTCGCGGCTTAGTCGAGCGGGATGGCGTTGTTGGTGTTATCCCCTATAACAAATTCCTGTTTCCTGGTTGGAGCCAGAGCGACCAGCGCGAACTGGTCACCCTGGAACATGTTGTCGCCCATATTGATTACATCTGCCAGATAGCCGGCAACACCCACCACGTCGCCATCGGCACCGACTTCGATGGCGGTTTCGGCGTGGAAAGCGTCCCCGCCGAGGTGGATTCCATTGCCGACTTGCAAAAATTGGCCCCATTGTTGGGTCAAAAGGGCTATAGTGATGCCGACATTGTCGCTATTTTCAATGGAAACTGGCAACGCAAGCTGGAACAGGTTTTACCGGTGTCCGCATGAATGAATCGATTTTTGCACCTCGCACAGGAAGGCGGCGGAGGCGGATTGGGCTGAGCAGTGCTATCGTGGGGTTGTTCTGGTTTACGTTGGGTGCAGAGCCCAGCCTTTTTGGCCTGGATCGCAGTCCGGTGATCGGCTTTGTCCAATTGGCAGTGATGTTAATTGGGCTGGGCGTTATTTGCCTGGGCGGATACATCAGTCTGTCATCGCTGTGGAATGAGGGTGGCAAGTCAATCCCAGCAGATATCGGCCAACGGTTGGTTGCTACTGGTTATGTTATCGCTGTTGCGGCGGGCATGGCCGATATTTTCGGTTTTGGCAGCCAGGAATGGCCTGTTGTCCCCAAGTTTGGTTACTGGCAAGCCATTGGGGTTTTGATAGGCGAAGGGGTTATTGGATTGGGTTTTGTTCTATTGCTCCCGTTTCCGAAGAAAGGGATGGGAGAAGAATCGGAACAAGTTGATTTAAACCCTTGACAGTTCTTTCTATTTGCATATAATTCCGCCCGCACTGTGGAAAACACAGTAACGGTCTCGCTCAAACAACAGCAGACCCATCACAACTCAATCAGTACTTTCTGTGTGACAGTTCACCAGTCAGGCAAATTTCCGATGTCGGAAAAGCGGACATCGGAAATTTTAGTCTCTGGGAAACACAAAAAAGTACTTGACAGCAGGGTAGGTTGTGATAAAATCCAGCCCGCTCGGTTGACGGAGTAAAAATTCCGTAAACAACCCCTGGCAAAGTGAGTGTACCTTAACAACTGAAGAGTGATAAGAAGTTATGCAAACGTCATTTTTGAGTTTTAGATCAAATGACCCCTGCATCGAAAGATGTTTTTTGCGGAGAGTTTGATCCTGGCTCAGGATTAACGCTGGCGGCGTGCCTAAGACATGCAAGTCGAACGGAGAATTAGCAATAGTTCTTAGTGGCGAATGGGTGAGTAACGCGTTGGTGACCTGCCCCAAAGTGAGGGATAACAACTCGAAAGGGTTGCTAATACCACATGTGGTTTTCGGGATTAGAAACCGATTTCTAAAGGAGTAATCCGCTTTGGGAGGGGCCTGCGTCCCATCAGCTAGTTGGTAGGGTAATGGCCTACCAAGGCGATGACGGGTAGGGGGCCTGAGAGGGTGGCCCCCCACATTGGCACTGACACACGGGCCAAACTCCTACGGG
>CAZSFD010000019.1:0-63180 GCA_964606085.1 uncultured Anaerolineaceae bacterium
ACCCAATGTATGCCAACGCCTGGCTTCTGCCTTAGCTTGATGCCTATGGGGCAATTCCCCGCCCTGCAACTGCTCTGCGCCCGCGTGCGCGCCGCCGACCCGGCCTTTGCACTGACCCACGCCAACCTGCTGCCACTGGCTGCCCTGTGCGCGGCGTTGGATGGCCTGCCGTTGGCGCTCGAACTGGCCGCCGTGCGCCTGCGCGACCTGCCTGCCGATGAACTGGTGCTGCAGTTACTTGCGCTGCGCGGCAACGGACAGCTTTCTTCCACCTACCTGCAGCAAACCCGTCGCAACGTGGCCGAACGCCACCGCACCCTGCAGGCTGCCATCGCCTGGAGCGTGTCGCGCTTGCCGCCCGCCCAGCAAAACGCCTTCGCCTGCCTGGGCGTGTTCGTCGGTGGGTGCAGCCTGGAGGCCGCCCGGCAGGTGATCGCAACCCTGTCCAATCGCTGGTTGAGCTTGTCGAAACCAGCATGTAGTTCACAGTCTGCCGGGCAGGTGGCCGCCGACGCGGAAACCCTGACCCAGTTGGCGCGCGCCAGCCTGATCAATCTCCAGGATGAACGCCTCACCCTGCTCGAAACGCTGCGCGCCTACGCCCTCGAACAGCTCATCGCCAGCGGCAGCCTGCCCGAATGCCAGGCCGCCCACGCCAACTGCTACACGGCCTTTGCCCGGCAGGTTTTCCGTGGCCTTTTGGGAGAGGATCAGGCCGCCTGGGCGCAGCGCGCCCTGGCCGATCACGAAAACTGCCTGGCGGCGCTGCGCTGGTCGCTGGCGCACGAGCGCGGCGAAACCGCCATTGCCATTGCGGGCAGCCTGTGGTGGTTCTGGTATCGGCGCGGCCTGTTCGGCCTGGCGTTGGAGATGCTCACCGCCGCCCTGAAGCTCTCTACGCCCGATATGGCCGCCCGCGCCACCGCCCTCAACGGCCTGGCCTCCATTCACCTGGAATTGGACGAATATGACGCCAGCCTGACCTGTCACCACGAGGGCCTGGCGCTGCGCCGCCAACTTGGCGATGCCGCCGGCGCGGCCACCACGCTGCACAACATGGGCCTGACCGCCTACCGCATGGGCGACTACGCCAGCGCCCTGGCCTGGCTCGCTGAGAGCATCGCCGCCGACCCAGATTCCGACCCGATGCAGGCCTGGGCCAACCAGGGCAACATCGCCCTCGAAATACTCAATTTCGAGCAGGCCCGCGCGTGCCTGGAACGCGCTTATGAACGCGTCATGCAAGAACCCGAAGGCTGGGCGCAGGCCTTCGTGATGAACAACCTGGCCGATGTCTTGTGTGAAATGGGGGAATTGACCGCCGCCAAAGAAATGGCGCAGGACAGCCTGCGCATCTTCACTGCCCTGGGCGACAGCCACTACCTGCCCGACGCCCAGATGGTACTGGCTGAAATCGCCCGCAACGAAGGTGATTATGCCACGGCCCTATCCCTGGGCGAAATGGCCCTCGCCCAATACGAGGTCCGCCCCGATGCCGTGCTGACGGCCGCGGCCCGCCTGTTCCAGGCCGAATTGAGCTGGCAGATGGGCGAAACCGCCGCCGCTGCCGAGCAGTTTGGCCTGGCCCGCGCCCAACGTCAGGCCGTCAAACGCTCGCTCACGCCGCGCGAGCAGGCGCGGTACACCGCCCTGGAGCGCAGGCTGTCAGAAGTGTGAAGTGGTGTAGGTTTTACAAGCCGATTAGAACGGGTTAGAATCTTCCTTATCGGTACCGAACTGCGACGCAGAAAAAATAGTGCCTAACCCGCGAACTTCTTGCACAAAAAACGAGAATTTCCTGGATTAGTGCGCTGGTCGTTCCGCTTTATGCGGGTTAGGAGAATGCCATGCAGATCAAGCCAAAATCTCAACCGGATGATGTCGCCAGGCTGTATTTGGTGGATGCCTACATGCGCTGGGCGTTGATGGCTGCTGAAGAAGTGGTGGGTAAGCAAGGGCTGGCGATTGTGCTGCGGGATAATGGCCTGGAGCGCTTTGTAGACCATTACCCGCCCGAACTGCTCAAAATTGGCGGCGGCATTACCCTGGGGGATTACGCCAAACTCTGTGCTGGCCTGCTTACCTTCTATGGGCGCGCCGGCAAGAGCATGGTTGTGCGTGTGGGCCGCCTGACCTCCAAATATGCCATCGAGAAGCAGGGCGCCATCTATAACGCCGCGGCCAAGACGGCGGCGCGTGTGCTGCCCTCGGCCATGCAGGTCAAGATGGTGCTGGATAGCATGGCCAATGGCTACAACAAAATCTATGCCGAAGAAGGCCAGGAATTGCACTTTCGCGTCGAAGACCGCGGCCACGCCTGGGCCTTCGTTTCGGTCGAGTGTCCGTTGTGCGCGGGGATTGAATCGGATATTCCGATGTGCTGGGGACGGATTGGCACGCTCAAGGAATCGGTCACCTGGTTGACCGGCAAAGAATTTGATGTCGAAGAGGTCGAGTGTCGCGGCATGGGCGCGCCGGCCTGTATATGGGAAGTGAGCAAGACGCCGAAGGAATGAACTCCTGGGGAAAATTTTTTATGAAGCGACTGCTTGTCTTTCTTCTTTTGATCGGGATATTCCCGGCCTGGCGTGCTGCCGAGGCGCAGCAGGCTGCTGAACCGCCGCCGGGTTATCAGCCGCGTTTTGAACATCTGACCGTGGATGATGGCCTGTTGAGCGCCGAGGTTTTGGCGCTGGTGCAAGACCAGGCCGGTTTCATGTGGATCGGCACCCAAGACGGCCTCAACCGCTACGACGGCCGCAACCTGGTGGCCTACCGCCACAAGAATGATGATCCCACCAGCATCAGCGGCAACTACATTTTGGCCCTCGCCCTCAGCCGCGATGGCCACCTGTGGATCGGCACCGACCCGACCGGCCTCAATGAACTTGACCCCTCGACGGGCGTCTTCACCGCCTATCGCCATGACCCGGCTAATCCAGACAGCTTGAGCAATGATTCGGTCTGGGCCGTGTACGAAGACAGCCAGGGGATGGTGTGGGTGGGCACGCGCAATGGCCTCAACCGCTTCGACCGCCAGACCGGTCGCTTCAAAGCCTATCTGCCTGATGCCGCTAACCCGCGTGCCCTCAGCCATCCGTGGGTGCTGCGCATCTATCAAGACCGCGCCGGGGTGGTGTGGGTGGCCACGCGTGCCGGCCTCAACCGCTACGACCCCGCCAGCGACGATTTCACCGTCTACCTGCCCGATGAAGCCGACCCGGCGGCCATGCGTCCCAACCTGGGCGTGTGGGATGTGTACGAGGACAGCCAGAAGGTGCTGTGGCTGGCAACCCGCGGCGGCGGCCTGCAAACGCTGGATCGCGCCACCGGCGCCTTCAGCGCCTATCAACACAACCCCGCCGACCCGACCAGCCTCTCCGATAACAATGTATGGAAGGTGTACGAAGACCAGCACGGCAACCTGTGGGTTGGCACCGAAAAGGGCGGCATCAACCGTTTCAACCGGGCCTCCGGGCAGTTCACCGCCTATCGGCACGATCCCAATGACCCGCTCAGCCTGTTGCACAACGATATCTTCTGGCTGACCGAAGACCGTTCGGGTGTGTTGTGGGCGGCCAGCCGGCGCGGCGGCGTCAGCCGCTTTTCGCCGGCCATGCAGCGCTTCGCTTATTTTCGCAATATCCCTGGGGCAGACCTGTCGCTGAATGTCAATTATGTCAGCGGGATCATCCCCCAGGCCGATGGCGTGCTGTGGGTTGGCACGCAGGGCGGCGGCCTCAACCGGCTGGATCGTCAGAAGCGCACCAGCGCCTATTTTCGTTACGACGCCGAAAACCCCAACAGCCTGCCCAACGACTCGATCTACGATATGTACCTCGCCCCCGACGATACGCTGTGGATCGCCACCGAGGGCGGCGGTTTGAGCCATTTCGACCCGTCCACGGCGGCCTTCACCAACTACCGCAACGAGCCAGATCAGGAGAAAATCTTCCTGACCAACTACATAACCGACATCGAACCCGCTGGCGCTGGCCGCTTGTGGGTCGGCACGCTGGGCTATGGCCTCGAATTATTCGACCCGGCCACCGGCCAGGCCACCCATTTTGTACCCAACGCCGATGACCCCACGGCCTTGAGCGAAGGCACGATCAACGCCCTGGCAACCGATGGCGATGGGCGGCTGTGGATCGGTACGGCCCGCGGGGGGGCTAATCGCTACAATCCAGTGAGCGGCGTGTTTGAGCGTTTCACCCATGATGCCTCCCAAGACGATGCCAATCAAATCCTCGATAACACCGTCAACGATATCTACATCAGCCCGGCAGGTTTCGTCTGGTTTGCCAATATCGGCGGCCTGAGCCGTTACGACCCGGCCACCGACACCTTTCGCCATTTCACCGAATCCAACGGTCTGCCAGATGCCACCATTTACAGCATTCAACCCGATCTTGCTGGCAACCTGTGGCTTGGCACCGGCAAGGGATTGGTGCGCTTGGGCGTGCAAGATGAAAGCATCTTCACCTACGATCTCGCTCACGGCATCCAGAGCAATAAGTTCAACATATATGCGGCTGCCAGCGCGCCCGATGGCGAGATGTTCCTGGGGGGACCCGGCGGCCTGACGGCGTTTTATCCGCGTCAACTCACCGCCAGTACCTATCAACCGCCCATCGTACTCACCAGCATTTCCAGCAGCCACGCCGCCAGCACAGCCGTGCAACCGGTTCATCTGCCAAAAACCTACAGCTTTGTTTATCTCGATAACCTGCGCCTCGAACTCTCCTTTGCCGCCCTCGATTATTTGCTGCCCGCTAAAGTGCAATATCAGTATCGCCTGGAAGGTTTCGATGATGATTGGTCGAAGCTGGGCGGCCCGGCACAGGCCGCCTATACCGCCTTGCCGCCAGGCCGCTACACCTTTTGGGCGCGCGCGATCAACCAGGATGGGGCGCTGGGCCAGGCGGTGCCACTGGCCTATATCACGATCCTGCCGGCCTGGTGGCAAACCTTGTGGTTTCGCACCCTGCAGGTTTTCCTGGTGATGCTGCTGGTGCTGGCTTTGGTCTGGCTGCGCACCTATGCGGTGCAAAAGCAGAACCGTATCTTGGAGCGGAACGTGGCCGAACGTACGTCGCAACTGGCGGCTGTCAATCACAACCTGCAATTGGAGATCGCCCGGCGCGAAAGCATTCAAAGCGAACTGGAACGCCAGGCGCGCACCGACAGCCTGACCGGGATATACAATCGCCGCTATTTTTATGAGTTGGCCACAGTCGAATTTGCGCGTGCCAGCCGCTATCAGCGGGCGCTTTCGGTGTTGATGCTCGATCTCGACCATTTCAAATGTTCCAATGACTCTTACGGCCACTCAGTTGGCGACCGGGTGCTGATCACCCTGGCCCGGCTGATGCGCGAAAACCTGCGCTCTGCCGATATTTACGGGCGCTACGGCGGCGAAGAATTTATCATCCTCATGCCCGAAACCGACCTGGCTCATGCCATGCGGGTGGCCGAGCGATTGCGCTGCTGCGTGGAGGAGCAATCCATCATTGACGAAAACGGCGGCGAAGTTGTCATGACGGTCAGTACCGGCGTGGTAGATTTGAGCCTTTGCCCCACCTGCCACAACCTCGATGTGCTGATTGACCTGGCCGACCGCTCCCTCTACAAAGCCAAACAATTGGGGCGCAACCGTGTCGAAACCATCCAGCCGCTCGATTCATTCTCTGCCGATGCACGGGTGGATTCAGACCCCAGCATTTGAAAAATTTCCTTCTGGAGAACCCCTTATGACCTCAACCCCTCTCTACGGCGGCATCGAAGGCGGCGGCACCAAGTTCGTGTGCATGGTCGCCGCCAGCCCCGACCACATCGTCGCCGAAACCCGCTTCCCTACCACCACGCCCGCCGAAACCCTGGCGCAAACCAGCGCCTTCTTCGCGCCGTATGTGCAGCGCGGCGAACTGGCCGCGCTGGCCTTCGCCTCCTTTGGCCCGGTAGATTTAGCCCCCACTTCGCCCACCTACGGCCACATCACCACCACCCCCAAGCCCGGCTGGGCGCACAGCGACATGCTCGGCCCCCTGCGCCGCTTCAACCTGCCGCTGGCTTTCGAGTTGGATGTCAACGCCGCCGCCTGGGGTGAGTACACCTGGGTGGCCGAAAACGCCTCGCGCGACCCCTTCGTCTACTTCACCATCGGCACCGGCATTGGGGCGGGGGTGGTCGTCAACGGCCAACTGGTGCATGGCCTGGTTCACCCCGAAGCCGGCCACATGCGCCTGCCCCACGACCTGCAGGCCGACCCGTTCGCCGGTCATTGCCCCTACCACGCCGATTGCTTCGAGGGCCTGGCGTGCGGCCCCGCCATCAACGCTCGCTGGGGCCAACCCGCCGAAAGCCTGCCCGCCGACCACCCCGCCTGGGAACTTGAAGCCGCCTACATCGCCCTGGCGATGAACAATGTCATTTGCACGCTTTCGCCGAAGCGCATCGTATTGGGCGGCGGGGTCATGCAATATCCCGGCCTGATTGAACGCGTGCGCCAGAAAGTGGGCGAAATCCTGCACGGATACATTCAGACCCCCGCCTTGCTGGGCAGCCTGGAAGATTACCTCGTCTTACCCTCCCTGGGTGGGCGTTCGGGCGTGCTGGGGGCCATTGCCCTGGCGCGTGCTATCGCACGCTGATTTCAACCGTCGCTGCCTGCGAGAGCGTCACCACCGCCAGTGGGAACAGGGAAAAATGCCCCGCCGGATACGCAAAATTGGGGTCTTCGGGCGTATCCCAAAAGGGCTGTGAAGCATTGAACGCCTGTACATCCAGAACCGCCTCGCCCACGTCGAGCCAAACCTGCGGCCCGTGGGCGAGACGCCATCCCCAACCCCCTGGGCTGGAAACGTCCTGACGATACTCCCCCGCCCACCCTGGCTGCAAGCGTCGCCAGGCATCCAGCGCGATCACCAGCGTTTGCTTTTCCCCCGCATCCCCCGCCAACCAGACCGTCAGACGATCCCCATCCACCCGAAAGGTTTTGCTCCCGGCGGCATCCTCCAGGCGCACCTGGCCGATGCTGGCCGTGGCGCGGAAAGGCCGCCAGGGGTTCGCCGGGTCGAAGAACGCGCCGGGCAGGGCGGCCGGGTCGGCGGCGAGGCCGGCATCGGGCTGCCAGGTCATCGGGTCGGCCAGGCCCACGCCGAATTGCCACGACGGCGCAATGACCTGATGGGTTGCGCCGTCGCTCAGCAGCGCGGCTAGGCTGATATAGCCGCCGGTCGGCTCAATCACCACAAACCACCGCTCCGAGGCCAGCACGCATTCGGCTGCGCCGTCCCAATCCAGGTCTTGCGCGCAATCGGCGCGCCCCGCGGGTGAGGCGGCCCAGCGCGCCGCCGCCAACAGATGCCCCACCTGCCCAATGGCGCTCTGGCGTAAGTTTGCCCGGGCGGGGTCGGTGGGGCTGAGCAGCATTGCAAGCATTTGTTGGGCGCTGTGTTGCAGGGCGTTGTGGGGTGCCTGGGCCAATGCGGTGAAGATGACCGATGGCGGCGTGTCAACGGGCGGGAGGCAACCGGCAGCGCGGCTGGCCGATGGGGTGATGCTGTGGGCATCTAGCCATTGCAGCCACGGGCGGGCTTTCAGGTAGCGCAGCGTGGCCGAGGCGGCCAACGGGTTGCCCCACGCATCGGCCATAAAATCGCCGCCGAGCAGCGTGTAGCCAGGGTTTGCCGTGGCATTTGCCAGGCTACGCCGCACCGCCAGCGACGGCCCGGCGGGGGTTGCTTGCCGTTCGCCGGTTGCTGCGGCAGGCGGGTTTTGCAGACGGATCGGCCAGGCGGCAGCGCAGCGCGGCGGGCTGCCATCTTGTGCCAGGGTGACCCAGCCGGCATAGCCGGGCGGCAGCACCCCGGCAAATTGCGGCACATAGGCCCAGGCGCTGGCTGGCAGGCCAAACGCCAGCCCGGTCTGGCGGCTGGCGGCCAGGCTGTCGGCGATAAACCCGGTGGGCGCTGCCTGGCCGACCGGCGCAACATCGGGCAAGAGGGCCAGCTGGTGCGCCGCCAGGTTTTGCAGCGGCCTCGTCCCGCCGACGGCATCCAGCGCAGAAAGGGCCGGTGGTGTTTTGAGATCGAGCAAAAAAACGGGTATCTGGTTGGCGCGTACGGCTTCGAGCAGATGCCGCAGGCCATGGCGCTCACGGCCCGGGCCGCTGTGAGCGCCATCCCACAGGCGTAGCGCCTGGGCGGGCGTGACAGCATCGAAGGTGTTCCAGAAGGCCAGCAGGAGTGGGATGGCTGGCGGCGGCGCGCCGCTGGATGCCGCCGGGCCGATAAAATCGAGCGGTTGGGCGGTTTGCGGGTCGAGCGCCTGGGCCTGGAGATGGTAGCCGGCGTGCAGCCACGCTTTGCCGGCGTCGAACGCTACCTGGGTGGTGTCGTAAAAGGCGTCCTCGTACAGGCGCAGGCCGGTCACGTCCGGGTCGCTGTGCAGCGTCCCATTGGCGGCGCGCTGAATTTGCAGAATGGGTTGGGTGGGGTGTGCGGCGCTGAAAAATTGCAGCAGCAGGGGGGTGGGGCGTTCGGGGTCGGCATCCAGCCAATCGAGGCGCACTTGCACCTGGCCCTGAACGTGGCGCAGCGAAAGCGCTACCAGGTCTACGGCTGGGGTGGGGGCATCGGCAGGGTCGAGGGCGCGTAAATCGGCATAGCGCCAGGGCGGCTGGGCGGTTGGCCGGTTGGCCGCCTGGCAGGCGGGCAGCAGGCTGGCAGCGATGATCAGCAATAGCAGGGCAAGTGGCCGGGTGGCAAAAGGCTTTTTCAATTTCAACGGGGCAGCTTACAGCCCGATTAAGCAGTCGCCAGGGCGTCGGCGATGGCGCGAATATGGTCGGGCGTGCTGCCGCAGCACCCGCCGAAAATTTTCACCCCTTCGGCGGCGAATTGGTGGGCATATTCGGCCATGATCTGGGGGGTAACATCGTAGACCAGGTCTTCACCGCTGGCGTGGGGCAGGCCGGCGTTCGGCTTGGCCATCAGCACGGCGGCGGGTTCGGCCTGGCGCATCTCCTGGATGGCGGTGAGCGTTTCGGTCAGCGTGCGCCCGCAGTTCGCTCCTACGGCAGCCACGCCCAACGCCCAGATTTCGCGCACGGCCAGGGCGGGCTTGAGGCCCATCATCGTGCGCCCGCGTGTGTCGAAGCTGAAGGTGACGACGATGGGCAGGCTGGTGGCCTGTTTGGCCCCTTCTACGGCGGCTTTGGCCTCGTTGAGATCGCTCATCGTCTCGATCAAAATGGCATCTGCCCCGCCTTCAGCCAGGGCGCCGGCCTGCTGAGCGAAGGCGGCCACGGCATCGGTGTAGGGCAATGTCCCCATGGGTTCGAGCAATTGCCCGGTCGGGCCGATGTCGCCGAAGACCAGCACCCTGTCGCCAGCCACGGCGCGCGCCAGGCTGGCAGCGGCCCGGTTGATGGCCGCGCATTGCTCGCTCAGCCCTTCGCGCTCCAGGCGGATGCGGCTGCCGCCAAAGGTGTTGGTGAGGATCACGTTGCAACCGGCCTCCACATAGGCGCGATACAGGGCATTTACAGCATCTGGATTTTCCAGGTTCCAGCGTTCGGGGGCCGCACCGCGCGGCAGGCCGGCCTTTTGCAGCATCGTTCCGGTGGCGCCATCGGCCACCAAAACACCGGGTTGGTTCAATTGGGCGAGAAAATTGGGCATTGCATCCTCCATAATTCTAGTACCTTACGAGTCAAGTTCTTGCTTTTTGTGCAAAGATTTTTAACCACAAAGGACACGAAGATTCACGAAGGCTTCTTTGGGTTTTCCTTCGTGTTCCTTTGAGTCCTTTGTGGTTAAAGGTTTTGCTTTTCCGGCTTGTCCGGGTTGGGTTTATCTTCTATGGGCCGAATTGTACTCTTGCCGCGCTGTTTTGTCAGAAAATATCATCGGGTGGCCTGCTGCATTATAATCCGTCCACCCATTTGTTTTTCACCCCTCCCTTACAGGTATCTCCTATGCCCAATCACCTCCAGCACGAAAATTCTCCCTACCTGCTTCAACATGCCGATAACCCCGTAGACTGGTACCCGTGGGGGCCAGAAGCCCTCGCCAAAGCCCGCGCCGAAGACAAGCCCATCTTCCTGTCCATCGGTTACGCCGCCTGCCATTGGTGTCATGTCATGGCGCACGAATCTTTTGCAGATGCCAACACGGCCGCTCTCATGAACCAACATTTTGTCAACATCAAGGTGGACCGCGAAGAACGCCCCGACCTCGATGGCATTTACATGCAAGCGGTGGTCGCCCTGACCGGCAGCGGCGGGTGGCCGATGAGCGTCTTTTTGACGCCAGATGGCGTGCCATTTTTGGGCGGCACCTACTTCCCCCCGCAGCGGCGCTACAATATGCCCGGCTTTCGTGAGTTGCTCCTGGCCGTCAGCCACGCCTGGACGAACGACCGCGCCCGCATGCTCGAAAACGGCCAGCAACTGCTCGAACACATTGGCAGCACCGCCGGGCCGCAAGCGGCGGCGAGCGCGGCGACGACCACCGCGGCGCTCCAGCCATCCACGCTCGATCAGGCCGCGGCAGCCCTGGCGCAAAACTACGATTGGGCGCATGGCGGCTGGGGCCGCGCCCCGAAATTTCCGCAGCCGATGGCGATAGCGTTTTTGCTGCGCCGGGCCACGCGTGGCGATGTGTTCGCCCGCGACCTGGCCGTCCACGCGCTGCGCGCCATGGCGAAGGGCGGCATGTACGACGTGATCGGCGGCGGCTTTGCCCGTTACGCCACCGACGATCACTGGCGCATCCCGCACTTTGAAAAGATGCTGTACGATAACGCCCAACTGGCCCTGGCCTATTTGCACGCCTGGCTGCTCACGCACGAAGCCCATTTTCGCCAGGTGTGCGAGGAGACGCTCGATTTTGTCCTGCGCGAAATGACCCACCCGGCTGGCGGTTTTACGAGCAGCCTCGATGCCGACAGCGAGGGCGAAGAAGGCAAATTTTACGCCTGGACGCCCGACGAAGTGCGCGCCGCGCTGCCAGACGCTCATGATTGCGCTTTCTTCACCGCCGCCTATCCCGTCACCCAGGCTGGCAATTTCGAGGGCAAAAACATCCTCCAGCGGGCGCTCAGCGATGAGCAACTGGCCGAACAATTCCAGCGGCCCGTGGCCGACATTGCCGCCAGTTTGCGGGCGCTGCATCAGCGCTTATTGGTCGTTCGCGCGCGGCGTGTGCGCCCCAGCACCGATGACAAAGTTTTGACCGCCTGGAATGCGCTGATGCTGACCGCCTTCGCCGAAGCCGGGCGCTATCTGCAGCGGGCCGATTATCTGACCGCCGCGCAGCGCAACGCCCGCTTCCTGCTCGACAACCTGTTTGAACAGGGCCGACTGCTGCGTTCGTGGCGGGCGGGCCGCGCCAGACACAGCGCTTACCTGGAAGATTACGCCGCCCTCTGCCTGGCGCTGCTTTCGCTCTATCAATCTGACCCTGCCCCACGCTGGTTTGAGGCCGCCCAACGCCTGGCCGACGATATGCTGGCGCACTTTGCCGATCCCGCGGGCGGCTTCTTCGATACCCGCGACGATCACGAAAGCCTGATCACCCGCCCCAAAGACCTGCAAGATAACGCCACCCCCTGCGGCAATTCCCTGGCGGCTCTGGCTTTGCGGCAACTGGCGGCCTATACAGGCGAAGATCGCTACCGCAGCCGGGCCGAAGCCGCCATCTCTCTCATGCAACCCCTGGCCGAACGCTACCCTACGGCCTTTGCCCACTGGCTGTGCGCCCTCGATTTCGCCCTCGGCCCGGTGCAGGAAGTGGTCATCGTGGGCGCAGCCGACGAACCGGCAACCCTGGCGCTGACCCGCACGCTGTGGGAAGCCTATCGCCCGCGTTTGGTGGCTGCCCACATCACCGGAGATGCGCCGCTCGACACGCCGCCCCTGGTTGCCGGGCGTACCCTGCACCAGAATCAGCCAGCGGCTTATGTTTGCGCCCAGTTCGTCTGCCAGCGGCCCGTTCAAACCGCCGAAGCCTTGCGAAAAGTATTGGCATAACCTCAACACCCTGGAGAAGTTTATGAGTCACCGCCTCAACAAAATAGACCCCGAAGATATCCGCATGTTCAGCGGCAGTTCCAACCCCAAACTGGCGCGCAAGATCGCCAATTACATGGAAGTGCCGCTGCTCCCCACGCTCATCCGTCGTTTTAGCAACGACAACCTGTACGTGCAGCTTGGCGAAAGCGTGCGCGGGCGGGTGGTCGTCATCGTGCAGAGCTTCAGCCCGCCGGTCAACGATCACATCATGGAATTGTTTATGATGCTCGATGCCGCCCGCGGGGCCGGGGCGCGCGAAATTCACGCCATCATCCCCTACTACTCGTTCGCCCGCTCCGACAAAAAAGACGCCCCGCGCATCAGCATCACCGGGCGGTTGATCGCCAAGCTGCTCGGTGAGGCGGGCGCTACGCATGTTGTCACCATGACGCTGCATTCGGCCCAGGTGCATGGCTTCTTCGATATGCCGACCGACCACCTGACCTCGCGCCCGGTGCTGGTGGATTATTTCCGCAAGCAAGACCTGAGCAGCACCATCGTCGTCTCGCCTGATGCGGGCCATGCGCTGGCGGCTACCAAGCTGGCCGAACACCTCCAACTGCCGATGGCCGCCGGCAGCAAAGAGCGCCTTTCCGACAGCTCCGTGGTCATTGGCGGGTTGATTGGCAATGTGAAGGGCTATCAAAAAGCGATCATCATTGATGACGAAATCGCCGCCGGTTCGAGCGTGGTGGGCATCGGCAAATTGCTGATTGAGCACGGCGTGGAAGAATTGATCGCCGCCTGTACGCACGGCGTCTTTTGCGGCAACGCCTTTGAACGCCTGGCCGCCATGCCCCAGTTCACCAAAATTGTCTCCACCGACACCGTCCCCATCCCCAAGAAAAAACGCCCCGAAAATCTCAAAGTGCTATCGGTCGCTCCGCTGTTTGCCGAGGCGATCAAGAACAACTACCTGAGCCGCGGCATTGGCGATCTGTTTGCGTTCTGGAAAGATTTCAAGCGCGCCGAAGAAGAAGACGGGCAAGACAGCGAATAAATGGGGTGACGAACTCGCCAGAAATGCTGTTAGAATCAGCCCCCTATGGAACACATCAAAGTCGTCGCCACCAACCGCAAAGCGCGGTTTGAATACTTCATCCAGGAAACCATCGAAGCGGGCATCGCCCTGATGGGCAGCGAGATCAAATCCATCCGCGCCGGGCATATCAGCCTGTCGGAAGCGTATGTGGAAATCCGCAATGGCGAGGAAGCCTGGCTGCTCGATGCGCACATTGCCCCCTACGAACAGGCCAACCGCTACGGCCACGAGCCGCGCCGCCCGCGCAAACTGCTGCTGCACAAAGGCGAAATTTACAAGCTGTGGCAAGAAGTGCGTCAAAAAGGCGTCACCATTGTCCCGTTGCGCGTCTACTTGAAAGAAGGCCGCGCCAAAGTAGAAATTGCCGTAGCCAAGGGCAAAAAGCTCTACGACAAACGCGAAACCATCGCCAGGCGCGACGCCGAACGCAGCGCCAGGCGCGAAGATTACTAATTGGAGACCCCCATGAAAGTGATTCACGCTTTCGGTGCAAAAGATGTACGGCTGGTCGAAGTCCCCGAACCAACGCCCGGCGAGGGGCAAGTGCTGGTGCGCGTGCTGGCCAGCGGCATCTGCGGTTCAGACAAATGGCTGTGGCGGCACCCTGAACCGGTGAAAAACGTGCAGGGTCACGAGGTGGCCGGAGAAGTGATCGGCCTCGGGCCGGGTGTGCGCCGCCTGAAGGTGGGCGACCGTGTGGCCGTCAACAATGTGGGTGGCTGCGGAAGCTGCCCGGCCTGCCGGGCTGGCGAGTTTGTCCTCTGCCCATCGTGGGATGGCTCGCGCGACATCAACAACGGCTACGGCGAAATCCTGGCCGCCTGGGAGCGCAACTGCCTGAAACTGCGCGACGAAGTGGATATGGTCACTGCCGCGCAAATTTTCGACAACTTCGGCACGCCCCTTTCGGCCCTCGACCGTGGGGATGTGCGCCCTGGCGACGACGTGCTGATCACCGGCTGCGGGCCAATTGGCCTGGCCGCCATCCTGCTTGCCAAACTGCGCGGCGCATTCGTCGTTGCCGCCGACCCGCTGCCCGCCCGCCGCGACTTCGCCGCCTCGCTCGGCGCAGACATCACCCTGCCGCCTGACGAAGCGCTGCCCGCCGCCGTGCGCAGCGTCACCGATGGCCTGGGCGTGCGCGTGGCGGTCGAATGTTCGGGCAAATCGCCTTCCTACCCCGTCGCGCTCGCGGCCTTGCGGGTGGGAGGCACGTTCGTGTGCGTGGGCGAAGGCGCACAAGTTGATCTGCACCCCAGTGATACGCTGATCCGCCGCCGCCTGACGATGGCCGGCTCGTGGTATTCGGGCATGCGCCAGGGCCAGCTTTTGCAGGATTGGATCGCCGAAGGCAAGATCAGGCCGTCGCTGCTGGTCAGCCACACCGCCCCGCTGGCCGAGTTCCCGCGCCTGTTCCAGATGGCGTGCGAACAGCCGGATGTGGTGATGAAGGCGATGATTGTGGGATAACCAGCCATGCCCATTTGTATAGAAAGGATTCCCCATGCCTTACGATGCTTCCCCCACCCGATACGATTCAATGTCATACCGCCGCAGCGGACGCAGCGGCCTCAAGCTGCCGGCCATCTCGCTGGGTCTGTGGCATAACTTTGGCGGCGTGGATACGCTTGAAAATATGCGCGCCATGCTGCGGCGCGCCTTCGACCTCGGCGTGACCCACTTCGACCTGGCCAACAACTACGGCCCGCCGCCCGGCTCTGCCGAAGAGAACTTTGGCCGCCTGCTCAAACAAGATTTTGCCCCCTACCGCGACGAACTGATCCTCTCGACCAAAGCCGGTTATTGGATGTGGCCGGGGCCGTATGGCGAGTGGGGGTCGCGTAAATACCTTATCGCCAGCCTCGACCAGAGCCTCAAGCGCATGGGCCTGGAATACGTGGATATCTTCTACCACCACCGCCCCGACCCCGACACCCCGCTCGAAGAAACCATGATGGCGCTCGATTATGCCGTGCGCTCTGGGCGTGCGCTGTACGCCGCCATCTCCAACTACCCCGCCGAAAAAGCGCGCCAGGCGGCTCAAATTTTGCGCCAACTCGGCACGCCGCTGCTGATCCACCAGCCCTATTACAATATGTTTGGCCGCTGGATTGAAGATGGCCTGCTGCAAACACTGGACGAAGAAGGCGTGGGCTGCATCGCCTTCTCGCCGTTGGCCCAGGGCGTGCTGACGAACAAATACCTCGCCGGCGACATCCCCGCAGGCTCGCGCGCTGCCAAAGCGCACGGCTTCCTGCGCCCCGAACACGTCACCGACGACAAGATCGTCAAGGCCCGCAAGCTCAACGAAATTGCCCAGGCGCGCGGCCAAACGCTGGCGCAGTTAGCGCTGGCCTGGGTGTTGCGACACCCCGGCATGACCTCGGCCCTGATCGGCGCCAGCAAGGTCAGCCAGGTGGAAGACAGCGTGGCCGCCCTGCAAAACCTTGCTTTCAGCGGCGATGAATTGGCGCAGATTGACGCCATTCTCGGCCAGGCGTAGCCGCCGTCTATACTGCTCATGTGGATCAATTGCGCTTTTGTCTGCCGTCCCCGCCCGGCGATTAATCGCCGGGCTCGTGCGACGTTGGGTCGCCAGCAGCGCCTGATCAATCAGGCTAAATCATCGTCCATGCCTTCAAGCTAGATTTATCCAGCGCCGCTTGATAGCCCGGGCATTCATGTCCGGGCGGGGGCGAACTTCGTTCACATCTTTTAACTCCCCTCACAAAGGATCACCCTCGCAATGCCATCGTCTCTCCCTTATAAAAACCCGGCTTTACCCATCGAAGACCGCATCACCGACCTGCTTGCGCGCATGACCCTCGAAGAAAAAGCCGGGCAAATGAACCAATGGTTCAATCTCACCGAACAGCACGATGACATGGTGCGCCGCGGCGAGATCGGCTCCGACCTGCTGGCCAACAGTTCCACCGCCGGCAACGACCGGCAGGAACGCGTCTTTGCCCGGGCCGTCAACGCCATCCAGCGCGTGGCGGTGGAAGAATCACGCCTGGGCATCCCGATCATCTTCGGGCGCGATGTCATCCACGGCTACCGCACGATGGCCCCCATTCCGCTCGGCATGGCGGCTGCCTGGTCGCCCGAACTGACTGAGGGGGCGTATGCCATCGCCGCCCAAGAAGCGCGCGCCGACGGCGTGCAATGGGCCTTCTCGCCCATGCTCGACATCGCCCGCGACCCGCGTTGGGGGCGCATTGCCGAGGGCTTTGGCGAGGACCCGTTTTTGGCAGGGAAATTGGCCGCCGCCGCGGTACGCGGCGCACAGGGTGGCGTCAATCTCGCCACTCGAACCGGCGAAGTCCACCAGCAGCAATCCACCATCAGCCAGCACTACGTCGCCGCCTGCGCCAAGCACTACGCCGGTTATGGCGCTGTCGAGGGCGGGCGCGACTACAACAGCACCGAGATCAGCCGCCACACCTTGCAAAACGTCTACCTGCCGCCGTTCAAGGCCGCCGTCGAAGCGGGCATCGCCAGCGTGATGAGCGCCTTTCACACCATTGGCGGCCTGCCCACTTCGGCCAACCATTACCTGCTGACCGAGGTGTTGCGCCAGCAATGGGGCTTCGAGGGCTTTGTCGTCACCGATTGGGCCGCTGTCAAAGAGATGATCGCCCACGGTGTCGCCGCCGACGAAGCTGAGGCCGCCGCCCTGGCCGCCAATGCCGGTGTGGATATGGACATGAACACGCTGATCTACCTCAAAAACATCCCTGCCCTGGTGCGGGCGGGCAAAGTGCCAGAAGCGGGCATTGACGAACATGTGCGGCGCATTTTGCGGGTCAAATTTGCCCTCGGCCTGTTCGAGAACCCCTACGCCGACCCCGAAGCGGCGCAAAAGACCCACATGCTGCCCGAATCGCAGGCGCACATGCGCAAGCTGGCCGCCCAGACGATGGTGCTGCTTAAGAACAACGGCGTGCTGCCGCTGCAAAAAGAGCAGATTTCCGTCGGACTGACAGGGCCGTTGGCGGTGCAGCGCGGCGCACTTTTCGGTTGCTGGACACTCGATGGGCAGGAAGAAGATGTCACCACGGTCAAAGAAGCGCTGGAGAGCAAGCTGGGGGCAGGCGCAAGAATGCACCATGTCGAACTGTGGGACGACGCCCTCAAGCTGGCGCGCTGGTGCGATGTGATGGTGCTGGCGTTAGGCGAATCGGCGGGACGTTCGGGCGAGGATAACTGCACCGCCACCATTGATCTGCCCCCCGGTCAGGAAGAACTCGTCGAGGCGATGCACCGCACGGGCGTACCGGTGGTTGCCGTGATCTTCGCTGGCCGTCCGCTCAACCTGACCCGCCTGGCCGACTGGGCCGATGCCATCGTCTACGCCTGGCATCCGGGCGTGACGGGCGGGCTGGGCGTGGCCGATGTGCTGTTTGGCGATGTCAACCCGTCGGGCCGTCTGCCGGTATCGTTCCCACGTTCCACCGGTCACATCCCCGCCCACTACAATCACCTGCCCACCGGCCGCCCGCTGCCGCCCAACGACCGCCGCCACTCGCGCTACAACGATGCGCTCGATTCGGCGCTATTTCCGTTCGGTTTCGGGTTGAGTTATTCGTTATTCGAGTATTCGAATATTCGGATAACGAAGCAGCAAAGTCAGCAAATGATCGTTTCAGCCGAAGTGAAAAACACCAGCCAGGTCGCCGGCGAAACCGTGGTGCAATGCTACATCCGCGACTGTGTCGCCAGCATCTCACGCCCGGTGCGCGAGTTGAAAGGCTTCGAGCGTGTCGCCCTGCAACCCGGCGAAAGCAAAACCGTCACCTTTAGCCTTGGCCCCAGCGAACTGTGCTTCCTCGGCGAAGACGGCCAGCCCATCCTTGAGCCTGGCAGATTCCAGGTGTGGGTGGGTGGCGATAGTAATGCACCGTTAAACACAGAATTTGAGATTTGAAAATATGACCACTTCATCTTTCATCACCCTCCACAGCCCGCGCGGCGCCAACGCTCACTTTGCCCTGGGCATGTATGGAAATGGCGGTGGTTTTGGCCTGCAAGCCGACCGCGCCGCCGCTCACGATGTCTTCATTGGCCTGCGCCGCGGCACACAGATCATCTGTCTGCCATTTTTCCGCAACGCCCAATCTTCAGAGCTGTCCACATTCCTCGGTGAGACCGCCCGCCCGCCAATGCTGACCGTCTCTGCTTTTGATCCAGCGGATGTGACGCGTACCTTCGGCTGGGGCAGTGACACCTGGCAGGCGCCGGGGATCGCCTTCGCCCTCTATACGCCGGTCAGCGGCATCCCCGATCCGGCCAAAAACGACATCCGCGACGCCATCACTCCCGCCCTGGCCGCCCGTCTGACGATTGACAACCGCAACAGTCACGAACCCTTGCAAGGTTTCTTTGCCGTCAATGGGCTGCGCGGCTTGCGGCTTCTCAGCGACGAAACCAACGGTGCGCTCACCGGCTGGGCCGCCATCCAGGGATACGGCTTCGCCTGCGATGCCGCCACCTATCCCAACGTGCGCGCGGTGGCCGAATGGAGCCTCGACCGCATGTTTACCCCGCCCGGCCCACTCCCCTTTGCCCTGGCAGGCATGGGCGCGCTGCTGATAGATGTGGCCCCGGGCGAGATCGCCACGCTCGATTTCGCCCTCGGCTGGTATCTCGGCCACGCCGTCACGGCCGGGTTGCACACCTGTCCATACGCCTACACCCACTATGATGATAGCCTGGCTGCTGTCTTGCGCCATGCCATCACCCGCCTGCCGGCCTGGCGCAGCGAAGCTGAAACCGCCGACCGCCAGCTTGCCGCCAGCAAGCTCAACGCTGACCAGCAGTTCATGGTCGCTCAGGCCACGCGCAGTTATTGGGCCAGTTCGATGCTGTTCACCGATCAAAACCAGCAGCCCCGCTGGGTGGTCAACGAAGGCTCGTTTATGATGCTCAACACCTTCGACCTGGCGGTTGACCATCTTTTCTTTGAACTGCGCCAGCAGCCGTGGGTGGTCAAAAATGTGCTGGATAGCTTCGCCGACGAGTATTCGTACCACGATCAGTGCGGAGTTTCGTTTACGCACGACCAGGGCTCATTCAACACCTTCTCGCCGCGCGGCTATTCCAGTTATGAGATCAGCGGCCAGCCCGGTTGTTATGCTTATATGACCCAGGAACAACTGATCAACTGGATTGCCTGCGCGGCGTTGTATGTGCGATCCACTGGCGATCAATCGTGGGCCGAGGGGCGGCGCAGCCTGATCGAGGACTGCCTGGCTTCGATGTTGAATCGCGACCACCCCGACCCCGCCAGGCGCGATGGCGTGATGGATGTGGATTCCAGCCGCACACTGACCTCGGAAGAAATTACCACCTACGATTCGCTCGATCCCTCGCTGGGGCAGGCGCGGCGCAATCTGTACCTGGCGGTCAAAGGATGGGGCGCCTACCTGGGATTGGAGTGGCTGTTCAAATCGCTGGATGATTTTCAGCATGCTTTGATCGCTCGCCAGGCTGCTGAACAGGCCGCCCACACCATTGCCGCCGCGTACGATCCCTCTCTCGGCTACATCCCCGCTATTTTGGGCAGTGATGACCCATCGCCGATCATCCCCGCTATCGAAGGGCTGATTTTCCCTTACCAAATGGGAATGAACGAAGCCGTCTCTGCCGATGGGCCGTATGGCGCGATGATCCAAAAGCTGCGGCTGCATCTCGAAAACGTGCTGAAGCCAGGGGTGTGTCAGTTCGCTGATGGCAGTTGGAAGCTCTCGGCGCGCAGCGAAAACTCGTGGATCAGTAAAGTGTTCCTGTGCCAGCACATCGCCCGCCAAATCCTGGGCATGACCTTCGACCCGGCGCAAGACCGCGCCCACGCCGATTGGTGGCGCGTGGGGTCAGCCCCCAACCCTGGCATTGACCAGATTTTTGCCGGGAAAACCAGCGAGGTGGGTTTTTATTACCCGCGAGCGGTGACGAATATCTTGTGGTTGGATGAATGAACTGCTATTGAGAGTTGGGAGCGTGTCGGATGACTTTTGGCTTCCTCTGGGATTTAGACGGCGTGCTGGTAGACACTGGCGAATTTCACTACACCTCGTGGATCGAAACCCTGCCCCGCTATGGGCTGGCGATGAGCCACGAACAGTTCATCGCCACCTTCGGCATGAACAATACCGGCGTGCTGACCACCCTGCTGGGCCGCACGCCAACCCCCGAATTTGTGGCCGAAGTGGGCGGGGTGAAAGAAGCCGCTTTTCGCGCCGCGGTCAGGGGGCATGGCAAGTTGCTGCCTGGCGTGCGCACGCTGCTGCACACCTTACAGCAGAGGGGCGTGCGGCAGGCGGTCGCCTCATCCGCGCCAATCGAAAATGTGGACGCGTTGGTGGATGAAACCGGCATCCGCCCCTATTTTGCCGCCATCGTCTCGGCCCTGGGCAAACCGAGCAAACCCGACCCGTGGGTTTTCCTGACCGCCGCTGACAAAATCGGTGTCCCCGCATTGCGCTGCACCGTGGTCGAAGATGCCGTGGCAGGCGTCGAGGCGGCCCGCCGGGCCGGCATGCGCTGCATCGCCGTCACCAACACCAACCCGCCAGAAAAACTCCAGGCTGCCCAACGCGTGGTGGACAGCCTGGAGGAAATTGATGTAGCAGAATGGCTTGCTTCCTGCCCGGATTAGCCGGTACAAGGACAGCCATCCTGTAAGCGCTGGCGCATTTGTGCCATGTGGCGCTGCTTGCCCTCCTGGCGCAGCAACCGCGCCGAGCGCGTAAAATACTGGTGCGCCTCGAAGAAACGCAATTGGGTTTCACACCATTCGGCCTCGCTGAGCGAACCGTTCAGGGCGGTGATTTCATCGTACAGGGCACGGCTGCGCTGCCAAAAATCTGCCCGGCCCAACACATCCAGGTCGGCATCGGCGATGATTTGTTCTAACAGGGTGTGTGGCCGCTGGGGGATGCGTGTGACCTCGATCAGCCGCTGCACCACGCCGATTTCTGCAGGAGAATAACCAAATTGGGGCAGAACAGTTGTGGCAATGCGAATGCTGGCTGTTTCGTGATCGTTGAACTGTTCGGTAAAACCGATATCGTGGAAATAAGCCCCCGTCAGCAGCAGCAGACGATCCTGCTGCGAGATGTTTTCCATGTCGGCCAGGCGTTCGACGGCCACGGCCACATCCTCGCAGGTGTGCCAGAGGGAATGATAGCTCAATTGCGGCGGCAATCCCTCGCGCAGGCGTTGAATGGCATAATCACGGGCGTTTTCAAAGTCAAGCAGCATCATCGTCGCCACATTGTACCCGTACTGGTCAACTTGTTCAAACGGTTTCATCGCTCAAACACGGCAAAACATCGGTGTACTGCAAGAGTTTTTCTCGCCGGGTGGGCACCATTTCGGCACAGGCGCGGGCAATGGCATAGAGCGTGGGGCAATTGATCTGCGCCAGAAACTCGTCTGCCGTTATATCGTCAGCAAACATCCCATTGGCCAACGAGCGATAAGCCGTCAGCGTGTCGGGCGGCAAACTTTTGTAAAGAAACAACGAAAGCGCAGCATAGCGCAAATCGAAGCGCGTATCGGTATCTAGCCGGAGATAGAGCAGACGGTTGAGTTCAGAATCCGGGTCTACCCAGGTCGGCCAATCCAGGCGGGGAAGATAATGCTCCAGACGCCTGGCCCCATTGCCGTCCACTTGCGGCAAATCGCCAATGAAGAGCGAGAGCGGCGCATCGCCGCCCGTCACCTGGGCCAGGGCATCCAAAATAGCCAGGGCCAGCAGCTTGATCTCCAAATAGGCGCAGGCCACCTGAACATTTTGCCGGGCATGGGCCACCATCTGGCGATATTCGGCTTCGGGGGGCGTATCGCCATAGCGGTTGAACACATTTTCGGGGTTCAAGGAGCGCAGGAAACTTTCCATGTTTTGCAGCGCCTGGCGGTATTCTTTGATCGAATAGGCATCTTTGGCGCGCAAGGCGATGTTCATTTCGGGCAAGAGTTTCCAGGTGTTATCAATAAAATAGCCCGGGTCGGCCTCGCCAAAGTTCTCAATATCCTTGTTGGCAAAGACTACGGCCAGCTTGATCGTTTCTTCAATTTCGTGCTGTGTCAGCGGGATATTGCGTTTGCGGCTGATCTGCTTTAACCGTTGCTCGAGCCGGTCGAAATGACTGTCGCCTGGTTGACCGCTTCCCCGGAAAGGGATGGTTGCTTCGATGCACACGGTCAGGCGCAGCAAATCTTTTTCAGAGAGAATCCCCGCTAACTCACAATTCATCACCAAAGCGCTCAAAAACTCGTTCAAATTCCCCAAATCACTCAGATCATCACCCGTTTGAAAGCCAAAAACCTCCAGGGTCATGCACAAACGCGGATCGTCCCTGGCGCTACAGGTCGCAATGTGCATCGAGTCATCTTGAAATTCGATAAAAGAACGAATGATATTCCAGATGTCGGGCGTAAAGCCCATATCTACCTGATAGTAAACCACGTCGTGGTACAGTCCGGCCAGGGTTTGAATCGGGTTTTCGGGGTTAACAAACATGAAGACATGTTCCATGGTGTGAAAATGCCTGCCATGCGAAGTCATCGCCCGATGAACGGTGATCGCCAAATCTTCGATTTTTTTCGGTGAGATATGCACCTGTAACCGGGCAAAAACATCTTCGAAGATGGCGATCAAGCGCAAAAATGTCCCAGTTTGAATCAATGCGTCTCCTTATTCAAGAGTGTTCATCCCGAACCTGACTACTTAACCCATTTTACATCAAAATAAAAAGGGGTACTGCCAGGATAACATCGGGCAGCACCCCAAAGGCATAAAATCAAACCAAAATTTCACCTAGCCCTGGTTGACCTGGTAATTGGGTGCTTCCTTGGTAATGATCACATCGTGCGGATGGCTCTCGATCAGGCTGGCATGAGAGATGCGGATCAGGCGCGCGGCGCTGCGCAGGCCCTCCAGGTTCGCCGCCCCGGCGTAGCCCATGCCCGAACGCAAGCCGCCGACCAGTTGGAAGACGTAATCGCTCAACTTGCCTTTGTAAGGCACGCGGCCTTCGATGCCCTCTGGCACCAACTTGCCAGCCGATTTTCCCTGCCCGCTGCCATAGCGGTCGCGGCCATAGCCCTGCATGGCGCCCATGCTGCCCATGCCGCGATATTCCTTGAAGTGGCGGCCTTCGTAAAGCACCAGTTCACCCGGCGATTCTTCCAGGCCAGCCAGCAGGCTGCCCAACATCACCGCGTGGGCCCCGCCGGCAATGGCTTTGACGATGTCGCCGCTGTACTTGATGCCGCCATCGGCGATGATGGTTACGCCCCATTGCGCCGCGGCCTGGGCGCAGCGGTAAATGGCGGTCAGTTGCGGCAGGCCCGAGCCCGCCACCACCCGCGTCGTGCAGATTGACCCTGCGCCAACGCCCACTTTCACCACATTGGCGCCGGCCTTTGCCAGCGCTTCCACGCCTTCGGCAGTGACCACATTGCCGGCGATGATCGTCAACTGCGGCCAGCCCTGGCGAATGCGCTGCACAGCGCCGATCACGCCGGCTGTGTGGCCGTGGGCGGTATCTATCACGGCCACGTCCAGGCCGGCATCTACCATCAGGCCCACGCGTTCTTCCAGGTCTGCACCCACGCCCACGGCAGCCCCGGCAATCAGGCGGCCCTGTTCGTCGGTGGCGGCGTTGGGAAAGTCGCGCGCCTTCTGAATGTCTTTGACGGTGATCAGCCCTTTGATGACATGGTTATCATCTACCAGCGGCAATTTTTCGATGCGGTGCTTTTGCAGCAAATTGCGGGCGTCATCCAGGCTGATGCCCACACGGGCGGTGACCAACGGCTGCGGCGTCATAAACTGGCTCACGGGCTGGTCAAAGTCGGCGGCCTCCAGGAAGCGAATGTCGCGGTTGGTGAGGATGCCCACCAGCTTGCCGCCATCTTCGGTAATCGGCACGCCGCTGATGTGGTACGTTCCCATGATGCCGTCGGCCTGGCGCACCGTAGCCGTTGGCGGCAGTGTCACCGGCTCGACAATCATGCCCGATTGCGAGCGTTTGACCTTTTCCACCTCGCCAGCCTGCTCTTGCGGCGACATGTTGCGGTGCAAAATGCCCAGGCCGCCTTCGCGGGCCAACGCAATGCCGAGGCGGGCTTCTGTCACCGTATCCATCGCGGCAGAGATGATCGGGATATTGAGATGCAAGTTTTCGGCCAGGCGCACGCGCACATCCACCTGGTTGGGTAGCACTTCCGAATAACCGGGGATGACCAGCACATCGTCGAAGGTGAGGGCTTCAAATTGGGAAAAGAGTTCTTCGTTCATAAATCTCCTGAAAGCGAGAGGGGAGAAAAGACAAAAGAGAGCAGTTTGCAAACTGCTCTCTTTTCTCCCTTTTTCAATGTCTGAAATGACGCACGCCGGTCAGCACCATGGCCATGCCGTGGGCGTCGGCGGCGTCAATCGAATCCTGGTCGCGCACCGAGCCACCGGGGTGGACGATGGCGGTGATGCCCGCCTGCGCGGCCACCTCGATGGAATCGGGGAAGGGGAAGAAGGCATCGGAGGCCATCGCCGAACCCTGGGCGCGCTCGGTGGCGCGCATCAGCGCCACGCGCACGCAGTCCACCCGGTTGGGCTGGCCGCTGCCAATGCCCACGGTGGCTTCACCTTTTGCCAGCACGATGGCGTTGGAGCGCGAGAAGGTGCTGACCTTCCAGCCGAAACGTAAAGCCGTCCACTCGTCTTCGCTGGGCTGGCGTTCAGAGACCACCCGCCAGGCGGCGCTGCCGGCCGGGTCGCCAAAATCCACTTCCTGCTTCAACACGCCGCGGGCAATCGAGCGCAGCTCGAACTTTGGCTCGATGACCATATCGGGCATCAACACGATGCGGCAGCGTTTTCGCTTGGACAGCAGTTCGCGCGCTTCCTCGGTGTAACCGGGGGCGATGACGCATTCGATGAACACGCCGCTCATCGCCCGTACCGTGTCAGCATCCATCACGCGGTTGCTGGCGACCACCGCGCCATAGGCGGAGATGGGGTCGGTGGCCAGGGCGGCTTTGAAGGCCAGGGTCAGCGTCTCGGCCGAGGCCGCGCCGCAGGGTGAGGTCTGGCGCATGATGCAGACCGTCGGGCGGTCGAAGCGCGTCACCAGCCGCCAGGAGGTGTCGAGGTCGAGCAGGTTGGTGTATGAAAGTTCACGTCCCTGCAAAATCTGCCCGCCCAATGGCCCAACCCCTGGCTGGAAGGAATAGAGCGTGGCCGATTGGTGCGGGTTCTCGCCGTAGCGCAGCTTTTGCACCGGGTACAGGCGCAGATCGAGCGGCTGCTGCCCGGCGGCGGGGTAGGCGCTGACGGCATGGAGGCCGAAGTAGGCCGCGGCTACGGCATCGTAGCGTGAGGTCAGCGCAAAGCCTTTGGCCGCCAGGCGGCGGCGGGTTTCGGCGCGCACGCCGCCGCTTTCCAACTCGCCCAGCACGGCGCGGTAATCGGCCGGGTCGGTCAGCAGGGTCACGCGTTCAGCGTTTTTGGCCGCGGCGCGCATCAGCGCGACGCCGTCGGTATCGAGGCTTTCGAGGGCCGCTTCCATGCTCAGGCCGGGCTGGCTGATGGCCTCTTCAAAGGGGGGCAGGTTGATGGCGGCCAGGTCGAAAAATTCCCAGCCGCGCTCGTGCAGGGCGGCGCGGTCGGCCAGGGTGTCGCGGGCGAGCAGGCCAGCCAGGATGGCCGGATGCGCGGCGCGCACCTGGCCGTCGAGGGCTTCGGGCGTGGCGGTGTATTCGGCTACATCGGTGACGGTGAGGCCCGCCTTGCGCAGGGCGCGGGCGGTTTCGCTGGTGGCGTAGAGCTTCCAGCCCATCAGCAGCAGCCAGCTTGCCAGGTCGGTCAGGCCGGTTTTATCAGATACGGAGAGAATGGCGCGGGGCATGGGTTTTGGTGAATTCAAATTGAAAAGATGATCTGCTTGATCGTATCTACCAGCAAGCGGTGTTCGGTGGCGTGAACGCGGGCTTCCAGGCTTTCGAGCGTATCGCCTGCCTCGATGGGGACGATGGCCTGGCCCAGCAGTGGGCCGTCATCCACGCCTTCATCGGGAACGAGGTGAACCATGACGCCGGTGTGGGTGATCTGCCCCTGTTGCCAGGCCTGGTAGGCTCGTTCGATGGCGTGGGTGCCGGGGAATGTGCCGGGCAGGGCCGGGTGCAGGTTGACGACGCGGTTGGGGAAGCGGTTGAGGAAGTTGGATGAAAGCAGACGCATCCACCCGGCCAGGATGACCCAATCGGGCTGGTAGCTTGCTACCAGGTCGGCCAATTCGCTGTCATATTGGCGGCGATCCTGGGAGGTGGGTTTGGATTTTACCACAGCGGGGATTCCCGCCCGGCGGGCGCGCTCCAGGCCGAAGGCGCTGGCTTTGTTCGCAATCACCGCCACCACCTGGGCGGGCAGTTGGCCCGCAGCGCAGGCATCGAGAATGGCCTGCAAATTGGTACCAGAGCCGGAAATCAAAACGACAAGGTTGGCTTTGCTCATTTTAGTGATGGAACAGGCGCACACCCGAAAAGACCATCGTCATGCCATATTCGTCGCAGGCCTGGATGACGACATCGTCGCGGTTAGAGCCGCCGGGCTGGAGGACGTATTGCACGCCGCTTTGGGCGGCGCGGTCTATGGAGTCGCGAAAGGGGAAGAAGGCGTCGGAGCCGAGGGTGACGCCGGTGAGTTGGTCGAGCCAGGTGCGCTTCTCCTCTGCAGAAAGCTGGGTGGGCGTAGTCGTGAAGACATCGCTCCAGCCGGCGCGCTCGTTGGGGGTAACATCGTCGCGCAAAAACTGGTCAATGGCATTGTCGCGGTCGGGGCGGCCCACTTTGGGGACGAAGGGCAAGCCCAACACGGCCGGGTGCTGGCGCAGCCACCACAAATCGGCCTTCACCCCGGCCAGGCGGGTGCAGTGAATGCGCGATTGCTGCCCGGCCCCCACGCCGATCACCTGCCCATCTACCGCATAGCACACCGAGTTCGACTGGGTGTACTTGAGGACGATCCAGGCCACAATCATGTCGCGGATGGCGCTTTCGGGCAGGGCTTTGCGGGCGGTGACGATGTTGGCGAAGTCGGCAGTTGTGACAGGGCGGTCATTGCGGCGCTGCTCGAAGGTGATGCCGTACACCTGGCGGGTTTCGCTGGGGCCGGGTTCGTAGGCGGGGTCTATTTGCAGCACCACGTATTTGCCACCCTTCTTCTTTTGCAAAATTTCGAGCGCAGCCGGTTCGTAATCTGGCGCAATCACGCCATCAGAAACTTCGCGGCTGATCAGTTTGGCCGTGGACACATCCACCGTATCCGAGAGCGCTACCCAATCGCCAAACGACGACATACGGTCTACGCCGCGGGCGCGGGCATAGGCCGCGGCCAGGGGGGAAAGTTCCAGGTCTCGCACGAAATAAGCCTGTTGGAGCGTATCCGTCAGTGGCACGCCTACCGCCGCGCCGCTGGGGCTGACGTGTTTGAACGAGGCCGCCGCGGGCAGGTGCAGCGCCTGTTTCAATTCTTTCACCAACTGCCAGGAATTGAGCGCATCGAGCAAGTTGATGTAGCCGGGCGCACTGTTGAGCGCTCGAATGGGCAGTTCGCTGCCATCGGCCATGTAGACGCGGGCGGGGTTTTGGTGTGGATTGCATCCGTAGCGAAGGGTAATCTCAGACATCGAAAGTTCTCCTGGCGGATTGACATCAATCCGCGTCTTCCACCTGGAAGTTTTGCATCATTTGGGTAAATTCGGCATAGTTGACCTTAAACTCGTCAACCGGCGTGACAAAGGTAAGCTGGTAGACCCCCCGCGGCCCCAGGACGAAATAGTGAATGAAGGTCTGGTTGCGCTCGCCCTCGGCATCTATCGGCTGCTCGTAGATCAGTTCAGCCGCTTCAACGTAATTCAAGCGCAAAACCCGTGGTTCGAGTTTGGGCTTGCCGACCAGCGCAGCCGCTAACTCGTCCGCTTTCAGCGCGGCAAATTCTTCGAGGGAGACATTGTCTACGGGGATGGATTTGGAAACCGTCAAATAAATGCAATGGTCGGCGCTGGCGGTGGGGTTGGTGGCTACCAGGCGCAGGCCGCCCGCAATCGCCCCGGCGATGTCCTCGGGCTGGATGGCGCAAGCCAGGGCCGGGTTATCCAGATAGCCCTGGTAGAGCATGGTGGTTCCAATGTTGATGCCTTTGCCCGATAAATCGTACGTGGCCCAATCGAAAGGCGGCGAGATCGAAAATTCCCGGGGGATCATTTCACCGGGGTCTGGCGTGTCGGTGGGGATTGGGGTGGGCGGCGGTGTTGGGGTAAACAGCGTGGCTACCACGGTTTGCGTCTGCACCACGGCGGCATTGACCGTCGCACGCATCCGATCCTGTTCGGACAGGCCGCAAGCCGCCAAAACCAGCGCGGCGGCCAGCAGGCCACTGGTAAGTAAAAATTTGCTGGCTTTCATCGCTCCTCCTTAACATTGAGAATTATTTTTGCAACACCCGCCAGCCAATATCCTTGCGATAGTGCATCCCTTCGAATGCTACCTCGCCAATCGCCGCGTAGGCGTTGGCCAGCGCCTGCTCAATGGCATCGCCCCAGCCTGAAACGCACAGCACACGCCCGCCAGCGGTCAACACCTGGCCGTCGCGGTGCAGTTTCGTTCCAGCATGGAAAATGTACGCCCCTGGTTTGCCGCCGTCCAACCCGTGGATGGGGTAGCCGCTGGGATACTTGCCCGGATAGCCGCCCGAGGCCAGTACCACACAGGCCGCTGCACCCGCTTTCCAGCGCATATCTGCCTCGGCCAGCGTGCCGTTGGTGCAGGCGAGGAAGATTTCGAGCAGGTCGCTTTCGAGCAGCGGCAAGATGACCTGGGTTTCGGGGTCGCCGAAGCGGCAGTTGAACTCGATCACGCGCGGCCCGGCCTCGGTCAGCATCAGCCCGGCGTAGAGCGCTCCCACGAAGGGCCGCCCCTCGGCGCGTAAAGCCGCTACGGTTGGCTGGATGATGGTGTGCATCAGTTCGTCCACCAGGGCTGGCGGGCAGATTGGCACCGGCGCGTAGGCCCCCATGCCGCCGGTGTTGGGGCCTTGATCGCCCTCGAACACCCGCTTGTGGTCTTGCGCCGGGATCATCGGGCGGGCGGTTTCGCCATCGCAAAAGGCCAGCAGCGAAACCTCCGGGCCAACCAGCCTTTCCTCGATGATCACCTCGTCGCCGGCGGGGCCAAACTCGCGTTCGAGCATGATCTGGCGCAGGGCGGCTTCGGCGTGCTGGCGGCTCTCTGGCACGATCACGCCCTTGCCCGCCGCCAGGCCCGAGGCTTTGATCACCACGGGCGGCGGGTCGCCGGGCAGGGTGTTCAGGTAGGCTTGTGCTGCCTCGTGGCGGCGGAAGGTGGAAAACGTGCCGGAGGGGATGCCATGCCGCGCCATCAGTTCTTTGGCAAACGATTTGGATGCTTCGATCTGCGCTGCCGAACGCGACGGCCCAAACACCCGCAGCCCGACGGCCCGAAGCTGGTCGGCCAGCCCGTCGGCCAGGGGGTCTTCGGGGCCGACCACCACCAGGTGGATGCTGTTCTGCATGGCAAACGCCACAAGGCCGGGAATATCGCTGGCTTTGATTTCCAGGTTGCTGATTTTTACCGCCGGAAATTCACGATCCAGCAAGGCTGTACCGGCATTGCCGGGAGCCACATACAGCCGCGTGAGCCGCGGCGATTGCGCCAATTTCCACGCCAGGGCATGTTCGCGCCCACCTGAGCCGACGAGGAGAACGTTCATATCTCTATAACTCCTGATTTTCCTCACCCAACTATCGCATCTTCAAAGCCTGCTTTCGCCTTCAACCCGTTGAGTTCAATCGGATAATTGCCGGTGAAGCAGGCGTTGCAGTAGCCGTTATGGCCGATGGCCCGCATCATCCCATCGAGGGAGAGATAGTGCAGCGAATCGCACCCGATATGGTCGCGGATTTCCTCCACCGTCATGCGATGGGCGATCAATTCATCATACGTCCCCATATCCACGCCCATGAAGCAGGGATGGGCGATGGGCGGACAGGTGACGCGCAAGTGAATTTCGCGTGCCCCGGCCTCGTGCAACATGCGCAGCAATGGGCCAGAGGTGTTGCCGCGTACGATGCTGTCATCTATGACGATCAGGCGCTTACCGCACACGTTTTCTTCCAGCACGTTGAGTTTTAACCGCACACCCTGTTTTCTGAGCGAATCGGTCGGTTGGATGAAGGTGCGGCCAATGTAACGGTTCTTGACGAAGCCATCGTTGAAGGGGATACCACTTTGCCGTGAGAAGCCGATGGCCGCTGGCACCGATGTATCGGGAATAGGGATGACCACATCGGCCCTCACCGCCGATTCGCGGGCCAATTCCTCGCCCAGGCGTTGGCGCACCTCGTGGACAAGCAGACCATCCCACAGGCTGTCGGGCCGCGAAAAGTAGATATGCTCGAAAGTGCAGCGCGCCTGGCGTTCGGCGGGAGGCATCGCCTGGCGCACGCGCAGGGCCGTGTTGCTGAGCGTGACAATTTCGCCTGGTTTGACCTCGCGAATGGCCTCGCAGCCGAGCGTGCGCAGCGCCCCCGTCTCTGACGCCGCGGCGTGGCCGCCGCTGGGCAGGCGTCCGATGCTGAGTGGGCGGAATCCCCACGGGTCACGCACGGCATACACGCCCTCGCGGGTCAGGATCACCAACGAGTAGGCCCCCACCCAATGCGGCATGGCATTGCGGATGCGCTCATCCCAGGTGCTGCCCTTCGCCCCGGCCAACATCATCGGAAAGACCTCGCTATCAGACGTGGACGATAACCCGACGCCGCGCTGTAGTAATTCGTGGCGCAGTTCGGCAGTGTTGATCAGGTTGCCGTTGTGCGCCACAGCCAGCGGGCCATACTGCGTTTCGATCAACACCGGCTGGGCGTTGCGCACCGTGGGCGAGCCGGTGGTGGAGTAACGCGTGTGGGCGATGGCGTAGTGGCCCTTCATCGGGTCGAGATTTTGTGGGGTGAAAACCTGGGTGATCAGCCCCAAATCTTTGTGCAGGCGGATGGTGTGACCGTCTGAAACAGCAATGCCAGCGGCTTCCTCGCCGCGGTGCTGCAAGGCAAACAGGCCAAAGAAGGCCATGCGGGCCACATCTTCGTTGGGTGCGAAAATGCCTACGATGCCGCATTCCTCGCGCGGTTTCGCGGCATCGTACGGCGAAATTAATTTCGCCATACCCTTATTTCGCCACCGATTTATCATCGGCAACGATTTTGTCAGCCAGCTTCTTCTGGGCTTCCTGGATTTTGGCGCGCACCTTGAGATCGCTGACGGCGAAGATTTTGGCTGCCAGCAGCGCCGCGTTCACCGGGTCGAGAACGACCGCCGGCGCAACGCCGGATGGCATGCGCAAGGAGGATAGCACGTCCATCCCGCCGAACGACTCGCTGGGCGGCGGGCAGGCGATCACGGGTGATGTCACCGCGCCGTCAATGAACCCGCTCAGGGCATTGCTGCGCCCGGCCACAGTAATGTAAACCTTCGGGCGCGGGTCGCTTTCGTAACAGCGCAGCACGTCCATCACGTGGGCGGGCGTTTTGTGGGCCGAACCCACCCGCAAGACCACGTCCAGCCCGTAGCTTTTAGCAGCTTCAGCAATTTTCAGGCAGTGGGTTTCATCAGCTTTGGAACCCATAAGAATGATGACAAGTGGAGTGTTCATAATTTTTGATACTCGAGGAAATGTAGCGCAAAATTTATTTTGCGTTAAGCGAAGCGGACACCCGCCAGGCGGTCGTTGACGGGGTAAGCGCCCGGCTCAAAGGTCAGGCCGGTGAGACGCTCATAGAGGTTGACGTAGCGCTCGCCGACGCGCCGCCACAGGTCGAGCGGCATTTCGGGCGGTTCGCCCTCGCCGCGGTAGCCCTGGCGGGCATACTCCAGGCGGATGAACTCTTTGTCGTAATTTTCGGGTTCTTCACCAGCCTGGAAGCGGGCCAGGTACGAATCGCCCAGCCAGAAGCGGGATGAATCGGGCGTGTGTACCTCGTCAATGATGACCACTGTGCCATCGGGCAGGCGGCCAAATTCGTACTTCGTATCCACCAGCACCAGCCCGGCTTTTTCGGCCACTTGTTGCCCACGCTTGAAGATCGCCAGGGCCGCCGCCTGCACCTGATCCCAGGTGGCAGCGTCGAGGTAGCCCTTTTCGACCACTTCGGCGCAGGTCAGGCGTTCATCGTGGGCGCCGCCCTCGCCTTTGGTGGTGGGGGTGATGATGGGGTGCGGCAGGGTCTGGTTTTTGCGCAAGCCTTCGGGGAAGGTGTAGCCGTAAATCTCCCGTTCGCCGAGCGAATAGCGATACCACAGGGCGGTGCTGGTGACGCCGGTGATGAAGCCGCGCACGATCACTTCGACGGAGAAGGGTTTGGCGGCCTGCATGATGGCGGCGTTGGGGTCAGGCAGCACTTCGAGCGGGTTGGCGATGATGTCACGCGTCTGCTCGAACCACCAGGCGGCCAGTTGGTTGAGCACCTGGCCCTTGTAGGGTGCTGCGCCGAGGATGCGGTCGAAGGCGGAGAGGCGGTCGGTGGTGATCAGCAGCAGGCGGTCAGCGGCGAGGGGGTAGATGTCGCGCACTTTACCGCTGCGTTTGCCCGGCAGGGCGAGGTCGGTGCTGGTGAAGGGGTGTTGCAGGGCGGTTTCGAGGAAGGGGTAGGGCATAAGTCACTCCTTGTAGGGCAAAATTCATTTTGCCTTACGCCATGTTGAGTCCGTTCTGAAATAGCTTGAGCGCCAGGCCACGTACCTGGCCGCGCGTCCACTGGCGGTATTGCTGGGGCAACACGTTATCTTCGGGGTGCGGCATCATGCCGATCACGTTGCCGCGGGCATTGGTGATCCCGGCAATATCTTGCAGCGAACCGTTGGGGTTGGCCGGGTATGCACCATTGGCAAGCTGGCCTTCGGCGTCCACGTATTGTAAGGCGATTTGGCCTGCTGGCAGCTCGCCTGCGGAAAGCAGAAAGCGTCCTTCGCCGTGCGCCACCGGGCATTCGATGGTGGGCAGGTCGGCCAGCCAGGGCGAGGCGTTGGCCGCCGACGGGCGCAGTGTGACCCAACGGCATTCGAAGTGGCCGGAGGCGTTGAAGGTCAATGTGGCGTGATGCGTGTTCGGTGAAGTGTTGCCTGGGAGAAGGCCAGATTTAACGAGAGCCTGGAAGCCATTGCAGATGCCGATGACGGGTTTGCCGCTCTCGGCGAAGGTTTGCAGGGCCTCATGGAACCAGGTTTGCAGGTCGAGCGCCCACAGGCGGCCTGCACCGAGGGCGTCGCCATAGGAGAAACCGCCGGGCAGGGCCAGCAGGGCAAAGTCTTGCCAGCGAATTTCACCGCTTTGTAGGGTCGTCAGAGGGGCAATGGTCGGGTGGCCGCCAGCGAGTTCAAAGGCGCGTGCCAGGTCGCCATCGCGGTTGGTGCCAGGGGCATGGAGGATGAGGACGGGAGGAAGCATGGGTGAGGGGGTGAAAAGGTAGAAACTAAGATAACCCGTTGAAAGCTGCGACAAGCGTAGATATCGGAGTACGGATAACCGATTTTTCAGCGTGTGTGACGATGAGTTCGGGCGAGGCGCTGACGCTGCCCAATTTTGTTATTACTTGTTTTTGATCATGCGCTTCCCACAACGCTTCAAACGCAGCGGTCTTTTCTGGCGCTACTTCAACCAACAAACAGCCGTTCGTCTCGGCGAAGAGGGCCAGGCGGGGGTCGGCGTGGAGGGCGGTCAGATCAAGCGTGAGGCCGAGGCGACCGGCCAGGCACATTTCGGCGGCGGCCACGGCCAGGCCGCCCTCGCTCAGGTCGTGCGCCGAGCGGACGAGGCCGGCCATCATGGCGGCGTGCAGGGTGCGGTAAATCTGCGGGGCGTGAGCGGGCATGGCTGGCGAGGTGGTCAACGCCGGGCAGTCGGCGAAGAAGCCGGGGGCGAGCAAGGCGGCGTGACTGCCGGCCAGGGCGGGCGTCCACTCGCCGATCAGGTAGATCAGGTTGCCGGGGGCTTTCAAATCCATCGTCACCGCCTGGCGCACGTCGGGGTGGATGCCGATGCTGGAGATGAGCAGCGTGCCTGGGATGGCGTGGCGTTTGCCATCGGTGCCGAGGTATTCGTTGTTGAGCGAATCTTTACCGGAGATGAAGGGCGTGCCGTAGTGTTTGGCGGCATCGTAGCAGCCCTGGCAGGCCTGGACGAGTGTGCCGAGGATTTCCGGGCGGCGCGGGTCGCCCCAGCAGAAGTTGTCGAGAATGGCAATGCGGGTTGGGTCAGCGCCGACGGCTACGGCATTGCGCACGGCCTCATCTACCACGCTGACCGCCATGGCATACGCATCGGCCTCGCCCAAATAGGGGTTGACGCCGTTCGCCAGCACGAAACCCTGCGTACCTTTCGTCTCCAATGGCTTCAGCACCGCCGCGTCCGATGGCCCATCGGCCTCCACGCCCACCAGCGGCTTGACCACGGTTGCGCCGCGCACTTCGTGATCGTAGACGCGGATGGCGTGGGATTTGGAGGCCAGGTTGGGGTGTGAGAGCAGGGTGGTGAGGAAATCCTTAATCGAAAATTCGGTATCCGATGGTTCGATGAACGGTTTATCGAATATCGGTTGCCGAATTTCTGCCTTCAAGTGCAAGCGTGGCCGTCCGTTATGCAGAAATTCTTCAGCGATGCGCACCACGTCGGTATCGCCGTAGGTGATGTGCAGCCAGCCATCGCCGGTGAAGTGGCCGATGTCGGAGAGTTCGACCCAGTAGGTGTCGCAGATTTTTTGCAGGGCGGGCACATTTTCGGGGGCGACGGCCAGCACCATGCGTTCCTGCGCTTCGGAGAGCCAGATTTCCCACGCGGCCAGGCCGGCATATTTCAGCGGCACCTTGGCCAGGTCTACCTTGACGCCCAGCTTCTCGCTCATCTCGCCCACTGCGGAGGACAGGCCGCCGGCGCCGCAATCGGTGATGGCGTGGTACAGGCCCTGGTCGCGGGCGCGCTCGACGACTTCGATGGTACCCTTTTCGGTGATCGGGTCGCCAATTTGCACGGAGGCCCCGGCCACTTCGCCGGTCTGGGCGTCCATGGTCAGGCTGGAGAAGGTGGCGCCGCGCAGTCCGTCGCGCCCGGTGCGCCCGCCAATGACGATGACGCGGTCGCCGACCTGGGGCGTGTTGGGGCGCAAATCTTTCGGGCCGATGCCCACCGTGCCGCAGTAAACAAGCGGGTTGGCGGTGTAGCCGTGGTGGTAATAAATCGCGCCGTTGACGGTTGGCAGGCCGAGCTTGTTGCCGTAATCTTCCACGCCAGCGATCACGCCGGCGCGAATGCGGGTGGGGTGCAGCACCCCGGCGGGTAAATCTTCCAGTTTTTGGTCGGCAAAACCGAAGCACAGCACATCGGTGTTGGCAATTGGCCGGTGCGAAACCCCCAGCACATCGCGCACCACGCCGCCCACGCCGGTATTGGCCCCGCCGAAAGGCTCGATGGCCGAGGGGTGGTTGTGGGTTTCGACTTTGAACGAAAGGTCGAACTCATCGTCGAAGGCGATCACTCCGGCGTTATCCACGAAGGCCGAACGCACCCAGGGGGCGGCGATCTCGTCGGTGGCGCGGCGCAGGTAGGTGTTGATGAGCGAGTCGATGTTCGTTATTCGATGATTCGGTAATTCGGATAACGATTTATCGAATAACGGATCACGCACTTCAATCATCGCCTTAAACGTTTTGTGGACGCAGTGTTCGCTCCAGGTTTGCGCCAGGGTCTCCAGTTCAGCGTCGGTGGGTTGGCGTTCGAGGGCGCGGAAGTAACCCTGCACGGCGGCCATTTCGGCGGCATCCAGCGAGAGGCGGCGCGCTTTGGAGAGGGCCAGCAGGCCAGGCTCGTCGAGGGCGAGCAGTTCGATCACTTCGGGCGTGGTGGAAGCGGCCAGCGAGTGAATAAATTCGGGCTGGATTGGGCCGAGGGCGTAACGCTGAATGGTGTGGTTGACCAGCAGGCTGTGGGCGATTTTTTGCACATCGGCCTCGGTCACATCGCCGCTGAAGACGTAGCGCTGCCCGGTCGCTACGGCATCCAGGGCGGTCACGCCGATGCGGTGGGCGGCGCGCAGCAGTTCGCCGGCGGCGTTGTCGGTCACGCCAGGCCGCAAAGTGACCTCGACAACGCCGTATGACGCATCCCGCCCCGAAGGGCCTTCAGGGCGGGCAAGGGTTGTGCAGGTGTAGCGCTCCGTCACCGGGACACAGATCAGGGCTTCGGCCAGGGTGCGGATGTCCTCGGAGGTGAGTGCGCCTTCGAGGAAGTACAGGTCAATCACCTGCAATTGCACATCTTTTGCAATCCCCACGGTGGGCAACTGCGCCAGAATGCCGTTGGCGCGCATGGGCAGGGAGGAAGTAACTTCGAGGCGGAAAGTGGAGGGTGTCATGGGGTTTGGTATCACGCATCACTGCACAGAGACTTCCGAAGTCTTCAAGACTTCGGAAGTCTGGAAATGGTGGCTTGGCGCTCTGGCCCAACCGACACCCAACTGACCTTGACGCCGGTTTCCTGTTCGACCATTTCGACGTAGGCGCGGGCGTTGGCGGGCAGGTCGGCGTAGGTGCGGCAGCCGGAAATGTCGGTCTTCCAGCCGGGGACGGTGCGGTAAACGGGCTTGACTCTGGCGAGGGCGTAGGCATCCACGTCGAAGTAGCGCACGGGCTGGCCATCCAGTTCGTAGCCAACACCGACCTTGATCTGGTCGAAGGTGCTGAGCATATCGAGCTTGGTCAGGAAGACATCGGTTGCGCCGTTGACAAACAGGGCGAAGCGCAGGATTTCCAGGTCGAGCCAGGCGGCGCGGCGGGTGCGCCCGGTGGTGGCGGCGATTTCGGTCAGGGTTGCTTTGGCTGCGGCCTCGGCTTCGTCGAGGATTTCGGTGGGCATGGGGCCAGCGCCGACGCGGGTGGTATAGGCCTTGGCAATGCCGATGATGCGGTCGAGCTTTCCGGGCGGGATACCCAGGCCGGGGGTGACGACCGACGCCAGCGTGGACGAACCCGTGACGAAGGGGTAGGTGCCCCAATCGGTGTCGAGCATGGTGCCGTTGGCCTGTTCGAGCAGGAAGTGCTTGCCTGACGCCAGGCCGTCTTGCACGATGTGGGTCGGTTCGATGATGTAAGGCTGGAGTTTTTCGTAATAACCGCGGTAGAGGGCGTACACGTCGTCGAAGTTGTGCGCCTCGCCGCCCAGGGCGGTGATGATCTTGTTCTTGAGGGTGAGCTGTACGCCCAGTTTTTCGGCGAACAGGTCGGCGTCGGCCACGTCGCTCCAGCGCAGGCCGTTGTAGCTGACCTTATCAGCGAAGCACGGCCCGATGCCGCGGCGGGTGGTGCCGGTAGCGCCTTTGCCTTTGGCGGCTTCGTAGAGGCCATCCAGCTGACGGTGATAGGGCATGATCAGATGGATGCGCGGCGAGATGAGCAGGCGGCCAGCGAAGGAGAGGCCCGCGTTTTGCAGTTCGGCCATTTCTTCGAGCAGCACGGCGGGGTCCATGATCATGCCGCCGCCCATCAGGTTGATGGTTTGGGGGTAAAAGATGCCGCACGGGATGAGGTGCATTTTGAACGTGCCGAGGGGGTTGATGACGGTGTGGCCGGCGTTGTTGCCGCCGTTGTAGCGGGCCACAATTTCGTAGCCGCCAGAAAGCACGTCAATGGCCTTGCCTTTGCCTTCATCTCCCCATTGAGCGCCAAAAATTACAGTTGCGGGCATGGTAAATCTCCTTCGGGTGGGGCGAAATCAATTTCGTCCTACAGATCAGAATTTAACGAGTATTCGACCAATCTTTCGGCCAGGCCGATGTAGTTGAACGGCGAGAGGGCGCGCAGGCGGGCCTTGACGGGTTCTTCGACGGTCAGGGTGTTGATCCAGGTTTCGTAATCGGCCTGGGTGATGGCGCGCCCGCGGGTGAGCGTCTTGAGCATTTCGTAGGCATCGCGCACGCCGGCCGCCCGCAAAATGGTCTGCGCGCCCTCGGCGATCACGACCCAGTTGGCTTCCAGGTCGGCGTGGATTTTGGCTTCGTTGGCATCCAGGCGGTCGAGGCCGCGGGCGATGTTGACGTAGGCCAGCAGCGTGTGGCCGAGCGCCTCGCCAAAGGTGCGGCGCACGGTCGAGTCCGAAAGGTCACGCTGCAGGCGGCTGATGGGCAGCTTTTGGGCGTAGTAATCGAGCAGGGCGTTGGCAGCGCCCAGGTTGCCCTCGGCGTTCTCGAAGTCAATCGGGTTGACCTTTTGCGGCATGGTCGAAGAACCGATCTCACCGGTGACCAGGCGTGACTTGATATAGTCATCGCTGATGTAGCGCCACATATCTTGCGCCAGATCGATCAGGATGGTGTTGGTCAGGCGCAGATCGTCGAAATAGGCGATCCAGTTGTCGTAGGGGATGAGTTGGGTGGAGAGCAGGTTGGGTTCGAGGCGGAAGTAGCGGATGAACTTTTGGCTGAAAGCGATCCAATCTACATCGGGCCGGGCGGCGACCACGGCATTGAAGTTGCCCACTGCCCCGGCTAATTTGGCCTCGAAGCGATGTTCGGCCAGCTTCTTACGCTGCCGCTTGATGCGGGTGAGGTAGACGGCGAACTCTTTGCCCAGGGTGGTGGGCACGGCGGCCTGGCCGTGGGTGCGCCCCAGCATCACCAGGCTTTTGTGCGTCTGTGCTAATCCGGCCAGGCGGGCGATCACGCCATCGAGAGCGGGGAAGATGACCTGGTTGCGCGATTCGCGCAGCGCGGCGGCCTGGGCAATCAGGTTGACATCCTCCGAGGTCAGGCCAAAGTGCAGCCATTCGATCACATCTTCCAGCGTGGAACCCTGCAGCTTGCCGCGCAGGAAGTATTCTACCGATTTGACATCGTGGCGGGTGGTTTTCTCGATCTCTTTGACCTGGGCGGCATCGGTAGCAGAAAAGTTATGGATGAGTGAGCGTAAGTGCGCTTCTTCTTCGGCGGTCAGCGGGCGTACAATCCCCAATTCCCGTGAAAGTGCCAGCAGATATTCGATTTCCACCCGCACGCGCCCCCGCAGCAAAGCAAATTCCGAAAAATAAGGTTGTAGAACCCGTGTATCACGGGCGTAACGGCCATCCAGCGGCGAAACCGCCATGAGTGATATTTGGTCAAGTTCGTTGGTCATGCACACAATCTCGATTTTGACAGGAACAAAACTTCACAGAGCCGAACCCGACCCTGTGAAGTTTTTTTTATTGGTTTGGACAGGCTCATTATATACAGGTTGATTGAAATGGATAGGGTATCTGTTCTGAGATTTCGAGTCTGTTAATTGTGCAGATGGTAGAATTGGCAGGTAGCAAGTGGCAGGTAGCAAGTAGCAAGTGGCAAATATAGAGGCATTTATGGATATTCGCATGACTTCGTATGAAATGTATGAACTTCTGACGGTTTCAGGCAGGGTGGATAGCCTGACCGCTCCCCGCCTGGGCGAGGCGCTCAAAGAAGTTTTTCAGGCCGAGAAATATCAGGTCATCCTCGACCTCAACCAGGTCAACTACGTCTCCAGCGCCGGGCTGCGGGTGTTGATTGATGCGCAGAAAATATGCAAACCGCACAATGGACAGGTGATCCTGATCGGTGTGCCGCAGCGCATTTTGGAAACCCTCGAATTGGCCGGCCTGACGGCGCTCTTCCGCATCGAAGCCAACCTGACTGGCCTGACGGCTTCGTGAGCTATTTGCACAGAACCGATGTCTGAGCAAACGCTTACCTGCGCGGCTCGTTATGAAAACCTCGCCACCCTCAGCGGTTTCGTGGCAGAATTTGCCTGCCGTGCCGGGCTGGACGAGGCCACCTGCTACGACATCCAGATGGCCGTGGATGAGGCTTGCGCCAACATCATCGAACATGCTTATGGGGGAGAGAACCGCGGCGACATCGAATGCACCTGTGCCGATGCTGCCGAGCAAGTGACCATCACCTTGCGTGATCACGGGAAGACATTTGACCCACAACGCGTGCAATTGCCTGACACACAGGCCGCCATCGAAGACCGTCCCATTGGCGGGTTGGGTCTGTTTTTCATGCGCCAGTTGATGGACGAGGTGCGCTTCGAGTTTCAACCGGGCATCGGCGATCAGCCTGCTACCAATATCTTGACCCTGGTCAAGTGCAAGGGGACTTCCAACAGCCATACCCATGATGCCCTCCGCCAACGCGCCGAACACCTGACCCTGGTGGCCGAGGTCAGCCACGCCATTATTTCCATCCTCGATCTCGATGAACTGCTGGCGGCGGTGGTCAACCTGGTTGCGCGCCGACTGAACTACCCCTACGTGCAAATTTTCACCGTTCACCCCGGGCGGCGTAAAATTTTCTACGAAGCCGGCAGCCTGCCCGGCAACGAACAACTCAAGCGCGAACATTTCGCCTACGATTTGGATGATCCCCAGGGCATCATCCCGTGGGTGGCGCGCAGCGGTATCGCCGTCATCACCAACGATGTGAATGCAGAGCCGCGCTATCGCCTGTCCCAGGGTATGCCCGCCTGGGAAGTGCGCTCGGAACTGACCATTCCGCTGGTTTTTGGCTCGGATGTGTTGGGCGTCCTCGATATTCAAAGCGAGCGCGCCAATGCCTTTCGCGAGGATGACCGCGCCCTGCTGGGCGCCCTGGGGGGCAATATCGCCATCGCACTGCGCAATGCCAGCCTGTTCCACGCCGAGGCCTGGCGGCGGCGGGTGGCCGAAGGGATGCGCGGGGTGGCCGGGCTGCTCTCTGCCGATGCCGATCTCGGCGATGTGCTCGATTCGATCCTGGCGGAATTGCAGCAGAATCTACCCTGTGAGGCCGCCGCCATCTGGCTGCTCACAGAAGAATCGGATAACGGCGACACGGTGCTGGAATTGGCGGCTATCCATGCCCCACAACTGACCCTGACCGCCGATGAATTGTGCCTTTCACCCGGCCCCTGGCTCGAATCGGTGCAGATCGCCCGCGAACCGATCACCCGCACACCCGAATCGCCCTACGAAGCCCTCGGCCAGGCGCTCAAATTCCCCGAAGACTATTCTGCCATTGCCGCACCACTGCACATTGGCGAACGTTACCTGGGCGCGCTCGAACTCGTCCACGCCACTGCCAACCGCTACGGCTCAGAAGCGCGCTCGGTGACGGCCACCTTTGCCAGCTATGCTGCCGTAGCCATCGAAAACACGCGCCTGTACGAAGCCTCGCACGAACAGGCCTGGGTGGCCACGGTCTTGCTGCAGGTGGCCGAAGCGGCCCAGGCCGAAGGAGGCATCCCCAGCCTGCTGGATCGCATTGCGCAAATCGCCACGCTGCTGGTCGGGGTGGATGCGTGCGCCATCTGGCTGTGGGATGACCATCACGAACGCTTTACCCCCGCCAAAGCGCACGGCTTGAGCGCCAACGCACTGAATACGTTTGCAGCCACGCCGATTGTGCCAGGCATGTTCGCCGCCTTCGATCAGGTGCGCCAGGAACACAAAGCTACCGTGATGGAAAACGGCTGTTTCGATGAATTTAAATCCAACCCGGCGGCGGCCAATATCCTGTTCCCCCTGTACACGCACGAAGGTGAGATGGCCGGGGTGCTGCTGGCCGGTTTCAGCAGCGTTGAGGCGGCCCTGCGCGAGGACAACCTGGCGATCATCCAGGGCATTGCCCACCAGACCACCACCGCCATCGAAAATATCCGCCTGCTGCGCTCGCAGCGTGAGGAAGCCTACGTCTCGGTGGCCCTGCTGCAAGTGGCCCAGGCCATCGTCAGCCTGAACGACCTGAATGATATTTTAGAGACGATCACCCGCATCATCCCCATTTTGGCGGGCGTGCGGCGCAGCGGCATTTTTCTATATGACGAACAGCGTAAGACTTTTTGGTTATCTAACCAGTACGAACTGCTCAGTGACGCCCAGCCTGTCAGCATCCAGCCAGCCGAGTTTCCCCTGTTTCAGGCAGCCATGCACTTGAATCAGTTGGTCTATTTGCCCAACGCCGGTCAGACGCTGGCTGAATGGGCCAACCAGCAGCCTTTGGCGGGGCAATCGTTACGGGCCAGCAATTTACCAGAAGGCCATGGCTTCGAGCCAGCTTACAATATGGATTTGCTGCGCACCACCGACCGGTTGCTGCTGGCCTTCCCGTTGAGCGTCAAGGGGCGGCTGCTGGGGGTGTTGGTGGTGGAAGAGGCCGACACGCATGACGACGATAGCCTGTCTGCTGTGCGCACCCGCCGCCTGGAAATTATGACCGGCATCACCCAGCAGGTCTCCCTGGCGATCCAGAATGATCATTTGCAAAGCGAAGTGCTGGAACGTGAGCGGCTGGAACGTGAATTGCAGCTTGCCCGCCAAATTCAGCAGACTTTTTTGCCCGAAGAATTGCCTCACCCCGATGGATGGGAACTGAGCGTGCGTTGGCGTACTGCCCGGCAGGTGGGCGGTGATTTTTACGATGTGTTCGAACTGCCCGAAGGGCGCATTGGCCTGGTGATCGCCGATGTGGCCGATAAGGGGATGCCGGCGGCGCTGTTTATGACCCTGGTGCGCACGCTCATCCGCGCTGCCGTGCGCGAATTGGCTTCACCGGCGGCGGTGCTGGAACGCGTCAACGAACTGCTCATCCCCGATACGCGCAATGGCATGTTTGTGACGGTCGTGTATGCGGTGTTGAACGTTGAAACGGGGCAGCTGATCTACGCCAATGGCGGCCACAACCCGCCGCTCCTGCTGCAACGCGCCAGCGGCGAGGTGCAGCGCCTCAACATGGGAGGCATGGCGCTCGGCATCATGGAGAAAATTCATATCCCGGAGTGGTCTACGGTGCTGCAGCCTGGTGACTTCCTCGTCTTTTACACCGATGGCATCACCGAAGCCTTTTCCCCCAGCGAAGAAATGTATGGCGAAGAACGCCTGCATGTGGTCTTGCGTACCACCTGCGATCTCAGCATCGTCCACGCTCAGGATGTGCTGGATACAATTGACCTTTCGGTGGACGATTTTACCAAGGACGAATTCCCCTCGGATGACGTAACGATGATCGCCGTCCTGAGGCGTTAGACGGTTGGGGCGTTTTCAGCCCTCCAACCTGGGCAGGCGCTTGGCCACGCGCTTGCCGCTGGCCGAATTCATAATGCGGCGCAACTCGTCCCGCAGATCATTGGAAAGCGGCGAGGGGCGGTAGGCATGAACGAGCAGGTTGGCCTGCTCTTTGGCACGCTGGAAGGCGTTCTTCGAGCCGCTGCGCTGCCACGAGTCGAGGCTGCCACGTTCGATGACGGACGATGTGGGGAAAATCTCGCGGCGATACCACTCGGAGGTGTGGACGCTGTACAGATGATCGGGGTCAGAAGTATGCACATTGCGCATGAGATCGAGGGCGATGGGGTCATTGCGGATTTCGATGCCCGCCACCAGGCGGTGTGCCATGCTCATCGCTTCGGCATCCAGCACCAGTTTCTCGAACGACAGGCAGCGCAGGTAATCGAGCATCCCAGCGCCGGAGATCAAGTTTGCCCCGCCCAGGGCGGCCAGGTAAATGCCGCCGGCTGTTTCCAGGCCGGCTTGAAAATCCACGGTTTTGCTATCTGAAATGCTCATGCGCGCCTGGGTAGCCACGCCCAGCGCCTTGCCCACCTGCAAACAGGCGCTGTCAATCAGCCAGGCGGCCATATCACTGGCGGGGTTGGTGCAGTTGCGCATATCGGTAATGGCCGAGGCGCAGCCAAAGACGGCCGGCGTGCCAGCGCGGGCTAACTGGACAATCGTCAGCCCGCTGAGGACTTCAGCGGTGTATTGCACCACTGCCGCCGCCAGCGTGATCGGCGAGGACATCCCTGCCAGGGGGGTGGAGACGATCTGGATCGGTACACCCGCGCGAGCGCAGTCAATCAGCGCCTGGCAGTCGGCTTCCGTCCACAGCAAAGGCGGTGTGCAGTGAATCTCGCACATCACCATCGGACGTGACATCAGTTCATTGCTGCCGCCAGCGATCAGGGTCAGCATTTCGCGGGCCAATAGCCAGTGTTCGTGCGAAAAACCACTGCTCAACACGGGTTTATTCATAAAGTTGAGCGAGACATACAGACCATACAGCGCGCTTAACTTTTCTGGCACATCGTGGCAGACAAAAGCCACGCTATGAGCATCGTATTGCGGTATGGCCTCGACCAATTTGATGCAATGAACCAGATCGTTGGCATCGGCCAGGCGTTGATCGCCGGCTTCATTTTCCATCACCATCACCGCCCGTGTGCCGGGCGCAAATTGAATGCGCTCGCCGCCGCACTCCACGGCGGGGCGGCCATCCAGGTTGTAGAGCGAAAAGCCAAATGGCACCGTTCCCAGGGCTTGCCAGACCAGGCTTTCGGGGATGCGCGCCACGGTCTGCTCGAAATCTACCTCAGCACCGGCATTCGCCAGCAAGCGCAAGCCGCCGCGGTGGTAAACGCGCACACCAACCTCGGTCAGCAGGCTCATACTTTCGGCGATGATCTGCTCGACGATTTCGTTGGTCAGCGGGTTTAACTTCAGCATAACTGGGCTCCAATTGGGGTGATCACGCGAATCTGATGGAGAAATTTAACCACTAAAGAGGATATGCTTGACAAAAGTCTCCGTAAATTTGGGGTGCGTGGTCAGTTCCACGTATCGCACCCGCTGCACTACAGATTCGGCTGCCTGGCGGCGCTGCGCTGAGAGTAACATCTGACGCGCACCGGCGCCGGCGGCGTTTCCCACCTGTTTGAAGCGGGCGCGTGGCAGGTTAGGAAACATGCCAATTTGCACGGCGCTTTCCAGGTCGAGGTAGGTGCCGAAGGCTCCCGCCACGATAAATTCATCAATATCCTCATCTCGCAAGCCAGCCTCGCCCAGCAAAATCGCAGTTCCGGTGCGGATCGCGCCTTTGGCCAACTGAATTTCGTTGACATCTTTGCGGGTGACGATCACCTCGCGCCCGTGGCCGCTGGCTGCGGCAGGCGTCAGCACCACTTCGCGCAGGCGGCCATTGCTCGAACGCACCAGTTCATGCCCGGCCACGTAACTGCCGTTTTCATCCAGCGCTCCGGCGCGCCGCAATTGCGCCACGGCATCGAGGATGCCCGAACCGCAAATGCCCACGGCTGGCTGGTGATGGATCGTTTGCGTGCGCACCTCGCCCCCCACGATCTGCACCCGTTCGATGGCGCCCGGGGCGGCGCGCATCCCATCGCGAATGTGCGCCCCCTCGAAGGCCGGGCCAGAAGCGCACGAACAACTCCAGATGTTGCCGCCATGCACCAGGCTGACTTCGGTGTTGGTGCCGATGTCGAGCATGACCGAAGTGATCGGCTTGCGGGCGATCTCGGTGGCAACGTGTGCCGAAACATGGTCGCCGCCCACATAGCCTGCGATATTGGGCGGCAGATAGAGGCTGGCGTGCGCACCCAGGCGCAAGCCAATGCTGGCCGCCGGGATGCGCATGGCCTCCAGCGTGGCCGGCTGGTAGGGCGCTTCGCCAAGCTGTTTCACCGGCAGCCCGACCAGTAAATGGTGCATGACGGTGTTGCCCACGATCACCGCGGCTGAAATATCGCCTGGGCGTACATCCGATTGGATGCACAATTCGCCGACCATTTCATTCAGGCGCTCGATCAGGCGGGCTTGCAACACCGCCGCACCATCGGCATTCTGGTTGGCGTAGACGATGCGGGCGATGACATCCTCGCCATAGGCGATCTGCGGGTTCATCGCCCCGCTGCGGGCCAGGGTTTTGCCGCTGGTCAGGTCTACCAGAAAAGCCGCCAGTTTGGTTGTGCCAACATCCACCGCCAAACCCAGCCCGCTGGACAATGGGTGTAGTTCATCGGCCAGGGTGGTGTCATACTCATCTTCCACCTGAAGGCGCTGCGCTGTGGTCAGCGATTCGGGCGGGATGTCAATTTCGACATCGCTCAAGGGGTACGCCTGGCAGGCCAGGCGGATGCCCTGGGCCAATTCAGCGGGGCTGAGGGCGGCCTGCTCTTCGAGCGAAGGCGCAGAAAGGCGGCCTTTCACCAGGCGCACCCGGCAGGCTTCACACGTGCCGCCGCCGCCACAGATGGATACCAACTCAACGCCGCCCACCTGCGCTGCGCCGAGTAGCGAGATATTGGCCTCGATGTCCACCCGGCGACCGATGGGTTCCAAATCTACACGATAACTCATGGCATTATTCACCTGATGGATGAAGGATCATTTTCCTGAGGGGGGCCATTGACTGGCAGCAAGATATGGAAACAACTGCCGGGCAGTTTTTCTTCATCGTGGCCGGCGCTCTCCACCCAAATGCGCCCACCGTGAGAATCAACGATCCCCTTGGCAATTGCCAGCCCCAGGCCCGGCCCGCCGCCTTTGAATTTGGTGCGCCCGGAGGAGTGCAGCGCCAGTTTGCCGGTCTGGTAAAACTGGTCGAAGATCAGCTTGTGGTGTTCGGGGTCAATGCCGATGCCGGTATCTTGTACCATGACCTCAACGTGCAGATCGCCGCGCGCATCGGTTTGGGTTTGGGCCGCAACCTGGATGTGCCCGCCATCGGGGGTGTATTTGATGGCGTTGACGACCACATTGTAGAAAACCTTGTAGAGCAGGCTGGGGTCTGCGAAAATCTTGGGGATGCCATTCATCGGCGCAACCGCCAGGCTCAACTGGCGTTCCTGCAAATCCTTCTCAAATTCCACCTGAACACTTTGCAAGGCAATGGGCAAATCTACCCATTCGCAAACCGGGGTCAACACCTGGCTGTTGATGCGGGCCACATCGAGCATACTGTTGACGATCTCGTGCAGCCGGTTGACGCCATTGAGCGTGCTGCCCAAAATAGTATGGAGAAATTCATTGCTGCGAATGCTCGAATCGTTTTGCAGCATTCCCAGGTAGCCTTTGATCACCGTGATGGGGGTGCGCAACTCGTGGGCGGTGACGTTGATGAAATCGGATTTGTTGCTGTCGAGCTTTTGCAGGTGGCGGTAGGCTTCGTCGAGCTGGTGGGTGCGTTCTGCGACGAGGCCCTCCAGGTTGGTGTTCAGGCGTTGAATCTCAGCGTACAGCCCGGCGTTTTCGAGGGCGATGGCGGCCTGGGCGGCGAACGTGTTGAGGTAGAACACGTCATTGGGGCTGAACGCCAGGGGGTCTGCCCGTGTCAACGCCAAAATGCCGATCACATGATGGCTGGCCTTGAGCGGCACGCCCAGCCAGGAAAAATCATCCGAGGGAATCTCGGCCTGATTCCAACCGGGGGCGGAGGTCAGATCATCTACAACCAGCGCTTCTTCGCTGGCAAAAATTTCTGCCAGGGCGCTGCCGGGGCGCAAGGGGATCATTTTTTGCCCATTGGCTGTGTCGTCTCTGCTGGTACGCCGGGTAATGAGATGCAAGCAATCACCTTCCCGGCGATAGACGATGCCCAGTTCGTACGGAATGACCCCTTCTAATTTCTCCAGGATGCGTTTCTGCACGTCGTAAATATCCAGTGTGCTGCTGAGGGAGCGCCCAATGCTTTCGAGCAGTTCGGCCTGGGCGCGGCGTTGACGCTGGATTTCATAAAGCTCGGCGTTGCGAATGGCAACGGCCACCTGGTCGGCCAAAGCCTGAAAGACCGAACACAGTTCTGGCGTGAAGGTGGCTGGTTGGTCACTTTCAATATCGAGAACGCCCACCATGCGCGGGCCAATGCGCAGGGGAACAGCCAGTTCCGAACGGGTTTGCGGCAATTCCTCGCGGTACATAAAGAGCGGGTCTTGCTCGACATCATCGGCATGGTAAGATTTCCCGCTGCGCGCCACCCAGGCAACGATGCTGCGGATCGTCTCTTTATGCAGCGTGAAATAAGTGGAGAAGGGTTGATACCCATGGCGGCCCAGGCCGGCCCGCAAAGCCAGCACATCCTGGCGGTCGTTCAGTTGCCAGATGCTGACGAAATAGTAGGCAAAACGTTGTTGCAGCACTTCCACGACAGCCCGCATCAGTTCATCGGGATCGAGAATGGTCGTGATCTGCTGGCCGATCTGGCTGGCGACTTCCAATTCGGTGGCGCGCTTGAGCAGGGTTTCATCTTTGGCCTGCAATTGCTCGGCTAACGCTTTCACCAGCAAATGCTGTTCTAAGCGCAACAACACCTGGCGCGGGCGAATGGGCCGGGTGATGACTTCTGAACAAGACAGGTCATCTTCTGGTTCAGGGTCGTCGGGGTCAGCGAGAAAGATCACCGGTAGATCTGCCGTGCGATCATCCCCCTTCAACCGGCGGCAAAGTGAATAGCCGTCATCCCCTGCATCCAACAAGATCAACGCCGGCAAGAACCGGGCAGCCTGTTCGAGCAGGTCTTCCCCGGTGGGCGAGCGCTGTAACTCGATGCCCTTTTCCTGCAAAAAACTTGCCAGACGCGCAATCGTTTCTTGATCGTCCTGGCGTATCAAGATAGTGGTTTTTCGATGTTGGCTGTTTTGAGCAAAATCGTCTGACTCGGCCAAGCGTACCCTCCCGTTTTCACGACAGCGGCTATTGGATTGAATTATAGCGTAAAAAGGACATCGCAGACCTACCAGACCTGCGATGTCGCTGCCGGGCGTGTCTGTCGCCTTATTTGGCTAAGGCAGCCTCGTAACCCTTTTTTGAAACCGCTGCGATGATACGGGCGGCGTCTAGCACGCTTTCGTCATACGCAATCACCATCTCCCCCTTCTTGTAGCTGGCCGAAATCTGTTGGACGCCGGGCAGAAGGTCTTCCAGGCTTTCCAGGTTCATGGCGCAGTTGGGGCAGTGCATGCCCGTCACACGAAAAGTCTGTTTGAGCATCTCAGTTTTCTGCCTCGAAGACGATTTCGCCGTCATACATGCCCATCGAACAAGAATAGCGCAAGGTGCTGCCCGCTTCTTGGGGTGGGATATTGACCGATACCGTGCCGGTGCGCGGCAAGATTTCTTCTACCCCTAACGCTGGGATGACAAATGCCCGCGCACACGAGACCGTGTTTTCGGTGACGATGTTGAGTGTGACCGGCACGCCCGCTTTGGCATAGGTGGTATAGGGCAAATAGCCATCATTGACGGCATTGATCGTCACGGTAGTATCTGGGTCGCCTGGCGGAAGCGTTTGAACCTGACTGCCCGGCGCAGCCTGGGATGGCAACCAGTTCGAGGCCGCCAGGGGCGAACCCATCAACGTCAGCCCCGAATTGAGCGAAACCAGCCCCAAAACCAGCACCACCACCGCCACGAAGCGCATAAACCACCGCTCCAGCCGAGCGCCAATTTGTGTGGCAAGGTAGGCGACCGCAAAAAATACCGGGCTGGTGCCCAGCGTGAAGGCAAACATCAGCGCCGCGCCTTCGAGGGCACTGCCGGTGGCCATGGCGGCTGCCATCATTGCCTGCGTCACCCCGCAAGGGATCAGTACCGTCAGCGTGCCGAGCAAGAGCGGCGTGCCAATTTCGGCCCCGTTTTTGGCCGTGCGGCGCAGATACCGCGTGACCGCTGAGGGCGGCTCGATGACGAAATGGCGGAAAATGGGATGAAGATCGAGCATGCGCAGGGCGTTGCCGACCATGAAAACGCCGATCAGCAACATGAGCAAAGCCCGCAGCATGGCGTTCAGTTGCAGCAGCGAACCGAGCCAGCCGAGCAACACGCCAAGCAGCGTATACGCCGCCAGCTTGGCCGCCAAAAACAGCACCAGCGAGAGCGCCGAAGCCGAACCCTTGCGCCGGGCGCGTACATCCTGTTCCACCTGGTTGGCCAGCGAGCCGGCCAGCAGGCCGCCCTGCACGGCCAGGCAACTCAGGCCGCCAGTGGTCACACCCGTGAGAAAAGCGACGATCAAAGCGTCCATAGGCGTATCCCTTTAGCGTTTACCGCCATCCCAAACCACGAAAGGCATGTTGATCACCACCCCCGGCTGGGCGATGGTCACTTCACCCGCTTCCTGCGCGGCCAACACATCCGCAGCAGATTTCAACTCGCGGGCGCTGGCCGGGTCAGCTCAGGCGACGACGTTCAATTTGCGCAGCGGCTTGACACCATAAAAACCAGTAAAAATTTTCGCATAACAAACCCTTTGTTATGAAAGTAACTTGTGGCGCAAGTCGCTGACTTGCGCACGCTGACTTGCGCACGCTGACTTGCGCACGCTCGCAAACCAAAGGTTTGCGCCACGGTGCTTTGCTTCTATTGGATTTTTACCCCGCGCAGGCGCAGGCTGTTGCTGACCACGAACACGCTGCTGAAGGCCATGGCGCCCGCCGCCAGCATTGGGTTGAGCAAGCCCAGCGCCGCCGCCGGGATCAACACCACATTGTAGAAAAACGCCCAAAACAGGTTTTGCTTAATCGTGCCAAGCGTGTACCTTGAAAGCCGAATGGCCCGCGGCACGCCGCGCAGGTCGCCGCTGATGAGCGTCACGGGCGCGGCTGCCATCGCCACATCCGTCCCTGTGCCAATGGCCATGCCCACATCGGCCTGGGCCAGGGCGGGCGCATCGTTGATGCCATCGCCAACCATCGCCACCACGGTCGAAGGTTGAAGGTTGAAAGTTGCAGACTGGGAACTTTCAATCTTCAACTTGCCAGCTTGCAATTTTTTGACTTCCGCGGCCTTTTCGCCGGGCAGCACTTCGGCCAGGATGGTATCCACGGCTACCTGGCGGCCAATGGCCTCGGCGGTTTGGCGGTTATCGCCGGTGATCATAACGACCTGCAAGCCCATGCGGTGTAATTCGGCCAGCGCTTCGGGCGAGCCTTCTTTGAGCGTGTCGGCCACGGCGATAATGCCCGCCACCTGCCCATCTACCGCCACCAGCATGGCTGTTTTGGCCTCCGCTTGCAGGCGGGCCAGGTCGCTTTCGAGGTCAGCCAGGGCCAACCGGCGCCCTTCCATCATCCGCCGGTTGCCCACCCAAACAGTATGGCCTTCTACCATCGCTTCTACGCCATGCCCCACCTCGGCCTTGAAACCTTCGGGCTGCGCCAGCGCCAGGCCGCGGTTGCCCGCTTCGGCCAAAATCGCCTCGCCGAGGGGGTGTTCACTGCCCTGCTCGACGGAGGCAGCGAGGCGGATGAGATCATTATTTGTGATTGGGTATTCGGTATGCGAATGATCCATGAATGAATTCCGCATAACGATGTCCGTTACCGCCGGCTGGCCCTTGGTAATGGTGCCAGTTTTGTCGAGAATGACGGTGCTGACCTTGCCGGCGCGTTCGAGGGCCTCGCTGCTGCGAAACAGGATGCCCATCTCGGCGCCCTTGCCCGTACCAACCATCACCGCCGTGGGGGTTGCCAGCCCCATCGCGCACGGGCAGGCGATCACCAGCACAGCCACGGCGTTGATCAGGGCGCGGGTGAAGGCATCTACATCGGCGTTGACGGGCAGCGGCGGGCCGAACAGCAGCCAGCCGAAAAAGGTCAACGCGGCGATGACGATGACGACTGGCACGAACACCGCCGAAACCTGGTCGGCCAGCTTTTGGATCGGCGCTTTGCTGCCCTGCGCTTCTTCCACCAGGCGGATGATCTGCGCCAGGGCGGTTTGACGGCCCACTTTGGTGGCCTCGAAACGCAGCAGGCCGAGCTTGTTGAGCGTCGCGCCGATTACCGGGTCGCCTGGCCCCTTTTCCACCGGCAGCGATTCGCCCGTCAACATCGATTCATCCACCGCCGAGCGGCCTTCAATCACCACGCCGTCCACGGCAATCTTCTCGCCGGGGCGCACACTGACCACGTCACCCACGCGCACATCGTCTACCGGAACTTCTAACTCCTCGCCGTCGCGCAGCACACGGGCGGTTTTGGCACGCAGGCTCATCAGTTTTTTGATCGCTTCGCTGGTGCGGCCTTTGGCGCGCGCCTCGAGGAACTTACCCAGGCGGATGAGGGTGATGATGACGGCGGCGGTTTCGTAGTAGACATGCCCGCCGACAATTCCCAGCGTGATCACGATAGAATAAAAATACGCCGTCGAGGAACCCAGCGCAATCAGCACATCCATGTTGGCCGAGCCGTTGCGCAGGGCTTTGGATGCCCCCACATAATACTGCCAGCCCACGTAAAACTGCACCGGCGTCGCCAGGGCCAGCATGATCCAGTTCACCCACGGCGGCGACTCACGCATCCCGGCCATCATGCCCTGGATGTAAAAGAAGGACGGCAGCAGGCCAAAATCGCGGCACATCGAGAAGATGAAGAGCGGCACGGCAAACAACAAACCGACCAGCAGCAGGCGGCGCTGCTCGTCAATCTCGGTCTGGCGGGCTTTGGCTTCGGCATCTTCGGCGTCGCCGCCGGTTTCGACAGCCTCGAAACCCGCCGCCGCCACCGCCCGGCGCAAATCGGCCTGGCTGACGATGGTGGGGATGTAGCGCAGGCGCGCTCGTTCGCTGGCATAGTTCACCTGGGCATCGCGAACGCCCTCCAGGCTGGCAAGCGCCCGTTGCAAGCGTTGGGCGTCGCTGTCGTCGGCCAGGCGTCGAATCAACAAGTCCGCCTCGCCGGCGGCCACGCCATATCCAGCCCGTTCCACACGCCCGATCAGGTCACCCACACCCGCCAGCGAGGGGTCAAATTCCACCGTTGCCCGCTCAGATGAAAGGTTCACCACGGCGCTCTGCACGCCGCTGACCTTTTTCAGGTTGCGCTCGACCGAAGCCACGCAGTTGGCGCAGGTCATTCCGGTAATTGGCAGGGTAAGTTGTTTGGTAGACATGGGATTGGGCGTGTCAGGTGTTCAGGCATTGCGCATCTCGTGACACATCAACGCCTGTCAACAGATTTACACAGCCGGATAATTAATTTCCGCCAGCAAGCGCTTGATGGCCGCTTCAGATGCGGGGGGCTCGAAGGTGATGACGGCGGTCTTGGTCTCGGCGCTGGCGCGCACATCACTCACGCCTTCGAGTTCGATCACTTCGGTTTGAATGGTGTGGACGCAATGTCCGCAGTTGATGTTGGGGATGGAAAAGGTGATGGTGGTCATGGGGGGTACTCCTATGTCTTTGTGGCTGCCTCATACACATCGGCGATTTCTTGCAACACACGCTCGCGCTCGGCCGGGTTTTCGCCGCGCACGGCGGTGATCACACACGAGTTGAGATGTTCTTCGAGAATGAGCGCCGATACCTTGTTGAGGGCGGCTTGCACGGCTTGAATTTGACGGATGACATCAATGCAGTAGGCGTCTTCTTCCATCATGCGGATCACGCCATGCAGATGTCCGTCAGCATTTTTGAGACGGGTCAGTGCGGTCGAATGGGTCACATGATCAATGACTTTCTACCCCCCCCCAGGGGGTGGGGTAGAAAAAATATACCAAATCCACTCTATATTGTCAACATCTTGGCGGCGCATTCAGGACTGTGGTGGTATAATCGCCGCTTGTCCCTATTGGACAGAGACTCGCTCATCCCGGCGGTCTCTCCACCTTGACAACAACATACTTCCCTTCAACGGATGGCGTGGGAGGCCGCGCCTGAGATGAGTTCATCCTCCTGCTGTGCAAACAGCAGGCCGAACCCGATCAGGAGGCACGCTATGGGATCACGACCAAACTCCGATGAAGCCCTGGTGAGACGAATCCTTCCCACCACCAGCCCCGACCGCACCGAACGGGCGCACGCCTGGGCCGAATGGCAGCTCACCGTTGGCGAAACCGCCTTGCGCAAGTTCATTGGCATGAACAACACCAGCGCTGAAGCCGACGAAGATATTTTGCAAGACACGCTGCTGACGGCCTACATCGAAGTCGAACGTGGGCGCTACCAACCGCGTGAAGGCGTACCGTTCACCGCCTACGTCAAGGGCATCGCCCGCAACAAGCTGCGCGAAGCCCGCCGGCGGCGCTGCTGGCCCTCGCTCGACGAGTTCCCCGATTTTTCGGCTGGCTCGCTTCACCGTCAGACCGAGAGCGATTGCGAACGGCGCGAACGGCAGGCGGTCTTGTGGCACGGTCTGGCCGAACTGCAAGGCGAACGGCGGGTGGTGCTGGAACAGTACCTCTCCGGTGACACCACCGGCGAGATCGCCGACCGCCTGGCGGTCAGCGAGGAGGTGGTGCGTCAGCACAAGTGCCGTGGGCTGCGGCAGATTCGTCTCAAGTTAGGGCTGGAGGGTGAGGGCATGTGGGCTGCCAAACCGGTTCCCGGTAGCGCAGATGATCTCACCCGGTCGCGGCGCTGACCAACCCTTTGCTGGACGCAGCAACGGGCTCGCCACAGCGCAGGTTGTTTAACAAAAGAATACACAAAGCTCGGCAAATCAGGCTTTTGAATGGTTGCTACCAACCCTTCCAAAAGCATTCCAGAAGCAGATTGGGAAATTTTCTGACCGATTGGTTTTGCGGCGGTTTCAGAAATTGCCATCAGGCTTTTGGGAACGGCTTTTTTGCGAATCCCCTGCTGTTTTGGTACAATACGTTTCAAGTTGGGGTGTGGCCGAAAAAGCATCTGATTTCCCTGGTTGTGTGTTATTCCACCGACAACTTAAACCCAGCCTATTCCACAAATATGTAATTTCCCAAATTTGGGAACCGGTCAAAAAGCAAACGGCGCAGGATGGTTATCCATCCTGCGCCGTTTGCTTTTTGCATTCTATCCACGGGAACAAATTGCGCCTTAGCCAACCGGCTTTCAGCCCGATTGATCGGGCGCAGCACTTTAGCCGGGTGATTTATCGCCCGGCGGTTTGCGAACTATGTTTGCAATCCGAAATTTACGCCCGTTTGGGGTATATCGCCAGGGCCGATCAGCCACCTTCCAGGCCAATTGAAAACATGCTTTCGAGATCGTGCTGCGAGAAAACCTGGAAGGCGATCAACGTTTCGGTGCGGATGATGCCAGCCACTTGCAGCAGTTCGCAGGTGACGATTTCGGCCAGCTTTTCATTATTAGCCACGCGAATGACGGCCACCAGGTCTACTCGCCCGGCGACCGAGTAAACCTCGCTGATGCCAGGGATGCACGCCAACGTTTCGGCGGCTTCATTGACTTTGCCCTTCTGACACTCGATCAAAACCAATGCTGAGACCATCTTTGCCTCCATAAAAATATAGGTACGAGGGATATTGTCGTTGCAGGCGTCATGCCTGCGCTGATTGTACCAGCCCTGTGGCGCAAGTCTTTGACTTGTGTCAGCAAGCTCAATGAGAAATAGCCAGTTTCACCAGTCTCCCGGCTTCGTCGAAGGTCAGGCGGGCCGATTGGCGATGCTGTTGGTTGTCCTCGCACAGCGATTGAGACAGGGTGATCACCGAAACGCCATCTACGACTGACTTTGCGCCGGTGATGGTGCGCCGCGGCCGGCCCAGGATGGTCTGTGCAGACCCTTGGCCCGGCAGATAAGCGGCAACAGCCTCTTTGACCTGGGCCAGCATGGCCGGGGTAAGGTTTACCTGCCGTGCCGGGTGGTCTTTCAGGATGGGGATGTGTGCGGGCAAAGCGGGGCAGATGGAATCGGGCTGGTGGGCCTGGCGCGGCTCAGGATGGGCCAGGGGATCGCCAAGCAGGATGAATGAAATCAGCGTTTTTTGGTCTTCGCTATCGAGATAGCCCTGCCGCTTGAGCATTTGCTGCGCCAGGGAAATTTTGGCGCGTCGCAGCGCCTCGCCAGCGGGCAAGCCCTGGTGCAGCGCTGACCAAAAGGCGCGTCCGAGCAGGTCGGCGGCGATCAGCGGCATTCCCGGCGAGCCATACGAAGCACAGGTCGAGCCGATCACCGCCTGGCTGCCGGCGGCCAGGAAGGTCAAGGCCAGGGCTTGCTCCACGCTTTTGCCCAGGATGTGCGCCCCATAGCAGGCCTCGCTGAACACGATGCGCGGCGCGTGGCCCTGCTGACGAACATCCTGCGGGCGCAGCGCCACCGGGAAATGCGGGTGATCGCCTGGTTCGGTGGGGTCACGCTGCCCATACCACACTGGCGAATCGGCGATGCCGTGCAGGTTGAAATAGGCCAGGCTGGTTGGCCGGTTCAAGGCGATTTGCCCCGTGTCTAACGGCGGCGAGAAGCGCAGCGCCTCCACCTGACCTGGCCTTGGGCGCACCACATCACCCGCTATGGCCCGGTAAACGGCCTGCGAAGCGCGCCGCCACACCGCCGCCGTGTAGCCGATCCCTTGCCGGGGCGGGTTGATCAGCAGGGGACGCGACCAAATCCCCCACCCACGCGCGGCTGGCGGCTGGATGTGGCGCGCGGCGATGGTTTTCAGGGCTTGCAGCAAAGGGCCAGGGTCGTCGCTGGCATCGCCGGGCAGCCGCCCGACCGGCCATTCGGGGGCGAAATAATTTTCGTCGCGGCAGGCATAGGGGTTATCGGAGGGGACATCGCCGTCCTCATCATCCACCGGGTTGGGCAGGTGATGGAAGGGCAGCACTTGCGGCCCGCCCACGATCAGCAGCGCGCCGATGCGCCGGCCGCGCGGACGCAGGGCGGCATCGGCATCGGCCAGCAGGCGTTTGATGCCCCAGGCGTCGCGATGGGCGGCTGCCGCCAGGCCGAGGGCGGCGGTCGAATGGGGATCATCGGCGATCAGCAGCAGGGCGTCGCAATGGGCGAGGCGCAGCAAGGCGTTTTCGATGGCGGTTACGCCGGCCTGACCATATTGCGCCAGCAGCCCCTGCCGGGTGGTGATGATCACGTAGGTCGGCGAGTGCCCATCTGGGACGGGAATGAGGGGGGCGGCTGTGTTCATTCGATGGCGTAGTTGAGGTGATCAGCCTCGCGCCGGTTGTGGACGAGGTTGAGCGCCACCACCGCGGCAAGCTGGCGGCGGATGCTGACATCTTTGGGGGCCAATTCGGCGGCGCGGCGCAGCATGGTTTCGGCGGCGAGGTAATTTTTGCCATCTTTGAGCGCCAGCCCGGCCTGCAGGTAGGGGCGGGAGTCGTGGGGGGCCGTGGCAATGGCCCGTTGGTAGGCTTCCAACGCCTGGCCGTATTGGCGGCGCTCTTGCTGCGTTTGCCCCAGGCTCAGGCAGGCTTCGACATGCCCCGGATCGCATTGAATCGCCTGCTCCAGATGATGCACGGCCTGATCCAACTGTCCGGCGCGCCGCCATAGATCGCCGATCAGATAATGCAGGGCTGCTGGCAGGTTTGCGCCATTTTCGCCGGGTTGGTGGGCGGCTTTCAGGTGTTGCAGACCTTTTTGGGCGCTGCGGATGGCGGCTTCGCGCTCACCGTTTTCGGCTTGCAGGTGGGCCAGGGTTGACCAGGCCTGCGGTTGAGCGGGGTACGTCTCTACCAGGGCGCTGGCGGCTTCGAGGGCGTTGGGCAGACCGCGGGTTTGGGCCAGGGCGCGCACCCGTTCGATCTGCAGGGCCAGCGTTTTGGGACTGTCTGAGGGGGCGCTGGCTGGTTCCAGCGTGGCTGGCGCGGAGGCGTTGGATTGTTCGAGCAGGCGCAGGGCTTCGGCGGGGCGTTCGAGCGCCTGCAAGGCGCGGGCGGCCAGCAGCAGGGCGGTGTGGCGTTCGGGCTGCAGGTTGAGCGCGGCCTGGGCGTGTTGCAGCGCCTCGGTGGGCTGGTGTGTGTGCAGGGCGATCTGGGCGCGCAGCAGCAGGTAATCGGGTTGATCGGGGGCCAGGTTGACGGCGCGTTCGGCGCTGATGGCGGCCTGGCGCAGGTCTTCGGTGTGCAGTTGCAGGTGTGCCAGCGCATACCAGGCGGCGGCCAGGTTTTCATCCAGGCGGGTGGCCTGGGTGAGCGCTTGCAGCGCCCGGCGGGTGAGTTCTGCGCGCTGGGGATGAGGTTGGCCTGCAGGCAGGCATAAGGCCAAAAGAGCTTGCCCCAGCAACAGGTAATGCGGCGCGTACTGCGGTTCGATCTGGATGGCCTGTTCGCCATGTTCCACCGCCTGCAGGTAGCTCTGCGTTTCCAGGCAGATTTCGGCGGCCAGGGCTTGCCAGCGGGGTTCATTGGGCCAGTGGGCCAGGGCAATGCCGATGGCTTGCTGCGCTTCGGCCGCCTGGCCCGTATGCCTGGCGGCCAGCGCCAGCAGGTACTGACGAATGGCTGGCGGCAAGGGCAGCGCACTGGCCCGGATGGCGGCCTGGGTTTCCTCTGGCTGGGCGGCCATTTGATCCAGCCAGTTGGCAACAGCCTGATACGGCTGCTGGGTGGCGCGGTCGGTTCGCTCGTTCAAAAATACTGCCCGGCCGCGTTTTTCATCGTCTTGCAGGCCCTCGGCAGACTGGCCAACGCCTTCACGCGCCTTGCGCAGGGCCCGTTCAAATTCGCGCCGTTCTGCCGGGGCGATGGCTGCCACGCCGGGGGCGCGCTGGATGGCCTGAGTCAGCTCGTATAGGCGTTGCGTTTCGGCGCGGTGCAGCAGCACGCCTGCCAGGAGAAAATCGGCATACGGCTCGGCCAGGCCGGCGGCGCATTGGCGCGCCTGGTGCAGGGCGGTCGGCCAATCTTCCATCTCAAGCGCCGCGGCGACGAGGCCGTAGGCGGCATTGCTGCTGAGCGGGTTGACGACGCTCAAGGCCCGGCGGGCCTGTTGGTACAACTCGGCGGCCTGGGCGGCATCGCCGCGGCGCAGGGTCAGCCGGGCTTGCAGGCAGGTTAGCCGCCCGCGCAGGGCGGGCTGGTCAATTTGTTCGAGCGGCGTGGCTTCGATGGCGCCGGTCAGGGCGGTGGCGGCTTCGATTTCGGCCTGGTTTTGCAGCGCCAGTTCGGCCTGCAGGGTTTGGCTGAAGGCATCGGGCTGGGCAATTTGTTGCAAAATGCCGCTGGCCTGCTCGAAACGCAGCAGCCCGCGGGCCAGCTCGGCGGCCAGCAAGTGGAAGCCGGGGGGCGGTGCGCCATGCAAAGACTGTTCGGCGTGCTGCCAGGCCAGCGCCCACGCCCCGCGGGCGCGATATTGGCTGGCGGCAAGGTGATGCAGGTGGCCGTCTTCCGCCTGGATGGGCAGGATGCTCTCGATCCAGGCCAGCGCTTCGGCGGGCTGGTTGTTCTCGATCAGCAAATGGGCCTTGGCCCGGCGCAAATCGGCCAGCGTTTCTGGTTCGGCGGTTGGGTTTGCCAATGCCTGTGCGAGGCATTGCAGCCCTGCCGCCGGGTTGCCTGCCTGCTGATGCGCCTGGGCCAGTTGGCCGAGGAGGTCGCACTGTTGCGCGGCCTCAGCGTGCAGCAGCGCTTTTTCGAGGCAGGCGATGGCGCTGGCGGCATCGCCGAGGGGCTGCAAGAGCCAGGCCGCCGCCTGCTGATACTCGCTGGCGGAAACCCCATCGAGATGGAGCAGTTCGCACAGGCTGGCATGGGCGGCTTCAAACTCGTTGTGCTGGATGTGTAGCTCGGCCAGCGCCAGGCGCAGGTCGGCTTGCTGCGGCGCCAGGCGAATGGCGGTGCGTAACGACTGCGCAGCGTTTTGCAGCAGCCCGGCCTGCTGGTAGGCCCTGGCGAGGGCCTGATGCAGGTGCGGGTTTTGTGGGTTGCATTGGGCGGCTTCGTGCAGGGCGGCGATGGCCGTATCGGGCTGGCGCAGCGCCAGGGCGGTTTCGCCCAATCCCTGGGCGAGCCGCCCGCGCCACAAGGTATCGCGCGACAGATCGCTTTCCAGAGCTTGTTGGTAGGCTTCGAGGGCGGCGGGCAGATCGTTGGCGGCCACCAGGGCTTCGGCCAGGAAGGCGCGGGCGATGGATTGTTGCGGGGCGATTTCGAGCACATGGCGCAAACTGCCGATTGCTGCGGGGATGTCTTGACGCAGGGTGAGCAGTGTGCAGGCGTAATCGAGGTAGGGCGAGGCGTCGGCTGGCGCGGCGGCTACCACGGCGCGCAGCGGCGGCAGTGCGCAGGCGAGATCGCCCTGCGCCAACAAAATTTGCGCATAGGTGTAAGACAGTTGGCGGCTGTCTGGCCCAGGATGTTGCCAGCCCTGCGTTTCGATCACCTGGCGGGCTTCGTCGAGGTGTCCCAGGCGGTGAAGGGCTTGCGCCAGCGGCAAAACCAGTTGGCGCTGATCCGGCTGCAGGCGGGCGGCGCGGCGCAGGGCTTCGAGGGCGGGCGTGGGGGCGTTGGCCGCCAGGCAGGCTTCTCCGAGGGCGCGGTGGATTTCAGCCGATTGCGGCGCAGATTGGGCGGCGACGCGTAAAATTTCCAGGGCTTTTTCTTCCAGGCCATCTTGCTGATATGCCTGCGCCAGCGCCAGCCACGGGCCGGGCAGGGCGGGCGCTAACAGCGTGGCCGTGTTGAAGTGTTCGCCGGCGGCTGCCAGGTCGCCCAGGCGCAGCAGGGCTTCGGCATAGAGGGCGTGCAGGGGGCCATCTTGCGGGTTGAGCGCCAGGGCGTGTTGGCAGGCGGCGGCGGTCTCTTGGGGTTGGCCGGCGCGCAAGGCGCAGGCCGCCAGGGCGTGCAGATCGGGCAGTGGGTCGGCATTGTCTTCGGCGCTGGCGGCGATGGCATGCCGTTCGGGCCAGGCTTCGGCCCAGCGGTCTTCGCTTTCGAGGCGGGCGGCAAATTGGCGGCGCAGCGACAGGTTGTGCGGGGCCAGGCGCGTCGCCAGGTACATAGCGTTCATGCCCGCCGCGGGTTCTTGGGCCGCAAAATAAGCCTGGGCCAGCAGCGCCAGCAGGCTGGCATCGGTGGGGTTGCTTTGCAGGGCCAGTTCGATGGCTTGCAGCGCCAGGCGCGGGCGACCCAATTCGAGCAGTAAGGTTGCCAGGTCGGTCAGGTCTTGGTTGCTGCTCGGTGAAGCGGCCTGATGTTCCAGCGTGTGCAGGGTTTGGATGCACAGGTGGCGGGCGCGTTCGTGATCGCCGTTTTCGTAGGCCAGGCGGGCCAGGGCGAAGCGCGTGTGGGGATGTTCGTGGTGGCTGATGTTGGCGTGCAGCACCTGGGCTGCCTCGAGGGCCTGGCCGTGATCGAGCAGGTGATGGGCCAGCGCCGCGGCGTAGGCGGGCTGGTGGGGCGCTAACTCAATGGCCTGCTGCCAATGCGCCAGGCTGACGGCCGGATCAGCCAGGCCATGCTGCCGGATCAGCCGGGCGGTTTGCGCGTTGAGGTCGGCCTGGGCCAGTTGAAGCTGTTGGCTGGCGTGGCGCAGGTGTTCGAGCGCCGTTTGGGCCTGGCCGGCCAGGGCGGCTAATTGTGCGGCTTGCCGGGCGTCGGTGGGTTCGGCCTGGCGCAAGGCTTCGGCGGCCAGGCGGCCGGCCAGGGTGGGGCGCAAAGCGGCCAGTTGCGCCAGCAACGGCAGGGGATTGGCTGGCAAGAGCGGTTGCAGCAGGTTGGCCTGGGCGGGTGGGGGCAGGGGGTTGCTCAGGATGGCATGGAGCGCCAGGGCGTTCCAATCGGCGTGCGCGCCATCGCCGAGGAGGTTTGCCAGCAGCGCGGCCGGGTCGCCGATCATGCCGAACAGGCAGGCCAGCGGCGTGCGCCACGAGGTCAGTGCGGCCAGGCTGAGTTCGGCGCGCAGCCCATCCCAACTGCCGATCAGCCGGCGGCGTTCGCGCAGCGCCAGGGCCAGCAGCCCGGCCTCGGCAAGATCGGCCTGGATGGTTGGGGTGAGCGAACTGCGCGGCTGGGTGTGGCGCTCGAAGGCGCGCCCGGCGCGCAGGCGCAGGTGGGGGTCAATGGCCCGCAGACTGTGTAAAGGCTGTGGGTCGGGCGGTTGGCCCAGGGCGGCCAACGCCAGGGCGGCTGGCGACCACTCTGGGGGCGGCAGGCAGGCCAGGCTGGGGTATCTTTCGACGCTGAGGCACGCCTGCCAGATGGTTGGGTCTTGCCGCATGGCGGCCAGCCAGTGGGCGTGGGCTGTTTCGGGCAGGGCGGCCAGCAGGTGGGTCAGTTCAGGCATAGGGTTCTCGTTTGAAAAACCAGCCAGAAAGCCAGGCTCATCATCCCGACACCGGTCAGCGCCAGGAAGATGCCGATGCCGGTGGCGGTGCGGGTGAGTTCATTGAGCGTGTTGAGCAGCAGGTTGGTGTTGCCTACCAGCCCGGCGACATCGTCGGCCAGGCTCTTTTGCGCCAGGCGTGTGGTTGGGGCAGCCAGGGTGTGGGCTTCTTTGCGCCAGGCACGGGCGAGCAGCGAGATCACGCCGGCCAGGCAGGTGCCCAATCCCATGAAGAAAAGGGTCGTTCCCATCAACAAGGTGATATGACAGGGTGTGAGCGATTCCATCGTTTTCCTCAGCGGGTGGGGAAGTAGCAGGAGAAGGTTTCATCCAACTTGAACAGTTCGGCCCATTCGATGAACGCCAGCGATAGATCGAAACTGGCGCGGGCATGTTTGCGCAGGAGCGGGTAGAGATGGTTGAGCGAACGGTCGTGGGCTGGACTGGCGGCGGCCTGGCACAGCGCATCGAGCAGGTGATATTGGTAGGCCAGCGCATTGGGGTGGCCCTGCGTTGGGGCGAAGGCCATCGTCGGCCATTCGGCAGGGCGGTAGGGCGCTTTGAAGAATTGCATGGCTTCGGCCAGGGCCTCGCCGTCCAGCACGACATAGCCGCTCCAGGCCAGGTTGGTCTGGCTGAGGCGCTGCAAAAAGCTCGCCGAGGGTTGCAGGTCTGCGGAAAGCTGGAAGTGGGCGGCTAATTCGTCTGCGCTGGCGGCGCCGGCGCTGGTTATGGCCGGGTAGAGTGGAATCCAGGTGGGTGTCCGCATGGTAGGGGCGTAGATCAGCGTCCACAGGCCCACCAGCGCTGCCTGGCTGTCCATCTGGTCTACCAGGATCAGCAGGATGGTGCGCTGCTGGTTGGCCAGCGTGACCAGGGGTTGGCCGGACTGGGGGGGTGGAAAGGGGCGCAGCCATAGCCCCATCAGCGTTCCCAGGAACAGGTTGGACAAAAAAAGGAGGGCGGGAAGGATGCGGATCGTCTTCATGGCAGCAGGTGTGGTTTGAAGTTGAGGCGAAACAGGATGCGTTTGTTGGCCGGGGTGGCTTGCCCGCCAGCATTGCGGCGGGCCTGGATGGTTTGCGCCAGATGGATCAGCCCTGGGTGTGGGGTGGAATCGGCCCGCAGCAGGCCCGGCTGGTCAGCGGTGGCG
>CAZSFD010000020.1:0-10352 GCA_964606085.1 uncultured Anaerolineaceae bacterium
GGTGGCCAATAATCCCAGCGTGTGTGCGCTGGCCCAGGCCCTGCACCCTGATTTTGGCAAAAAGAGCCTGCGGGATATTCGCCTGCTTTCGGTCAGCACTGGCTCGCAGCCGAAGTATATTGACGTGCAAGACGGTGATTGGGGCCTGGCGCAATGGGGCATCAAACTGGTCAACATCTTGCTGGAAGGCGGCGTGGGGCTGGCCGATTACCAGTGCAAACAAATTCTCGGCAAGTATTACCTGCGCCTCGACCCGATTTTGCCTGTGCCGGTGGAATTGGATAAGGTGGACGGTATCCCCATTTTGCAAACGGTGGCCTGGCAATATGACCTGGCGAAAGCGACGGCCTGGTTGAAACGCTATTTCAAATCGGCCCCGCCCGGCGATCAATCGCCGGGTTAGCGAGCAGCGCCCGATCAATCGGGCTTGGTATTGCCGACTGGGTTTATCCAGATATTTCTCATGCCATACAACATCCAACTGACCACCCACAACCTGAAACTTCCCCGCCTGGACGCCGCATTTGACGGCTACCGCATTGCCCAAATCAGCGATTTTCACCTGGGCGAGTGGGGCAACGAGAAACGCCTGCACGCGGCGGTAGAAATGGTCAACGCCCAAGCGCCTGATTTTATTGCCCTGACCGGTGACTATGTTTCCACCGATTCAGCCCTTTTCGCGCCCGATTTACCACAGGCGCTTGCAAACTTGCGCGCCAGCGATGGCGTGGCCGCTGTGTTGGGCAATCATGACCATTATCATGGCGCTGAGGGGTTGCGGCGTGTCCTTGTCAATTGCGGCGTGCGCGACCTGTCGAACACCTTTCTCACCATCAGGCGCGGCCCGGCCAGGCTGCATATCGCCGGGGTCGACTCGCTGCTCAAAAAGCACGCCGACCTGCCGGCGCTGCTCGAACAATTGCCCGCTGACGGGGCGGCCATCTTGCTGGCCCACGAACCCGATTTCGCCGACACCAGCGCAGCCACAGGGCGCTTCGATTTGCAGCTTTCGGGGCATTCGCACGGCGGGCAGGTGCGCTTCCCGGTCATCGGGCCGATTTTCTTCCCAAAACACGCCCATCAGTATCCCATGGGGCGCTACCAAATCAATGGGATGATCCAGTACACCAACCGCGGCATCGGGCTGGGGCATTTGCCAATTCGGTTGAACTGCCCGGCGGAGGTGAGTTTGTTTGTGTTGGAACGTGAGGGGGGAAAAGTTAGGGAGTTAGGCGTTAGGAAAATCAGTCGGATAGGATCATGACGCGGAAGGATTCGGCCAGCGCCAGGCCCTTTTCTTGGCCGGTTTCTGCGGCCCATTTGCGCATTTCTTCGGCGGGGTCCCAGTCGCCCAGTTGGGAGGCGTGTTTGCGCAGGGCGGCGATTTTGGTCTCCAGCGTGTCGGCAATATCCACCCAGGTATCGGCGGTGTTGGTGCTGCTGAGGTAGACACGCTTGACGTTGTGCGGCTCGAAGCCTTCGGCAAGCAGTTCGGTGAAGATCAGGCGTGTGCCAGCGGAGGGGAAGACGGCATCGCAGGCCACATCGGCGGCCACGCGGTGATCAGGGTGGTTCATGTAGCCGCTGCCGAAGAAGCGCACGGTTGGGTCGCCGCATACCACCACTTCAGGTTTGAAGCGGCGAATCTGGCGGGTGACGTCGCGGCGCAGGTCGAGGGTGTGCTGCAAGATTCCGTCGGGATAGCGCAAAAAGACGGTTTCGGCAATGCCGATGGTGGCGTTGGCAGCCAATTGCTCGGCTTCACGCAGTTTGGCGAGGTCTTCTTTGCAGGTGGCGGGGCAGTTGGGGTCGTTGGAGCCGGCGTCGCCGCTGGTGAGCAGCAGGGCGGTGATGTGGCTGCCAGCACGCGCCCAACGGGCCAGGGTTCCGGCGACGGTAAATTCTTGATCGTCAGGATGGGCGAAGATGGTGAGGACGGTTTGGGGGGTGTATTCGGGTTCCATCGTGTAGAGAAAAGAGAAATGAGAAAGAAGGGGCGAGAGGATTATACGCCATGTAGGGCGAAATTAATTTCGCCCTACCCAAATAGGTCATACCAGGTTGGATTAATCAGATATTTTCTTACCCATTTGGGTAATTGGCAGGGTTATCCATTGGAAACGAGGGTCATTGTGTCGTCGAAAAATGATCCATACGGGCAATAGATAGATAGGCCCAACATCCATACAATAGCCCCCAATTGAGCAAGATGATCTTCTCCCTGGACGAGAGCAGAGGTTTCTATGTTTACCGCATTGTTGATCTTCGCACTTGCATACGTGGCGATTGCCAGCGAAAAATTCCCCCGCCATTGGGTGGCGCTTACCGGCGGCGGGCTGCTGATCGTCTTTGGGGTGCTGACGCCCGATGAAGCGCTGACCTATATCAACTGGGAGACTCTCGGCCTGCTGGCGGGCATGTTCCTGCTGGTATCCATTTTGCAGGAGGCGGGCTTCTTCTCCTGGCTGGCGATGACGGCCGTGCGCAAGGTGAATTACCGCCCTGGCCCGTTGTTTGTGGTGCTGATTTTGCTGGCGGCCTTCCTCGCCATGTGGATGGATTCGATCACAGTGATGCTCTTCCTGGCAGCGCTGACGGTGCAACTGTGCCGCCTGCTGCGCCTCGACCCTATCCCGCTGGTGATTGCCGAGGTCTGCGCGGCCAACACCGGCGGCGCGGCCACCCTGGTTGGCGACCCGCCCAACGTCATCCTCGGCACAACCCTCGGCTTCACCTTTGCCGATTTCGTCACCCACACCGGGCCGATCTCGGTCCTGCTGGCCTTCGTGCTGCTTGGCATCTTCTACTTCATCAACCGCAAATCGCTCAAAGACGCCCACGCCGCCCTGACCGACGAGACGATTGCCGAGATCGAAGCGCTGCACCACGAACCGCTGCACGCTCACCTGACCCGCGTAGGCCTGACGGGCTTCCTCATGGCGGTAGGTTTGCTTATTTTCCACCTGCCGCTCAGCGCCGCCACCGGGCTGCCGATCAACGCCGCCACATCGGCAATCATCCCCGCCGGGCTGGCGATGATCGCCCTGCGCGACGATCAACGCCGCAAGTCGCTGGCAAAAGTGGATGGCGAGAGTATTTTGTTCTTTGCCGGCCTGTTCATGCTGATCGGCGGCCTCGAGAAGGTGCATCTGTTTGAGCATCTGGCCGACCTGCTCACCACCGCCACGGCGGGCAGCCCGAACACACTGGTTTTCGCCTTGCACTGGGGGCCGGGGTTGGCCTCCGGCGTACTCGATAACGTGCCGCTGGCGCTGGCGATGAGCTACGTGCTGCAAGATTTGGCCGCCAACCCCGGTATGCCCGCCCTGGCGCTGATGGTCTGGTCGCTGGCGTTGGGCGTGGATATTGGCGGCAACATGACACCGATTGGCGCTTCGGCCAATGTAGTGGCCTACGCCTACATGGAACATCACCACGGCGCAGTCGGCTGGAAGCGCTGGCTGGTTGTAGCAGCCCCGGCAACGATTATTGCCATGCTCATCGCCTCGGTGCTGGTGCTGTGGAAGGGACATATCGGCTGGTATTAGGCCGGGAGGAGGATGTGTATGCAGGTAGCAAGGTTGCAAGTTGAAAGTTAGAAGGTTAGGAATTTAGGAATTCTAGACTTCCAAAGTCTCACACTAAGGAATATTTTTTTGTAGAAGGAGAAAATCTCATGAAAAGCAAGTTGGTTCTTAGTTCGATGAAATGGTTACGCTGGGTGGTTATCCCGGCGGTCGTGTCGGTGGCGCTGCTTGGCGCTGGCCCGGCGTTTGCGCAGGAAGCTGATCCGATTGCTGAGTTGACGCGTGGTCTCAATACGGTGTGGGTGTTAATCACCGCCTTTCTGGTGTTCTGGATGCAAGCGGGCTTTGCCTTTGTCGAAGCTGGCCTGACGCGCGGCAAAAACACCACCAACATTCTGTTCAAAAACCTGATTGACTTCGTCTTTGCCACGCTGGCCTTCTGGGCCTTTGGCTATGCCTTCATGTTTGGCTCAACCGCCGGCGGGTTTATTGGCACTTCGGGCTTCTTCACCACCAGCGGCGACGACATGGCCGGTGTGCCCCTGCTGGCCTTCTGGTTCTTCCAGTTGGTCTTCGCCGGGACAGCCGCCACCATCGTTTCAGGCTCGATGGCAGAACGCACCAAATTCACATCTTACCTGATTTACAGTTTCTTCATCTCAGCCGTCATCTACCCGATCTCCGGCCATTGGATTTGGGGCGGCGGCTGGCTGGCCACCCTGCCCTTCGGCGCGGGCTTCAAAGATTTCGCTGGTTCCACGGTCGTACACTCGGTAGGCGGCTGGTTGGCCCTGATCGGTGCGCTCACCCTTGGCCCCCGCATCGGGCGCTTCGGCAAAGATGGCAAGCCGCGCACCATTCCCGGTCACTCCATTTCGCTGGTTGTGTTGGGTGTGTTCATCCTGTGGCTGGGCTGGTTCGGCTTCAACCCCGGTTCGCAACTGGCCGCCAACGGCGCCAACGCCGATGTGATTGCGCTGGTAGCCGCCACCACCAACATCGCTGCGGCTGCCGGCGGCCTGACCGCCCTGATCCTGTGCTGGCTGTTCGTCACCAAGAAACCCGACCTCGGTACCACCCTCAACGGCGTGCTGGCTGGCCTGGTCGCCATCACGGCCCCCTGCGCCTGGGTGACACCCGCCGCATCCATCGTGATCGGCGCGATTGGCGGCGCCATTGTGGTCTTTGGCGCCGTGCTGCTCGAAAAACTCAAGATTGACGATCCCGTCAGCGCCGTGCCCGTTCACCTGATGAATGGCATCTGGGGCACGCTGGCGGTGGGCATCTTCGCCACCGAAAACGGCGTCACCGGCCTGATCGCCGGGAACAGTGGTCAAATCGTGGCGCAGTTGATCGGCATCGGCGCAGTGGCGGTGTGGTGCATCGTGATGGGCGTCATTCTCTTCCCGGTAATCATCAAGAACACGGTCGGCCTGCGTGTCTCGCGTGAAGAAGAGATGAAAGGTCTCGATGTGGAAGAACACGGCAGCGAAGCCTACCCCGGCGACATCGTCGGTTCGCTCGGTCTGGCTGACTAAGACAATTCTCACCACAAAGGACACAAAGGCTCACCAAGGATTATCCTTCGTGTTCCTTTGTGTCCTTTGTGGTTCAACAAGCTTTTGATCCCCGTCAACGAATAAACGAATAGGAAAACGAACGGTCAACTTTCATTTGCTTATTCGTTCCCCATTCGCCGACACCCTCACCACACAGAAACGAAGGCGCTCATGCACGAAACCACCACCACGGGGCTGTTCTCCCCGCCCGCCCTGCTCTACCTGGGCATCGGGCTGGTGACGGCCCGCATTTTGCTCGAAGGCACGCCCACCCGCGGCCTGAAGTGGCTGGCCTGGCTGCAACTGCTGGTCAAGGCCGCTTCGATCACCCTGCTCTGGCCGCTGGTGCTGTTCCTGGAACGTTTTGAAGAATGGATCAAAGCAGCGCAGGCTCCCGCAGAAACCCAACCATCCCCCACAAACGAGGCCGCCCATGACCGCCCAGGCCACTAACCCCGCCGCCCCCGCCAGCCGCTCCGTGCGCAAAACCCTCGGTCTCACCGGCGTCACCATCAACGCCATGGCCCTCACCGCCCCCGGCGCGTTCATCTGGCTGCTCTACCAGGCCCAGGCCGCCGCCTCGCCAAATGGCATCCTGGGCATCTGGCCGGGCGTGCTGGCGGCGCTGATTGGGGCGCTGATTACGGCGCTCTCGTTTGGCGAGTTGGCCCGGCGCTACCCCGAAGCCGGCCTGCGCAGCGCCTATCACTTTGCCGAACAGGTCTTCCGCACGCAAAAACTCCCGCCCCAACACCCCGGCGCACGCATCGCCAAATTCGTCACCGGCTGGACGGCGCACCTGTATTACTGGGTCTACCCCGGCGTGATGGTGGCCTTCATGGGCATTCTGGCCGATTACCTGCTGCGGCAGTTCGGCTACCAGCCCACCGTAGCCGGGCAGATTATCCTTGCCTGCGCCTTTGCCGCCTTCATCGGATTTTTAGCCCTGCGCGGCATCACCGGCACGACGACGACGAGCATTATCCTGAATACCGTGCAACTGGTGACGCTGATCACCTTCAGCGCCCTGGCGATTGCCTTCCGGCTGATCAACCCGCTCGGCCTGGCGTCGGCCGAATGGGCCGCGCCCTCCCCGGCAGCGGTGATCCTGCCAACCGGCCTGGCCCCGCTGCTCGTCCAGATGTTCCTGGCGATGATGCTGATGGCCGGCTTCGAGGCCTCCACCAGCCTGGCGGCCAACGCCAACAACCCCAAACGCGACATTCCACGCGCCGCCGTACTCGGGCTGATCATCCAGGGTGTGCTGGTGTATTTGCTGTCCTACTTCGCCAGCGGTTTCGCCTTCAACACCCGTCTGCCTGCCCCGGCTACGCTCCATGCCCCCATCGGCGACCTGGCGCTGCAAATTGGCGATTCCCTGCTGGCCGGCAATGGCTTCTCGCTGATGATGGTCGTGGCCCTGACGGTGATCGTGGCCCTGGTGGCCGCCACGTTGACGGCGATGAACAACGGCGCGCGCATCACCTTTTCGATGGCGATGGATGACGAAATGCCCGACCTGTTGGGCTTCCTGCACCCCAAATACGCCACGCCCTACATGATCGTCATCATCATGGGCATTTTCACCGGCCTCGTCGGCGCGCTGGGGCTGCTCGGCGGGCTGCCGGCACTGATGGGCATCATTTTGGCGGCCAACCTGGGGGCGTTCTCGCTCTACGCCCTGCTGTGCGCCCTGACCATCACCGCCTACGCCGGGACGCCCGAATTCAGCCTGCTGCGCCACGCCGTGCTGCCCATCATTGGGCTGCTGCTCAACACAGGCATGGTCATCGCTATCCTCGCCATCGGCCTTGCCAGTGACGGCGTGCTGCGCCAGGCAGTCGCATTGGCGGGCGGGCTGGCGGGCGTGTGGCTGGTGATCTGCGTGGTGTATTTTTTTATCAAGAAAAAATGACCCTCACAGACTTCTCCATCCTCAGCATCCATCGCTACGATGCCGATCAGGTGTATGCGCTCCATGAAATCATCGCCGAATGCGGCGAAGACATGAAGCAGCGCTATGGCCTGGTTCACTGGTCGCCGCCCTACCCCATCGAAACGATGCGCCGCCACGCCTGCGAATTGAACGTCTATGGCGTTCACCAGCGCAACGGGCATGGCGAGCAGGTGATTGGCACGTTCACGGTTGGGCAGCATGGCTGGAATTACGACAACCGCCTGTGGGCCAGCGCACAGCACCGCCCGCTCTACATGGGCAAGATGGCGATCCGCCCGGCGTATCAGCAACAGGGGCTGGGGAAGTGGTGCGTGGGTAAAGTGGAAGAATTTGCCCGCGCCTGGAACTGCCAGGCAGTGCGCTTCGACGCCGTGGCGCAGCATACCCGGCTGATCCAGTTCTACCAGCATCTTGGCTATCACGTGCGCGGCACGCGCCCCATCGTAGATTGGCGCGGGCTGGAATGGGAGATTGTTTATCTTGAAAAGATTGTTGCCTGAGATTGAATCGAGTGGGTTGAGTATCGTCGGCCCGGTGCGCGAGGATAACCAGGATTCGATCTTACTGCCCGACGAGTCCCTGCCCGAAATTCCCGGCTCGCTGTTTGCCGTGGCCGACGGCATGGGCGGCTACGCGCATGGCGGCATGGCAAGCCACCTGGCGGTTGAAACTTTGTTCTCGGCCTTGCACGAAAACCCCACCGATAAACCCGAAAAGGCCCTGCGCCGCGGCGTGGAAGCGGCCAACATCGGCATCTACAAGGTGGCCCAGCACATCGGCGCGGGACGCATGGGCACCACCCTCACCGCCGCCTACATCGTGGGCAACCTGCTGCACCTGGCCCACGTCGGTGACAGCCGGGCCTACCTGGCGCGACAGGGCAAAGTGACCTGCCTCACCGCCGATCACACCGTGGTCGGCGATATGGTGCGCGCCCGCCTGATCACCCCCGAAAAGGTACGCACGCACTCCCAACGCTCCATCCTCACCCGCGCCCTCGGCATGACGTTGTTCGTCCAGCCAGATGTAGAGCAAATCAGGCTGCAAAACGACGACCGGTTGATCCTGTGCAGCGATGGCGTGTGGTCGGCCTTGCAGGAAGAAGAAATTGCCGCCCTGACCAACGAAACCCACGCAATCAGCGTACTCGGCCAGAAGTTGATTGACCTGGCCCTCGCTCACGAGACCGACGACAACTGCTCGGTGGTGACGCTGCACATTCAGGGCTTCATCGAGGTCGAAGCACCCCTCGAAACCCGCAAGAACGGCCACGGCCCAAGCGATTGGCTCAAAAAACTGCTGGGACGCAGCCAGGCAGCCCTGGTCAACCCGTAGCACAGGATTAATCCGGTGCTACATGCTATAATCTCAACCAAGATGCTACAAATCGGCGACCAATTCGACCAATATCAAATCCAATCGCACATGGCCCAGGGGGGAATGAGCGATGTCTATCGGGCCTACGATATGGTTCACCGCCGCGAGGTGGTGATCAAAATCCCCGATCAGGCGATGATCGGCGACCCGGCCCAATACGAACGCTTCCAACGTGAACTCGAAGTGATGAGTACGCTCAACCACCCGGCTATTCTCAAGGGCCTGGGGTCGGGGCGTTACAACCGCATTCCTTACCTGGCTACGGAGTTTGTGGATGGCAAATCGCTGCGTCAGATCATCGAAGAAGCGGCCCCGCTGCCCGTAGAAGAAGCTATCGCCCTGATCACCAAAATTGCCGACGGCATGGCGTACTGCCACCAAAACGAGGTCATCCACCGCGACCTGAAACCCGAAAACATCCTCATCACCGCTGAGGGCCAGCCGGTGATCATGGATTTCGGCCTGGCGCTGACCAAAGGCTCGCACCGTGTCACCTACTCCAACCTGAGCGCCACCATGGGCACGCCCGATTATATGGCCCCCGAACAAATAGACGGCCAACGCGGCGACGCCCGCACCGATGTCTACGCCCTCGGCACAATCCTGTTCGAGTTGCTGGCTGGCCGCCTGCCCTTCAGCGGCGATACGCCCATGGCGGTGATGGCGCAGCATCTCAATGGCAGCGCCCCCCGCCTCGACAAACTCAACCCGGCCGTCTCACCCGAAATCGCCGCTGTGGTCGCGGCCAGCTTGCAGCGCGACCCCAACAAGCGCTACGCCGATATGCCCGCCTTCATCGCCGCTCTGCAGCACCCCGAAAGCGCCGACCTCGCCATTTTGGACGCAATCGGCGAGAACCCCGCGCCCCCACCCACACTCGAAAGCCTGCAAACGCTCAAGGCCGTGGGCATTGCGCTGGGAATTTTGGCCGGGATTGTTGTGCTGGCGTTTTTGTTACAGGCTATTCGCTAATCTCCCACCACAGAAAGATCATTATGACCCTCGTTTCGATTGCCCAACAACTCATTTGCGCGCAACAAAATGGCTATGCCATCCCCCTGTTCGATGTGTTCGACATCCAGGGCGCTGAAGGCATGTTCGCCGCCGTGGAGGAAAAGCGCGCCCCCGTCATTGCGGGTATTTACTCCGCACTGATGGAAAAGCCCAACGCCCATGCCTTCGCCGCCTACCTGCGCCAGCGCGCCGAAGATGCCAGCGTGCCGGTTTCGCTCATGCTCGACCACGGAGCCAGCTTCGAGCAGTGCATTCAGGCCATTTCGTATGGCTTCACCGATGTGATGTTCGATGGTTCGCGGCTGCCGCTGGAAGAAAACATCGCCCACACCCAGATGGTGGTGCGTGCCGCTCATGCCGTGGGTGTGGCGGTGGAGGCCGAACTCGGTCATGTGGGCAGCGGCGCCGATTACCCCGATGTAGCCGCCAAACGCCTCGGCTTCACCGAACCCGAAGTGGCCGGGCGCTTCGTCGAAGAAACCGGCGTGGATTTCCTGGCCATCGCCATCGGCAACGCCCACGGCCTCTACCGCGGCGACCCGCACATTGACCTGGATTTGCTGGCCGAGATTCGCAGCCGGGTGTCGCTGCCGTTGGTACTGCATGGCGGCACGGGCATCGCGGAGGAGCAGTTCCGGGCGGCCATTGCGGGCGGCATTGCCAAAGTGAACGTGGCCACCGACCTGTACGTGCTGACCGCCAAACGCCTGGCCGCCGCCTTCCAGGAACGTCAGATCACCTACTTCGATATGATCCCCATGGTGGCGCAGACCTTCCACGAGCGCTGCTGCTATTATTTGGATTTATTCGGGGCATCGGGGAAAGCCGGATAAAGGCAGCTCACAAAACGCAAAAGCGCAAGCCGTTCGCTTGCGCTTTTTTGATCGACCTAACCCGCATAAAGCGGAAAGACCAGGG
>CAZSFD010000020.1:10452-62042 GCA_964606085.1 uncultured Anaerolineaceae bacterium
CGTTAATCCAGGAAGTCCTTGTTTTTTGTGCAAAGAGTTCGCGGGTTAGGCACTAACCCGCATAAAGCGGAAAGACCAGGGCGTTAATCCAGGAAGTCCTTGTTTTTTGTGCAAAGAGTTCGCGGGTTAGGCACTACCATTCGCCGGTCGAGCTTGTCGAGATCTGGTTTCGATTGCAAACGGAGTTTGCTGCTCAACCCCAAGTCAATCAGCATTGGTTTCGGGAAATTATGCCCCGCCGAGCGATTTTGGCTGTTCGGGGGCGTTCATGTGGATGATGAACTGCTTCACGTCTTCCTCGGAGCCGAAGTAGACTTCAAATTCTTCTTTCTTGAGGGCGGCCAGTTCCCATTGTTCGTCGGACATGCCCATGCACTTGAATTTACAGTCTTGCACGCACTGGGCGCAAAAGGTGCAGCGGTCCACATGGTAGCGCATCACGAAGCGCTTGGCGGCGCGGTCTATGGTGGTCAGTTCGAGGGCGTTGGATGGGCAGTCTTTACAGCACAGCATACAGCCGGTGCAGCGACTCGGCTCCCAATACAGTTTGCCGCGCAGACGCTCGGGGGCATCCACTTTTTCAAAGGGATACTGCCGTGTCACCGGCTTCTTGAAGAACGAACGTATAACATCGGAAAGCATCACACCGAATTTCATACCGCACTCCATTGGGTAAGGCGAAATTAATTTCGCCTTACGGCTGTAATACCGTTACGATAATCCACAAACCCCACTGCGCCAACACGGCAATCGCGCCGTAGCGCCACCACAGGCCCACGGTCTGGTCAATGCGTAAGCGGGTGAGCAGGGTTTGTAAGAGGGATAGTACGCCCAGCAGGGCCAGCGTCTTGAGCAGGAATTCCAGGGGGTTGCCCACGCCGCCCAGGTAAAACGCCGCCACCAGGGTCAGGCCGAGCACCAGTTCCACCGCTTTGCCCAGGTGGAAGAGCGCCAGGCCGCGCCCGCTATATTCGGTCAGCGCGCCAGCCACGATCTCGGTTTCGGCTTCGGGGGCGTCGAAGGGGGGTAGTTCGAGCTTGCCCATCAGGCCGATCAAAGCGACGAAGAATCCAATCGGTTGGGTGAGGGCAAACCAGGGGTGGGCATTGGCGTAGGTGTTGATCTCGCCAATTGTCCATGTTTTTGCCACCAACGCCGGGCCGAGCAGCGCCAGCAAGAAGGGCGCTTCATACGAGAAAAGCTGTGTCAGCGCCCGTGTGGCTCCCACCACCGAAAAGTGACTGTTGGTATTCCACCCGGCAACACCCATGCACAACGTCAGCAGCGAGAGCAGGTAAAAGGTGACAATCAAATCGCCGGCAAAGCTGAACGATGGCGGCAGGCCCATCACCGGCACATACAACCCCGCCGTCAGCGCCCCCGCCAGCGCCGTGATGGGCAGCAAGGTGAACAGGAACTTGTGCACCACTTCGGGGGTGATCTCTTCTTTCAGCAGCGATTTGAGCGTATCGGCGAATGGCTGAAACCAGCGCGGGCCGATGCGGTTTTGCAGGCGCGCAACCAGCTTGTGATCGATCCACTCGTAGAACAGGCCGAGCGCCAGCAAAGCCAGGCCGCCGGGGAAAAACAGAAGTGCCAGAAGGGGGGTGAGAGAAGAAAGCATGATTACGCCAGAAAATAAGGCGTGAAACTTGAAACGTGTTTCATCAGATCATGGCTTACGGAACACGTTTCACGTTTCACGTTACCGATCGTTGCACGAAAAACACGGGTCCATCCCCGCCAGCAGCAGGGGCACATCGGCCAGTTGGCGGCCAATGGCGGAGGTGAGTACGTACGTCCAGTTGCAAAGCGAGGGGGTGCGCACTTTGATGCGTTCGGGTTTGTCGGTGCCGTTGGATTTGATGTAGTAGAACAGTTCGCCGCGCGGCGCTTCGACGCGGCTGATCGTTTCGCCGGCGGGGATGCGGCGCGGCATCTTTACCGCCAGTTCGCCTTCGGGCAGGTTATCCACGATGGTGCGGATGGCGTGCGTGCTGACGATCATCTCGCGCAGGCGTACTTTGAAGCGCGCTTCGATGTCGCCGGCTTCCTCGGTGACGAGGCTGACCGGGAAACGCGTGTACGTGCCGTAGGGCGCTTCGACGCGCACATCGCGCACCACGCCCGATGCACGCGCGGTAGGCCCGAGGATGCCGAGGTATTCGGCCTGTTCACGCGACATCTGGCCGATGCCACGCGTGCGCTGCAAAAACATCTGGTCGGTGGTAACAACATCGAGGTAGTGGTTGATGCGTTCTTCGAGGAAGATCATGCCCTTGCGGATGGCGTCGGCATCTTGGGGTTCGATGTCTTCCTTCACGCCGCCAAGCACGCTGATCGAGTAGTTGACACGGTTGCCGCCGATCTGTTCGAGGATGTCCATCACGGTTTCGCGGTCGCGCCAGCTATACATGAAAAGCGTGTCGTAGCCGGCTTCGTGGGCGGCCACGCCGAGCCAGAGCAGGTGGCTGTGGATGCGTTCCAACCCGGCGAACAGCTCGCGGATGGCATGGGCGCGCTGCGAGACTTCCACCTGGGCCAGCTTTTCGACGCCGATGGCGTAGGCTGTGGCATGGCTGTGCGAACAAATGCCGCAGATGCGTTCGAGCAGGTACAGGTCTTGAATCCAGTTTTGCGTCTCACAGGCTTTTTCGATGCCGCGGTGGACGTAGCCGAGCCTCATCCTGGCGCTGGTGACGATCTCGCCATCCACGCCGAATTCGAAGTGGCCGGGTTCTTTCAACGCCGGGTGTTGCGGGCCAATGGGGACGACGAACTTGCCACCTGAAACGGCCTCGAGGGGCGGCGGTGTGGGCTTGCGCACCGTAATGCTCTTGGGGTCGAAATCTTTGAGCATGGGGTAGATGCCATCGGGGAAATCATCGGGAATGAATAGGCGGGAGGTATCGGGCGTGCCTTCAACGGTGACGCCGTACATTTCGCCCAGTTCACGCTCGAAGAAGCTGGCAGCGGGATAATCCTGGTACAAGGATGGCACCACGCCGCCCTGGCGCGGCAGTTGCACCCGCAAGGTGACGACGGCGGGGCCTTCGCAGAAGTGATAGAGCGCTTCGAGCCTATCGGCTTCCACGCCCAGGTCAAGCCCGGTGATGGCGGCCAGGTAGCCCCATTTTTGGCGGCGCAGCGCCGCGCCGGCGGCAGCCAGGTCGCCAGGTTCCATCACCACATCCAGGCGGGCAGGTTCGGGGCGGGAGGTTTCTTTGGCCCACGGGGTGAGCAGTTCTTCAGATTTTTGGATGATTTGGTCGAGTTTCATTTTTTCTTCAGACTTTCCAACAGCTTCACCACGCCATCAATGATCGCTTCGGGGCGCGGCGGGCAGCCGGGGATGTAGGCGTCTACGGGGATGACTTCGTCAATGTGGCCGACGACGTTGTAGCAACCCTGGAAGGCTCCGCCTGAAATGGCGCACGAGCCGACGGCCACCACGAACTTGGGGTTGGGCATCTGCTCGTAGGTGCGCAGCAGGCGTTCGCGCGATTGGTATGTCACCGGGCCGGTGCAGATGAGAATATCGGCGTGGCGCGGCGAACCTTCGAGCTTGACGCCGAAGCGTTCCAGGTCGTAGCGCGGCGTGAGCGTGGCGAGTATTTCGATGTCGCAGCCGTTACACGAGCCGCTGTTGTAGTGGATCGCCCAGGGCGAGTTGACGCGTGCCCAGGTGGCGATTTTGTCGAGGACGGTATCCCAGGAGGTTGTGAGGGAGGTGAACATGGGTAACTCCATCAATGCGTGAAACGTGATGCGTGATGCGTGATGCGTGATGCGTGAGATGGTAATTCACGCATCACGTTTCATCCTAAAATCAATGCCAACAACACCAATACCAAACCGATCAGGTAAATCCCTGTCACCAGGGTTAATCCGCCCGACCCGGCCATGAGAATACCCAGGTGCAGGGCAGCGAAGAACAGGCCGACGTTGAAAAATTGACGGTAGCCAGGGGCCGCCGCGGCTACCGGGTGCGCCTCGCCGCTGGCATAGGTGCTGCCTTTGTAAGGGCTGTGCGGCCCGGCCTTGGCCGAAAATCTGCGCCCGGCCAGGCTGATGATCCCGACCAGGAGAATGTAGGCGAGGAAGGCTAGAGGAGGGTAGAGGAGGAAAGTCATTGCTGATTGCCGATTTCTGATTGCTGATTTTGCTACCGGACAAATGAAAAATAGGACGCTGATGGCCGCGGACAAACGCTGAAAAAGCGATTTGTAAACGCAAACGGGTTTGAAAATGGATTGGAATCCGCGTTCATCCGCGATTGTCCGCGTACCATTAGGATATTGTCCGGTAAAGAGATTGCTGATTAGCCGATCACCAAATGATTTGGGTTAATGGGCTGACCAGGGATGGGAGGAAGCCCAGAAGGATAATGGCGAAGGCCAGGATAACGAGCGGGATCAAGATGCGGGCGGGGATGGGGTTGCCCTGCTGGATGGCTTCGCAGGGTTGTTTGCGGTACAGGGCATTGACCAGCGGGGCGTAGTAGGCCAACGAGAGCACACTATTCAGGGCGGCGAAGACCACCACGCCAATCACCAGCGGGCTTTGCGTCTGCAAACCGGCCACAAAAATCTGCCATTTCGACATGAACCCGGCCAGCGGCGGCATCCCGCCCAGGGCCAGCAGGGCGATGCCGAGCGTCAGCGCCACCCAGGGGTATTTTTGCGCCGCGCCGTTGAGATCGTCCACCATCAGCGGGGCGTGGCTGTGCTTGCTGACATACAGAGCGTACATCAGCGCTCCGACGGCGAGGAAGGCCAGCCCTTTCATCAGGGCGTGGGTGACGATATGGAAAGCCGCGCCAGCCATGCCGTTGGCTGCGGCAGGGGTGTTTGTAGCGAACAAGGCCACGCCTACACCGACCAGCATATACCCGACATGGCTCAGACTGGAATAGGCCAGCAGACGTTTGACCTGTTTCTGGCGCAGGGCAAGCAGGTTGCCGTAGAGCATGTTGAGGCAGCCGAAGAGCATCAGGAGCAGACCGGTTTTCATCCCCACTATCCCCAGAAGTGGGAATAGAGAACGCAGCATGGCGAGCAAACCCGCTTCGATCACCACGCCCGAAAGCATGGCGCTGATGCCGCTGGGGGCTTGCGAGTGAGCGTCGGGCAGCCAGGTGTGCAGCGGGACAAAGGCCACTTTCACGCCAAAGCCGATGATAAACAGCGCCGCCGCCGCTACGTAGGGCAAACTTCCAGTTTGCCCATTGGCGGCAATCCCGGCCAGTTCCAGCGTTCCCGTTTGCGCCAGCACCAGGGCGATGCCAAACAGCACCAGCACCGACCCCACCGAGCTTTGCACCACGTACTTGATGCCCGCTTCGAGCGAGGCTGCCTGGCGTCGGTAAAAGGCCACCAGCAAATAGGATGAAACCGCCATCGCCTCGAACCACACCCACAGGTTGAACAAATCGGCGGCGCAGCTCAGGCCGATGATCACGCCGATCATCGTCACCAGCATGGCGTAATACTTTTCTTCGCCCAGGTTTTCGGCCATATACGGGCCAGAGTAGAGCGCCACCAGCGTGCCAAGCGCCAGCGTGATGCCGCTCATGAGCAGCGACAGGCCATCCACCTGCAGGGCGATGCCGGCGAAGGCAAACTCAATGCGGCCTGTGGAAAGTACCGTCTGCAAAGTCAACACGTACGGAACCCACACCGCCAGCAGCGCAACCACGGCCAGCCATTGCACCAGCGGCCCGCGCGGGCTGGGTTCGTCGCGGCGAATGCCCACGCGCCCGGCCAGGTAAATGGCCGGCCCGGCCACCAGGGGAAGGATGATCATCCAGGAGAAGGGGGGTAAGTTCATGGGTAAGGTTCTACGATGTATCGCATGATCGAATACCGTTATTCGGTATTCGATCATGCGTTATTGTCCAAAGAACATGATTGCTAACACCACTGCCAACCCGGCAACGATGCCGAAAACGTTCCAGTTCAGCTTGCCGGTTTGCGTCCCGCGCAAGCGTTCGGCGATAGACTGTGTGAGGCGTACCACCTGTGCGTTAATCCACTCGAAGCCGAAGCTGTGTTCAGCCGCCCAGCCCAGCCAGATGAAGGGCTTGCCCAGGGCCGGTTGGCGCTGGCTGAGGGCGTACATCCCCATCCCCGCGGCGATGACGGCCAGCGCAGCCCATGTTAGCGGGGCGGAGAAGATTTCGGCGGCCATCTCAACGATGGTCAGCTCGTGAATTTCATGAAGCGGGAGAGTCTCGTGGAGCAGGCCGCTAAAGGGGGCGATCAGCAGCCAGGAAGTGAGTGCGCCCAGCGCCAGCAGACCGAGGGCGATTTTCATCAAGGGCATAGCATCGTGCGCGTGCAGGTGTGAGCGTTCCTGGCCGAAGAAGACCAGCCAGGTGAAGCGCAGCGTATACAGGGCGGTCAACCCGGCACCGAAGATCATGGCGGCCAGCGCCCAGGTGGGGCCATCGTGCAGACCGGCTTCGAGGATCAGTTCTTTGCTCCAAAAGCCGTTCAAAATGGGCAGGCCCGCCAGCGCCAGCGCACCGACGATGAACACGGTGCGGATGAAGGGCATCTTCGCCCCCAGACCGCCCATCAGGCGCATGTCGCGCGTCTCGACGGCGTGGATCACCGCGCCCGCTGCCAGGAAAAGCAGCGCTTTGAAGATGGCATGGCTGAACAGGTGGAACTGGCTGGCGAGGATGCCGCCTGCGCCAACGGCATACACCATGTATCCCAACTGGCTGACGGTGGAATAGGCCAGCGCCCGTTTGAGATCAGTGGCGATGACGGCCATAAACGCCGCCAGCAGCGCCGAAATCACGCCCACGGCAATCACCGCCGTGCGCCAACCGGGAACGCCCTCGAAGGCGGGGAAGAAGCGCGCCAGCAAATACACACCGGCGTTGACCATTGTGGCGGCATGGATGAGCGCGCTGATTGGCGAAGGAGCTTCCATGGCATCGGGCAGCCAGGTTTGGAAGGGGAACTGCGCCGATTTGGCTGCCGCGGCCGCCAGGAAGCCAAAGGCCAGCCACGCCAACGCAGCCGCCGGGAGGCTGTGAGCGTTGGCGATGAATGCGTGCAGATCGTAGCTGCCCTGCAAGGCGTAAACGGCCAGCGATCCGGCGAATAATCCCACGCCGCCCAGCGAGGTGATGATCAACGCCTTGACGCCGCCAGCCACGGCCTTGGGGTCGTCATTGTAAAACGAGATCAGCGCGTATGAGCACAGCGCCGTAATTTCCCAGAAGAAGAACAAAAAGAGCAAACTGCCGGTCAGCGCCAACCCCACCATGCCGCCGATGAAGAACAGCACCAGGGCATAGTAGCGGCCCACCTGCGCCGCGCCGCGCAGGTAATCCACCGAAAATAACACGGCCAGCGAACCGACGACGGTGGCAACGGCTGTCAGGAATGCGCCCAGGCCGTCGGCCACAAAGGTCACGTCGCCAAACACGCCGCCCAATGGGATGCGCAACACAGCATTTTCGCCTGCCTGAGCCAACAGAATAACCGCGGCCACGCCTGCCGCCGCTGCAAACCCCACGGCCAGCGTGTGCTGGAGTTTGGCGCGTTGATCTCCGGTCAGCCACACCGCCAGCGCTCCCGCCCAGGGCAGGAATATCGTCAGTGCAATCAGTATCGAAGCCATAGAAATCCTCAAAAGGGCAAGATTGAAAGTTGAGAAACCTTCAACCTTCCCAACCTTTACCCTTTCAACGTCGAAATCTCCGTCAAATCCAATGTTCCAAACCGCCGTCGAATCTGTACCGCCAGCGCCAGCGCCACGACGGCCACCATCGTATCGGCCACAATCACGGTGGCGGCGATGCTCTGGCTCAGGCCCATGTTGCCATTCACTTTGCCGGCCAGCACAAGGGCGATCACTGCTGCTTTAACCAGCACTTGCAGCACCAGCACAATTTTGACCGCGTTGCGGGTGATCAGCAGGCCATACAACCCCACGCCCAGCAAGCCCAAAATTCCCGCCAAAACCACATTGACTACGTTCATTCTTGCTCCTTTTGCTCGGTGGGGGTGGCCGAACCGACCAGGTTTTGGCCCATCACCTCGTGCAGTGTATCCAGCCCGGAACGCGGTTTGCTTTTGCCCTCGGCCAGCAATCCCAACATGCCCATGACACCAGAGAAGAGCAATACCATTTGCACCCACACATCGAGTACGCGGTCTTCCCACAGCGATACCGATAGCGGCAGGGTGATGGTTTCGAGGCTGCCGAGCGCGGCGGGCAAAATCAGCACGCCGAGCAAGAGCATCGCGCCGACCGTGACCACGAAGGCCAACGGCTTGGGGACGATGGAGGTGGGGTCGAAGGCGTCGTCGCCGGTGACGCTGATGGCGTAGACCAGCAGCACCGTCACCAGCCCCGCACCCACGCTCAGTTCGATCACGGCCACCTGGGTCGCGCCGAGCATGTAGAGTACCGCCGAGGTCAGGGCGCTGACACAGGCCACCCACAACGTGGAAGGCAAGATGCGCTGGGAAATCATCGCCCGGTAGGCGCAAAAGATGGCAAGACACAATAAAATGGCGTAAAAGATATTCTCGACCATGGAATGGGCTTTCTTATGGGTTTTAGTTTCAAGTCGAAGAGCGCCTAAAATCCACAATACACATTGGGTTGAGACCCAACGCTGACGAGATGCAGTTTTATCACATATCCATCCATTTCGGAAAGTGACAATAATCCCCTATCTATCCCTAAAAGTCTTAAGGTTACAGATGAATTTCCATATCAGTCGTCATGCCGGGCGTTCGTCGGCGTGTTCAATGGATGAAAATAGCGGGCTATTTTCAAAGCAGCAGAGCGCAAAGGATATGAACCACAAAGCTTGCAAAGGACACGATTTAAGCAAGGCACATGAGAAATACGGTGTTGAGTTGACAGACATTCAAACTTGTCACATAATTTGGCGATGTTTAATAGCAATGCGTACAATTTTTTGCTATCCACGCAAAACGAGGATGGCGGCTGGGGATACACCCCCCAAGCGGCTTCTGTCACTGAGTCCAGCGCAGCCGCCTTGCTAGCATTAACGAAAATGCAGCCCGTATCTGACGCTGGCACTGCGGCTTTGCAACGTGGGGTTGCTTGGCTTTTAGCAGGCCAACATAAAGATGGCGGGTGGGGTTTTGCTCATAACGATCCCGAATCTACCTGGCAGACAGCCTGGGCGGTTTGGGCGCTGACAAAAGTTGGCCCCGGCACCCCGGCGCTCGAAGCCGGGGTTAACTGGTTGGTGACACCCAGCATAGTCAGCACGGGCGACGATGCCATGGCGTCTGAATTAAAACAAAACTCCGGCATTGACCTGAACATCAACGGCTGGCCGTGGCTTCCGGGTGAACTGCCCTGGCTGGAACCTAGCGCTCACGCTTTATTAGCGCTTCATGCAGTACCCTCCAGCGAGGCCGTCCAGACCCGTTTGCGAGATGGCGTTCGGCTATTGCGTTCCCGTCACCTGGATGCTGGGGGCTGGAATATCGGCGTGATACAGATGCTAGGGGCAATCATGCCGCCGCGCCCGGTACCAACAGCCCTGGCCATCTTGACTCTGGCGTTGCTGGAGCCACAGGAAATCCAAGCTGCAGATTACTTCGTTTTACAACAGCAAACAGACCAGGATGGCGGCGTGCTGGCCTTGAGTTGGACAGTGATGGCGCTGCGCATCGCCAAACAACCCAGTGACGTATTTGCTGCCCAACTGGAAAGTAGCCAAATCGAAGATGGCTCCTGGAATCGCAGCATGTACCAAACTTCGCTGGCTCTCCTGTCACTCGGAGAATTGGATTGGCTTCGATGAAAAATGTGAAATTATCTCGCAAAGCTTTTGTGCGTATCGGTTTGTTAGCTGCCATTGCCGGGGGAACTACGCTTTTGGAGAAAGTCACCCAACCCGTCGGGAGTGTGACATATACGCGTTGGCTGCTGCGCGGTTACTGGAAGCGCCTTATGCATCCAGCCGTGGTTACCTTAGGCGGGTGCGCTTCTTATTCCGATTCGGCAGATTTGTTGAATAAACTACGTACGCTCTGGCGGCAAGCGGAAATGCCCGATGTGCGCGGCAAGCGAATTTTAATTAAACCGAACCTGGTCGATTCAATAGATAATCACCCTTCAACCACCAACCCGACTGTGGTCGGAGCGGCGATTGACCTATTGCGCGAGTTAGGCGCAGGAGAGATCGTAGTAGGCGATGGGCCGGCTTTTCGCCGCGAGGCCTGGTCAGTGGCCCAGGACTGTGGGCTGGGAACTGTCGTGAAGGCAAAACAGGTTCCTTTCGTGGACTTGAACTTCGATGATCCACAACCAGTGAGGGCGCGTGACGGTTGGCTTCGGCGCTCACCGGTGTTGTGGCTGCCGCGGAGTGTGCGCCAGGCCGATTACATTCTCTCAATTCCCAAGATGAAAACTCATCACTGGGCGGTTGTATCTTTGAGCGTGAAGAATTTATTGGGGGTTGTGCCAGGTTCACGCTATGGTTGGCCAAAGAACATGCTCCACATCAACGGCTTCATCCCATCGATCCTGGGTGTGTATCAATGTGTGCCCAAGGTTCTGGCGTTAGTGGACGGTATTATCGGGATGGAAGGTGACGGCCCATTATTTGGATCCCCCGTCGAACACGGTTTGCTTGCCATGGGCAAAGACGCTGTGGCCGTAGACACAGTTTGTGCAGATTTGATGGGCTATACGCTGGAAAACGTGACCTACCTGAACCTTGCTGGCTGGGCAGGGATTGGTCAAACCCAACACATTGAATTGCGCGGCGCAGACCCGAACCTATATCGCCGCCAATACCGCAAAATCCAGATACCTTGACGGCGACGGATGAGCATTTAGCTTTCGATTTCTTAAAATCTATGCCACTCATTGATCACTTTTCCCTGTTAGCCCCCTTTTACGAAACCGCCATCCGTCTTGGCAATGTGCAGGCGTTCATGCAACGGGCTGCTTTGCCTGTCAATGGGTGGATGCTCGACGCCGGCGGCGGCACCGGGCGTGTGTCGTATGCCCTGCGTCACCAGGCCAAATACATCGTCGTTGCCGACGAATCGTGGGGGATGCTCAAACAAGCCTCGGCCAAAAATGGCCTATTGTCCGTGCGCGGCGTGACCGAAACCCTGCCATTTGCTGCCGAACGCTTTGATCGCATCATCATGGTAGATGCACTGCACCATGTAGCCGATCATCAACAAAGCCTGGGCGAGTTATGGCGTGTGTTAAAACCAGGCGGGCGGATTGTGATTGAAGAACCCGATGTGCGCACCCTGATCGTCAAGTTGGTCGCCATCGGCGAAAAGCTGGCCCTGATGCGCAGCCATTTCCTGGCGCCGCCGCGCATTGCGGCCATGTTCCCCAATCAAAACGCTCGGAAGCACATTGAAGTAGAAGGATATAATGCCTGGGTGATGATCGAAAAAACCGCCTGAGGGGGCAAACATACCATCATTGAAATATCAGGCGCTTGAGCAGGTTCATAACCATCCGTTAATTCTCGTTTATAATTGGGCGCGCTGCTTATCCATAATTTGACAAGCAAACCACTATCTTTAGAATCGGCGTTTGCCCGATTTTACTCACCTGAGGAAGGAAATCCAATGAAAGAATACACGTCCGAATCGATCCGCAACGTGGCCCTGGTTTCGCACAGCGGCGCTGGCAAAACCATGCTGGCGGAAGCCTTCTTGCACGTCACCGGCGCCACCACCCGCCTTGGCAAGGTGGAAGATGGCACCACCGCGGCAGACTTTGAAGAAGAAGAAATTCGCCGCACCATTTCGCTCTCGACGGCGGTGATCCCGGTGGAGTATCGCGATTGCAAGATCAACGTCCTCGACACGCCCGGCTACACCGATTTCGTAGGCGAGGTGATCTCGGCCTTGCGCGTGGCTGATGGCGCACTCGTTGTGATCGATTCGGTGGCTGGTGCAGAAGTGGGCACTGAAATTGCCCTGCAATACTGCGATAAATTCAAACTGCCGCGTTTCTTCGTGATCAACAAAATGAACCGCGACAATGCCAACTTCCGCAAAGCGTTGGCTTCCCTGCAAGATATTTCCGAAACCCGCCCGATCCCCGTGCAACTGCCATGGGGCGAAAAAGCCGATTTCAAGGGTGTAATTGACCTGCTTTCGATGCAAGCGTATGCAGGTGTCGGAAAAGAAGCTGCAGCCATCCCCGCCGAATTTGCAGACGAGGCCGAAGAAGCCCGCATGGCCCTGATCGAAGCCGCTGCCGAAGGCGAAGATGCCCTGCTCGAAAAATACCTCGAAGGCGAGGAACTGACCTCCGAAGAAATCTCCCGCGGCCTGCGCGCCGTAATCCTGGCCGGCAGTTACGCCCCGGTCTTTGTCACGGCTGGCACAGCAGAAGTGGGCATCCTGCCCCTGCTCGATGCTATCCTTTCGATGATGCCTTCCCCCCTGGAAGTAGGCGAAGCCGTAGCCCAGGGCAAATCTGGCGAGGAAAAATTGCCCCCCAGTGACAGTGGCCCGTTGGCAGCCTATGTCTGGAAAAACACCGCCGACCCGTTCGTGGGCAAGATCACCTATTTCCGGGTCTATTCTGGTGTAATCACCTCGGACTCACGGGTTTGGAACCAGGCTAAGAACGCCGAAGAGCGTTTCGGCCAGGTCAGCATTCAACGCGGGAAGGAACAGATCAGCACCAAAACCATTCATGTTGGCGATATTGGCACCGTCCCCAAGCTCAGCACCACTACCACCGGCGACACCCTGTGCGACAAAACCCATCCGCTGACACTGCCCAAATCGGAATATCCCAATGCGCTCTTTCAAGTGGCAATCTCTCCGAAGACCCAGGCTGATGCGTCGAAGATCAGTTCAACCCTCACCCGCCTCTCCGAAGAAGACCCCACCCTTACCTGGCGACAAGAAGGCGCAACCGGGCAGACAATCCTGCAGGGCATGGGCGACCAGCACATTGATGTTGCCATTCGCAAGGCCGAGACCAAGTTCCTGACCGCCCTGCACACTGAAATCCCCAAAGTCCCCTACCAAGAAACGATCACGCGCGAAGGGGCCGCCCAACACCGCCATAAGAAACAGACGGGTGGCGCAGGCCAATTTGCCGAAGTTCATTTGCGCGTCAGCCCGTTGGCAGAAGTGGAATATGAATTTAGCAACGATGTATTTGGCGGTGCGATTTCGAGCAACTTTATGACATCCATTGATAAAGGTATCAAAGCCGTGTTGAAAGAAGGCGTCATTGCCGGATACCCCGTACTCAATGTAAAAGTTTCCGTTTACGATGGCAAGGAACACCCGGTTGACTCGAAACCCATCGCCTTTGAAGCTGCCGGGCGCGAAGCATTCAAGGCTGCTTTCAAAGAAGCCGGCCCGGTGCTGCGTGAGCCGATTATGAATGTGCGCGTCGTTGTTCCCGAAGCGAATATGGGCGACATCATTGGCGACCTGAACACCCGCCGGGCGCGCGTTTCGGGCATGGACACTGAAAAAGGCCGCTCGGTGGTCACCGCCCAGGTGCCGCTGGCTGAAATGCAGCGCTACACCACCGACTTGCGTTCGATGACTGGCGGCCGCGGCGTGTTCAGCATGGAGTTTTCGCACTATGAAATGGTACCACCGCAGATCGCCCAAGAAGTGGTGGCCGCTCGCCAGAAAGAAATCCAGGCCAACCGAGAAGAGTAAATTCCGCTGATTGCTGCGCCATTTCCCAGCAAGGTAAGACACAACCCCACAGGTTTTCCCTGTGGGGTTGTGTCTTTAAAGATGAAAATGGGCGGGGCTCGGTGGCGCAAACCTTTGGTTTGCGAGCGTGCGCAGCATCAGAGCGCAGTTGATCAGCCCGGCCATTTGAAAACCAATACCACCACCAAAACCGCCAGGCTGATCAACACCCCAACCCCGCCCTTATCGAGAATTTCTTGCAATTTGCCATCCCAAAGCAGCGCAAAGACCGCCATCGAAAAGATCGCCGCCCCAATCGCCGAAGGCCGCCACCAATCCTGGCGCAGGAACAACCCCAGCGCACCCGCCGCATAACCGATCGCCACCAACACCAGCGAAATGCCCGCCAGCCAACGCGTGCCCGCCTCGCCCAACCACCCCGCAAACAGCCACGCCCCATCCGGCCAGACCAGCCCCGGTCGCAGCTCGAAGAAGCGCAGCACCTGTCCGGCGTACAGCAAATGCACCATGCCGTGCAAAAGGAAAAAGATGCCCAGGAGGATGCTCATCAGATTACGCCTCTCTCAAAAAAGCCAGAACTTCCTGCTCAAATGGCTTTCCCGCCGCCGGGTGGCCCATCTTCTCGTAGAGCATCAACCGGGCGTTCGGGATTCCCGCCGCCGTCTCGCGGAAAAGCGCCTCGCTGTAGAACGGGTCTTCCTTGCCGGCGATCACCAGCGTGGGGGCCTTGATTTCTGCCAGGCGTTCCTGAAAGTCGAATTGATCTTCGGCCTCGATGGTTACGATCAGGTCGGTCAGTTGCTTGGGGCTGCCCAGCAGCAGCAAATGGGAAAGCAATCCAATTATCGGCCGGGTAATAGCCTGCAAAACCCGATTGGGTGGCTGCATGAAGTTGAAAATATACGCCACCGCCTGTGCATTCCGGCCCTGCTGCGCCAGGCGGCCCATTTCAAGCTGCACTTGTTTGCCCGCATCGCCCAACCGGTGTGCGCATGAATGAATCACCAGGCGGCGCACCACGCCGGTGTGATCCGCCGCGAGTTGCTGAACAATCGAGCCGCCGGTTGAAACGCCAAGCACATCCACCGGGCCGTCAAATTCTTCTCGGATCATCGCTGCGTAATCCTTCGCCATATCCCCAATGGTGTACCCCTGCGGCATCCCCGGTTTACGCAGCACCGAGTACAGCGTGTAATCCCGTTCCAGAAAGCGGTAACCCAGCATCATCCCCGCCTGGGGTTTGTTCTCGAACGCCAGGCCCTGCACGATAACCAACGGACGCGCCCCCTTGCCACCCCGGTTGTAGGGCAGGCCGCTGCGAAAATAACCCGAGGAAGGTTGAAGTTTATTCATCGGCAACGCCAGGATCAAACTGCAAAAAAGGACTGCGCCTGCGGCCCATCCAACGGGCCGCCATGCCCAACATAAATTTTGTTCGGCTGGAAAGAAAAGACCCGCTTCAAGCTGGCCTGTACATCATCCCGGTTGACGGCCCAGTAATGGTGGCGCGGCTTGCCCGGCTGGAACTGCCCCAACAGCAGCCCACCGCCGATCAGGTCGCCAACGATGGCCTGTTTATCGCCGGTGATCACCGACAGCGAGCCAGGCGTATGCCCCGGTGTTGCGATCACTTTCGCATCTACGCCATAGCCTGTCAAATCCAGCGTATCGTCAATCAGGGTATCGGCCCGAACGGGAAAAAAACCAGCGCCCATGAAGGGCATGAGCATTTTCCCCAACGGGTGAATAGGGATAATCGCGGCGTTTTGCCCCTGCGCCAGGCAGTCTTTTTCCAGGCGGTGGGCGGCCACCGGGCAGCCGGCGCGCTGTTGGATGGCGGCGGCGCTCCCGGCGTGGTCGAAGTGGGCGTGGGTGATGATCAGCAGCGCAATCTCTTCGAGGCCGATGCCGTGTTGCGCCAGTTGGCGGGTCAGGGCAGGCAGGTCGTTGGGGCTGCCACTATCCATCAGAATGGGCCTTTCGCCGCGCAGCAAAAAGGCGTTGGACATGGAAAGTTTGAGGGGAATGATGCCTGTCATACCGTCACCTTTTGGCGGGCAACTGACGCCAGCGCCGTCAGCACTGGCAGCGCGACATCAAAAAAGAGAAACAAGAACCCACCCATTGCCAGCATGGCCTGGTTGAAAAAATAGCCCAGCAGCCAACTGGCCGGAAACCAGAGCGCCATCAGCAGCAGCGTCCACGGCCACAGGCGGGCCAACCAGCGCCAAACGGCTCCCGGCGGCCCCAGCGGCGCGCCAATGCGCCCCGCCGCCACACCCGCCACAACGCCGATCAATACTGGCACGAACCCGCCGCCGACCAGCAGCATCAGCAGCAACAGCCCTGCCAACACCCAGCCGCCATGCCGCCGCGCCAGGAAGGTTGCCGACCATCCTACCACGAGCAGCCCGGCAACCAGCGCGGCGAAACCGGATATGAACAAATTAGGGATCAGCGTCATGGCCGGAAAACAGGCGTGCCAGACCGTCTCCGCCTGGCAGGGCGGGCCGATCGCCTGGATGATCAAGCCATCGGGCGCAACCGGCCCTTGCAAAATTTCAAAGATGCCATGCTCGATAGCCAACAGCCCGGCATAGATGCCAAGAAACGTACTGGTGAGGTGAAGCGGATTTTTCATTTTACGAACAATTCCGGGGCCACCAACACCACGTTACCCGTCACCTCGCCGCTTTCGAGCAGGGCATTGGCCTGAGCCGCCTGCAAAATGGGAAATTTGGCCGCAATGACAGGGGATATTTTGCCCTCCCGAAGCAGAGCAAACAACGTTGCCCAATCTTCCAGGTAGGATTTCTGATCGAACAAGAAATACGTGGATGTCCCATACAGCGACAAAGATTTGCCTTTCGGCAGGAAATGGGTGCGCACCGTGAGACCCAGGATTTTCATCAACTCAGGGCGGCTGGCGGGTTCGCCGAAACAGGCCATACGCCCGCCGCGGCGCAGCAACGACAGGGCGCGCTGCATCATCTCCAGGCGCATCATGCCATCGAGTACCACATCCAGGCCAGCGGGTTCAGCCTGGCGGATGATTTCGGCAAAATTTTGCGAGTGATAGTCAATCGGCGTCGCGCCATATTCGGCCAGGATGGCATGTTTGCTTTTAGAGGCCACGGCATACATCTTCAGGCCAGCCAGTTTGCCCAGTTGCAGCAGCGCCGTGCCAATACCGCCGCTGGCCCCGATGATCAGCGCCTTTTCGCCAGGCTTTGCCTTCACCACACGGTGCATGGTTTGGTAGGCCACGATGTAGTTCAAAATCAGCGTGACTGCTTCAGCAAGGTCAACATCCACAGGCACAGGGATCAGGCGGTCGGCGCGCCAGTACAGATACTCGGTATACCCGCCCACCACCGTCAACACACCCACCCGCTGGCCCACCGCAACGCTGCGCACCCCGTCGCCTACCGCATCCACATCACCGACGATTGAATACCCCGGCGTGAAGGGCAGTTTTTGACCCAGAAACGTATCCGAGTAGAGTGCCTTCCCCTGCCGCACGCTGATATCGGGCCGGCTGACCGAGGCCGCCAGCACCTTGATACGCACTTCGTTGGCTGCCGGCAGGCGCAATTCATTTTCCACAACTTGCAGCACTTCTGGCCCGCCGCATTCAAAAACGCGCAAGCTTTTGTAAGTGGTCATTATTTCACCGTGCGCAATAAAGCCAACGCCGCAACCATCGCCAGCAGCGCCAAAATCGGTGCTACCCGGTGGATGGTCAGTGAGACTTCGTAGCTGAACTTCTCCATGCTCATCAGTGCGCCGGTGGCGAACAGGGCCACAGCGCTTGCCACGGCAAGGATGACGAGCAGAAGCGGAAGCACCTGCACGCCCGTCTCGCCAAACGCCTTGCCGATCTGCACGATGGTGACGATGACCGCGCCGAGGGCAATCAGCTTGTGGATATTGAACAGGAGGCCGTTATACGGCTTACCCGCAAAGCTCAACCAGAAGCCAAAAACCACGGTCAGGATGAAAACGATGCCAGGGGTGATGAATTTGTTGGCAAGTTCCATAGAAGACTCCTGCAGGGCAAAATCAATTTTGCCCTGCTACCGCATCATGGGCATAACCCACGTACACCGAAAGTGGCAAGAAAACGATGATAAAGAGCAGGACAAAGCCCATCACGCTGGTCAGGGCATCGTTGAAAAAGTAGCCGATCACGAACTGCGCCAACAGCCAGCCCACCAGCAGCACCAGCGGCCACGGCCACAACCGGGCAGCCAGGCGAGTGACTGCGCCAGGCCGCCCGCTCACAGGCTGGTTGATCTGCGTGCCCGCCGCGCCGCCGATGATGCCGATCAGCGGCGGGAAGAAGCCGCCGCCAAACAGCAGCAGCGCAATCGAGAGGCCGATCTGCGCCAGCCCGCCATGCCTGCGCTGCACGAACCAGCCCGCCCAGGCGATCAACACCACGCTGAGCAGCATCGCCAGGATGCCGGTGATCAGAAAATTGGGCAGGATGCTCATGGCCGGTTCGCAGGCGTGCCAGATTTTGGCCGGGTCACAAATATCAGGCCCCCACGAGGGGAACGCCAGCCCTGCCGGGCGTGTGTTGCCCTGCAAAATCTCAAAGTAGCCGTGTTCAAGGCCCGCGATGCCCGCTACGATCCCCAGCCACATTGTGACAGCTTTTGTTGCTTTTCTCATAGTTTCCTCGCAGAAATATATTGACAAACGATATATCGCATGTTATTATAACGATATACGATATAACAAAATCAGATATAACGTCAGGTGATGTAACCAGGAGCAGTCCCTCATGGCAATCAACTCAGAGCTAACCAAATACCTGCCACTTTCCGAAGCCAGCCTCTACATCCTGCTCTCGCTGAGCGAGCCGCGACACGGCTACGCCATCATGCAACACGTCGAAAAAATCAGCCAGGGCCAGGTCAGCATCGGGCCAGGCACATTGTACGGCGCTTTTTCCACTTTCGAGAGCGAAAAGCTGATCGAAATGGTGAGCGAGGAAAACCGCCGCAAGAGCTACATTCTCACCGAAAAAGGCCGCCAGGTGTTGGCGCTGCAAGCCGAACGCCTCACCACGCTGCACCAAAACCTGCAAGCTGCGCTCAACCAGGCTTGATTTTGAAAGGAACGAACATGAACCCGACCATCACACAACGCAAATTCTTTTGGTCCTGGCAAGATGAACAAGAAGAAGCCTGGCTGCATGAAATGTCGCTGCGCGGGCTGCACCTGGTCAAACTCCAGGGAGGCGCCTATCACTTTGAGCAAAGCGAGCCGCAACATGCTGTGTACCGGCTGGATTATCGCGACTCGTCCGCCAATCGTCAAGATTATGAACAGCTCTTCGCCGATGCTGGCTGGCACTATATCGGCTCGATGGGTGGCTGGGAGTATTTCCGCAAGGCAGCCGCGCCGGGCAGTATGCCCGAAATCTATACCGATGCCGACTCAAAAGTGCAGAAATATCGGCGGTTGCAGTGGTTTTTTGTGCTTCTGTTGCCTTTTCTTTGGATTGCCTTCCCGAATTTTGATTTCGACCAAACGTCACTGTTTCGGCTGGCGGTCAATCTCTTTCACCTGATTGGCTTTTGTGGGTTGGCGGCTTTGTTGGGAATCAACCTGTTGAAACTGGAGCAGCGCATCCAGCAACTCAAACGCCTGGCGCTTTGAACAAAAGCCGCGCCGCCAGCAGATGCCAGAGCATCCAAAACGCCCCGCCAAAAGCCATGAACAACACTTGCAAGCCCGGCGAAAGGGCAAAGGTCAGGCAATAGGCCAGGTCGCAGCCAGCGGCCAGCAGCCCGGCGATGGCAGTGACGCGGTGGCCCGGCAGCAACAGGATGGCAAAAGCCAGCTCGGCCAGGGCGATCAGCAGGTAACTCATGTACGTACCTGTGCCGGGGAAGTTTGCCATCGCCCCGGTCATTGCCAATAGCAACTGCCCGGCGGCCAGCAGGGTGGCACGCTGCGCTTCGTCCGTCGCGGCGGCGTATTGCTGGCTGATAGACATCATGGCAAACGAAACATTGCTGGCAAAACTGACGGCGATGCCCACCAACCCGCTGGCCAGGGCCATCGCCGTCAGGCTTTTGTTCAGCGGCCACAGCCTGACCGCCAGCGCCAGGAAAACCAGCCCCACCAGGAAGTAGTTGACCAGGTCGAAGACCGCCAGGAAGGATAATCCGACGAATGGGTTGGTTTGCAGCAAATGGAACCACTCCGCCGCGGAGGTCGGGATGGCTTCCATGCCGGTGAACAGCGACACCTCAGCGCCGATGTTGCGCCGGAAGAGGATGGCGGCGGTCAGGGCGGCGATGGCCCCGATTCGGTAGAGGGTTGTCCATTCTTGCGTTTGTGCCATGTTCTATCCTATCAATGCAATGCGCTGCCGGGCATCGTACACGAACCCGGAAACATACGTCAGCAGGTACAGACCCCACCCGCCGCCAAAGACGAAGGCCCAGCAAACGGCCAGGATGCTTTCATCATCCCTTACGCCGGGCACATAGCCGGTGATGGCGATAAACAGCCCAATCAACAGGGAAAGCGTTCCGAGCGCCAGCGTGACCGGCCAGATTTTCGCCAGCCAGCATCCAGCGGGTTCGGGCAGCAGTCTGCGCCACCCATCCAGTGGCTTGTTAATTTGCCGCGCCGCGGCCCAGGCAAAGGGGACGAACACGATCTGCGCCGCAATCCCACCGCCCACCAGGAACAGGGCAATGAACAGCAGGCCAAAGACCGTCGCGCCGTGTTGCGTATCCAGGTAGCGCAGCGACCAGACGATGATCGCCAGGCTGACAGCAATTGCCAGGAGGCCAGTCACCAGGAAGTTGGGTATAACCGTGAAGGCTTCCTCGGTCCCCCACAAATTCATCTCTGGCCCGATGGCCTGGATGATCAGCCCGGTGGTGGGTTTACTGCCTTGCAGGGTTTCAAAAAAGCCGTGGTCAAGGCCAGCAATCGCCAGCATGATCCCAACGACAGTAACGATGATGCGCGTGGCACGATTCATTTTCGCCTCCTCCAAAAGATGTAAACGATCACGCCGCCGATGAATAAGCCGATATCCAGGATGGCGGCAGCGATGAACCCCGGCCCGCTGCCCCATAATCCCAACCCAAGCGTCGGTGAGCCAGCGAAAAATAGCGGCAAATAGCGCGGGTGAACGAGAAAATCGAGCAGCCAATGGCTGAAAACCACGAACCCCACGGTCGCGCTTGCCCGACGGTCACGCAAGGCAAGGAAAGCGATCCCCGCTACCAGCGCCGACCAGACCAGCGACATGAACAACCCATGCGACCAGGCTAACGATGGCGCGGTCAATATTTGTATGCCATTGGCCAAATCCGTCTGGCTGACGCCCATGCTCTCGATGCCCGCGGCGATAAAGCCAAAACACAACAAGTCGAGCGCTTCGCCAGCCACCAGCAGCGCCCACAAGGGCGCTTTGGGCGCAAGCGGCCTGGCCGCAAATGCAACGCCGAAATGCGCGGGGCCCATCGCTCACGCCTTTCCTAAACGGAAGAAATCGCGCGCCAGCAGGGGAAACCAGGCCAAATAGAGCGTTCCGCCGATCATCAACAGTGCCGCGCCCACGGAGGGGAGGAGCAGCATCAAGGGGATGTGCGCCAAATCCAGGCCGTGCGTCACCACCCCCACCCAGGCCGTCCACTTGCTGAAGGCGTTGCCGCGCAGCATGAGGACGGAGAACAGCACCATGCTGGTTTGCAGGAGCAGCCCGCCCACGAAAGCGGTCGAACTGTGCCACAGATCGGTGACCAGGATGGCCTCGCCCGCCGCTAACAGCAGGTTCTTCTGCGCCTCGCTGGCGGTGGCGAACTTATCGCTGAGCGCCAGCCACGAAACGAAGGAGGGGGCCGCCAGGAAGAGCGTCAGACCGGCACAGCCCAGCAGCAGGGTGATCTTGGCGGCCAGGTCGTGGGTCTTTTTCAAGGCGAGGTAGAAGGCGAAAAACAGCAGGTAATACAACGGCATGACCAGGGTGGTCAGCATATCCAGCCGCAAGAGACCGGCCAGGCGGTTTTGACGCAGCATCGCCAGGGTATCCTGGGCGGTTTCGGGCGGCGCGCCCAGGCCAAGCAGGATCACCATCGTCGCCAGCACATAGGCCAGCAAGATCAGCGCCGTCACGCCGCCCAATCTGCCGAGCGATTTAGAATTTTCGTCGCTTCCAGACATCCCACACATCCTTTCCAAGCGCATTCTTGGCACGTTTCTATCATAAACCACACATCCCCTTTCGCCCATGACCTTTTCTGCAAGAAATGTGACCTTTTGCGCACAACACTGTAGGTTTTTATTCGTGTAAATTCGTGCTATTCGTGGTTCATTTCGCCGCCCCCACAACCATCTACGATCCTGCCTCGTAAACAACTTCGATAGCGCTCAGCGCCTGCCAATCTCCTCCCGTTGACACACCCACCAAATCTATTATGATTCAGCCCATGAACCAATCCAAATCGCCAACCACCATTGAAGTTTCTGTGACCGTCCTGTCGCAGATGTTTCTGTACCTGAAATCCCTCAACGTGGATATTGACGCCTTCCTGCGCACGTTAGGACTGAATCCTGACGAGGTCAGATCGCCCGATTCCTACCTGCCGCTCGAAACGTATCTGCTGATTCAGGATCAGGCCGCCGAATACGTCCACGATCCCTATTTCGGCTTGCACATGGGCGAGTACGCCGAGGCGGGCAGTTGGTCTATCTTGGGTTATATGATGATGAATTGCAAGAATTTGGCCGAAGCGATGGAAAAGGGCGGGCGCTATTCACGCATCATCGGCAATTTGATCGAAGGGCGCGGCGAATGGCATTTCAACAAGATCAAACTGGTCTTCTTCACCCCGCCGCACGCGCCCAAGATGTCGCGGCACTGCTTCGAGTCGACCTTCTCCAGCACGGTGCGCATGATACGCACGCTGACCGGCAAGCCGCTCAACCCGCTCGAAGTGCGCTTCATTTACCCCCAGCCCGCATCCACCGCCGAATACGAACGCATTTTCCGCTGCCCGGTGCTGTTCGGCCAAAAAGAAAATTCGATGAGCGCCGAGCCGGGTCTTGCCAACACCCCCATCCTGATGGCCAACCCGGCCCTGCTGGCCCACTTCGAGCAATACGCCCAGAATTTCATCGCCCAGATGGAACGCAAAGATGAAACCACCCAGGCCGTCACCAAGATCATCCTGGCCCGCCTGGATGACGAGAACCTTTCGATTGACAAGGTGGCGCGGGAGATGGCGCTCAGCGTGCGCACGCTGCAAAAACGCCTGGAAGAGGAGGGGGTGGTGTTCAGCGATCTGCTGCGAGACATTCGTCACCGCCTGGCGCGCAAATACCTGCATGAAGACTATTCCGTCGAGCAGATCACCTATCTTTTGGGATTCTCGGAGCCGAGTGTCTTTCGCAAAGCGTTCAAGAAGTGGTCGGGGATTACGCCGGGGGAATACCGCCAACAAGCCTATGCGGCCATGCCGCGAGTTTGAAATTTCTCACCGCCGCTTCGGGCCAGCGATACATGCGAAAAACCAATAGCAGTGCAAACTACCCATCAACCGTTTGACCTCATTGTCGTTGGCGGCGGCGCGGCAGGTTTTTTTGCCGCGATCACGTGCGCCGAACTGGCCGCGCAAACGGCCAGCGTTCCGGTGCGTGTTTTGATTCTCGAAAAGGGCAGCCGCCCCTTGAGCAAAGTACTCATCTCTGGTGGGGGCCGCTGCAACCTGACCCACGCCTGTTACGAACCAGCCCAGTTGGTACGCTACTATCCGCGCGGCAGCGTCGAACTGCGCAGCGCGTTTGCCCGTTTTCAGCCGCACGATACGGTGGCCTGGTTTGAACGGCGCGGCGTGGCCTTGCGAACAGAACCGGATGGCTGCATTTTCCCCGTGTCCGATTCATCGCGCAGCATTGTAGATTGTTTGCTGCAAGCTGCTCAGAAAGCTGGCGTGAGTTTGTGGGAACGTTCAGCGGTCGCCGCCATCGAAAGCATCTCCCCGCCAATACCGGGCGACAGCCGCGCGCCTCGCTTTCTGATCCGTTTACGCCCTGGCAGCCAACCAGCGCAAAGCACTCGCCCCGAAATGCTTTCCACACGTCACATCCTGCTGGCTACCGGCGGCGACAAGGCTTCGATGAACCTGGCCGCCACCCTCGGGCAAGCGATTGAGCCGCCGGTGCCATCGCTATTCACCTTCACCATTTCAGACCCCCGCCTGGATGGATTGGCCGGAATCACCCTGCCAACGGTCAGCCTGCGTTTGATTGGGGAAGATGGCAACCCGGCTCGGATACCCGGCGTGGAACAGCAGGGAGCGCTGCTGATCACCCATTGGGGACTCAGCGGCCCGGCAGTGTTGCAGCTCTCGGCCTGGGGAGCGCGCTGGTTGTACGACCGCAACTATCGGGCGGCGCTGGCAATCAACTGGCTGCACCCATTGACCCACGCTCAGGCACTATCAGAATTGCAGGCCCATAAAAAGCCTGCCGAAAACGCCCGTCACAAGGTCGCCAGCCACAGCCCATTTCGGCATCTCCCACAACGGCTATGGAAACGCCTGGTACACGCTTGCGAAATAGCAGAAACACACAATTGGGGCGATCTCTCCAAGGCGGCGCTGGGCCGCCTGGCAGATGAACTGGCCTGCGGGCGTTACACCATCCAGGGCAAAGGCCCTTTCAAAGATGAGTTTGTCACTTGTGGTGGGATACGCCTCGACACGTTGGATTTCAAAACGATGCAAAGCCGCCACATCCCTGGGCTATATTTCGCCGGTGAAGTGTTGGATATAGACGGCATGACGGGCGGCTTCAACCTGCAAAACGCCTGGACAACCGGCTGGATTGCCGGCTCAGCGATAGCGAAATCAATCCATTACGATGGAATCACTTCCACCATCACCATCGCCGCCGATTTCTCCAACGAAATGTAGGGATAGAGTTTTTTGAACAGACGCGGAAAATCGGGGTCATCCGCGGGGCAAAGCCGGGCCGTGGCGGGAACATCTTTGCCACGCAGCAGCAGGCGAACCGGCGCACCGCCTTCCAGGTTCTTGATCCATAGCAGGTGGCGGCCCGAAAAGAAGACCACGCGCTTGCCATCGCGCACGTAGGCCACGGCAGTGGTGTACTGTCTGCCTGTCTTGCGCCCGGTGACGGTGATCAGCATCAGGCCGTGGCTGACCAGGAAGTGCAGCGGCGAACGCAGCAGGGGCATGAAGATTTTGTTGGCAACTTTCATCGTCGGGTTGGCCGCCATCACAAACCTCCTCACAGACTCTCGGCGCGTTCTTTGATGCCCAGCAGGCACTTGCGCATCATAAAAAAATCGCCCAATTCAATCAGCAGGTTGAAGAAGGCGGCTGGCGAGTTCCAGCGATATTTGATCCGTATGCGGGTGACCAGGCGCGTGGCGTTTTCCCCAAGCGGGTAAAGCCCCCAGGCCCAGGTGGTGTCGCCTTCCCGGTCGTTCCACAGAATCCACTCGTTTGGGCGAAATTCTTTGACATACACGCCATACTGCCCATCGGGGCTCATCGGGATCACCTGGCCGGGATAAATTTGCTGGTGTTCCGGCAGGAGTTGCCTGGCGCTGGGGCGGGCCAGGTTGTCGAGCAGGTCGTAGCTGTACCAGCCGGCGCGGGTGACGCCGATCTGGACAATCCAGGGATAGATGGCCTGGGGCGGGGCGTTGATGGTGACGGAGCGCGTGGCATCGAACGAAGGGACGGGCACATCGGCGTCGCCGGGCATGGGGCGGGCCAGTTCTTCGTCGGTTGCGCCCCAACGCAACTGCCACGGGCGATACCAGGCCACATAAGCAAGTGGCAGCGAAGCGGCTGCGATGCCCCAAAAAAGTGTCTTTTTCATCTTTCATTCTCCTGCGAAAAGTTAGTCAAGAACACCAAATAGGCGAAATATCCCGGCTTTGAGCGTCTCCGGCGGCAGCGCCAGCCAATCCTGCCCATAGACCAGGTTCATGCCGTTGAACAGGCCGAAGAACATCATCGTCACCGCCATCACATCTATGTCCGCGGGGATGACACCCTCGGCTTGCGCCTGCGCCAAAATGCTCCGCACCGATTGTGCGTACCCCTGGCCGATCTGATCCATATTGAATTCCAGGCGGGCGAACATATCCTCGTTGCCGCGCCCCATCAACGTGATCAGGATAGCGGTAAACTCACTGCCTTCACGGGCGTAAGCCAGCAATCCATCCACCAGGGCATCCAGTTTCTGGCGCGCCGTGCCTTCAGCGGCGGCGGCCTGGGCCATCACCGCTCCCAGGGACTCGAAGGCCTCGGTCAGCACGGCCCGCAATAGCTCCTCTTTGCTGGGGAAATACCAATACACGCTGCCCTGGCTCATGCCGGCCTGTTGGGTAATATCGGCAATGCGGCAGTTGAAATAGCCGCTGCGGGCAAACACCGTGCGCGCCGCGGCGATGAGCGCCTGGCGGCTGTGTTGGCGCATTTCCTGGTTGAGTTGTTGGTTGCGAGGGGACATGGATACTCCAATTCGCTGAATTGTCATTCAGCGAATTGGAGTTTATCATTGAATTGATATTCAGTCAACAGCACAACGAAGCAGATAATTTCTGAAAGCTCAAAGATTTCGGAAATCGGCTATTGCAATCCCGCCTGCCGCGCCCGCACGATGGCCTGCGCCCGGTCGGCCACCTGCAGCTTGCTGAAGATGCTGGTGATGTGGTTGCGCACCGTCTTCGGGCTGAGTACCAGTTTTTGGGCGATCTCCTGGTTGTTCTCACCCTGGGCGATCAGGCGCAGCACTTCGACTTCGCGTTCGGTCAGTTCGGGGAAGGGTGTTTCGGGCGCTCCGGCTGGCGGAGTGCGGCCCAATTCCTGGAAGTAGTGCATCAGCCGCGTGGCGATGGCCGGGCCGAAGAGCGCCTGGCCCTCGGCCACCGCCCGGATCACGTTGAACATCTCTTGCGGGCTGGCCCCCTTGAGCAGGTAGCCGCGCGCCCCGGCGCGCATGGCGGCGAACACCGAAGCGTCGTCTTCGAGCATGGTGAGCATGATCACGCCCGTTTGCGGATGGTCAGCCAGCACTTTTTGGGTGGCTTGCAGGCCGTTGAGACCGGGCATTTTGATGTCCATCAGCACAATGTCGGGATGCAGCGCCTGGCACTGGGCCACGGCTTCCAGGCCGTCAGCCGCCTCGCCGACGATGGTCATATCGTCGGCAGAGGCGAGCAGGGCTTTGACGCCCTCGCGAAAGAGCAGATGGTCATCGGCGATCAACAGGCGGATCATCGCGAATTCCTTTCCCAGCGAATTATACCGACAACGGCAGCCAGGCGGTGATCTGCGTGCCGTGCGGCTGGATATTTTGCGCCGCCAGGCGTCCACCGATCTCCTCAGCGCGCTCACGCATCGAGCGCAGGCCCACGCCGGCTCGCAGCGGGGCGGGCAGGCCCACGCCATCGTCGCACACCTGCACCACCAGGACGGCGGGTTCGAGCGGCGTCGCGCCAGCTTCTTGCAAGGTGAAGCGCACCTGGCAATGCTGCGCCTGGGCGTGGCGGACGGTGTTGTTGACCGCCTCCAGCGCGATGCGGTAGGCGCTGACTTCGACCGCCGCCGGCAGTTCCGGCAGGCATTCGGGCGAGGCGCTGATCGCGAAGGTCAGCCCGGCGCTGCCCGGCTGCTCGCCGTCCGATTGGCGGAACAGGTCGCGCACGGCTTCCACCAGCCCAAGCTGATCCAGCACTGGCGGGCGAAGCCCATGCACCAGGCGGCGGATTTCGACCACAGTCTGCTGGCTTTGCGCGATCAACTCGTCGGCCATCTGCTCGGCCTTTTCGGGCGCTTGGCGCATCAGCGGGCGCAGGGCGGCCAGCTTGAGGCTGTGACTCGCCAGGATCGGGCCTAATTCGTCGTGCAGGTCGCGGCGGATGCGCAAGCGTTCTTCCTCGCGTTCGGCCACAATCTGGGCGCGTGAGCGCAGGAGTTGTTGGTGCAGCCGCACGGCCTGGGCCGCCGCGCTCACCTGGCGGGCGATGGTTTCGATCAGTTTCAGGTCGGTGCGGGAAAATTCTTCGCCGGGGGCGCGCCGTGCCAGTTGCAGGCTGCCGACGGTGGTTTCCTGGTAGACCAGCGGGAAGCGCAGCAGTTCATCCGAAGGGCTGCCGTGAAAGGCCGCCAGCCGTTCGGCGCCATCTTGCTCCAGGCAGATTGCCACACTGGGGACTTTGAGCGCCCGGCTGATTTGGACGGCCAGGGCCGGCAGGGATTCTTCGGGGCCAGGCGTGGCCGCCAGGATGCCGGAAAGCCGCGCCAGCACGTCATAGGGGTCGTCACGTTCGCCGTACATCAGGCGGTTGACGCCGCGCTGCAAAACACGGCGCAGCGGCTCGAACAGGATTGCCACCAGCCCGGTCGCCAGGAAAAAGGCCGCCTGCTCAGCCACGCCGCGCAAGAGAGTCCCCAACACGCTCACCGCCGCCAGGTACACCAACAGCACCAGCGCCGTCAACGAGCCGTACACCAACACGCGGTTGAGCACCAGGTCAATTTCCCACAGGCGATAGCGAAAAACCGACACGGCGACGCAAATGGCGAAGAACAATTGGCCGATGTACCAGAGCGTATCCTGGAACAATTCCCACAGCACCGCCGAAAGGCCCACCTGGATGAGATATTCGCCCTGGGTCAGCGCCGGGTAAATTTCCCAAACGCCGTAATCCACCAGCCAACTGAGCGTCATCGCCATCACGCCGGCCACAAACCATTTGAGTTGCTGCTTCTGCACGGCATCGGCAGCGCGGAAATAGCGGTAAGTCAGCGCTACCCCGGCGCAGCCCAGAAAGATGATGTTCGGAAGAGCGGGGATGATGGAGGCCACCGGCCAATTCCACGGGTTGAGAGGCGATGCGGGGAAAAAGTTGACCAGGATGGCATAGGGGATGAGCAAAACGATCAGCCAGCGCGTCCAACGCGGCACGAAACGCCCATCGGGGAAGGCGTAGAAGATGAGCAGGCTGCTATACAGCAAGGCGCTCAAGAAATTGGTCAAGAACGCTAAACCACTGCGGGCCTGGGTGTAAAACGCCAGCGCTTGCGAGGGCGTATCGAGCGAGAACAACGAATTCCATGCCGCGTACATATCGGGATGCCAGGGGAAGCTTTCGGGAAACCACGCCCACAGCGGGTTATACACCGTCCCCGCCGCGCCGATCAGCCCCAGGGCGGCGGCGAAGGCCACAGCCATCAGGCGGTCGCTGCGGCGGCGCACGATCAGCCAGGCGATGAAGAAATACGGCAGCCCGGCCAACAGGCGCAGGAAGGTGAAGTAGTGAGCGTAGCCCGGCAGTGTCAGGCCGAGGTCGAAGATGGCCTGCTGGAAGGGGCGGATGGTTTCTTCGATAAACGCCGGTTCGGTGGTGGGCGCAAAGGCGGCCAGTTGATCGGCCGGGGTGCTAAACCAGGCATCCATATAGAAAACGGTGATGAGGAGGATAACCAGGCTGAGCAGGGATACGATGGCCCACAGGCCGATGCCCACGCCGCGCCAGATGCCGGTCAAGCGTGGCCCGTGAATATGGGAGGGGGTTTGGGGAGTCGTGAGAGTGGTCATGGCGGTTTCCTACTTGGAATTGGGCGGGGTGGGGATGGGCTGCAATGCGGGCTGGGCGGCGGGCAGTTCCGCTGCGGGCGGGATGGGCGCGGCAGTGATGACCATCTGGCTGGGCGGCGTCGCCACCGGCTGTGGGGCGGGGATTTCGCCGCGGGCGGTGATCGTGATCGGCGAGATGGGGGCCACTTCGACCGCCGCGCCAACGTTCAAAGTTACCAACCATCGTACCATCAGATAAGCCACCGCAATCAACAAGATGATGGCAAAGGGCTGGAATTTGACCTGGGGTTGGGAGTAGGGGATGTTCATGGGGTTCTCCGGTAAGTTGTTTCTGGTTTGTTTGACTTACGAAGATACTTTAGCATGTAGCCTGTCCCACGCGCATGAGACCCTGCTCCCAATTCAGTCCCATTTCGCCAGTCCCTATTGACAACACCTGGTATAGTAACTATAATATATAAAACTTTATATATAAATCAGGTTATAACAATGCTCAAATACACCCTGCTCGGCTTTCTCAACTACCAACCCATGACAGGCTACGAACTCAAGCAGCGCATGGATAACTCCACCACGCACTTCTGGCACGCCAAGTTGAGCCAGATTTACACCACGCTCAAGGCACTGGAAGAAGAAGGCCATGTGGCTTCGAGCGTGGAGGCGCAAACAGAGCGGCCCGACAAACGCATCTACACCATCACCCCATCTGGTCAGGCCGAATTGCACCAATGGCTGGCCCAGCCCGAAACGGAGATCAGCCCGAAGAAAGAAATCGTGGTACTCAAGCTGTTCTTCGCCGCCCAACTCGACCGCGAAACCATTCTGACGCAGTTGCGTGTACAGCGCGACTTGCACCGTCAACAACTGGCCTACTATCGCGAGGTCACGCCACAGGTGATCCAGCAAGCCGCGGCAGAATTTCCGGGGTTGGTGCGCGATGCGTTATTGTGGGAGGCCACCCGGCGTTTCGGCGAGGAATACGAAGCGCTGTACGTCAATTGGCTGGAAGAGACGATCCAAATGGTCGAGAGAGAAATGTGAAAGGATTTTTCTGATGAATCTAAATGACAAACTTTTTCTAATCACCGGCGCATCCAGTGGAATCGGCGCGGCGACGGCACGGGCGGCAGCCCGGCAAGGGGCAAGGGTGGTGCTTCTGGCACGTTCAGCCCCCAAGTTGGCAAGCGTGGCCGATGAAATCAAGCGTGAAGGCGGCGCAGCCTATCCCTTCCCGATTGACCTGACCGATGCCGCGGCCGTCCAGGCCACGGCGCAGCAGATCATCCAACAGGTGGGCGTGCCCGATATCCTGCTCAACAACGCCGGGGCGGGCCAGTGGTTATCCACGGTCGAAACCAGCCCCCAAGATGCCGTAGAAATGATGGCCGCGCCTTATTTTGCTGCTTTCTTCACCACGCGCGCCTTCTTGCCCGCCATGCTCGAACGCAACCGGGGCGTGATTGCCAACATGACTTCGGTGGCCTCGCGCCTCACCTGGCCGGGGGCCACCGCCTACACTGCCGGGCGCTGGGCGATGCGCGGCTTCACCGAGGGCCTGCGCGCCGATTTAAGCCGCTCCCGCCTGCGCGTGATGCTGGTCACATTCGCCAAAGTGCAGAGCGACTACTGGGCCAACAACCCCGGCAGCGAGGCGCGCCTGCCGAAGGCGCAGGCCATGATCCCGGTGCTGACGCCCGAGGCGGCGGCGGATGCCATTTTGTTCGGCCGGCGCTTCAACCAGCGCGAGGTGATGGCCCCCTTGATGCTGCGTGTGGTGATCTGGCTCAATGCGCTCTTCCCGGATGTCACGCGTTTGTTGATGAATAGCACTGGCTGGAATGGCCGGACAATTCTTCCTACCACCAGGAGGTCAGGATGATCCAGAAAATTCTCGTAATCGGAGGGACGGGCATGTTGGGGGAGCCAGTGGCGCGGCAGCTTCAGGCGGATGGTTTCGGGGTGCGCGTACTGAGCCGCAACCCAGAAAAGGCGCGTGGTCGCTTTGCCCCGCCTTTCGAGGTGGCCGCGGGAGATGTGGATGATCCTGCTTCGGTGAGCGCCGCCCTGGTTAGCTGCCAGGCCGTGCATATCAATCTGCATGGCTTGTTCGACCCCGACCTGGAGCGGCGCGGGGCCGAGGTGGTTGCCCGCGCTGCCCAACAGGCCAGAGTGGAACGAATAACCTACCTATCCGGGGCTTCGGTGTGTGAAGAAAACGCCTGGTTTGAAGATACGAAAGCTCGCCTGGAAGCGGAGAAAAACATCCGCAATTCAGGCGTACCCTATACCATCTTTCGCGCCAACTTTTTCATGGAAACGTTGCGCAATCTGGTGCGCGGCAAGCTGCTGTTACAAATCGGCAAACACCCCCATCCTTACCAATGGATCGCCGCCACCGATTACGCCCGCATGGCCGCCAAAGCCTATGCGACCCCACCATCTGCCAACAAAACCCTGTTCGTGTGCGGCCCTCAAAACCTGACCATGCGCCAGGCGCTTCAAATGGTCCAACGGGTGGCATTCCCCAAAAACCGCATGGTTACCTTGCCTATCTGGCTGGCATGGATCATCGCGCGGGCGGGAAACCGGCAGGAATTACAATCGGTTTTGCCATTCTTCGAGTACTGCGAAAAGGTCAAGATTATCTTGAGCGGCTCTCCTGAGGAGGCCAATGCGCTGCTTGGCGCGCCAACCACCACTTTGGAAAGTTGGGTCAAAAAGGAAATGGCAAATTTTTAGATGCGCCAGGGGTTCATAAGAGGGCTACCTCTGGCCCCGGCACGCGGCCATCCACCCGGCGCACGGCGTCCAGGCCATCTTCCCAGGCCATCAGGTACATTTGGCTGGTATAGGCAATATGGCGATAGCTGCGGGTGAGTACGGGGCGCAGCGGGTGGGCTTCACTCAGGCCAAGCACAAAATAATTGAAGCCGCGGCGCAAGGTTGCGTTGTAGACGGCGCGCAGCAGGGCGGCGAAAAGCTGTGGATCGTCGCCATCTAGGGCCAGGTGGCTGGCATAGGCGTAGCGCAGCGGGGCGTTGACCGGCGGCAGGCGGGGAATTTCGGCGACATGGGCCAGCAGGTTGATCAGTGGACGCCAGCGGGCCAGGCGTCCAGCATAGCCGCGCACCACCGTCTGCTTGAAGGGGGTCTGATCCCACACGGCCAGGCAGCCGCACACCCGGCTGCCACGCACCAGCAGGGAAAAATCAGCGGGGTGCAGGTTGGGGGTTTGCGTGGGCGTGAACAGGTTTTCGGCAGACCACAGCGGGGCAAATTGATGCCGCGCCCCATTGCGTTGCAGGCAGGCGATAATTTCAGGGATGTGTTCGGGCGCGCCGCGCGCCAGCGTGCAGCCGCGCGGCAGGGCCATCTCAGTTTTGGCGCGCCGCGACGAGATGGCGTAGGTGATCAGGCGGGCGTATTCGTGCGCCTGGGGCATGCCGGGCAGCCCGGAAGCCAGCAGGCGGCGGGCAGGCCGGTTATCGGCGATCACGCTCATCAGGTAAAACGGGGTGCGCCCGTCGGCGTGCAGTTGGCGAAATTTGGCAAACGAACGCGCCAATTGACGCGCCAGCGAAAGCCCCCATTCCCGGCCCGAATCAGCCCGCAAATGGCTCATATAACCCACTTCCTGTACCTGCCCGTTCAGATACATCGGACGGATGACGCGCGCGCCCATGCCGCGCAGTTGGCCGGTTTCGGCATCCACGCTGATGATGGTCTGTGAGAGCGGGCCATCTACCCTGGCGGCGAGGAAATAGCTGGGTTCGCGCTCGTAGCTGAGCGAGATGTTCCCCGGCATAGGGTTGTCGCGCAAGAGTTGACGCAGAGCGGCGTCATCGGTGGGGGTGGCGAGGCGCAAGGTGGGAGTGATCATCCGTGACGGGGAGGGGGATTCAACCCAATCGGGGTTTCGTCCATCCGCAAACTCTGGATAAAAAAGCGCCACAAAAATCCACTGTCCGAATTCATCGTCACACTGCGCGGCAGGTGCGGAGCGATTTGTTGGTGGGCAGCCTGCAAATGGTAACTGGGGATTTCCGGGAACAGGTGGTGTTCCAGGTGATAGTTCTCATGCAGCATGAAGAGCTTGACGATACGGCTGGCCTGGATAGACCGACTGGCCAAATAAGGGTCGCGAGGATCAGTCACACCATGTTGGCTCAGGCCACGCACCGCCGTCAAGTAGGCTGCTCCCAATAGCGGCACCAACCACATCCAAATCACAAACCGCCTGGGGATGCTCAAAAAAGCAATTAAATACAAGGCAATGAGAATGGCGTATTCCTGCAAAATTTTGCGCCGCTGAACGGCGGTGCCATATATCTGGTAAGCTGTGAATGACATGCAGAAATTCAGACCCAGCGCCACCGACACCCAGCGGTTGAGTTTGCAATTGCTGAACAGGATGGAGTGCATCCCTTCGTGCATCAGCAGGATGAAGCTGTTTATCGCCAGCGTGGTGCCAAATATACCCGCCAGGCGCATGATGATCGCCGGGAAACCGGTGGCAACTTCCAGCCCAACGAAGTTGAGCGCCAGGCTGGTGAGCCACAAAGCAACGAAAATTCCGATCTCTCGCAAGCGTTTAGCCAGGCTCAACTGGCGCAGGGGAGGAAATCGGCCTGGCGGCCGGCCAGGATAAAGCGGCGCACCTCGGCATGAGCGGGGACAGCCGAGGCGTCTTCGGGGGTATCGAGAATTAGATCGAGCATGGGGCATTTTCTCCGTTGCTAACGCTCTTTAACTGCGCTCAACGTGCCTGGAATGGCCGTTCCACCCGCTGGCGTACCTGGATCAACTCGCCCCGCCAGCCTTCATCGCCGAGCGGGAACAGGTTGCGCTGGCCCACTTCTTTGTGAAACAGGCTGTTGATACCAAAGAAGACCGGCCACAAATGGGCGGGCGAGCTGTTGACGGCGTCGAAGCTGCGCCGCAGCACATTGCCAAAGCTGAAAAAGCGCTGGCGCGCTTCCAGGCAGCTTTGCTGCAAGCGCTCCGGCGACATGCGCGCCGGCTGAAAGGGGATCATGTTGAAGCGGTAGGCGTCGTCGAGCCACCATTTCTCGAAACGCAGGCGGTTTTGCGCTTCGAGGCGTTGATAGAGCGGCGTGCCGGGGAAGGGCATCAGATGATTGAAGGCCGCCAGGTAAAACTTCTGATCCAGCGCATACTGGAGCGTGGTCTCAAAGCTGGTTTCGTCGTCTTCATCGTAACCGAAGATGAAGGTGGCGTAGATGCGGATTTTGTGTTTGCGCAGGTTGGCCAGGCCCTTCTCGAAGGCGTCTTTGATCAGGTTGGCGCCCTTGTTCATCGTTTTGAGATTGGCCAGATTGAGCGACTCGAAGCCGATCAAGATTCCGTAACACCCGCTGGCAGCCATCAACTGCACAAACTCCTCGTCAGCGGCGGCGTTGAGGCTGCACTGGCTGACCCAGCGAATCTTGAGCGGGATCAGCGCCCGCAGCAATTCCTTCGCCCGTTCCATCTGGTCGGAGATGTTATCGTCCACGAAGAAATACAACGGGCGGCGCTGGCGTTTGATCTCTTCGACCACGTCTTCGGTGGCGTGGCAGGCGTAGGTATGCTGGTAGGCGCTTTGCACGGAGCAAAAGTCGCAGCGGAAGTGGCAGCCGCGCCCGGTTTCAACCAACCCCAGCGGCAGGTAATTTTTACCGCCAAAGATGGCCCGGTCGGGGTGGGCGTGCAGGCGGGTGGGGCGGCCCGGGGCGCGGTAGAAGGTTTGCAGGGCGCGGCGCTCGGCATCGGCCAGCACGGTGGGCCAGGTGTCTTCGGCCTCGCCGATCACCACGGCCTCGGCATATTGCGCCACATCTTCGGGGCAGAGCGTGGCGTGGACGCCGCCCATCACCACCGGCACGCCGCGCCGACGATACTCGCTGGCGATCTGGTACGCGCGTTTGGCGGTGTACGCCTCGACGTTGAGGGCCACCAGGTCGGTAGGTTCGTCGAAGGGGATCGGCTGGAGGCTGTCGTTATAAAAAACGCGCTGCACTTCGGGCGGGGTGAGTGCCGAAAGCACCGCCGGGGCCAACGGCTCCATCTGCCACGAACGGATATACGGCTGCCCAACCCGGCGGCCAATACAGGGGTGGATGAGGGTGATTTTCATAATGCTATCTCTTCGGGGCATCTATAAATCGGACGCGGATAGCCGCGGACAAACGCGGACAAGATCATCGGTTTTCATCCGCGTACATCCGCGTTTGCCGCGTCCCATTAAATTCATGCCACCGCCTTTATCGGCGAGATTTGCCCGGTGATCCAATCGCAGTTGTAGAAATCTTTGAGATGATGAGCATAGAATCGGTAGCCGATATTGGTCACCCACCACACCGGAACCTGGATGCGCGAGCCAAGAAAGCGCCGGGCCATGTTGGGCAGCGAGTAGGTGTACTTCCAGGCCCGTTCGTGACCGGCGTAAAGCTGCTCCACGGTCATCAATTGGGGCTGAAAGACCACGTGTTGGGCGTCGTAAAGCTCCCAATTGCGGGTGAGAATGCGGCCTTCACTGTCAAGGCGTTTATACAGCGCCGTGCCGGGGAAAGGCGTGACGATGGCGTAGCGCGGCAGGTCTATGCTGGCCTCGACGGCGAAGCGGGCGGTATCCATGAACACCTCGGGCGTGTCGTTGTCCAGGCCGAAGGTGAAGCAGGCCATCAGCGTGATTTTGTAGCGGTGCAGTTCGTCCACGATGGCGCGGTATTCGGCGGGCGTGTTGAAGCCCTTTTTCAGCGTCTTCTGATTCTCTTTGCTGATCGACTCGAAACCCATCAGCAGCCCCGAACACCCGCTGCGGGCGGCCAATTCGAGCAGGGGTTTGTCGCGGTTGAGCAGGGTGGTCACCAGCCCAAACCAATCCACCTTGAGCGGGATCAGCGCCTCGAACAGGCGGGCGGCGTAGTCGGTATCGTTGATCAGGTTCAAATCCATGAACAAAATGCGCCGGTTGTAATGCTGGCGGATGTCGGCGATGACTTCTTCCACCGGCTTATAGAAGGGCTTGTTGCCCCAGGCCGAGGGCGCCACGCAAAAATCGCAGGCGTGAATGCACGAGCGGTTGGCCTCGAAGGTGTGCGTGGTGATGTAGCCGTGCTTTTTGATCAGGTCGCGCCTGGGGAAGGGCCGCCCGGCCAGACTGAGCGCCGATGACATGGTGTAGCGCGGCTTCATCTGCCCGGCAGCGAAATCGCGCAGCAATTCGGGCCAGGCATCCTCGGCATAGCCGACCACGATGGAGTCGGCGTGGGGCTGGGCATCTTCCGGCGCGAGCGTGACGTGCGGCCCGCCCAGCACCACCGGGATGCCGCGTTCCCGGAAAATGGCGGCCAATTCGTAGGCGCGCGGCGAGTTCCCGGTAATGAGCGTGATGCCGATCAAATCCGCCTGCACCCGTTCGGGGAAGATTTCCTCCACGCCTTCGTCCAAAATTTCGACTTCGGCGTGCAGTTCCGGCGGGATCAGCGCCGCCAGCGTGGTCAGTGTTAACGGGGCGTAGCGCAGGTTCTTCTTGAAGATGCCGCCACGGTGGCGGTAGAGCGGGCCTTTGGGAGAGACGAGGATAATTTTCACAAATAACTCCTGATCGGGTTTTACTTGCTGGCTATCTTAACACGAGCGGGCGTTTGCGGGCTATGATTTGTGTCAGATTTCCTGATCGGTGTTATAAACCCAGCATCATGGTCCAATCGCGCCCGGCATCGGATGAATCCGACGCCTGAACCATAGAAACCCGCTTAAGCGGGGTTGGATTTTGTAGACGCCGATTTCAATCGGCGGTGAAAGCCATCCACAGGAAGAAATCACCCACCATGAACATCCGCAAAATCATTCTTGTTGGCCTGGCCCTGTTTGCCGCCCAGTTTACCTGGGTGATCTACAACACCTACGTCCCGCTCTTCCTGCAAAGCGGTTCTGCCGCCTTCGACGCGCTCACCAACGGCAATCACCCCGGCTTTGGCCTGAGCGCCGCCCAAACCGGCTTCATTCTCGCCCTCGACAACATCGCCGCTTTCCTGCTGCAGCCGCTGCTCGGCGCGCGCTCCGACCGCACGCGCACGCGCTGGGGACGGCGCATTCCCTACCTGCTGTTCGGGATGCCCGCCGCCGCCCTCGGCCTGGCGTTCATGCCGCTGCTGCTGCCCGGCGCAGACGGCCCCTCACCTGCCAGCTTCGCCGCCTTCCTGGCCTGCCTGCTGCTGGTCGTGGCAGCCATGGCCGCCTGGCGCGCCCCCACCTTCGCCCTGATGGCCGATCTCACCCCCTCGGCGCAGCGCTCGCAAGCCAATGGCATTTTGAACCTGATGGCCGGTATCGGCGGCATTGTGGCCTTCGGCGTGGGCAGCCTGCTCTATGCCATGCACCGGCCCTTCCCGTTTTGGGCCGCGGCAGTGATTTTGGCCGCCGCCGCCGGGCTGATCACCTGGCGTGTGCGCGAACCGGTTGATGCTGCGCCGGAATCCAGCCGCGCAGCCCCGCCGTTGGGCCGCTGGCTGTGGGAATGGGGCAAATCTCTGCCGGGCGAACGCCGCCGCAGCCTGGCGCTGCTGGCCGTGGGCGTGTTTTGTTACATGATGGGCTTTCACCCCATCGAGGCGTTCTTCAGCTCTTACGGCGTCAGCGTGCTCAAACTCTCTGAGGCCAACAGCGGATTGGTACTCAGCGCCGCCTACATCGCCTTCATTGCCTTTGCCGCGCCAGGCGGATGGCTGGCCGGGCGCATCGGGCGCAAACGCACCGTGCTGATCGGCCTGGTGCTGTTCGCCGCGGCCCTGCTGACCGCCTACTTTACGCCCGTCACGCCGGTCATGGTCGTGCTGATGGGGCTGGGTGGATTGGGCTGGGCGCTGGTGGACATTAACGCCTTCGCCATGGCGCTCGATATCGTCGGCGGCGATGCCGCCGGCCGCGCGGCGGGCGTCTACTTCGTGGCTACTACATTGGCCGCCACCGTTGGCCCCGCCCTCAACGGCTGGCTGATTGACCTTGCGGGGCGCAATTACAGCACCATCTTCCTGATCGGCCCGGCCTTCTTCGGGCTGGCCTTCTGGTGCATCTGCCAACTCAAACATGGAGAACCCACGCGATGAAAATCACCCTGATCGAACCCGCCATGATCAAAGACAACACGCTCCCTGAGCGCTCCATTTTTCGGCTGCAACCGCTGGCGCTGGGCGTGCTGGCCGGCCTGACCCCCGCCGAGATTGAGGTGGAATTGATTGATGACCGCTTCGAGGAAGTCAATTTCGCTGCCGCCCGCGACCTGGTTGGCATCTCGGTCAAGACGTTCACGGCGCGGCGGGCCTACCAGTTGGCCGCCGAGTTCCGCCGCCGCGGCGTGCCGGTGATCCTGGGCGGGCATCATGTCAGCCTGATCCCCGCTGAAGCCGGGCAATTCGCCGATTCCATTTTTATCGGCGAGGCGGAAGGCCTGTGGGAGACCGTGTTGGAAGATGTGCGCCAGAAGCGCCTGCAACCGCTCTATGATGGCGGGCATGATGGCGAATATCCCTGCAATCAGGTGCGCCGCAGCATCTACCAGCGCAAAAAGTACCTGCCCATCGCCAGCGTCGAAACGGCGCGCGGCTGCCCGTTCAACTGTAAATTTTGCTCGGTGACGGCCTTCTTTGGGCATCAATTCCGCCGCCGCAACATCGCCCGGGTGATTGACGAAATCCGCGCCCTGCCGCAAAAGAACATTCTATTTATTGACGATAACATCGTCGGCGATGTCGAATCGGCCAAAGAGTTGTTTAGCGCCCTCAAGCCGCTCAAAATTCATTGGATCAGCCAGGCCAGCATTTCGATGACGCGTGACCTGGAATTGATGCGCCTGATGCGCGAAAGCGGCTGCGCCGGGGTGTTGATCGGCGTCGAGTCGCTTTCCCGCGACAATCTCAAGGAAATTCGCAAAGGCTGGAACACCGCCCGGCAGGACATGTCTGGAGCGCTGCTGATCGCCCGCGAGTATGGCCTGTCCATTCTCGGTTCTTTCATCCTCGGGCTGGATCACGACACCGACGAATCGCTGGATGCCACGCTCGATTATTGCATCGAGCAGAAAATGTTTGGCGTGCTGTACAACCTGCTGATTCCCCTGCCCGGCACAGACCTGTATGTCCAGATCGAAAAAGAAGGTCGTCTGCTCTACCCCCAATGGTGGCTCGACCCGCAATATGCCTACGGCAAAGCGGTGTTCACGCCCAGGCATTTTACGCCCGAGGGCCTGGAGAAAAAACGGATGGCGATGTACCGCACCTTTTACGGCGCCCATTCGATTGTCAACCGCCTGCTCGATTTTCAGGCCAACGCCCGCGACCCGCTGCATATCCTGATGTATCTGGCGATGAACCTGCCCGGCTACCCGCAGGCGCTCTCGCGCTATCAGCGTAAGTTGGGGAGTGAACGTCTGTAAAAAAGACTGCCAAACGCTGGCAGGGTTTGGCAGTCTTTTTTGTGGAAGCGGCCAATGGTTAGCGGGTACGCCGCCGAAGATAGAGACCGCCAGTGGCCAATGCAACCAGCAGCACCGCCAGCAGCGCAGCATTCAGCGCCGAGCGGCCCTGGATGGTGCGCAGTTGCACGGCGGTGGGTTCATTGCCAGCGCCGGTTTCTGCGACCAGAAATGCCGAGAAGTGCTCGGTATCGCCCTGGGCATAGCTGTACACGCCAACGCTGCCAACAGCCCGGTTGTTTAGCGCGACCCACCCCAGGCCAGGCCCCTGGTGACGATAAACGGCCAGGTTGCTGGCGGCGATCCCGTTCAGTTCGTCGCTGGTGCGGGCATACAGGCGCACCAGCACCGGTTGGCCGCTTTCGGGCTGTGTGACAGGCGTGATGGCAAAGCAGCGCCCGGCATAGTCGGGTGAACTGCCCTCGGTCGTCGTGCAGTATTCACCGCTGTTCAATTCACGCACGCTGACCGTGGTAGCCCCCAAATTCTGATCGGTAGCCGAGCTGTCTACCATCACGCCGCGATATTGGGTGATACTGGCGGCAGAATTTTGAATGTGCAGAAATTCGACGCTGGCGTCGTTGACCGGCAAGCTCTGGCGCAGCGTGCCGTTGTTGGTCAGGGCGTTATCCACGGCGAGGGGGTGGTCATTCAAGTTCATCACGCCGCCGGGAGAGACCACCAGAGCATTCTTGACCCAGGTCGGGTTGGCAAAGGAGGCCTGGGTGGTGCTGGCAATGGTCAGGTTGTAGAACTCCAGGTTTTCGGTGACGGATAGGCTGATGTTATCCAAAAGAATGCCATAGTAGGCATTGTCATTGTCTTGATTGCGGAAACCGAGGTAATAGGTGCCATCGGCCGCAACCTGAAAATTCTGAGAGACGGCGCTCCAGGTGGTGTTGGTCGCGCCCAGGACAGACCAGATGGATTGGGTCATACTGGCTGGCGCGGCAGCGCTGCCCAACGAGATGAGCAAGTCTTGATCATCAAAATCTAGAGATGTTCGGTATTGGAATTGAAGGGTGTACACCTTCCCCGCTTCCAGGGGCAGGCCAGCGGAAAATAACCAGGAATCGATAACGGTAGAGCTGCCATTCCACCAGCGCATGGCAAACGCAGCATCTACTTCCCAGGGCGCGTTTCGGCCAAAATACCACCCATTGGTTGTGGCCGGGTTACGGCTCCAACCAGCCGGGGGCGAACTTGTAAAATTTCCCGACGCCAGCCCATCATAATCGGCAAAATTTTGCGTCATCACCGTGCGGATGGTGTTCAGTCGTTCCACCGATTGATCGTCGCCATCGAAAACGACGGTGCTGGTTTGCGGGATGAAGGTTGTGCCAGCATCGCTCCAATCGCCAGCCACGTTGATGGTACGGTTGCTGCCTATCAGCGCGGCATGGGCGGCAATGGTGAGCGCGCCGTTGACATCCAGATCGCTACCGGGGGTCAGCGCCGTTTCTGCGCTGCCATCGCCGATATCCAGGTTGAAGAAGTGGTCATTGGTCTCGCCGCTCATGGTAAGCGTCTGATCCCAGTTGCCGGCAAAGCGCACCGTGCCGGCAGTGGCATTGAAAACACTGCCGCTACCTTGCGACCAATCACCAAAGATGGTCAGCAAGAATGGATTGTGGACGTTCAATTGGGCGCCATCTTGCAGGGTAAGCCCACTAATCGCAGCGTTGACATCGAGCGAAGGGAAGTTGCCTCCTACAGGCGCGGTGGGAATTAGCACACTATTGAAGCGCCCCGGCACAGCTCCCGTACTCCAATTTGCCGCCGCATTCCAGGCTGTGCTATTTCCCAACCAGGTTGCCACGTTGAGAACGCCCCCGGCCCGATCCACCTGAACGCGCGGTTTGGTGGCATAGCCACCAGAGCGGGTATCTGCGATTGGTACGCCAGTATCTTGCAGGGCAGCCAAAATGTCGTCAACCGATGCCGATGGCGCAAGCGCCCGCATCAACGTCCAGACGCCCGCCACATAGGGGGTGGCCATCGAGGTACCTTGCATCGAAGCATAGCCATTGCCAGCGGCGTTGTTGACCGAGGAGACAATCGCCACCCCCGGCGCCATCAACTCCACCAAATTGTTCATATTGGAGAAGGAAGCGATTCCATCGGAATCGGTGGAGGCCCCCACCGCAATCGCCTCCGAGATGCAACCCGGTGCGCTAATCTGGCTGACATAGCCATTGTTTCCAGCGGCAATGATTGTCGCAATGCCCACCGAACGCAAATTCTGGATGGCGGTGCGTCGGCTGGCATTATTCGTGTCACACAACGCCTGCTGGGCGTCAGTATACGCTCCACCGCCCAAACTCATGTTCACAGCAGCGATGTTCAGTCCATAAGTTGATCTTAACTCCAGCACACGCTCCAGGCCGCGCACCTGATCTGAAATATAACTGAGCACACACGGCGCAACCCCTCCGCAATCGCCATCATTGTTGAAGCGGGTAAATACCTGAATGCCAATGATATTGGCGCTACGCGCCACGCCATCATAGGCCACACTGGCATAAAGATGGTTACCGGCGGCAATACCGGCCACATGTGTTCCGTGGGTACAAAGTGTGCCGCCATCGAGCGCAAGCCCGGTCGCGCTGCAACCCAGCACATCGGGGTCTGCCGCGTGGCCGGTCGTCTGAATGTTGGAACCATCGGGACACAGACTCACGCCCCTACCACCGCCATTCGCATTGGAAAAACACGCTTCTGAAATGACCCGGCTGTGCGCTGCGCCGCCGAGAAACTCGTGATCCCACTGCACGCCGCTATCCAGCACGGCCACCGCCCAGCCAGTTCCCTCCACGCCTTCGGCCCACACATTCGGCGCGCCGCCAATCGGCACGCTGCTCTCCAGGGTATTCGGCACCAAAGCATCTTCCTCGATGCTGGCCACCATCGCCGTGGCTTTCAGGCGTTGCCAGGCCGCCGCATTCACCCGCAAAGCCACAAAGGGGATCAGGTCATAGAGAACATAGGCTTCGGCATCCTCGCCGAGGTAATCGAGCAGCATTTTCTGGACACGTTTGATGTCGTCGCGCTGCCGTTTGACCTGGTAGGAGTTGATGTAGCCTTCGGGGGTGAACAGGTGAGGCAGGTTCAAGCCCACAATCAGGTTGAGCGTCTCGCCGGTGGCAATCTGCGCATCTAATTCAGGATACTGGCGCGCGTCAGAAGCCACAGGCTGCACCAGCCGATTTCCCCACCATTGCCCGAAGGATTGCGCCGCCGCAGGAAACGTGTTCATGAGCAGTGCAAACACCAATAACACGGTCATCAGCAGACTTAAGTGGGTTTTATAAACTGGTTTCATTCGATCTCCTTACCATGCCATGTCAGATGGCGCTATGATCAATGGCATGGGCTGGTGAGCAAGGCCAGCCCTGCTAAAAGTTACCGCGTTTCAGCCAACAAGGCGTTGATGCGCTGGCGCGATTGGGCGGTGTGCAGCGCCACGGCGATCAGTTCGGCGGCGCGCTCGAGAAAAGCTGGCACACGCTCGGGCATTGCGCCAAAGAAACCCACTTCCAGCGCGCCGATCAAGGTATCGCCATACGTCATCGGCCAGGCGACCACCGCGGAGGGCAGCGCATCGCCCAGGCCAGAGGTGAGCGACAAATGCGCAGGGGCGATGTCGCGCACGATGACCGGTTGGCGTTCGAGCGCCGCCTGCCCGGCCAGGCCCTCACCCAGGCGCAGATGGCCGGGTTTGCCATCCCCGTGCAACACCGCATAGGTAGCAATGACATCCAGCCCATCCGACTGGGCCAGGTAGGCCACGCCGACCGAGGCTTGCAAGGTGTCACAGACGATCTGGATGGCGCGGGTTGCCAGTAGGCCAGGTTCCTGCTCACCGCTGAGGGCCTGATTGAGCGGCAAAAGGCCCTTGCTCAACCAAATTTCATCTTCGAGGGCGTGTTGGGCGGCTTCGGCGCGCTGCCGGGCAGCTTCGGCAGCCCGTGTGCGGTCGGCCACCTGGGTTTCGAGGGTGGCGCGGTAAGCGGCAAGCTGCTGGTTCTGCTCGGCCAGGGTGTGTTCGTTTTGGCGGGTCTGATCGAGGGAGCGGTGCAAATAATCTACCATCAGGTAAATCATCAACGAAGTCAGGCCAAGCAAGGTGGGGCCCGTGATCATCGTGATCAAGGTGGTGTGATCGGAGAGCGGCGTGACCAGCAATCCGGTATATTCGGCATAACCGATGCCCAACAGCGTGGCCACACTCAGCGAGGCAAAGGCGAAAATCCCCGCCCGCCCCAGCAGCAGACCGGCCAGGGTGATCGAAACCGGAAACAGGCTGACGGTGGTATCGCGCACACCGAAGTTGATCGCCACCAGGTAAGCGGCGATCAGGTAAGCCAGCGCAGGCAGCGCCAGGCGCGGAATCCAGAATTGCTTGAACAGGGTCAACCCGAATAAGATCAGGCAGAAGAGGATGCTGACGATGGCGGCCTGGCGGGTGACCCACGCATTGGGCGCTGTGGATGCCAGGGCGCTGATCAAAATCCCCACGGCGGCCAGCAGGGCCATGCCCAGGAAAATGTAAATGGTCAAAGTAATTGAACGGCGTTCGTTGTCAGTCATCCATCACCTATCCAGATAGCCTGTTGTTTTGGCTATGCGCCAGGATTTACCGGCTGGCATGAAGGCGCATGGCCAGCTCGCGCAACTGCACCGGGCTGATCGGCTTGAGCAAGACGATATCGGCCTTCTCTTCCAACTGTTCAGCCTGCCGGGCATCTGCCGTGGCTAAGATGATGCGCGCTTCGCCCAGGCGAGGTTCATTACAGATGAAATCGAGAATTTTATTGCCGCTGACTTCCGGCAGGTGTAAATCCAACACCAGCACATCCGGGGTCACTTCGGCCAGGCGGTTCAGGGCTGTCAGGCCATCTTGAATCACCTCGGTTTGGAAGTGCGCGGCGAGTGCGATGGCGAATATCTGGCTGAGTTGGGGATCATCTTCGATGATGAGGGCAAGCGGCTTGGTCATCGTGTAGCTTCCTTTCGTTGGGAAAGCGGCTGGGTACCCCGTTCGGAGCGTGTGCGCAGCGGTAGTTTGACCGTGAACGTGCTGCCGCGCCCGGGTTCGCTGTACAGGCTGATTTCACCAGCCATCAATTCGACCAATTGACGGGTGATCGAAAGCCCCAGGCCCGTGCCGCGAAAATCGCGGGTGGAGCTTTCGTGCAATTGGCGGAACGGCTCGAATATCTGGCTTTGCATCTCTTGGGGAATGCCCACGCCGGTATCGCTGACCTGGATGGCCCAATGATAGGCATCGGGGCAGAACAGTTTCAGGCGCACTTCGCCCGCCTGGGTGAACTTGATGGCATTGCCCACCAGGTTGATCACGATCTGTTTCAGGCGGCGTTCGTCACCCTGGATGCTGGTGGGCAGGTCAGGGGTGGTTTCGAGGCTGAAGCGCAATCCCTTTTTGTGTGCCAGCAGCGCGAGCTGCGGTTCGACCTGTTGCAAGAGGGCGTGCGGGCTGCATGGTTCGATGTGCAGCGTCAGTTTACGCGCTTCGATCTGCGCCGCGTCGAGCAGTTCGTTGACGATGCCGGTCAGGTAATTAACGCTGTCCATGATCTCACCAAGCGCTCGATCTTGATCGAGGTTCAGCGGGCCAAATGCCCCGGTGCGCAATAATTCGGCAAAGCCCAAAATGCCGCCCAATGGCGTGCGCAATTCATGGTTAACCTTCGAGAGCAGTTGGCTTTTCACCTGGCTGGCTTCCAGAGCCTGGTCGCGCGCCAGGGCCAGGGCATCTTCAAAGCGCTTGCGTTCGGTGATGTCGCGCGCCAGGGCTTGCAGTTCGATCACCTGGTCGCCTTCCATGATGCTTTGCACGTTCTGGCCGAGCCAGATTTCGCGCCCATCGCTGGTGATAGCAGGAAATTCCTGGTAGGTGGTGGGGATTTTGCCCAAAACCTGGCGCTTGTAGGTACGATCCAACGGGCGGCGGTATTCGGGGGCGATCAGTTCCAGGTAGTGACGCCCAATGACCTCATGCTCCTGGTAGCCGATCACACGCAAGCCCGTCGGGTTGACGTAGGTGAAATGCCCGCTGGCAGAAATGCGGTAGATGATGTCGCTGGCATTTTCCACGATCTGGCGGAAACGCGCTTCACTTTCTTGCAGGCGCCTTTCTACCCGGATGCGTTCGGCAATCTCTTGAGCCATCTGCTCATTTTGGATGCGCAGTCGCTCTTGCAGTTCTTTTTGGGCGGTAATGTCTTCTTTGATGGCAACATAATGGGTGATTTCGCCCGCATCGTTCAACACCGGCGCGATGGTGGCCGATTCCCAAAACAGGCTGCCATCTTTGCGCCGATTGCGAAATTCGCCATGCCAAATGCCCCCACCCCGGATCGTTTCCCATAAATTCTGGTAAAACTCCCGACTGTGTTCGCCCGATTGCAAAATGCGCGGGTTCTGGCCGAGGGCTTCCTGCAGGCTATAACCTGTCAGCGTGGTGAAACGCGGGTTGGCGTACTCAATTTCGCCATGCATGCCTGTGATCACGATGGTATTGCCGCTCTGCTCAATGGCACGGAAATACTTGCGCAGTTCATCACGGCTGTGCAGGGCTTCATCGCGGGCTTCAGCCAACTCGCCTGTACGCTCTTGCACGCGCACTTCGAGCAAGTCGCGTTCCTGCTGCAACAGGTTAAGCGCCTGGGTTTCACGCTGCCAGGCGCGGTTGAGGCTTTCGGTCAAAATCCACGCCGCGGCGATCAACGCCAGGCTGGTCGCCGAAAAAGTGAGCAAGGCGGTGATCGCTCGCGAGACCGACGAAGGCATGATCACATCGTCGAAGGCAGCCGGTGGCACAAAAGCGCCGCGCGCAATTTGCACGCCAAAAATGCCCAGGGTGATCACGCTGGCAGCAAAGGCAGCCACGCCACCCCCGCGGCCCAACAGCAGCACCGCCAACACGGTCAGCCCCATGAAGAAGATGACACTTTCGACCGAATAGCCAAACGACCAGGTCTCGGTAACAGCCAGCGCATACACCAGCGCCAAAAAGATGCCGGCGCGCGTGCTGAAGTGAACCTGCCGCGCCAGGGCCAAAAACCACATCACCGCCAGAATGATGGCGAAGGGTAAACTGATCTGAAAAGCAGAAAAAGACGGTGCGATGAACCACGTCAGCGTGCCGATCAGGGCGGCGATGCGCAAAATGAGCGTGAAAGAGCGCTCGCGTGCCTGGAACCACTTGGGGTTGACATCTGGCGGCGTGGGCAGGTCATCTTTGAGGGGCGTACGGGCGAAATCTATCAGCCAGGCCAGGCCCGGAATGGCAGGCGGGCGGGTTGGAGCAGGCGGCGCTTCGGCTTCGAGGGACTGCCGGATGGGGAATGGGGTGTGACGAGGGGGCGGGGCGCTGCCTGATGGCAGCGTGCGGCCATCGGTCACATCGCGCAGCAGGATCATGCGTCCCAAAGGCTGCCCCTGGCGATCTTGCAAGGGCGAAAGGCGCAGTTCGTAACTGCGCCGCGCGGCGCCCTCGCCAACGGTCAAGTGCTCGGTCGCCTCGTACAGGTCTCGAAAGCGCGCCACCAGATCGGGCCAGGGAACGAAAATCTCGGCGGCAGGTTTGCCAATGGCCTGCGAGGGGGCCAAACCAATCATACGCCCGGCAGCCGGGTTCATATCAGCCACCCGCCCACGCCGATCGAGGACAATCATGCCATCGCTCATACTGTCTACCAGCAGATCACGCGCCAACGGCGAAAGATTGACCAACTGATAGCCAAAGATGGCCCAGGCTACCCCGAGGATGGTGATGGTAAAGGCAAAGGGGGTTAAGTCCAGGTTAGGCAGGGGGCTGAGGCCCAAAAGATACAGTGCGTTGCCCACCCAGGGCGCCAGGGCAGCCAGCAACAATGCGCCAGCCTGCCCGCGGTACATCCCTTCGCGCCGAATCAACATCAACAGGATTAATCCGCTGCCACTTAAGAGCAACAGGTAAGAATAAACGGTGTGAATCCAAAACCAAAAGCCATACGAAACATCCAACGCCGAGAACTGGTCACTTTCGTAGAGGCCAATTTCTGACCATAACCAGCCGTGGCTTTCGGTGGTGAGGGCGAAAACAATGGTGAGGGCCGGCAGCAGCGCCAGCGCCAACATGACCCACCAGGCTGGCCGTGATTTGCGGACGGTATGGCGCAGGGCAAAGATCAGCCACATCACCGGTACCGTGGCAATGCCAATGTATTGCATTTTGCCCCACAAAATTTTTGTGGCAAAATCGCTGGCGGCAATTTCCAGGGCATAGCCGAAGGCCCACTCGGCAATGGGCAGCGCTAAAAGGGCTAAAGCCACGGCGCTATGGGCGCGGCGCTGTGTCCAGGCATAGAGGGCAATGGCCAGCGAAAGCGCGCCCGCAACCACCAAAGGTATGGAATAGGGTGTGAACAGGTACGTTGGCATGAAATGATTCTACCCGGTGATGAGAAACGTGCAAAGCCTTCTACACCCGGTTTGAGACCTTGCAAATATGTGGTTAAATTCGTTGCACAGAAAGGAGGCAACCCCATGCCCCCCAATATCTTGTGGATTTTCGGCGATCAACACCCCGCTCATGCGCTCAGTTGCAATGGCGACCCGAACTTGAACACACCCGAACTCGACCGCCTGGCGAGCGAGGGCCAGAACTGGCAACAAGCGGTTTCGGGCTTCCCGCTGTGCTGCCCCTACCGCGGCGCACTGCTCACCAGCCGCTACCCGCACGAATGCGTCCCCGGCCACGAACGCCAACTGCCGCCGCAAATGCCCACCATCGCCCACGCCTTCAACGCCCACGGCTACGATACGGCCTGGTTTGGCAAATGGCATCTCGATGGCTTCGAGGAGCGCAATGGACGCGCCGCCATGCACATCGTCCCACCCGAACGGCGCGGCGGCTTCAAGACCTGGGTGGGCTATGAGAACAACAACAGTCAGTGGGATTGCTGGGTTCACGGCGGGGCCGGCGCAGATGCCTTTCACTACCGGCTGCCCGGCTACGAAAGCGACTGCCTGACGGACCTGCTGCTCGACTACATCGCCGACCGCAGCCAGCTCAAGGCCGCCGGTCAGGCCAGGCCCTTCTTTGCCGTGCTTTCGGTGCAGCCGCCGCACGATCCCTACCTGGCCCCCGCCGCATGGATGCAGCGCCACACCCCGGCGCAGGTGCAATTGCGTCCCAACGTGCCGCCCATCGAACGGATTCGCCAGGAAGCGCAGCGCGAGTTAGCCGGGGCCTACGCGATGATCGAAAACCTGGATTGGAACGTGGGGCGCATCCGCCAGGCCCTCGGCGAGGCCGGGCTGGCCGATGAGACCCATATTCTCTATTTTTCCGACCACGGCGATTTGCACGGCGCGCACGGCCAGTTTCGCAAGACGGCCCCCTGGGAAGAAGCGGTGCGCGTTCCCTTCATCGTCGGGGGGTTGAGGCCGCGCTATCAGGCGCTCGGCGGGCGTCCGCAGGCGCTGATCAACCACGTGGATGTGGCCCCCACCAGCCTCGGCCTGTGCGGCCTGCCCGTGCCAGCCTGGATGCGCGGCGCAGACCTTTCGGGTGTGCGTTTGGCGCAAAACGCCGCGCCGTCGCTGCCCGATTCCGCCTATCTCCAGTGTGTCATCCCCACCGGGCATTCAGATAGCGTGGATCGCCCGTGGCGCGGCGTGATCACTGCCGATGGCTGGAAATATGTGGCGCTTGAAGGTCAACCCTGGCTGCTGTTCAATCTGAACGAAGACCCCTACGAACAGGCCAACCATGCCCACAACACGCGTTACGCCGCCGAACGCCGCCGCCTGAACGAGCGTCTGCGCCAATGGGTGGCCGATACGGGCGACACGTTTGCACTCCCCCCCGATGTCTAAACCCATACCGACAGCCCTCAGCGCTCACCCGCCGGACTGCGGCTCGTGAACGCCATCGGGATTGAAGGTGATGCGCGTGCGGCCCACAGTGACGGATGGGCGCGTGGGCAAGAAGGGCAAGGCGGGTGGCTTAAATTCCACCTGCGCCGTGCCTGCGACGATTTGCTCGCAGGCGGTGATGGCATCGGGCAGCACGTCGGTACCGAGCGGTTCGCCCAGCGCCCGATAATCGTAGTGGCCGTTGTAATAGCGGTCGTAGCGCCCGCTCAGGCCCTGCAGTCGCTTGAGTGCGGCCAGCGCCCTTTCGATGGAGACAAAGCGCGGCGTACCCGGTGCGCCGCCACCCAGCAGCAGGTTGCAATTCAGGGCGTCACCCAGGAACAGGATGCGAGTCTGCTCATCCAGAAAGGTCACGCAGCCCGGTGTATGGCCTGGGCAATGGTAAACAGTCACGCTGCGGTTGCCCAGGTCAATCACCTGTTCATCGGTCAGCGGAGCGAGCGGCGGACAGGGGCCCCACTCGCCCAGGTCTTCGTCCAGGTTGTAGGGGTAAGTGCTTTGGGTGCGCTCGGCGTGGAAGCCAATGTCGAAACGGCGCTTTTCGACGCTCAGGCCAATTCCGCCGCCCTCGCTAAAGAGGGCCATATCAGCAGGGTGGATAAAGGCGTTATCGAAGGCGCCCGCCCCGCCAACGTGGTCAATGTGATTATGGGTGTAACAAACCATCAGAGGTTTTTCGGTCAGCTTACCGATAAAGCCTTTCAAATCGCCAATGCCCATGCCGGTATCTATCAGCATGGCTTTCTCATCGCCCACCAGCAGGAACATCGAAGCGCAATCGAACTCGCCGATTTCGTAGGTTTGGGGAGCGATTTCTTTATATGGAAATGCCTGGGTTTTCATGGGGTAAACTCCTGGGTGATAAGCGGTGCGGGTTATGGCTGAACCCAAACCCGCAATCCATAGCGGCTCAAATAAATGGGGATGTTTTTGAAGAGTGGGTTTTCCTGTTCGATGGCGCGCAGCATGGCGCGTTTCTCTTGCGAATTTTCGCCGCACAACAAGGTCAGCGACCCGCCATCGCCGCCCGCGCCATTGACCTTCCAGCCGAGGGCGTGGTGGGAGCGGGCGATTTCGATGATGCGGTCGGCTTCGATGCTGACCAGGGCCGGGTGAAGGTGGCGCTGGGCTTCGGTGTTGTCGCGCATGGCCTGGCCGAGCGCGGCGAAATCAGCGGCGAAGAGGGCATCGCGCGAACGGGGGGCGGTGTTGCGCAAGGCGGCCAGGTGGGGGCTGTCTGGCCCGCTATGCTCCAGGCCGCGGATCACCATGCCATGCACATCAGACGAACTGTGCGATTTTCCCAGGTAAATCAAGGCCAGGCGGCGCTCCAACTCCCACCAGGTGGCGTTGGGAATGTGGATGGGGGAAACCGAAGCATACGGATAGTTCACCATCTCGATATAGTTAATGCCGCCGTACGCGGAGCAAAGCTGATCCTGAATGCCGCATTGCGCACGGAGCAACTCAGTTTCGACACGTTGGGCCGCCAGGGCGATCTCGTGCGGGGTCATACGGCCCGGCGAGAGCGTGTCTAATGCGCCAATCAGCGCCACCGTTACGGCAGCGGAGGTGCCAGTGGAGGCGCCGGCGGGCGCTTCGCTGTAGATGGTGACCTCGAAGGCGTAGTTTTTGGGGACGCGCATATACTCGATGGCAGCCTCCAGCAGTGGGTGGCGATCCCAATGCGTCTCGGGCTTGACCACGTAGCGCTCGCCAAAATTTTCGGCGTTGATAATCACGCGGGCTTCGGCCACGGCGTCATCGTACACGGCCAACTGCACCTCGGCGTAGGGGTAGACGCCGATATGGCGTTGTTGCATGGATGTAGAATGTGGTAAATTGGGGGCATGTCACGAAAACAC
>CAZSFD010000021.1:0-60389 GCA_964606085.1 uncultured Anaerolineaceae bacterium
TCTTTTTGTCAACCGTTGGTAGGCTGGCACCAACGAAACATATAATACGAGGAGTGCTAAGTTATACGGATTTTTATAGGTTGGGAAGATTGTAGCTTAACCATTGTGGATTGTCAATAACTGTTGTGGATTTTTTTATAAAAAAAGCAGCTTTGTAGCTGCTTTTGGGGGTTATGACAATACATCTGCTTTTGGTTTATAAGGCGTTCCATCGCGATTGAATAACCAACGTCCTGGCCCCCCGCGCTGATGATAGATTTCGGCACAATAAGCTATATCAGCTTCATCAATAATAATTTTATTTCCACTTACTCTCAACGTTCTTACAAAACCAGCTTTAACCCATTTGCTAATGGTAGCTTGAAGGATATTATACTGGCGCGCTGCTTCGCTAATCCAAATTTCTTGCCCCTTTAAATGCGCATGTTTTTTATATTCCGGCAATTCTTCTTTCGGAGTTTGTTTTTGCGCCAGTGTATCCTGTTCGCTCACGATTACATCTCCACTAGGCAATTTACCCGCCCGGATTTTACCTTTTTCCACTAAAGCGCGCAAACTTGCTTCGGCCATGCCAAATTTCTGTGCAGCGTCAGAAAGGGTAAGGAAAGTATCGAGAGTCATAAATTCAAATAAACACGCAACCCTGCAGGGCTTACCCGCAGGGTTGCGTGTGTGAAGCCGCAGGCGGCTTTCGCCCATAAACAGGGCAAGGAAGGTGTGGGTGGAATGGTTTGAATGCTTTGTTCGTTATAGACCCACAACAGTCTTATAGGATATGGTTTATGTGTGGGCGGTATAGGGCTCGAACCTACGACCTCCGCTGTGTAAAAGCGATGCTCTGACCAACTGAGCTAACCGCCCGAACAAAATAAATCTGCGGCATTATACCACGGAACAGATTTTGCACATTCTAACGATTTATGCCTTCATACAGGCAATATAGTTTGCATTTTCAGGCGGAGATGTGATAAACTCTCTTTGTCCATTTATTCTCAGGAGAAGGATGATATGTCCTACGAAGAACGCATTCGCCGTGAACGCGCCACCATGTCGAAAAGCTTTGCCCGCCTGGCCGACTTTTTGCTTGATTCGTATGTCGAGGCCTCGTTTATGACCGCCAGCGAATTAGCTCACGTGCTGAATCTCGACGCCGCTACCGTTGTGCGCTTCTCGCAGCACTTAGGATATAAGGGTTTTCCGCAATTGCAACGCGAAATTCGCAGCCGCGTCAAACGCGATTTGCTGCTGCACCCGCAAGCCAATAATTCGCTCGATTCGATCCCGATGGTGGTGGCCAACGCCATGCAAGAATTGAGCCGCGACCTGGACCAAACGCGCATTTCTCTCAGCACCGAGTCTGTGGCCGAACTGGTCGAGAAGATCGGCCAGGCGCGGCGTATCATCGTTCTGGCAGATGCCCCGGCGCAGCCAGCCGCCTATAACCTGGTCTATTTCCTCGAACAGGGTGGATTTCCCATCTACATCGCCCGGCCTGGCGTGGCTGATCTGGCACGCACCATTCACACCGCCACCGCCCAAGACCTGTTGATGGCCATAGACGTTTCTGGACAATCGCCTTCGATTGCACGCGCTATCGAAGAAGCGCACGGCAAGGGCATACCCACCGCCGCCATTGTGGGTATGGCATCACTGCCTTCGGCGCGCGCGTCCGATGTTGTCCTCGAAGCCCGCGCCCGACCATCCTTTGGCATTGGCATCATCATCATCGGATCCGTGATCTACGCCCTGGTTGAGGCCCTTCGCTGGCGTTTTAATGAGCGTTTCGCCGGGGCCGAGCAGGCGATCAACGAATTGACCAATCGTATCCAACAACCCATTGATTAACAAGAGGCAGCCATGCGCTTTATTCGTTACCAGACCAAAACCCAGCCGGCCCGTTTCGGCTGGCTGCTGGATGATCGCGTTGGTGCGGTGGAAGGAACGCCTTTTGGCGAATTCTGCCGCCTGGAAGCCGACCTGCCGTTGCAGGCCGTCACCTTGTTAGCCCCGGTCACACCGAGCAAGATCATCTGTGTGGGCAAAAATTACCTCGCCCACGCCCAAGAAATGGACTCGAAAGTGCCCGATGTGCCGCTGATTTTTCTGAAACCGCCCACAGCCTTGATTGGCCCCGGGCAAACCATCATGTTACCGCCGCAATCGCAGCAGGTGGAACACGAGGGCGAATTGGTGCTGGTGATCGGCAAGCAGGGGCGTTGGATCGCCGCCGAAGACGCCTACAACTACATCATGGGTTATACCATCGGCAACGATGTGACCGCGCGCGACTTGCAGCGCCGCGATGGCCAGTGGACGCGCGCCAAAGGCTTCGATACCTTCTGCCCCATCGGGCCGTGGATCGAAACCGAATTTGACCCCAGCGATGTGATCTTGACCACGCACGTCAACGATGAGATGCGCCAGATGGCCTCCACCCGCGACATGGTCTTTGGTATCCCACAATTGATCGCCTTTATTTCGTCTGTGATGACCCTCGAACCTGGCGATGTGATTATGACCGGCACGCCGGCCGGGGTTGGGCCGCTGGTTGCCGGCGATGCGGTCGAGGTGGCTATCGAGGGCCTGGGCAAACTGCGCAATCCGGTCGCCGCAACCAGGTAAGCTCTCCCATGGATTTCACCAACCTGGACATCCGCACCGGTGTTCAAACGGCCCTGGTACTCACACTGGTTGCCGTTGTATTGTGCGCCTGGGTCGGCGGGCGGCAAATTTGGGGGGCGCGCAAGCTGAAATTCTTCCGCATGAAACGTGATAAGCAGGTGGCTGGCTGGCGGATGGTGGGGGCCGCCGTGTTCTTGGGGATAGTTGCTTTTTTTCTATATCGCTATGCCGAGCCGTTGGTTTACAGTTTCTACCCACCCACCCCCACGCTTACGCTGACCCCGACAATCACGGTCACACCGACCATCTCCCTCACCCCTACCATCTCACCCACGCCCACCATCACCAACACCCCCTCCGAAACCGACACCCCCACGGTCACGCCCACACCGCGCATCCCCCTCGCCGTGGAGGTCGAATTTGCCAGCACGGTCACGCCCAATCCCGATGTGGTGTTTAGCCCATTGCAATTTTCGCAAGAATTAGAAGTTTCTGAAAATGCGTTTGTGGCGGTCAGCCCTGGTACGGTGTTCCAAAACCCGGTCGGGCATTTGTATGGCCTGTTCAGCTATGTGGGCATGGTCGAAGGCTCGCAGTGGACGGCGCTGTGGTATCGCAGCGGCGAGCTGGTTTACTATGAGACCAAACCCTGGGATGGCGCTTCGGCAGGTTGGGGTTACACCGATTGGCAACCTGAACCGCACCAATGGCTGCCCGGTGAATATGAAGTGCAAATCTTTGTCGGGCTGATCTGGATTCGCACCGATCCCTTTACTATCGAAGGCGAAGCGCCCACCCCGCTCCCCAGCGCCACACCCTCGCGCACGCCCCTGCCCACGGCCACGCCGGTTCCCACGCGCACCCCCCGCCCCACCATCACTGAGACGCCCACGCGCACCATCACACTCACCCCGTCCAATACCCCCACGCGCACCCCAACCTACACACCCACCACCACCAGCACCCGCGCCCCCACGCGCACCCCGCGCCCCACCGATACGCGCCAGCCGACGCGCACCCCACGCCCCACCATTGCCACCCTCACGCCCACCATCACCAACACCCGTGCCCCCACGCTGACGCCTTCCGTTCCCCCACCGGCCAACACCAACGCGCCCACGCGCACACCTTCCATCCCCCCACCCACCAACACCCGTGCGCCCCTACCGACCGCCACGCCCTAAACAAAAGAACCCTTTTCCCGCTTTGGAAAAGGGTTCTTTGTTTAAGTATCGCTAACCCGCATAAAGCGGAAAGGCCAGGGCGCTAATCCAGGAAATCCTTGTTTTTTTGTGCAAGAATTTCGCCGGTCAGGCCCTTTCAAGCGCCGACAAAGCGAACTCCCCGGAATGGTTCTTTCGAGAAAAGATACCATTTCTGGGAGTTCGCTTTTTTTGAATAACAGGCTGTCAGCAACCTTGCTGCATTTCTCCCGTAGAAAACAGTAAATTCACACAACCTGTCCGAACGGATAGGTGACAAACTCGCCCTCCAGTCAGGGGTGGTTGGATGCGGGCAAGGTTAAATAGGGCAGTTTTTCACCCCATCCCCACCGAGGCAACCATGCAATCGCAAACACTTCCCAATATCGCGCTGGCCGCCCACATCACCCGCGCCGCCAGCAAACAGACCGCCTATACCGTACGCTACCTGGTAGACGAAGATCGCACCGACGATGCCTATCGCGCCTATGCCTACTTCCGTTGGGTGGATGATTGGCTCGACGCAGATGGCCGCCCGCGTGCCGAACGCCTGACTTTTTTACAGCGCCAGCAAGCCCTGGTCGAAGCGCTGTACAACGGCCAAACCCCGGCCCACCTCACCGCCGAAGAAATGCTGCTGGCGGAGTTGATCGCCCACGACAACACCCATTATGGCGGCCTGCACGCCTACATCCACAACATGATGGCCGTGATGGCCTTCGACGCCGAGCGCCGCGGCCACCTGATCACCCAGGCCCAGCGCAGCACCTATATCCACTGGCTGGCCGTGGCCGTCACCGAAGCCCTGCACTACTTCATCGGCCACGATGACTACTCACCGCAATGCGCGGCGCGCTATCAGGCTGCCAGCGGCGCGCACATCGCCCACATGCTGCGCGACACCCTCGAAGATGCCGACGCCGGTTATTTCAACATCCCGCAGGAAATTGTCATCGCCAACGGCCTCGCCCCGTGGGATGTCGAACACCCTGCCTACCGCGCCTGGGTGAAGAACTGCGTGCAAGAAGCGCGAGCCTGCTTCCGGGCCGGGCGGGCCTACCTGGCCCAGGTAGAAAACCTGCGCTGCCGCATCGCCGGGTACGCCTACATCCACCGCTTCGAGATCGTACTGAATGCCATCGAGCGCGAAAACTACGTGCTGCGCGCCGATTACCCCGAACGCAAAGGTGCGCCGCGCATGGCCCAAATGGTCGCCACCGCCTGCTGGCTGGCACTCACCGCCAACCAGGCCGCACCAGCATCATTGCCGGTTTGAAGCTATTTCACGGCAAAGGAGCAAAGTTGTGGTTTTTCTTTGCCCCTTTGCCCCTTTGCAGTTAATCTTTTTACGCAAGGAACACCAGTATGAGCCAAAAATCTGTCATCGTCATCGGCGCGGGGTTAGCGGGCATTACCGCCGCGGCGCACCTGGCCCGGCGCGGCCTGCACGTCACCGTCGTCGAGAAGAACGCCCGGCCCGGCGGGCGCTGCGACCGCATCAGCCGCGACGGCCACCACTTCGACACCGGCCCCACGCTGTACATCATGCCGCACGTTTATGAGGCCGAGTTTGCCAGCCTGGGGGCTTCGGCTAACGCCATGCTCAACTTGCAACGCGTTGACCTCACCTATCACCTGATCTTCGACGACGGCGCGCGCCTCTCGCTGACCTCCGACATGAAGGTCATGCGCGACCAGCTCGAAGCCATCGAACCTGACAGCTTCCAGGGCTTTTTACGTTACATGGATGAAGGCCATCGTCACTATTACCAGGCGATGGAACACCTCGTCAACCGCGAATTTCGCACGGCTGGCGAATTTTTCAGCCTGCGCAACCTGCCGCTGCTCTTCAAACTCAAGCTGCTTTCGCCGCACTACGCCAGCATGGCCGCCTATTTCGACGAGCCGCGCCTGAGATCGGCCTTCACCTTTCAAGATGTTTACATGGGCCTCAGTCCGTTCGAGGCCCCGGCCACCTTTTCGATGATGCCCTACACCGAACTGGCGCATGGCGTGTGGTATCCACAGGGCGGCATGTACCGTGTGGTGGACGCGTTGATGGAAATCGCCCGGCAGGCCGGCGTGGAGTTCCTGTTCAACACGCCCGTCGAACGCATCGAGGTCAACGGCAAGGCGGCCAAAGGCGTGTTTGTGGATGGCAACCAGCGCCTCGCCGCCGACGCTGTCCTCGCCAACGCTGACCTGCCCTACGTCTACAATGATTTGCTGCCCCCCGACGGCCAGGCGGAGCGCCTGGCTCGCAAGCGCTACTCCTGCTCGGTGATCAGCTTCTTCTGGGGTGTGGATAAGCCCTACCCGCAGCTTAACCCACACACGCTCTTCCTGGCCGAAGATTACCGCGCTAACTTCGACGAGATCATCCGCGACCTGACCATCCCCACCAACCCCAGTCTCTACGTCCACGCCCCGGCCCGCCTCGACCCCAGCATGGCCCCCGCCGGCGAAGACACGATCATCGGCATCGTCCCCGTCGGCCACATGAACGAACGCGAAGACCAGGACTGGAAGGCGCTGATCGAACAGGCCCGCCAGGCCGTTTTCCGCCGCCTGAAACTGGTAGGCGTGACCGACCTCGAAGCGCACATCAAATTCGAGACCTGTTTCACGCCCATCTCGTGGCGCAAGCGTTACAACCTGGTCAAAGGCTCCACCCACGGCCTGTGCCACAACCTGCTGCAACTGGGCTATATGCGCCCCGGCAGCCGCCACCATCGCTATCAAAATGTCTACTTCGCCGGGGCCAGCACGCACCCCGGCACCGGCATGCCCACCGCGCTGATCTCCGCCCGCCACGCCGCCACGCGTATCCTCGAAGATTTGGAGAGCCGGCCATGAACAGAAAAATCCTACTCACCCTGTTCCACGCTTTTATCGGTTGGGCCTTGTGCTTTGCCACAATGGGCCTGGGCATGGCGCTGACAACGCTGGAAAACGCCCTGATCATCCATGCCATCGCCGCACCGATCATCTTTGGCGCAGTATCCTGGGTGTATTTCACCCGCTTCAAATTCACTGGGCCACTGGTCACGGCGGTGATCTTCATCGCCTTTGTGATCGGCATGGATTTCTTCATTGTGGCGCTGCTGATCAACCGCAGCCTGCAGATGTTCACCAGCCTACTCGGCACGTGGATTCCCTTCGGGCTGATCTTCACTTCGACCTTCCTGACCGGGACGTGGCTGGCGCGCCAATGAAAATCATCGCTCTTGAACGCGAACTCCCCGGCGCAACTGCCGAACAATTTCAACGTTTTGCCAAAGCCGAAGCCCGCGCCGCCTGGGAACTCCACCAGGCGGGTTTGATTCGCGAGCTATATTTCTGCGCCGACCGCCCCGCAGCCGTGCTGGTGCTGGAGTGCGCCTCGACCGACGAAGCCGCCAGCACGCTGGCCGCCCTGCCCTTCGTGCGCGAAGGGCTGATCACGTTTGACCTGATCCCGCTGGTGGCCTACCCCGGCTTCGAGCGGCTGTTTGCTGCTGCCAATGAATAACGAAAAAGGTTTTGCAAGGAAAATACCCATGAACAAACCCACCACCCACATCATCCGCATCCTGTTGGCCTGCCTGTTCCTGGTTGGAATGCTGGCAGCCGCCATGCCAGCCCAGGCCGCCCCACTGACCGCTGGCCCCAGCGACCCAGCCGAACTCGAAGCCTTCCTCGATGGGCTGATCGGCGCGCTGATGAGCGACAATCATGTGCCGGGGGCGGTGGTAGCCGTTGTCAAAGATGGCACGCTGCTGCTGGCGAAGGGCTATGGCTACGCCGACCTGGCGGCGCGCACGCCCGTTGACCCCAACCGCACGCTTTTCCGCCCGGGTTCCGTCTCCAAGCTCTTCGTGTGGACGGCGGTAATGCAACTGGTCGAGCAGGGCAAGCTCGACCTGGACGCCGACATCAACACCTATCTCAATTTCACCATCCCCGCTGCGTTCTCCAAACCGATCACGCTCAAAAACCTGATGAGCCACACCCCCGGCTTCGAGGATGTTTCGCAAGGGCTTTTCGTGCTGCAACCCGAGGCCATGCACCCGCTGGGAGATTATCTCAAAGCCCGCATCCCGGCGCGCGTCTTCCCGCCCGGTGAAATCGGCGCGTATTCCAACTATGGCACGGCGCTGGCGGGCTACATCGTCGAGCGCGTGTCGGGCGTCTCGTTCGATGCCTATGTGGAGCAGAATATCTTTGCGCCGTTGGGCATGACGCACAGCAGCTTCCGCCAGCCGCTGCCGGATGCCATTGCCGCGGATATGTCAGGCGGGTATAACTTCGTCAATGGCGGCTACCTGCAAGGCGAGTTCGAGTACGTCCAGGCCTATCCGGCGGGCTCGCTGAGCGCCCCGGCAGGCGATATGGCGAAATTCATGATCGCCCACCTGCAAAACGGACGCTATGAAGACCAGCGCATCCTGCAAGAACCCACCGCCGTCCAGATGCACGGCCAACTCTTCACCCACGACCCGCGCATTGACGGCATGGCCTACGGCTTCTTCGAGAACGTGATTAACGGGCAGCGCATCATCTCGCACGGCGGCGATACGATCCTCTTCCACACCGGCCTGTTCCTGATCCCCGGCCAAAACGTCGGCCTGTTCATCTCCACCAACAGCACCGGTGGCGCCAGCGTGGGCGGGGCGGTGATCGAAGCGTTCCTCGACCGCTATTACCCCGTCGCCGACAACCCCGCCGCACCGCCGCCCGCCGATTTCGCCGGGCGCATCGCCCCTTACCTGGGCGAGTATTTCATGTCGCGCAGCAATTTCACCACCATCGAAAAGGTGTTCTCGCTGTTTACGCCAATCAGCGTCAGTTTGAGCGACGATGGCTACCTGGTCGTTTCAATGGCCGGTGAAGCCAGCCAATATACCGAGATCGAACCCGGCCTGCTGCAACAACGCGACGAACCCGCCAACCAGGTGGCCTACCGCACCGACGCCAACGGCCAGCAAATGCTGCTGCCCGCCATGCCGTTTGTGCTGATCAAAACGCCCTGGTATGGCGGCATGGGCTTCAACGGTCTGATCTTCATCGTAAGCCTGGTCTTGTTTGGCAATGCGCTGTGGCGCTGGCCGCTGGGATTCATCAAGGGCCTGCGGCAAAAAAGCGAACCCCAACCACTGCTGGCGCGCCTGGCCCACTGGGATGCGGCCCTGTTCGGTCTGTTCTTCCTCGCTTTTGTGTTAGGTTTCGCCGCCGTCATCGGTGATATACTGCCCGCCTATGGCACGCCGCGCATCCTTTTTGAAGCTGTGCCGCTGGTCAATGTGCTGGGCCTGCTGCCCTGGCTGATGGCGCTGACGGGCGTGGGTATGTGCGGTTTTGTGGTGCTGGCCTGGGTCAAAAAATACTGGACGGTCAGCGGGCGCATCTTTTATACCCTCCTGACGCTTTCTGCCCTGGCCTGGTTATGGCTGCTGGTTTATTGGAACTTCTGGCTTTGAGATGAAAATTGCCCTGATTTCAGACATTCACGGAAATGACATCGCCCTGGCCGCCGTGCTGGCCGAAATTAACCGGCACGGCGTAGATCAAATCATCTGCCTGGGCGATACCATCGCCCTTGGCCCGCAGCCGCTGCAAGTGTTGGAGCGGCTGCGCTCGTTGGGCTGCCCATGTATTTTGGGCAACCACGATGAAGATTTTATCCGCCCGCAGCCGGTCTCTGAAATGGATGCGTGGGGACATCAGATGACGGCCTGGTGCGCGGCGCAGCTTTCCCCCACCGATCTGGCCTACCTATCCACGTTTCATGCGACGCTGCCGATCCCGCTCGAAGGCGGCAAAATGCTGCTGTGCTGCCACGCCTCGCCGCGCAGCAACCAGGAGTTCATGCTTGCCACCACCCCCGACGACGAGTTGGATGCCATGCTCGCTGGGCAATGGCAGTATGACGCCATCGTCTTCGGCCATACGCACACGCAAATGCTGCGTTTGGTGCGCCATTGCCGGGTAGTGGGTGTGGGCAGCGTGGGTTATCCTATTTTGCGGCCCTGGCAAATGGGCCAAACCGTACGCATGGCTTCGTGGTGCGAATACGCCATCGTTCACTCCCAGGGCGATGCCATCTCGGTTGAATTTTGCCGTCTGCCCATGAATAAGGATGCTGTCTTTGCCGCCGCGCGCGCCAGCAATATGCCGGGACTGGAGTTTTGGTTCAAGATGTGGGAATAAGAACCCCAACACGACAGAAAAAGCGGAGACCGCAGAGAAATCCTTCTCTTCGGTCTCCGCTTTTTTTGCGTTGGGTTGAAACTCGCTAAAAGCGGTTTTTCACCAACAGGCGGGCGCTGCCAGCGGACGTGATGGCCTTGGCGGCCAGTGAGATGCGGTTTTCGGCGTTGAGGGCGTTCCAGTAGGTTTCCAGCACGCTTTCGGCGCTGCCAGCGAGCGGCAGGAGCAGCGGATCGCCGGAGAAGCTGGGCAGGGGATTGCCATCGCCGGAGTAGGTGGTCAGGCCGAAGCCATAGCCAGGGACGGGCAGGGCGGGGCGGTAGGTGAAGCGGTCGGTGTGCGCCGGGTCGAGCGGGTTGGCCTTGAGGATGCTGAGGGCGATGCTGCCGGGCTGGCGGGTGAGATCGAGCAGGCCGCTGATGCGAGGGGTGAAGTTGGGCGCATCGGGTTCGCGTTGGCGGGTGGCGAGTGCGCCCTCGAACGTGCCGCCCACCTGAAGGGCGTGGTAGATCGTGCGGGTCTGGTCGCCATTGGTGGCGATGAAGACGCCGGGCAGATCGAGCATGGCTTCGTAGATGATCAGGCTGGGGTCTTTGACCAGGCTGGCATCCACCGGCTCGGTGCGCAGGGTGTTTCCCTCAGCCGCGAAACGGCGGTTGCGGCTTTGCTGGCTGCGGCCCATGATCCAATACAAAATCAGCCATTCGCCGTCGGTGGTCTGACCGATCACCAGGCCGCGGCCAGGGTAGGGGTTTTGCTGCAGCCGGTCGAAATTCTGGTGGGCGAGGGCGTTTTCGCTCATAGGGGCATGTCCTTTTCTTGGGCGCGCATGGTGTTGAAGGCGGCAATCGAAACTTCGAGCATATCCAGCGACGGTTCGCGGGTGGTCATTTGTTGCAGGGCCAGGTTGGGTTGGATCAGCCAACGCACCCAGCGCCAATGCAGGTGACCGGCCGTCCAGCGAATGTACTCGTAGGCGAACATGGCCAGCACCGGCATCATCAAAATCCGCACCACATAGTGCCAGATGCCCGGCAGCGGGCCGATCAGGCTGAAAAAGAAGATCGAAAGCAGCACCACGGTCAGCAAAAACGATGTGCCGCAGCGGGTGTGTTGGAGCGGAAAGGCGGCCACTTTTTCGGGGATCAGTTCGCTGCCGGCTTCGAAGGCGTTGATCGTTTTATGCTCTGCGCCGTGATAGGCGAAGACACGCTGAATATCGGGCATGCGGCCGATCAGGGCCAGGTAGCCGATAAAGAGCAGCAGGCGGATCACGCCTTCGGCCAGGTTGCCGAGCCACGGGTTCCAGCCCAACACGTTGGTGGTCAATTGGCTGGCCCCGGCGGGCAGCAACACGAACAGGCCGATGCCCAGGAGCAGGGAAAACGCCACTGTGCCATAGAGCGCCGGGCCTTCGAGCTTTTCCTCTTCGCCGGTCTGCGTGTTGGCTGAGATGGTCAGGGCGCGCATCCCCAGGCCGAGGGCATCCCACAACATCACCAGCCCGCGCACGAGGGGGATTTTCTTGATCTGGGATTGGTAGAGGCTGCCGAGTGGTTCGCTGTGCAGGACGATTTCGCCGCTGGGGGCGCGCATGGCACTGGCGCTGGTCGGCGCGCCGCGCATCAACCCGCCTTCCTTGCCGGCCTGACCGCGTTCGGTGGGGTGGTTGCGGGGGGTGGGCATGGGGAGGGGGAGTTATTTGATATTCGTTATTCGATAATTCGTTATTCGATAGTTCGATGTTCGTTGTTCGAATTACGAATAACGAACATCGAATATCGAATATCGAATATCGAACTACACATCTCACAAATTATTAAAAAAGTGAATAAAGGCATCCACGCCCCTCCACAACGTGGGCAGGTGCAGCATTTCGTTGGGGGAGTGCATGTTGTCGTTGGGCATGGCGAAGCCGGTACTGACCGATTCGACGCCGAGGATTTTCTGGAAGGATAGCACTACCGGCACACTGCCGCCCTCGCGCTTGAAGACGGGCGGCTTGCCCCACACGCTTTGCATGGCGGCGGCCATCGCCTGTACGACGGGCGAGTGACGGTCAGAGATGGAGGCGGGGCCGCCAGCCATCTTGATCACTTCCCATTGGATATTGGCCGGGGCGTTGGCCTGCAAATAGGCCAGCAGTTGCTGGTGAACTTCGTCGGGGTCTTGATCGGGGACGAGGCGCATGGAGATTTTGGCCATGGCTTTGGCGGGCAGCACGGTCTTCGAGCCGGCGCCTGTGAAGCCGGAAAGCAGGCCGTTGACATCGAGCGTGGGGCGGGCGCCGATGCGTTCGATGTTGGTGTAGCCTGCTTCGCCAAATAGCGCCGGGACGCCGGTGGCGGCCAGGAGCATGTCATCGCCAAAGGGCAGGCGGGCCAGTTCGGCGCGTTCTTCATCGGAGAGGGGGCGCACTTTGTCGTAGAAGCCGGGCAGGGTGATGCGTCCGTTTTCGTCATGCATGCCGGCGATCAATTTGGCTAAGGCGTTGGCCGGGTTGAGCACCGCGCCGCCGAAGACGCCCGAATGCAGGTCACGCGCCGGGCCTTGTACGCGGATTTCAAAATAGGCCAGGCCGCGCAGGGCATAGGTGATGCAGGGAAAATCGGGGGCGATCATGCCTGAATCGGGGTTGAGGGCGGCGTCGCAGGCCAGCAGGTCTTTGTGTGTTTCCATAAAGCCGTCGAGCGAGGGTGAGCCGATCTCTTCCTCGCCTTCGATCAAGAATTTGACGTTGACGGGCAGCGTGCCGGTTTGGGTGATCGATTCGATGGCTTTGATCGATGCCAATACCTGACCCTTCATGTCGGTCACGCCGCGGGCGAAGAGATGTTCGCCGCGCTGCGTCGGCTCGAAGGGGGCGCTTTCCCACAGTTCGAGGGGGTCGGGCGGCTGCACGTCGTAGTGGCCGTAAATGAGGATGGTGGGTTTGCCGGGGGCATGGAGCGAATCGCCATACACGATGGGATGGCCGCCGGTAGGCATGACCTGGACATTGTCCATGCCGATGGTGCGCAGTTGATCGGCTACCCACTCAGCGGTTTGCTGCATGGCGGGTTTGGCTTCGGGGTCGGTGGAGATAGAAGGGAGGCGGCAAAAGGCTTTCAGTTCATCGAAAAAGCGGGGGCGGTTTTCGTGGGCGTATTGGATGGCTGGCAAAATAGACATGATTTCTTCCTTGCGTAAATTTTCTGGCCGTCAGGCGGCTAAATTATACCTGTTTTGGTCAGATTTCGACGATGCTTACCTTGCCGCGTTTTCTTCTTCCAACGGGTTGTTTGAGATGAACATCAGGTAAAACACCAGAAAGATGGCGGTAAACATCAAGGTAAAGCCGACAAAGCCGAGGTCATCGAGCGGGTTGATCACTTTGAGGGCAATATCGCGCAGCACTTCCTGAGGATGAACGAACATATCCCAACTGTTGTAGCGCCCGAAACGCCCCAGGTAAATGCCCAGGCCGCACAGACCAATCGAAACCAGCGTAAAGGCCCAACTGATCAATCGCCCCAGGTAGGTTTGCACCAGGCGCTGCATGATGCGCAGCGAGGCGATGCCCAAAAAGATGCCTGTAAAGGCGAACATGGCGATCAGGCCAATGTCATACCATAAGGGCATCGGGCGGCGCCATTCAAGGTGGTAAAAATCGGTGACGATGTAGGGGGCGTTGGGGAAGAACAGCAGCCACAGCAGGCCCGGCAGGGGCAGCAGCCACCAAAGCCGCTGCCAGCGGTGGTGCAGCGCCGCCGCCAGCAGCGCGCAGGCATAGGGCACCCACGCCAGGAACAGGTTCCACACCAGCAAGCGGTATTCCCACCAGCGGTTGGTGTAATCGGCGCGCCAGGCGAAGAAACCTAACGCCAACAGGGTGGATAGCACCAGCGGGTACAGCGAGTTGCGGGCCAAGAAACGGTGAAGGGATTGGAGAGAAGGTATCATGACGGCGATTATACAGGCAATCGCCGCGCGGCCAGGGCGTCAACTTCCCGCCGGAATGCCTACGATTGGGGGCTTGCTGTATAATCAGATTGGAGATCAGCCATGCCATCACCAAATCATTTGCCTTTCCTATGGGATTACGACCTGAACGAAGTTGAATTTCTCGCTATCTTGCACGGGGAAAAAATCATCGGCAGCCTGGATCGGGATTGGGCTGCCGTGCGCCTGTTGGATTACGCCCCTTATCGCGAGATTGTGCGCCTGCTTGGTTTTCGCGCCCTGATCGAGGGCTGGCCGCGCTGGCGTGAAAAAGTGCGTTCTCCCAGCCGCCGGCGCGGCCTCGATTTTCTGGCCGAATGGCTACCCACCCATCACCCTGAAAAAATTTAGCCTATGAAATCCACATTTTACATCGAACGACTCTACCCTCTGCAAGATCGGGTGCTGGCCCGTTTGAAAAACGTCGAAACAGGATTTTACCTGACTGGCGGCACGGTAACGTCCAGGGTATATCTTCAACACCGCTTTTCCGATGACCTGGATTTTTTCGTCAACGATGACGAACGATTCCCATTGTGGACAGATCGCTTTATGCACGCCCTTCAGATGGAAGGCCACTGGCAAGTGCAGGTTTTGCTCCGCGACACACGCTTCGCTCGCTTGTTGGTCACAGATGGTGATGTGACGCTCAAGGTTGAGATGGTCAACGATGTACCCGCCCGCGTCGGTGAAATTCAAATTCACCCCAACTTCGGCAAAATTGATACGCCAGAGAATATCCTGGCCAACAAAGTAACCGCGGTGTTGGATCGTCGCGCCCCAAAAGATTTGGCCGATATTTGGGGGCTATGCACTCGCCTCAAATTGCCTTTGGTCAATGCCATCGAGGGCGCTCAGGGTAAAGCCATTGGCATCTTCCCTGCTGATCTGGCCCGCGCCCTTTGTACAGCCACCCCCGAAGATTGGCAACTGGTACGCTGGATAACCCCACCGCCTTGCGATGAATACCTGACCGAGTTACGCACCCTCGGCGAACAACTCCTGCTTCTTGAATAAAACGATGCATCATTCCATCACCCCTCCCCACTGGCTCACCTGGGCGCGCGAAATTCAGGCCCTCGCCCAAACCGGCCTGCACTACGCCCCCGATGATTACCACCGCCAGCGCTACCGCCGCCTGGCCGAGCTGGCCGCCGAGATCGTCAGCGAACACACCCAACTCGCCTTTGAACCGCTGCGCGACGCCTTCCTGGCCGAGGCCGGCTACGCCACCCCCAAAGTGGATGTGCGCGCCGCTGTCTTTATCACCACGCCGGTTGAGCCTGTCGAAACCGATGAGCCTATTGGTTTCGACAAGCTCAACCAACGGCCCAAACTGCTCATGGTACGCGAACGCAGCGATGGCCGCTGGACTTTGCCCGGCGGCTGGGCTGATGTGGGCGACGTTCCCTCCGAAGCCGCCGAACGCGAAACCTGGGAAGAAGCCGGTTTTCGCGTCAAAGCCAGCAAGCTGATCGGCGTTTACGATGCCAACCGCATTGGCCCGCTGCAATTCAACCACGCCTTCAAACTGGTCTTTCTGTGCGAATTAATAGATGGCGCACCCACCCCCAGCAACGAAACATCTGAAGTAGCCTTCTTCGCCGAAGATGAAATCCCCGCTGCGCTTTCGGGCGAGCGCACCCGCCCGCGCCACATCGCCGACGCCTTCGCCGCGTTCGCGAACCCCCATGTCCCTGCCATCTTTGATTGAACTGCCTTTCGGCCTGCCCGGACGCATCTACCGCGGGCGCATGCCTTTCTCGGCTAAAGACCCCCAGGGCGAGATTTTCCCGCGCATGCTGGCGCTTGGCATCTCGACCGTGGTGGTGCTGGCCGAACGTCAGGAATGCCTCGAACGCGCCGGGCGCGACCTGCCCACCTTCTATGCCGAGAACGGTCTGGAAGTGCTGCACCTGCCCATTCCCGATTTCAGCGTGCCTGATTTGACCTCGCTGGATGAAGCAATTCGGGCCGTCATCCAACAGGCGCAGGCGGGTAAACACATTGCCGTCCACTGTTACGCCGGATATGGGAGAACAGGCATGTTCCTGGCTTGCCTGGCGCGGCGGGTGCTGGGCATGAACGCCGAGGCGGCGATCACTTGGGTGCGCGGATATGTGCCGGGGAGTATCGAGGTGGATGAGCAAATACAAATTATTCAGAGCTTCCCCTGACGAATTATGGTAATCCCACCCGTTTAAAGAAAACAAGCAAGACCCCCCTGGGCGCCGATAACCACCGGTAAGAGGTGACGATTGGTTACGCACGTGCCGGAGTGGGTGCCTCCTCCGGAGGCCCAGCATTCCCAGGACTTACGATCCTTGCTTGCAAAAATAGTATACCAACTCACACAACCGGAGGCAACCATGCTCATCACCCACGCCAACCTGATCACCTGGGAGCGCCCCAACCGCATCCTCGCCGATCACGCGCTGCGAATTGACGCTGGCCTGATCGTCGAAATTGGCCCCAGTCCGGCGTTGCAGGCAGCGCACCCCGGCGAAGAAACACTCGATGCCCGCGGCCAAACTGTGCTGCCCGGAAACATCTGCGCCCACACGCATTTTTACGGTGCGTTTGCCCGCGGCCTGAGCATCCCCGGCGAAGCGCCCGCCGCTTTCACTGAAATCTTAGAAAGGTTATGGTGGCCGTTGGATCAGGCGCTCACGCTCGAAGATGTGCGCGCCTCCGCCCTGGTCTGCCTGGCGGATGCCATCAAACACGGTACCACCACCCTTTTCGACCATCACGCCTCGCCCAACGCTATCGAAGGCTCGCTGGATGTCATCGCCGAGGCCGTGCAGCAGGCAGGTGTGCGGGCCGTGTTGTGCTACGAAGTGACCGCCCGCCACGGGCCGGAGGGGGCAAAGCAGGGCATTGCGGAAAATGTACGGTTTATCGAAGTGAACAATCGAAAATCGAAAATCGAAAATTGCCCATCCACCATCGCCGCCGCCTTTGGTTTACACGCCCCCCTGACGGTTTCAACTGCCACCCTGGAGGCCTGCCGCGAGGCTGCGCCTGAGGACACAGGTTTTCACCTGCACCTGTGCGAATCGCAAGATGACACCGGCGCAGTGTTGGAAGCGGAGCGTACCTGGCCCACGGATTGGCTCAACACGCATGGCATTCTCGGCCCCAAAACCATCGCCGCTCACGCCGTCCACGTAGACGAGTATGAAATACGCCAACTGGCGGCCAGCGGCACCTGGGTCACGCACCAGCCGCGCTCGAACATGAACAATGCCGTGGGTGTGGCTCGTGTCGAAGAAATGCTCGAAGCGGGCATACCGGTTTGCCTCGGCAATGACGGCTTCTCCAACGCCATGTGGGAAGAGTGGAAAACGGCCTACCTGCTGCACAAGATCGCCCACGCCGACCCGCGTCGCATGAGCGGCAATACCGTGGTCGAGATGGCCATCTACAACAACGCCGCCCTGGCCAGCGCTTACTTCCCCTACGCCCCGGTCGGTGTAATTCAGCCGGGAGCGGTTGCCGATCTCATCTTTGTCGAGTATCATCCGTTTACAGAACTCACCCCCGCCAACCTGCCCTGGCATATTTTGTTCGGCTTCCACGAAAGCATGGTGACAACGACCATCGTGGCGGGCCAAGTGCTGATGAGCGACCGCCGCCTGCTCACCCTCGATGAAGCCGAAATCGCTGCTACCGCACGCCAGCTTTCGCAGAAGGTATGGCAGCGGATGGCAGTTTAGCGATCAGGGATTAGGGATCAGGTCAATGGGTTATCCCGACTCAATCGCCCAATTACCTGATTCCTGATCACCCACTTCTCAACCCATCAATGGAGAGATTATGTCCCCAAACACCCCCACCATAGCCATCATCGGCGGCACCGGCAAAGAAGGCAAAGGATTGGCTTACCGCTGGGCGAAGGCTGGCTACCGCGTCCTGATCGGTTCACGCACGCCCGAAAAGGCACGCGCCACCGCCGCCGAACTGGAGACGCTGCTCTCGGCCACGCCCGATACCTCGGCCTTGCTCACATCCTCGGCGGACATCAGCGGCACGGATAACTTGACCGCTGCCCAACGCGCCGATGTCCTCGTCCTCACCGTCCCCTACGCCGCCCACCGCGACACGCTCGAAAGCATCCGCGAGGCGGCCCAGGGCAAGCTGCTCATTGATGTGACCGCGCCGCTTGCCCCGCCCAAAGTGACCACCGTGCAAATGCCGTCCGCCGGTTCCGCCGCCCAGGAAGCGCGTGAGATTTTGGGCACAGGCGTGGAAGTGACCGATGCCTTCCAGAATATCGCCCACGAACACCTGCTTTCAGACAAACCGATTGGCTGCGATGTGCTGGTGGTTGGCACGAGCAAGGCCGCCCGTCAGCGCACGCTCGAACTGGTCAGCGCCGCCGGGATGACCGGCTGGGACGCCGGGCCGCTCGAAAACGCTGTCGTCGTCGAGGGGCTGACCAGCCTGCTGATCCACATCAACAAGCAACATAGCGGCACGTCGGCGGGGATTCGTATCAGTGGCCTTTCGCACGCGTAAGTTGTCATGGCCCTGGTTCTCACCCCCCTTCCTGCTATCCCGCTGATCCGCCACAAGGATGATCTCGCCACGATCATCCTGCGTTCACTGCGCCTGGCCGACCTGCCGCTGCAAGATGGCGATATTCTTGTATTGGCGCAAAAGATCGTCAGCAAGGCCGAGGGGCGGCTGGTTAATTTGAACACTATCCATCCCACGCCACAGGCCATCGAACTGGCCGGGCAGGCTGAAAAAGACCCGCGCCTGGTGCAGGTCATTTTGAATGAAAGTAATGCCGTACTGCGCGTGCGCCCTGGCACGATCATCGTCGAACACAGGCTAGGCTTTGTCTGCGCCAGCGCCGGGATTGATCATTCCAATGTGCGCGGCGGCGACGGCAATGCCGTGCAAGGCCAGCACGATGAGGATTGGGTGTTGCTGCTGCCGAAAAACCCCGATGAATCCGCTGCCCAGTTGCGCCAAAAGATACAGACGGCTGTGAAAGCGCAAATTGGCGTGCTGATCATCGATTCACATGGCCGCGCCTGGCGCAATGGCATCACCGGCACGGCTATTGGGCTGGCGGGGTTGCCCGGCGTGGTGGATATGCGCGGGCGGCCCGATTTGTTTGGCCGCCAACTGCGCATCACGCAGATCGGCGCGGCAGATGAGTTGGCCGCCGCCGCCTCGCTGGTGATGGGGCAGGCCGCTGAGGGGACGCCGGTTGTGCATGTGCGTGGCTTTCCTTACCCCATGCGTGAAGGCTCGTTGGCTGAGCTTTTGCGCCCGAAAGAGCAGGATATGTTTCGATGAACCCTGCGAACTCGTTCGCCGCGAACTCGTTCGCCATCAATGGCCTGGCTTCGCTATTGGATGAAACGCACACCCGCTGGGTGGAAAATATCTGGCAGGCGTTGGCCGAACGCTGCCAATTGCTCGATGTGCGTACCGAACTGCCGCCGCACTTCACCTGGCAGGTGGTCGAACGTTATGATGTCGAAAAGCTGGAGCCGGTCGTCCGTTCGCTGGCCTGGGCTACGCCGCCGTTCAGCGTGCGCACCTCGGGCCTGGGCATTTTCACCGGTCGCAACCCGGTGCTGTACATCCATATCGTCAAAGATGCCTTGCTGATGCGTCTGCACGAACAAATCTGGCAGCGCTCGGCCTGCTGCGCCATCCGCCCCAGCCCCTACTACAATCTGCAAAACTGGACGCCGCACATCACGCTGGCTGCCGATAACGTTCGCCCGGCGGAACTGCATTGCGCCCTCGAATTGCTGGCCCTCGAACCGCTCAATTGGGAAATCCCGATCAATAACCTGGTATTGCTGCGCCCGGTGGCTGGCACGCACACGCCTGAAATCGTGCGCTTCGATCTCACGGGCCGCCATGCAAGCTGAATTTTGGCAGTACCTCGACCGCTTGCTGGCCGCCTGCCCGCTGGTCATTGACCGCCCCCAAGGCTCGGCGCACCCACGCTATCCCGAAATCATCTACCCGCTCGACTACGGCTACCTGGAAGGCTCCACTACCGTAGATGGCGGCGGGCTGGATGTGTGGGTGGGCAGCTTGCCCGAACGCACCCTTACCGCCCTCGCCCTCACCGTAGACCTGCACAAGCGCGACGCCGAGATCAAACTGCTCTTGGGTTGCACGCCTGAAGAGCGGCAGATCATCTTAGATTTTCACAACAGCCGAACGATGCGCGCCACGCTCATACCGCGTCCTGGCGACCCAGCGAAAACTGCCTGATACCGCTTCAGGGGTGTCAGCCACACAGGAGATTAAGCATGTCCAAAATCAATTCATCGCTTGGCTGGCTGGGGATCGGCGCTGTCATCGGCGCGGCGTGGGCCAGCCTGAAAATCGGCCAGGCCATTTTGCAGGGCGACCAGTTGAGCCGCCTGCTTCACCCGCCGCGCGGCCAGCAGTTCGCCGAGACGCGCCAGGAAACAGCCTATACCGTTGCACACACTGTCGGCGATGGCATTGAGCGCATCACCTACACCCCCGTTCAGCGCCGCTTCGAGACGCCGATCTTGATGCAGCATGGCATGTGGCATGGGGCCTGGTGCTGGCAGCCCTGGCAGGCGCTTCTCGCCGAATGGGGTTGGGAAAGCACCGCCATCAGTTTGCCCGGACATAGCAGCTCGCCGGAGCAGCGTCCGCTGATGCTCTGCACGCTGGAATACTACTTGAGCTTTCTCAAGGCCGCCGTGGATCAGATGCCGCGTAAACCGGTGCTGATGGGTCACAGCATGGGCGGCGCGCTGACGCAGTGGTATCTCAAATATGTGGGGGATGATCTGCCCGCGGCCGTGATGGTGGCCCCGTGGAATGCCTTCGATGTGCTGCGCGACAGCCTGCCATTATTCGTCAAACTGCAACCGTTGGCTGTGCTGGAAACCTTTCTGTCCATGCACGCCAGGCCGCTGGTCAGAACCCCCGAACGGGCTGCCGGCGCCTTGCTTTCGCCAGGAAGCAGCGTTTCGCCCGCTGAATTGCACGCCCATTTAGACTCAGAGTCAGCGTTGATCTTGTTTGAACACCGCCCGCCGCACTGGACTCCCCCCGCCAACCTGAAAACCCCCACCCTGCTGCTGGCCGGTGAAGCCGATGCCGTCGTCAGCCTGGCGGGGCTGCGCCGTTCAGCCGCCCACTTCGGCGCAGATTTCATCGCCATTCCCGGGGCCGGTCACAACCTGATGCACGCCCATAACGCCCGGAAAACCGCGGAGCAGATTCACATCTGGCTCTCTGACCGCCTTTCCTAACACCCTAACCTTCTTGCCTCCATGCCCCCCGGCTCCCTCGCTCCCCTCCTCCTCACCCGTCGTTCCATTCGCCGCTTTCGTCCTGACCCCATCCCCGTGCAGGTGTTGGAACGCCTCCTGGAGACGGCCACCTATGCCCCCTCGGCGCACAATCGCCAACCCTGGCGCTTCGCCGTGCTGACCACGCTTGCGGCCAAAACGACATTGGCTGAAGCCCTTGCCGAAGCATTCCGTAGTGACTTGAAGGCTGATGGACTGCCCCCCGAGGAGATCAATGCTCGCGTGGCGCGTTCCATCAGCAGGATTACTACTGCCCCGGCCGCGATTGTGTTGTGTACTGATTTTTCTGCCGGTGATTTTTACCCCGACCCCAGCCGCACCGCCGCCGATAACCTGATGCTGGTGCAAGATGCCACCCTGGCCGGCGGCACCCTGCTGCTGGCCGCCCACGCTGAAGGGCTGGGCGCGTGCTGGCTGTGCGCCCCGCTCTTTGCCCCCGAAAGCGTGCGCGAGGCGTTCAGCCTGCCCGAAAGCTGGGAGCCGCTGGCGTTGATCTTGCTCGGCTACCCGGCCCACCAGCCACCGCCGCGCCCGCGCCGCCCGCTGGATGAGGTGACACGTTTTTGCTAGGCTATGGCGCTCCGCTGCCATACAGCGCCGGGTCGGTCGGCGTTTTGCCAGAGGGGTCCCACACATAGACGGCATCCCCCAATTGCGCCCAATCGTATAACCAGTGCGCATCGCCCGGCGAGAGGTTGACGCAGCCGTGCGATTGCTCAAAGCCAAAGCGCGCCCGCCAGTAGGCCGTGTGCAGGGCGCGGGCATCGTCGAAATACATCGTCCACGGCACATCTTCGAGATAGTAAAAGTCCGATTGATCGGCTTCGAAAGTGCCGCGCATCACGGTTTCGTCCAGCTTGTCATAAATCTGAAACAGGCCGGGACGCGTCCAGAAGGGGTCGAGGCCAGTGGCAACCATGCTGGCAAAGACCATCTGACCGTTTTCGTAGGCGGCCAGGGTTTGTTCGGCCAGGTTGATTTCGATCCAGCGGGCGGTGATGACGCCTTCAGGCGGCGAGCGGCGCGGCGTCACCACGCCCACCAGGCGGCCTTCCAGCCATTCGTCTGGCCCAATCATCACCCACTCCACGCTATCCACCGTTTGCACGTCGTAGACCTGAACGACCTGGTATTCCACATACGCATTGCCGGTGGGGGTGACGGCCTGAAAGCCGGGCGTGCGCTGCGATGCCGCCGTGGGGTTGAGCGGCACGATCCAACCGAAGGCGTTGGCGGGTGTCTGGCGGAACGTCAACCCCTGGAAGCCCGGCGCTGCACCGACCCGCGAGGACACCGAATCGGCTGTAATCCACCCGCCGCTGCGCAGTTGGAAGTAACGCGGTTTGTCGCTGCCCTCGGGTGTGAAGGTATCCATGTAGGAAATGAACCGCAGTGGGCCGCGTGCAATGGTGTACGAGGGGGTGAGGCCAGCCATGGCATCTTCCAGGCTGGCATACACCGGGGTATCTACGTCATCTTTCAAACGTGCGTAATAGAAATTGATGATCGCCAGCGCTGCATCGGGGCGCTGGGCCGGCAATGGGCGCGGCGGCAGGGTCAGGCCGAGGTTGGCCATCTGCTGTTGATAGGCCGCCGCGCCTTCGACCAGGCAGTCGGTCGCCGCGGGCAGGGTCAGGCCAGGCAGGCATAAGATTGCGCCGGCTTGTGGGGGGGCGGTTTGTTCGGTTGCGCTGGCGCGGCCAACGTTCACCTGCCACGAAAGGAAAAACAGGATCAGCAAAGCGAAAAAGCGTGACACGGCAACTCCTAACCTGTAGCCTACGCATCGCCGTTTTGATACGGTTCTGGGATGCGGGACACATCAAACGGCGTGAGTTGGTACACGTAATAGTTCAGCCAGTTCGAGAAGAGCAGGTTGGCGTGGCTGCGCCAGCGCACCAGCGGCGGGTTGGTCGGCTTATCGTCAGGATAGTAATTGCGCGGCACGTGGATGGGCAGGCCGCGGTTCACGTCGCGGTCGTACTCGCCTTTGAGCGTCAGGGGGTCATATTCCGAGTGGCCGGTGATGAAGATGTGGCGGCCATCGTGCGTGCCAACCATGTAAACGCCCGCTTCGTCCGATTCTGAAAGAAGCTGGATTTCAGGCACTTTCTCGATATCGGCGCGGCGGATTTCGGTGTGGCGCGAGTGCGGCGCATAGAAGCGGTCGTCGAAACCGCGCAGCAGGCGCTCGTTGGGGACGAGAACGTTATGCTCGAAGACGCCGAACATCTTCTTGGGCAGCGGGTACTTCGGCACGCCGTAGCGGTGATACAGCCCGGCCTGCGCTCCCCAGCAGATGTAAAACGTGGAAAACACGTTCGTTTCGGCCCAATCCATCATTTGGCATAGCTCGGGCCAGTAATCTACCTCTTCGAAGGGCATTGTCTCTACGGGCGCGCCGGTGATGATGAAGCCATCGAATTTCTCATGGCGCACGGCATCGAAGGTTTCGTAGTGGTTGAGCAGGTGTTCTTCATCCACATTTTTCGATTTATACGTGGCCGTGTGCAGCAGGGTGATTTCTACCTGGAGCGGCGAGTTACCCAGTAAACGCAGCAGTTGCGTCTCGGTGGCGATCTTCGTCGGCATCAGGTTGAGGATGGCGATGCGCAGCGGGCGAATATCCTGGTGCTGGGCGCGTTCTTCCGTCATCACGAAGACATTTTCGCTCTCGAGGATAGCGCGGGCAGGCAGGGTGCGGGGGATGTTGACGGGCATAGGAGATGAATCCTTTCAAAAGAGAGATTGATAAGCGTAATTCGTTATTCGTAATTCGTGAAACCCGATCGTTTTCTACGAATTACGAATAACGCTTACCGAATTACGCCAACGCCTGATCCAAATCCCACAAAATATCTTCCACATCTTCCAACCCGATGCTCAGGCGGATGAAATCGGGCGAGACGCCAGCGCTGACCTGGTCGGCTTCGCTGAGCTGGCTGTGGGTGGTGGAGGCCGGGTGGATGGCGAGCGAGCGGGCGTCGCCGACGTTGGCCAGGTGGCTGAACAATTGCAGGCCTTCGATGAACTTCTTGCCCGCTTCCAGCCCGCCCTTAACGCCGAAGCCGAGGATAGCGCCGGGGCCTTTGGGCAGGTAACGTTTGGCGCGTGCGTAATCGGGGTGGCTTTTCAGGCCGGGATACTTCACCCAACTGACCTTGGGGTGCTTTTCGAGGTATTCGGCCACGGCCTGGGCGTTCTGCACGTGGCGATCCATGCGCAGGCTGAGCGTTTCGACGCCCTGGATGGTCTGCCAGCTATTGAACGGGCTTTGGCAGGCGCCCACATCGCGCAACACGTGTACACGGGCCTTGATCGCAAACGGAGGCAGGCCCACACCAACCAGGTCGGCATAGACCAGGCCGTGATAGCTGGCGTCTGGCTCGGTGAAGTTGGGGTAGCGTCCGCTGCGCCAGTCGAAGTTGCCGCCATCTACGATGATGCCGCCGATAGACGTGCCATGCCCGCCGATGAACTTGGTGGTGCTGTGCGTGATCACATTAGCGCCCCACTCGAACGGGCGGAACAGATAGGGCGTGGCGAAGGTGTTGTCAATGAACAGCACGATCTTGTGCCGTTGGGCAATTTCGGCCACTTCCTCGAACGGGAAGACCGAAATATCGGGGTTGCCGAGTGTTTCGCCGTAGATGATTTTGGTGTTGGGGCGGATGGCGGCCTCGAAGTTTTTGGGGTCGCTGGGGTCTACAAAGGTAGTCTCAATGCCGAGTTTGGTCAGCGTGTACTTGAACTGATTGTATGTGCCGCCATACAAACGGCTGGATGAAACGATATGATCGCCGGCGTTGCAGAGCGTGAAAATCGCCTGCGCCTGGGCGGCGTGTCCGCTGCTGGCGGCCAGGGCTGCCACGCCGCCTTCCAGATCGGCGATGCGCTGCTCCAGCACGTCGGTGGTGGGGTTCATCAGGCGGGTGTAGATATTGCCCAGTTCTTTGAGGGCGAACAGGTTGGCGGCGTGTTCGGTGCTTTTGAACTGGTACGAGGTGGTCTGGTACAGCGGCACGGCGCGTGACCCCGTGGTGGGGTCGGGCGAATAGCCCGAATGCAGTTGGCGGGTGGTGAAACCAAGTTTTCGAGTGGACATGGGAAAAATCTCCTTTGGAATATGGATTAAACAAAAAACCTCTTCTTATCATCTGAAAGAAGAGGTTGACATACAGCCTGACCATCTCCTCTCATCTTCCAGATTTGATAGCCAGTGGCTATCACTACGCTGCCGGATTTGGCACCTTGCTTGAACAGTTTTGCTGTTCAGCAGGTTGTCGAGGCATCATCGGGCCGGTCCCTCCGCCTCTCTGGATAAGAGTAAAAATATCCGAATTGGTTGTTAATGTTGCTGGTTTATATCATGCGCATTTCAGCCTGTCAAGGATTTTATCTGACAAAATAGCTCCGAAATTAAGGCGACGGCCAACTCAGCCAGGATGGATAGGTGACCTGCACCTCCGACCCGTTGACGACCAGCGGCATACTCACCTGGTATAGTTGCCCATTGGCGGTGTCGGCCAGCCAGATGCCAGGCATCGCGCGATAAATCCCAATGTTGGTGGCCTGGAGTACCAGCCATTTGCCATCGGCACTGAAGGTTGCCGGGGTAAATTCGGCATTGCTGATACGAATCTCGCTACCCCAATCGGTGTTACTCAACCACACTGCTTCCCGCATCACATCGGTTGCGAATGCGCTGAAGGCCACCTGGCGGCCATCAGCGCTCCACACCAGTTTGCCTGGCGGAATGGGGGTCATGGGCGTATGCAGGTGTAGCAACTGATGGGTTTTAGCGGCCAGATCGAAAACGATAATCCCCGCCTGTTCCACGCCACCGCTTTCCCAACCGCTGACCCAACTCCACGAGACTTTCGCTCCATCGGGTGACCAGGCCGGGTGGATGAACCATTGGCCTTCGACATTCTCGAAGCCGTATTCCGTCGGGTTCAGCGTTGCAGCGCGTCCGGCCTTCCAATCGTACAGCCACAGCGAGGCGTCGCAGCCGAAAGCGATCTGCTGCCCATTGGGTGATGGGGCAGGCGGGTAACAAGAAGAATGCTCGCCATCCAAAACGGCATATCCCGTGCCATCGGTGCGAATGGCCGTAAGGCGGCCCGCTAACATGGGTTGTTCGGCGTCTGCTGGGTACGAATTGAACAACACCCATTCGGGGTGTGCCAGCCAGCCGACGGGTGAGTCTTCGGCGCGTTGATCGGTCATGGTCAGGCGCAGTAGGTGATCGGCGGCCAGATCAGTGATCCAGATGTCAGCAGGGCCGCCATCGGCATTGCCAACCACGTTGAACCCCCAACGACCATCGGGTGAGACCGCTACGAGCGTTTGATCGGTGATGTGGACGGCAACGCCATCGCTCCCGACCCGCCAAAAACCTGTATCGCCCACGATCAACCCCGCCAGCGTTTGAGGTGGCAAGGGTGGGGCGCTGATCGGTGTGGGGGTAGGCGGCGAGACCACCACTGGCAGCCCGCCGCTGGTGGTGATGTAAGCGCCCCAAAGCCACGCCAGGCTGTCGGCAGCCGGAGCATATTCGATTTGCACCCACGAGCCATCGGGCGATTGTCCGAGCGCCATCACCTGTGTCCCGCCAGCGATCACGCCAATGACATCATATTCTACGGCAGGGCCGGCGCGCACGTTGACCCACTCTTCGCTGGCTGCAACCACACCGACGCCAGGTGTTTGCAGTTGGGGTGAGTTTTGCATAGCGATCAGCGGCGGCAAGGATGGGTCTTGCAGGCGGGCCAAAATATGCTGCCTGGCAGCTTCCTCGTCGAAATGGTAGGCGGCGAGGGTGTCTTGCGCCTTGCCGGGGAACAGGCGCGCCAGTTCGCTGGCGTAGTCGGCTCCTGGGATGGGCGAGTCGATCCCCACCACGCGGCCATTGAGATCGAGCGTCACCACCGCCGGGAAGCTGGCGGCGTCTGTTTCATTGTTATTGACCGGCAGGCAGTAGGCCCAAATGTATTCCGTCTGGTCGCCGCGGCCCCATACATCCCATTCGCACAGCCGTGTGCCATAGCCTTCCCAATGATGACCCGACAGGGCGGCTTCGTACGCATTCCAATCGGGAACGGGGGTGGCGTCGGCGTTGGCAGGGCCGTTGGCAACCGGTGTTTCGTTGGGGGTGGGCGTGAGGGCGGAAACGCCGGGCAGGGTAAATTCCCACGGGCCGCTGACGGTGATGGAGGCCTGGTAAGCCTCGCTGACAATGCGTTGGGCCTCGTCGTCGCTCATCTCTTGCGGTTTGGCCGTGATTTCTGCGTTCAACGTGTGTGGTTCGGTGCTGCATTGGATTTGAATGCCGCTGTTTTGCCCATCGAGCAGCGGCTGCACCTTTTCCGTCAGCCACTGGCAGTATTCCCCTTCGTTGGGATCGGCGTGGAACGATAAGACCTCCAGCCGCGCCCCATCCAGGTTGACCGTTTCAGGGATGGTGAAACTGACCGCGTCGCAGCGATAGCCGCGTTGCCCGTTTGCCGGTGCGAGCATGTTGACCAGCCCGGCCTCATAAGAGAGATCGTTCCGCTCGTCTCGTCCGTCGAGCCACAGACGAATCCGGTCAGGCAGCCATTGGTCGCTCCAGGGCAGCATTTCGTAACACAAACGCACGCCAACCGACTCGCCGCTGCGGTAGTAGTTCGATACTTGTACGGTAGGCACTGGTCTGATCGAACTGACGATTTGCACGATAACCGGGCGTACATGGGTTAGATAATCTTGATAGGCGGCGGCATCGTTGGTGGATGAACCATAAAAGATGCGCAGTTCCGGCGAAATATCCAGCGTCATTTGTTCGTATAGCGCACCGGTCGCGTCGGTGGCTTCCCAACCTGTGGCCTCGAAGCGCTGCCCCGCGGCCAGGATGTCCTCGCTTTTGACGTTGGCGGGCAGGTCGCTGCTGTTGCTCAGGCCAATGCAGACCCAGTCCACGCCGGGGTCGCGCCGGGCAGCAATGCGGATCACGCCGCTGCGGTAGGCGATATCCACACACAGGTGGTTGCCGTAGGTTTGCGCCAATTGCTCCAGATATTGCGCCAGGTCTACGCCCTCAGGCAGCGCTTCGGGGTGAGCGTCGGGCGCAATCTGGCGTAAATCTTCGAGGGTAAGCGTGGCCTCGATGGGCAGGCGGAATTGATAACCGGCGGGATCATTGCGATAGGTGATCCAGTCATCTTCTTTGGTCACGATTGGCAGCGGGCCAGGTTGGACTTCTGGCGTGGGCGTCGCGCCTGGCAAAAGCGTGGCGGTGGGTGCTGCGGTTGCGACGGGGGGGGCGGAAGGTGGCGGGCTGGCCGTGGCAGACGGCGCGGCGGTTTCACCGGTGGCGGGAGCGGCAGCGCGAAAACGCATGGCCCCATTGAGCAGAGCAAGCAAGGCCACCAGGGCAATGGCAACAGCCGCGGTCTGCCAGGCGGCACGCAGGAACGGCTGCCACGAGCGGCGAGGCGGCAGGGCAGAATGACGGGCCAGTTCGCTCTCGAGGCGGATGGCGAATGCCGCCGCTGGGTGGATGCTTTCAGCCAGGTTGTGCAGACCCTCGGCCAGGGTGTTTTCGGCTTCGTCAGGAGAATAGGGTTGTGGGTGGGTCATTCCAGCACCTCCGGGGTGATCAACCGTTGGCGCAAGTCTGCCAGGCCGCGTTGCAGCAGCTTTTTCACGGCTTCGCTGTGCTTGCCCATGGCCTGCGCCGTTTCGTCCACGCTCAAGCCGCCAAAAAAATGCAGCGCCAGGGCTTCTGCCCGTTCTGGCGAAATTTCTTGCAAGGCGGCGCTCACCTGGGCCATTTGCAGGCGACGGGCGGCGCGTTCCTCGGTGGATGGCTGGCGGGCGGGGAGGGTCTCTGCGGTTTCGAGCGGAATGTGAGGGCGGGCGCGCCGCCAATGATCGGCCAATTTATGGCGGGCAATGCCGATCAGCCAGGTGGTGGGGGCGCTGCGTTGCGGGTTGTAGTGCTCGAATTTTTGAAAAGCGGCGTGGAAGGTTTCGGCAGTCAGGTCTTCAGCCGTGGGGATGTTGCCCGTGCGCGCCAGCAGATAGCGATACACGCGGTCGAGATGCTGGCGGTAGAATTGGGTGAATGATGGGGAAAGCTCGGTTTCGAGCGGCACGTGGGCGGTCTGCTGTAAAGGGAAGGGTTCCATTAAGGCTCCTCGCGCCAGAATTTCACCCGATGATTCGTCTTGCGTGAGAAAAAGGGGACAGGGCTACGAAAATTGCCGCCCCTGCCAGGCTAAATATAACGCAATCGAGCCAGCCACCGCCGCGTTGAGCGACTCGACCTGGCCGCGCATGGGCAGGCGCAGCAGCACATCGCACGAATCGCGCACCAGTTGGCGCATGCCCTGGCCTTCTGAGCCAACCACCAGCGCCAGCGCCCCATCCAGCCGCACCTGGTTGGGCGGCTGAGCGCTCTCAGAGCCTTCCAGCCCGATCACCCACACGTCCGCTTCTTTGAGCGTGGCGATGGTCTGGGCCAGGTTGGCCTGCGCCACCAGCAAATGCTCACTGGCCCCCGACGAGGCGTTGACCACGGCGGGCGTGATCTCGGCGGTGTGCGCCAGCGGGATAATCACGCCGTGGATGCCCACGGCTTCGGCGGTGCGCAGCAGCGTGCCCAGGTTTTGCGGGTCTTGCAGGGCATCCAGCAGCAGCACAAAGGGCGGTTCCTGGCGTTCGGCGGCGCGGTCGAGAATGTCGGTCAGCGTGCGGTAGGGGTAGCCGCTGACTTCGAGCGCTACACCCTGGTGTTGGGCGTGAATTTTGTCGAGCTGCGGGCGCGGGGCTTGCCGGATGGGGATTTTGCGTTGCTGCGCCATTTGGATGATGTCGTTCAGGCGGCCTTTCGGCTGCGCGCTTTCGGCCAGCAAGAGTTGAAAACCCTGCCGCCGCCGGGCGCGCAGGGTTTCGTAGACAGCGTTCCGTGAGTAAATCCATTCTTTCATGTTATTCCCAGCGCCAGGTGGTGCCGGTTTTGCTGTCTTCGATGAGGACGCCTAACGCTTTCAGGCGGTCGCGTACCAGGTCGGAGAGCGCCCACAGTTTTTGTTGGCGCAGTTCGCGGCGCATTTCGAGCAGCAGTTCGATGAAGGCGTCGGCTTGCCCGGCGGCTGCGGTGGCTTTTTCGGTGCGCAGGCCAAAGACCTGCATGAGTTGGCGCAGCAACGCCTGGCCGGGGGCAGCGTCGAGGCCGGCGTCTTTGGTCTGGTTGATCACGCGCACCAGGTCGAACAGGTGGCCGAGGGCGCCGGCGGAGTTGAAGTCGTCATCCATACACTCGATGAAGCCCTGGCGGGTGGTTTCGACCTGTTTTGCCAGGTCGGAGGAGGCCTGGCCGTTGGAGGGGGCCGGGCGCAGGGCGTTGCGCAGGCGTTCGAGGGCGGTCTCAGCCTGGGCGATGATCTCGTCGCCGAAGGTGAGCGGGTTGCGGTAGCTGGAGTTGAGGATCATCATGCGCAGGGCATCGCCCTCGTGTTTGGAGAGAAAATCTTCGATGGTAATCAGGTTGCCGAGCGATTTGGACATTTTCTGTCCGGCGAGCTGCATCATGCCGTTGTGAACCCAATAGCGGGCGAAGGGCTTGCCGGTCAGGCTTTCGGTCTGGGCGATCTCGTTTTCGTGGTGGGGGAAGATCAGGTCGTTGCCGCCGCCGTGGATGTCAATCTGCTGGCCGACATGGTGGAGGTTCATGGCGGAGCATTCGATGTGCCAGCCGGGGCGGCCAGGCCCCCACGGGCTTTCCCAGGCCGGTTCGCCGGGCTTGGCCGATTTCCACAGGGCGAAATCCATCGGGTGTTCTTTGCGCTCGTCTACGCCGATGCGTGCCCCGGCCTGCATGTCTTCGAGCTTGCGGCCGGAGAGTTTGCCGTAATCTTCATCTTTGGTGACGCGGAAGTAGACGTCGCCATTCACCTCGTAGGCGTAGCCGCTTTCGCCGAGTTCGCGAATCATCTTGACGATCTGGTCAATTTCCTGGGTGGCGCGGGGGTAGTGCGAGGCGGGCAGCACGTTCAGGTCGGCGATATGGTGCTGGTATTCACCGATGTAGCGTTCGGCCAACTGGATCGGTTCGATGCCTTCCTGATTGGCGCGCACGATGATTTTGTCGTCTACGTCGGTGTAGTTCATCACGTGGTAGACGTCGAAACCGCGGTATTCAAAGTAGCGCCGGATGATGTCGAAGACGATGGCCGACATGGCGTGACCGACATGCGCCTTGCTGTAAACCGTCGGGCCGCAGACGTACATACTGACCTTACCCGGTTGGAGCGGGACAAATTCTTCTTTTTGGCGGGTGAGGGTGTTGTAAAGTTTGATGGACATGGTAGCTCTCCTGAATTGGGGTTCTCTCGGTCAGTGTAAGTTTCCCAGGCGGGCAAAGACCATCCGCCCGGCAGCCGTTTGCAGCACTTTGGTTACAGTGACAACGGCTGTTTTATGGATGGCCGCGCGGCCATCTTCAACAACCACCATCGTGCCGTCGTCCAGATAGCCAACCCCCTGGCCGGATTCTTTGCCTTCCTGAATAATTTCGATTTCCAGGTTTTCGCCCGGCAGGAAGACTTGCTTGACGGCATTGGCTAACTCGTTGACATTCAGGATGGCTACGCCTTGCAAATCGGCCACGCGGTTGAGGTTGTAATCGTTGGTGAGGACGGGGCAGCGCAATTGTCGCGCCAGCACGATCAATTTATCATCCACTTCGCGTATGCCCTCCACGTCAATATCGCTGATGCGCACAGGGATGACGCTCTCTTTTTGCAGGTTAGACAGCACATCCAGGCCGCGGCGGCCGCGCTGACGACGCAGGCTATCGGGTGAATCGGCAATATATTGCAACTCGTTCAGTACAAAGCGGGGGATCAGCAGTGAACCGACCAGAAAACCGGTTTTGGCAATATCGGCAATCCGGCCATCAATGATCACACTGGTATCCAACAAAATCGTGCGTGTGGGTGCTGCGGTGGCGGCCACACCTTCTTCAGCGGGGGATAAACGTGTTGGAAAATTTTTGAAAACACTGAACAGATCACCCTGGCGCATGACGAATACGGAAACGCCAAAGTAGCTAAAAATCAACACTCCCACAAATGGCAAAATCTGGCCTGCTGGCGCTGGCAACAACGACAGCGGGAAGGCCAACAATGCTGCCACCATCAGTCCGACCACCAGCCCAAACATTCCTGCGACCAGCGATTGCGCCGAAAGCTGCATCAAGGAGGCGCGCATGGCGCGCACCGGGCGAGTGGTGAGAAATGGCGTCAGGATCAACCCGGTGATGGATCCCAGTAAGGAGATGACAATAACATCTACAAATGTCACGCCAACCATAACTTCGCTCAAGAAGGCCCCCAAATACCCACCGCCAATGGCAAAGACAATCATGCCAATGATACGAAAAACAAATTCAATGCTCATTGAATAACTCCTGAAAATAAACTAAGCAAAAATTTAACCAAATAATAACAAGCGGATGATAGCACGGGCATATTATCCCGTCAACGCTGGCCTTAGAAGACGTACGGCTCGACTATAATAGTACCTGACCTGTGAACGCCTGATACAAAACGTGAGAATTTCTCACTATTTTCTGTTGAGACCGAAATTTGGAGAATGTATGGCTATCACCACGATCCCCGAAAAAGAATATCGCCGTCGCATTTGGGCCTGGACGATGTACGATTGGGCCAACTCGGCTTTTGCCACCACCATCCTGGCAGCCGTTTTGCCGGTTTATTTCAGCCAGGTGGCTGGGGCCACGCTGCCCAGCGCGGCGCGAGCGACGGCCATCTGGAGCTTTGGCCTGAGCGTATCCCTGCTGATCGTGGCGATTTTATCGCCCATTCTCGGCACGGTTTCGGATGTCAGCCGCTCGAAGAAGCGCTTCCTGGCCGCCTTCGCCGGGCTGGGCATCATCAGCACCGGGCTGCTGGTCTTGGTCTCCACCGGCGATTGGGTGCTGGCTTCGATCCTGGCAATTTTGGGGCGGGTGGGCTTCAATGGTTCGCTGACCTTTTACGACTCATTGCTGCCCCACGTGGCACGCCCAGAAGATCAAGACCGCGTGTCGGCGCGTGGCTTTGCCGTGGGCTACCTGGGCGGCGGGCTGCTGCTGGCGATCAATATCGTCATGATCCAACTCATTCCAGGCACGTGGGGGGCGCGGTTGTCTTTTTTAAGCGTGGCGATCTGGTGGGCGGTCTTTTCGCTGCCTTTGCTCTTGCGAGTGCCAGAGCCGCACACCGCTGCCGGCAGCCTGGCGGTTGGTGAAACGGTCCTCACGGCCAGCTTTAAGCGCATCCGCGAGACCCTGCGCGACATTCGCCGCTACCGCGAACTGTTCAAATACCTGCTGGCCTTCCTGATCTACAACGACGGCATCGGCACGATCATTGGCGTGGCAGTGATCTATGGGGCCGAAATGGGCTTTGGCAGCACCGAACTGATCCTGGCGCTGCTGCTGGTGCAATTCGCTGGCATTCCCTACAGCCTGATCTTTGGCCGCCTGCCCAGCACAGGCGATCAACGCCGCCCGTTTTACCTGGCTTTCATTTTGTTCAACCTGGTGGCATTGCCCTCTACCGGCATTCTCGGCGCGCAGTTGCTTCCCGTTCACCTGAGCGGGATGCCGCCGGCGGCCTTCGCAACGCGCGGCGATTTCAACGGCGAGGGGCTGTACACCGCCGAAAGTTTGCAGGTTTCCGGGGTTTGGACGCCGCAAACCATCTCAGCCCGCGACCTGGAAAGCGACCAGGATGCCATCTACCTGACCTCGGCCACGCCTGGCGATACAATCACCTTCGCCTTCCACGGTCAGCAAGTCGAAATCACCTACGCCCAGGGGCCAGATTATGGCCTGTGGGCGGTCGAAATGGATGGCGCACCGCTGCTCGATAGCAAAGGCCAGCCGGTGACGATCAATGCGGAAAACCCGGCGCTGCGCTACGGCGAAACATTCATCGTAAAAGCGCTGCTTCCTGGCGAACATACCCTGGCCCTGGTCAACACCGGCGAGGGCGCTGGCAGCCATGCCGCCCTGACCAGTCTGAAGGTGCTGCCGGGCGTGCGCTTGAGCAATCTCCTGGTGATTATGGGGATAATCTTGATGTTGGAAGCCGTAGGGCTGTTGTTTGCCTTCCTTGCCGCGCCTTTATTCGCTCGCATGGCCGAAAAATTCGATACCAGGCGCAGCATCCAACTTTCGCTGGTGGTCTATTCGGTGATTGCCGTGTGGGGCTTTTTCATCAACTCGGTGATCGAATTCTGGCTGCTGGCTTGGATGGTGGCGATTGTGCAGGGCGGCAGCCAGGCGCTCAGCCGCAGCCTCTACGCCGCGCTCTCACCAGCCTCGAAGAGCGGCGAGTTCTTCGGCTTGTTTGCGGTAATGGAAAAGTTCGCCTCGTTGATCGGCCCGACCATGTTTGCCGCGGCGGCGCTGATCTTCAGCAGCAGCCGTCCGGCGGTGTTGAGCCTGATCACCCTGTTTATCATCGGCGGCCTGATCTTATCTCGCGTGGATGTGTCCAAAGGGAAGGAAGCGGCGCGGGAATAGCGACAAGGTATAATCGCAGGTATGAACACACTTGATCGCATCACTTTCGATCCAAATATCATGGGTGGACGTGCCTGTATTCGCGGCAAACGGGTAACGGTGGCGTTGATTCTCAATCTCATTTCAAACGGTATGACACCGACCGACATTCTGGTTGATTACCCGTATTTAGAAAATGAAGACATCCAGCAGGCCCTACGTTACGCATCCCTGTTGGCTGAAGAATCCATTCAGCAACTCGATCTGGTAACTTCATGAAATTCTTGGCCGATATGGGTATTTCGCCATCGTCTGTACGGCTTTTGCGCGCCGATGGCCATGATGCCGTTCACCTGATAGAACTTGGGTTGAATAAATTGAGTGATGCTGGTATTCTGGCAAAGGCGCGTAGCGAAAATCGTGTTGTATTGACGAACGATTTGGACTTTGGCGATTTGATGGCCGCCAGCGGAGATGTTTTACCCAGTGTGATTAGCTTTCGCCTTGCCAATATGCGGCCTGAAAATGTGAACGGGCATTTACGCGCTATTCTTACCAATCACAGTGACCTGCTGAAAGATGGGGCGATCATCAGCGTTACCGAACAAAAAATTCGCGCACGTCGCCTGCCTATCCGATGAAGCCAATCAATCTGACCAAAGCCGCCCTGCGCGGCGAACCATCCTATGTCTGGCGGGCCGGCCAGGAACGGCGCTTGCAGATGATTTTGCGTGCCTGGGGCCAACGTGTGGCTGGCCGTGTGCTGGAGAATGGCTGCGGGGTGGGGATGTACGTGGAACACCTGTCGCCGCTGGCCGGGCAGGTGATCGGTTTGGAATACGATTTCGAGCGTACTGTGGAAGCGCACGCCAACTCGCCGCACATCGTCAACGCGGCCGGCGAGGGGCTGCCTTTCCCCTCCGCAAGTTTCGATGCCATCTTGAGCCATGAAGTGTTGGAACACGTGCAAGATGACCACGCCGCCGTGGCCGAGATGGTGCGCGTGCTCAAACCCGGCGGGCGAATGGTCATCTTTGTGCCGAACCGCGGCTATCCGTTTGAGACGCATGGCATTTACTGGCGCGGCGTTTACCGGTTTGGCAACATCCCCCTGGTCAACTACCTGCCGCGCGGTTGGCGAGACCGCCTGACCCCGCATGTGCGCATCTACACGGCTGGTGACCTGGCAAAGCTGTTCGCCGGGCTGCCGGTGCGCATCGCGGAGCGCACGATCATCTTCGGGGCCTACGATAACATCATCGCCCGCTTTCCCCGGCTGGGCCGGTTCTTGCGGGCGATGTTGCAATTTCTGGAGCGAACTCCCCTCAATGGGCTGGGGTTATCGCATGTTTGGGTGGTAGAGAAAGAAATAGGCAAATGAGCAAACGGTTGCCCATTTGCTCATTTGCTCATTTGCTCATTTGTTCCTACCGGCTGGCGGAAATCATAAATCCCATCTTTGAACTGCCACTGCGCCCCACAGTTGGTGCAGGGCAGCAGGCCGTTGGCTTCGTAGAGCGGCCAGTACTGGCACGCCGGGCAGCGGAAGAAGGCGTCGAGCGGGGTGGTGGGGGTATCGCCAACGGCGTGCGAGCGCACAAAAACGCTTGGCGAGAGCTGCCAGGCGTCGCCGCTAAGCTGCGCCAGGCCGTCGAGGTTGACCAGCAGGCTGGTGGGGAGCAGGCGTTTCAACCAACTCATACGGAAGTGCGAAACGGTCAGTTGGCGTTCAAGGTTGAAGCCGCTGGTTTTTAGCCAGTCGCGCACAGCCTGGGGGTGAAAATCGAAGTTGAGGGGAGCAAATTCTACGGCCTCCAGGCTGAAGGGATTCCATTTCTGTTGCCGAAAGAGATAACGCAGGATAGCTTTGAGATTTTGCTTGTTGGCATATTCCAGGATGAAGACGCCATCGGGCCGCATCACCTGATGGATTTGCTGCAAGGCCAGCAGCGGTTCGGTCATGTGGTGCAGTGTGCGGATCATCGTGGCGCTGCCGAACAACCCCGGAATGAAGGGCAGCCGATAGACATCGGCTGCCACGTAAATATAGCGCGAATTGTCGCCCAGGCGCTCCCGTGCTTGCTGCAACTGGGTGTAGGAGTAATCGAGCAAGACGATGCGCTCAAATCCTTCGTAGCGGGGTGTGTTGCGGCCTGCGCCGGCGCCCACTTCAAGGAGTAACGTGCCTTGCCGGGGCAGCAGCCGTTTGAGCGCCACTGCTTCGACGCCATCTTCGTACGCCCGCTGACCTTCATCCCAAAATTGGGTCTGGTAGTCCGAGCCATCGTAGTTGCAGACAGGAGGCGTGGGATTGCTCATGTTTCCTCTTTACCAGGCGATAGGCTTAGTTGCTCCCCTTACCGCGGCCCATGCCGTAGTAGCGGAAGCCAAGTTGGGCCATCGTGGCGGGATCGTAGATGTTGCGGCCATCGAGGATGATGGGGGTTTTCATCGAGTTACGGATGCGGGCCAGGTCGAGGGCTTTGAATTCGTTCCATTCGGTGACGACGACGAGGGCATCTGCGCCTTCGGCCATGCTATAGGGGTCGGGCATCATCTGGACGCCTGGCATCATCGGCGCGGCGATTTCCATGGCCACCGGGTCGTAGCCGCGCACATGCGCGCCCGAAGCGAGGAGCTTGTTGGCGATGGTGGTGGCGGGGGCGTCGCGCATATCGTCGGTGTTGGGCTTGAACGAAAGGCCCAGGATGCCGATGGTTTTGCTGCGAAAATCGCCAACCAACTCTTGCAAGCGGAAGATGGCGGCGCGGCGGCGGTCGTCGTTGATGTCCATCACGGCGCGCAGCAGTTGCGGGTGGCGGCCTTTTTCAGCGGCCATGTAGGCCAGCGCCTTCACGTCTTTGGGGAAGCACGAGCCGCCATAACCCAGGCCGGCCTCCAGGAAGGCGCGCCCGATGCGGGTGTCGTAGCCCATGCCTACGGCCACTTCCTTCACATCAGCGCCGAGTGCCTCGCAGATGTTGGCGATCTCGTTGATGAACGAGATTTTGGTCGCCAGGAAGGCGTTGGAGGCGTACTTGATCATCTCGGCAGTGCGCAGGTCGGTGATGACGATGGGGGCGCGCAGCGGCAGGTGCAGTTGGGCCACCTTTTCGGCGGCGTCGCGGTCGAGTGAACCCAGCACTGTGCGGTGCGGGTTGGTGAAATCGGGGATGGCCGAGCCTTCGCGCAGAAACTCAGGGCAGGAGACGACCGAGAAGGGGATCGGTTGCGGCTGGCTGCGGGTGACGATGTCGGCCACCCAGTCGCCGGTGCCGACGGGGACGGTGGATTTGTTGATGATGATCAGCGGGCCGCTCATGTTTTGGGCGATGGCGGTGGCGGCAGATTCGACGTAGCGCAGGTCGGCTTCGCCATCTACGCCGGAGGGCGTGCCGACGGCAATGAAGGCAAATTCGGTGCCATTCAACGCCTCGCGATAATCAGATGTGAACGAAAGCCGCCCGGCGCGCACGTTGCGTTCGACCACTTCTTCCAGGCCGGGTTCGTAAATGGGCATGATGCCTTTTTTCAGGTTTTCGACGCGTTCCTGGTTGATATCCAGGGCGATAACACGGTTGCCCAGGTCGGAAAAGCAGGCGGCTGTCACCAATCCCACATACCCGACACCAACGACGCAGATTTGTTTCATGATAAAGATTCCTCCAGGGTGATAAAGGGGTATCCGATATTCGTTAATCGTTATTCGTCTATCACCGAATTACGCATACCGATGAACGAATGTCGAATAACTCTCAAATACTTATTTCAGACTGCCTGTCGCAATGGCCGTTTTCAGTTCGCCAATCGCTTTGGTTACTTCGATTTCGCGCGGGCAGGCGATGGTGCAGTTGAAGACGGTATGGCAGCGATAGACGCCGAAGTGGTCGCTGAGGATTTTCATGCGGTCGGCGGCGGCGCGGTCGCGGTCGTCGAAGACGAAGCGGTGGGCGGTGACGAAGGCTGCCGGGCCGAGGTATTCCTCATTGGCCCAGAACGACGGACAGGACGTGGTGCAACAGGCGCATAGGATACACTTCGTGGTATCGTCGAAGCGTTCACGCGCTTCCGGCGATTGCAGGCGCTCGGTCTTGGGGGCGGGTTCGTCGTTGACGAGGAAGGGCAGGATCGAGCGGTAGTTCTCGAAGAACGGCTCCATATCTACGATCAGGTCTTTGATCACGCGCAGGCCCAAAATGGGTTCGACGGTGATTTTGTCCGAATGCAGGTCGCGCACCAGGGTTTTGCAGGCCAGGCGGTTCTGTCCGTTGATGCGCACCGCATCGGAGCCGCACACGCCGTGCGCACACGAGCGCCGGTAGGCCAGCGTGCCATCGTGATAGCCCTTGACCACTTCGAGCAAATCCAGCACGCGGTCGGTCGGTTCGCATTCCAGCTTGTAGGTGTTGTAATGGGGTTTTTTGTCAACTTCGGGGTTGTAACGGTAAAGTTTGAGGGAGATGTGCATGGGGCGATTCCTTGCGGGTGTTTGGTTATTCGATATTCGGTATTCGATATTCGGTATTCGATATTCGATATTCGGTATTCGATATTCGATATTCGATACTCATAACCATTCACGAATAACGAATAACGAATAACGAATAACTAATACACTCTTTCCTTCGGCTGATATTTGGTAATGACCACCGGCTTGTACCCAATGCGGATGCTGCCGTTTTCGTCCCAGGCCAGGGTGTGCTTGAGCCAGTTGGCGTCGTCGCGGGCGGGGAAGTCATCGCGGGCGTGGGCGCCGCGGCTTTCGGTGCGGTTGAGCGCACAAATGGTGATGACTTCGGCCAGGTCGAGCAGGTTGCCCAGTTCCCAGGCGTTGAGCAGATCGGTGTTGAAGATTTTGCCGTGGTCTTCGACGCGCACGTTTTGGAAGCGCTGTTTGAGTTCGCGCACCTTGTCGAGAGCGGTTTGCATCCCTTCTTGGGTGCGGAAGATTCCGACATGGTCGAACATGATGCTCTTCATCTCGCGCGAAATATCGGGGACGCGCTCACTGCCGGTGCTGTTGAGCAGGCGGCTGATCTGCTGGCGGGTGAAATCTTCGGCATCGCCGGGCAGGGGTTGGAGCGTAGCTCCTTGCGAAAATGCGGCGGCGTTGAGGCCGGCGTGCTTGCCGAAGGTGATCAGGTCGAGCAGGGAATTGGTGCCCAGGCGGTTCGCACCATGCACCGAGACACACGCCACCTCGCCGGCGGCGTAAAAGCCGGGCATAACGGTGTTTTGGTCGTCTATGACCACCTGGCCGAGTTTGTTGGTGGGGATGCCGCCCATGGTGTAGTGGGCCGTCGGTTGAACGGGCATGGGCTGGGTGGCGGGGTCTACGCCGAGGTAGACGCGGCAGAAATCAACAATGTCGGGCAGCTTGGAGAGAATCTCTTCGGCGGTGACGAGGTAGGGTGAGCCGTCGGGGCGTTTGCGGCCATCCAGAGCGGCGTAGTGGTTGACGGTTTCGGGGCGTACATCGAGGTAAAAGAAGTTCTTGCCGCCGATGCCGCGCCCGGCGCGCATTTCGGTGTACATGGCCCGGCTGACCACGTCACGCGAGGCCAAATCTTTGACGGTGGGGGCGTACTTCTCCATGAAGCGCTCGCCCTTGTCGTTGAACAGGATGCCGCCCTCGCCGCGTACGCCCTCGGTGATGAGGATGCCCAGCTTGTAGATGCCGGTGGGGTGGAACTGGAAGAATTCCATGTCTTCGAGGGGAATGCCGCGCCGCAGGGCCACGGCTGCACCGTCGCCGCTGTAGGCGTAGGCGTTGGAGGTCACTTCCCAAATGCGCCCATGCCCGCCGGTGGCGAAGATGACGGCCTTGGCATGGAAGACGTGCAGTTCGCCGGTGGCGAGTTCGAGCGCCACCACACCCGCCGCTGCGCCGTTGACGATCAACAGGTCGAGTACCTGAAATTCATCGTAGAAATTGACGTGATTTTTGATGCACTGTTGGTAAAGCGTCTGCAAGATCATGTGGCCGGTGCGGTCGGCGGCGTAGCAAGCCCGGCGGACGGGTTTCTTGGTGACGTTGTTGGTGTGGCCGCCAAAGGGACGCTGATCGATCTTGCCGTCGGGCGTGCGCGAGAAGGGCAGGCCGTAGTGTTCGAGTTCGTAGACGGCATCTACCGCTTCCTGGCACATAAATTCGATAGCATCCTGATCGCCCAAATAATCGGAGCCTTTGACAGTATCGAAAGCGTGCCAGTCAGGGTGATCTTCTTCGATGTTGCCAAGGGCCGCGCCCACGCCGCCCTGCGCCGCGCCGGTGTGCGAGCGGGTGGGATAGAGCTTGCTGATCACCGCGGTGGAGGCTGTTTTGGAAGCGTACAGGGCAGCCATCAGCCCCGCCCCGCCAGCGCCGACCACGATCACGTCGAATGTGTGTTTATTCATCGAATGTTTCTCTCCTCAACAAAACCTCACAGGTCTTTAAGACCTGTGAGGTTTATGGGTGTTACGCCTGAAATATCACAAATGCCGCTACCAACAACGAAGCCAGCCAACTGAAAAAGAGCAGGCCGCGCAGCAGAATGACTGTGACACGGTGGCCGATGTAATCTTCGATCACCTGGCGCACGCCGTTGAAGGCGTGGGTGACGCCGAAGAAGACCACCAGCAGCTGCATCGTCTGCCACCAGGCGTTGGCCCAGGGTTCCAGGTCGGGAATATCGCCGCTGGAGATGTGGTAGGTGTTGGGCATGAACATCCAGCGCCACAGCATTTGCAGATCAAGCTGGTGGCGTGCGCCCATCCAGAAAGCGCCAATCGCGCCGATGAGGGCAATGGCGATGATCGCCATGCCTGAGACGCGCATGAAAATCCACAAGATGTATTCGATGCTCCAGGAAGATGGAACGGTGCGGGGGCGAGTGCTGAACTTAGTCATGGTGGCCTCCTAACCGCCAAACGCGCCGACGAGGATGAAATAAAGCGCCATGCCGTAGAGTGGGATGAACGTCAGCCATTGCAGCCAGATCAGTTCGCGTTGGTATTGCAGCAGGGCGGGCCAAAAATCGCACACGGCAATGCGCAGGCCGTTCAAACCGTGGAAGATGGCGAAAAAGTAGATCAGAATTTGAAAGGCCCACGACTCATAAATGCCGTTGATGTTCATGGCAATATCGCCCCCCGAAGGTACCACGTGCGTGAAAAATGATGCCAGAACGTGCAAACCTACGAATAAAATCAGCCCCAGGCCGCTGATGCGGTGGAGCGCCCACGACCACATCGGCCCTCCCCCTTTGTAGCCCAGGCCCTTCAAGCCAACGTTGCGGTTTAACGACATGCAAGCCTCCTTGACCCATAAATAGGTGACTGTCACCGGGCGTCCAAACCTGTAATGGGCAAAGTGCTGTTCCGCCCAGTGACAGTCACCTGAATTTCTTGCAATTATACTCGCTTGAAATCCATTTCCAAACAGGGTAAAATCACCCCGTTTTACTCTATTTTTCTCCAGGAGGCTTCCATGCCCAAAAAACATCTGAGCCGCCGCGAGTTTACCCTGGCTGTGACCACTGTGGTGGGCGGGGCCATGGGACTGGCGGTGGGGCTGCCTGCGGTTGGTTATCTGCTGGCCCCGGCCATGACCGTGAACGAATCCGAAGGCTGGATTCCGCTCGGCCCGGTGGATCAAGTCCCCGTTGGCGTGCCAACCCTGTTCAATTTCTCGCGCACCAAAGTTAACGGTTGGGAACGCACGGTTTCGACCTATGGCGTGTACGTGTTGATCAACGAGAACAATGAAATTTCGGCGCTATCCAACGTCTGTACGCACCTGGCCTGCCGCGTTACCTGGCACCAGGATAAGCAGGAATACGACTGCCCCTGCCACGCCGCCGCCTTCGACAACCAGGGTAACGTGCTGGATGGCCCACCGCCGCGCCCGCTGGATGCGTACCCGGTCAAGGTAGATGAAACTGGCACGTTGCTGGTCTACTTTGGCGGCACCCCGCCCGAAGAGGAGAACCCGGCATGATGCTCAAGAACATTTACGCCTGGCTCGATGAACGCCTGGCCCTGACTACGATTTACCAGACCGTGCTGGATCGCAACGTGCCGAAGGTCAACTGGTGGTTCACCCTGGGCAGCGCCAGTTTGCTGCTGTTCGTCTTGCAGGCGGCCACTGGCATTCTGTTGACCCTCTATTACGTGCCATCGCCCGATGCCGCCTACGACAGCATCCAATACATCATGAACGGCGTGGCGTTTGGCTGGTTGATCCGTGGCATGCACCATTGGGGGGCCACGCTGATGGTGCTGGTGGTCTTCGCCCACATGCTGCGCACGTATTTCTTCGCCGCCTACAAATATCCCCGTGAACTGACCTGGCTGACCGGCGTGGTGCTGTTCCTGGCGACGCTTGGCATGGGCTTCACCGGTTACCTGCTGCCGTGGAACCAGAAAGCCTATTGGGCCACCACGGTCGGCACTGAAATTGCCGGGCTGGTGCCATTTATCGGGCCGTTCATCACCCGCGTGCTGCGCGGCGGCGAGGACATCAGCGCGGTCACGCTGGCGCGCTTCTTTTCCGCGCATATCTGGTGGCTGCCGTTGGTCATTGCCCTGGTGATTGGCATCCACATGTACCTGGTGATCCGCCTCGGCATCTCTTCCGTGCCGAAGGAAGAAGATTAGGAGGCGCCCCATGAACGAAGAACAAAAAAAACAATACCTCGAAAAGTATTACCAAGAGAAGCAGAAGGGCGTCAAATTCTGGCCCGACATCATCTACAAAGACCTGCTGGTGACTTTCGCTATCTTTTTGGTGTTGATGGGCCTGGCGATCTTCATCGGTGTGCCAGCCGAACCGAAGGCCGATCCCAGCGATGCCGCCTACATCCCCCGCCCGGAGTGGTATTTCCTGTGGTTGTTCGAGTTCCTGAAATACATCCCCGGCCAGTTGGAATGGGTCGGTGCGGTGCTGGTTCCCGGCATCCTGGTGGCGCTGCTCTTCCTGCTGCCTTTCTACGACCGCAACCCCTTCCGCCACTGGAAGAAGCGCATCTTCGCCATCACCAGCATGAGTGTGATCGTCATCGCCATCGTCGCCCTGACCATCATCGCCCAGGCCTCCACGCCCGAAGTGGAAGAAGTGGCGATTGCCAGCAGCGTGGGCGAGCAAGTGGCGCTCGGCCAGGAACTGTATCTGCTGGAATGCTCCGAATGCCACGGGCCTGATGGTGATGTGACACAGATCAGCGGCGTGGAAGGGCTGGAAGGGGCGTTTGTCAGCCCGATCAGCAGCAAAGATGTGATGTACACCCGCACCGACGAGACCCTGTTCAACGTGATTGCCCAGGGCCAGCAAGATTTGGGCATGCCGCCCTTCGGCAGCGCCTACGGTGGCGAGTTGACTCCCGCCGAAGTGGAATATATCGTCGCCTTCATGCGCTTCACCTGGGATGACCGCGTGGAAATGCCCGAAGACGCCGTGGCGGCCAGTTCCATCCCCACCTTAGCGCCGGGCGAAATCCCCAATTGGGATCAACACATCCAGCCGCTCTTTAAGCGCTACTGCGATTCGTGCCATCGCCCCAACAAGACCAACAACAACTACATCACGCTGACCTACGACGAAGCGCTCAACACTGGCGATAACGCCCCTGTGATGGTGGCCGGCGACCCCAACAGCCTGCTGCTGCGCCTGATCCACCGCGAAGATATCCCCAATGTGGCCGGGCCTATGCCGCCCTCCAAAGCGCTGCCCGATAACCTGACCGCCATGCTCGAAGCCTGGGTGCTGGCCGGGATGCCCAAGACCGCCGCCGATGCCGGGATCGGCGTCCCTGCGCCGGTCGAGCCGGCGACGGCTACCCCCATCGTGGAAACACCCGTTTCGCCCGATGTCGCGCCCGTTGAACCAACCCCTACCCCTGAACCTACGGCAGAGCCAAGCGCAACTCCCACCGCCAACCTGGTGGACGATGCAACCGCAACCCCTGAACTGCCAACGCCTGAGCCAAGCGCTACCCCCGCACCGCCGACCAACACCCCTGCACCACCGACCAGCACGCCCGAAGCGCCAACACCTTATCCATAAAATAACGTGTTTGACAATGTCACATGAGGAAAATTTGCTGTTTGAGCTTGTCGAAACCAGCAAATTCCTGGGCAAGCATGTTGGTTTCGACAAGCTCAACCAACGACTACACGTCAATGTGACATTGTCAAACATAGCTCAAAGAAAACAGCCCGCAAGGTAACGCTTGCGGGCTGTTTTCTTTGCTAAATCTACGCAGGTCTTGTGTGGGTTAAAGCGCATACCGCACAACCAGCCAGGGCCGGTAAGCTGGCGTTGCATGGTCGCTCTGCCCCACATGCCCACCAAAAGAACTGGATAGCATGAGCAAGCCGTAATTCGTATTGGTCGCCCCAAACCAACCTTGAATCCGTGCAGGGGTCAAGCTGCCCGAACATACCGTGCCAATGGGAGCGCCCGAATTGACAATGATTGAGCCAAGTAAGGCGGGTTCGTAATCTACCCCTGGCGTTTGTAAGCCTGCTGAGCCAGCCCAGGGTGTCGTAATGCCCCCGGAACCATTGGCCACTCGACACTCCCAGCAGCATAGCCCGGCATTTGCGGGGTTGGATGTTCGTCCGATGGCCCAATTGGCATTGGCCGCGGCGATGCTGTATATTTCTACCGTTGCCACGTTAGCCCCTTCTGGCTGATAACTGCGCACCAGATAGAGTGTTGCGCTGATGCAGGTTGCCGCAGCCGGGATGGCGCTCAGGTTAAATTTGATCAGCCCCCGTTGCAGTGGATCCACTTCAAAATTCGCGTGATCGCCCAGGTGTAGTTCCGGGTGACGGCCATTGAGCAGCACATCATAGTTGGTGGCCGTGTTCCCGCCATAACCATCGGTGTAGGTATAAATGGCCGTACCGGTTGACGTGGCGGTTCTGGTTGGTGTGCGCGTGGGGGTGGCCGTTCGCGTGGGTGTGGCGGTAGGTGTGCGAGTGCGTGTAGCTGTGTGAGTGGGCGTGCGTGTGGCTGTGCTGGTGGGTGTGCGGGTGGGGGTTGTGTTGGTCGCGGTGGCAGTGCGCGTGGCGGTGCGTGTAGGCGTGCGGGTGGGGGTTGCAGCGCTTGTGGTGGCGGTGCGCGTGGCGGTAGAGGTTGCCGATGACGTGGTTGGCGCAGGTGTTCGCGTAGCTGTTCGGGTTGGCGTGCGTGTGGCGGTTGTTGTAGAAGAGACGGGTGTGTTCGGTGTCGCTGTGCGCGTGACCGTTGGTGTTCGGCTGGGCGTGTTTGTGGCAGTTGGCTCGATTGCCCTGGGTGTGTGTGTCGCGGGTGGCCGCCGGGTGGCCGTGGCGCTTGCCGATGGCGTGGGCGGTTCAACCGTTTCTGTCGCCGATGGGCTGGCCGTAGGTGTACGAGTATTCAGGCCAGCAATATCTGGCTGGCTGCGATTCATCATCAGGGGCAAAAAAACTTCATGCCCGGCTGTTTGCGCCAAAGCCTTGCTGACTGAGGATGCCGCTAACCCGCCTGCGGCGGCTGCAACAGCCAGTAAAAATTCTCGGCGCGAAAGTTGAAGTTTGGGTTTCATAAAATAAAATCTCCTGCTGGGGTCTGGCTAGGTTTTCGCTTGCAACCGATCTGGGGTAACCTGGTCAAACCAGGGCATTTTCATGCAAACACAAGCATTCATTTCGATAGGCCCAAAATAACCGACGCGGCGCTCAGCGTCAATGGTTCTGGGGGACTAATGCAAGATATTTAATGTAACGTTAAAGAAAATAAAAAATAAATGCGGCGTCTGAACTGTCAGACGCCGCATCGGCGCATCGGGGGGATGGCCTGGCGCACGTGGCGCTCAGTCGCCTTGCGGCAGCTTGCCCTCCAATTCCCAGTTGATCACCATCGTAAAAGTTTCCAGCGGTTGCGCCCCCACCAGGGGAATGCCATTGATGAAGAAGGTGGGCGTAGATTGCACGCCAAGCTGCGTGGCCCACTCATAATCGGCCATCACTTCGTCTTGATATTTTTGCGCCGCAATGCAGGTGGCAAATTGGTCGCGATCCAGGTCCAACTCGTCGGCATATTGTTGATACGCATCCGCGCTGAGATTATACTTGCCGCTGAACAGGCTGTTGTGAAATTCATAGTATTGCCCCTGCTCCCCGGCGCAATTGGCAGCGATAGCAGCCGGCAGCGCCTCGGGGTGCATACTGAACAGCGGGAAATCGCGATAGACAAAGCGAATTTTGCCTGGATATAGCTCCAGCAGCGGTTGTAAGACCTCTGCATACCATTTTTGACAATACGGACACTGGAAATCGCTAAATTCGATGATGGTGATCGGCGCATCATCTGGCCCGTAAATGTAGTCATCATCAATAGGCACATCGTAGCGCTTGATGTCGGTGGGCGGTTCCTGCGGCGGGTTGGCCGCCGGCGCAGCGGCGCTGGTGGGCTGCGCCGTTTGCGTGGCCTGCAACGCCTGGGCTACCAGCAGTGGGTCGGCAGCCTGTTGCCCCCAGGCCAGGTAGCCAACAGCAAGGCCCAGGGCAAAGGTCAGAAAGGGCAGCAAAACCAGCAGCCACGGGTTGCGGTGGCGCGACGGGGTAATTTCAGTTGGGGAGGTGGGGTCAGAGAGGGTATCCATGCGCAGCATTATATCGCGTGTACCCACAATGCCAACTGGCCTTGTTGTCATGTAAAATGGGGGCATATAGCCGTCAACCTGTCGTTTTTATGCCCCATGCAAGATACCACTTTTTCATTCCAACATTGGACAATCCGCCTGCGCCGTCCCGACGAAACCGGCCCCTACCCGGCCATCCTGCTGTTGCACGGTTTGACGGGCGATGAAAATTCGATGTGGTTTTTCGCCCCTCGTTTGCCGGAAAACTACCTGTTGATCGCCCCGCGCGCACCCTACCCGGTGGCGGCGGGCGGTTATAGCTGGCGGCCTTACGATCCCGCCGCGCCGCGTTCCCTGCCCAGCCTGGACGATTTCCGCCGCTCGTTGGATGCTCTGGATGCCTTGCTCACCCCGGCCAACTTCCCCGTCGCCGATTTCGCGCAGTTACACCTGATGGGCTTCAGCCAGGGCGCGGCGCTTTCGCTGGCTTTTGCGCTGCTGCACCCCGCACGGGTGACTTCTGTGGTGGCCATGGCTGGCTTCGTGCCGCCCGGCGCAGAGCCGCTGGCCGCCAGCCGCCCTCTGCCAGGCACGCCCGTCCTCATCGCCCACGGACGCCGCGATGAGACAATTCCAGTGGCTTGGGCGCACCAGGCCCGCCAGGTGATGCAAGCCGCCGGGGCAGAAGTTTCTTATTGTGAAGCGGATGTGGGTCACAAAATGGGGGTTGAGTGCTTTGCGCTGCTGGATGGTTTTTTCTAACTTTTATTGACTGCCTTTGCCGCGGCCGCCGAGCGGGTATGCACGTTCAGCTTTTCAAAAATGGCCTTGAGATGGCGCTTGACCGTGTTGGTGGTGATGACCAGTTTTTCGGCGATCTCTTTATTGGTCAGGCCACACGCTAACAGGTCGAGTACCTCGCGCTCGCGGTCGGTGAGCAGGGTCAGTTCGTCGGGTTTGCTTTGCAGGGTGAGTACCTCGGTAACGATGCGGCGGAAGGTGGCGCGGTCGAAAGTCTGTTTTTCGAGGTAGGCAAAGATATTTTGTTCGGTATAAATCTGTTGAATATCTTCGGGGGCGCTAATGCCGCTGACGACGATGGTGGGGATGGCGTTTTGGCGTGTCAACGTCAGGAGTTGATACCCATCCAGATCGGTGGCGGGGGCTTCATCTTCCCACTCGCCCGCCAGGGATAAATCCATGACCGCCAGGGCATATTTCTCGCGCCGCAAGTAGCCCAGGGCTTCGCCGTAGCCGCTGCACAGGCGCACATCATGGCCCAGGTCACGCAGCAGTTCGGCCAGGATGCTGCGCCAGCCGGCGTCATCGTCTACCACCAGCACGGTGCGGGTTGCTGTGGCGGCGTGACCGTTTTCGCGGCGGTGTATGGGGGCGCTTGTGGGGGGCGTCATTTCGGCAGGGCTGGGTGCGCTGGATAGGGCGCGCTGCACCAGTTCGCGGAATTGCGCCCGGTTGAAGTTCTCTTTGCGCAAAAAGTTGAAGGCCCCATATTCGGTGATCGCGCTGACGGCCAACTCAACGGTGGCATAACCGGTGAGCAAGATGGCCTGGCAGCCGGGATCGAGGCGGCGCACGGCCTCCAGCACACGCAGGCCATCACGGTTTTCGTGATCGTCGCTGCTCAGCGACAGATCTACCAGCGCCAGGCGGTGCGGATGGGCGCGCAGCAGGCTGGCGGCGGCATCCAGGCTGTCTGCCACATCCACCAACAAGCCAGCATCGCCCAACATTTCGCTCAAAATTTGCTGCCACGAATGATCATCTTCAACAACCAGCGCGCGAATCTGCATAGGTTAGCTCCGTTTGACCTGCACCCGCAGCACTTCGCGGTTGACGGCGCCAAAACGATATTTATATTCTTCGTCGCCGCGCATAAAATCGAACGCGGCGCGCTTGTGTTCATTGGCCCACTGCAAAAGGTAGCCCAGCAGCACCCAGCCGGGGGAGTATTGCTGAAACCCGAAGTCAATGCCTGAGTTATAAACCCAAATCTGGTTGTCGTAATCGAAGTTGAAATAGCCGCAGGCTTTTTGGCCGTCAATGGTGATGAAGGCCAGTTGCAGCCAGCCGTTGTCGAAGGCGGCCTGGGCCGTGCAATGGAAGCTCTGGCGCATGGCCGGGGTGAGAAAGGCAGCCTTGTGATGGTCTTGCGCCATCAGCGCCAAAAAATCGTCCACTTCGGCGTGCAGCGTGGCGCCATCTTCAACGACATACCATTTCACCGGCACTTCGCTTTCCTCGGCCCGGCGCATTTTGCGGCGGATTTCGTGGCGCTGCTTCTTGTCCACCTGGGCGGCCAGGTATTGCTCCCAATCGCCGGGCAGGAGGATGTGCGGACAGGGCTGGTAATGCGCCGAGGTGTAAGCCCAGCCACGCTGCGCCGCGCTCGTCTGCAAGGCCGTCAACGTGGGTGAGTCAGAAAGGACGTTGTACCAGTCCAGCACCTGCCAGTCGGTGGCGTTGGCGAGGTGCGCCAGCAAGCCATCTACAAAAGTGGTCAGGTGTTCGGGGCGGGCAAGCACATCGAGGTAGTCGGAGATTTCGATGCTGCCGAGCAGCATCAGGGCGGGCAGGGCATCGCGGTTTTGCGTCAGGAACAGCGGGGCCACGCCGACCAGCAGCCCGTCTTGCCGGGCGGTGACCAGGCGCAGTGCGCCGGTCGGCCATTCGCCGCCGCCGAGGGTCTGCCACCACCCCAACAGATATTCGTGGCGCAAAAAAGGCACGTGAACGTTGCTGGAGGCCAACAGGTCGTTCCATTCGGTGTCCAGCGCTTCAAATTCGTGGGTGGTTTGTAAGGTTTGAAATTCCATTGTTTCCAGGCTCCATTTTCTTATAACGATAATGTCTTTGACAGCGCCAATTTTTCGGTTGGTTGAGCTTGTCGAAACCAATTGGGTGTGTTCCATTTCAGGTGGGGATTGGTTTTGACAAGGGTTTTGACAGGCTCAACCAGCGTCAACCAGTGTTTAGCAATGACATGGATACGGTCAAATTAGTAGTTCCCATAATCTACCGGTGCGCTCAGCCGGGAGGGGATTTTCAGCCGGGCGTGGGTGTCAGCGCCCAATTTCTGCCAGTAGGCGGCGCGGCCTGGCACGCCATACACCCACTCGTCCAGGTACTTTTGCACGGCGGCAGGGTCGCTGGAAATGCCGTCCCAATCGAGGTAGAAGGCATTGTCGCGGTCGTAATAACCCTGGGTGTACGATGGGTGGGCGCAATAAGGCACATGGCAAACCGCATCCACCACGAAGCCGGGGATCAGGGTGCGGTTGGGGTCCGAGCGGATCACGTCTTCGGAGACGATCTCTTCGGCGGTGAGGATAACACGTTCAGCGGCAAAAGCGGCTTCTTTTTGCTCGCCGATGATGCCCCACAGATGGGCATTGCCTTCGGCGTCGCAGCGTTGCACGTGGATGATGGCGACATCGGGCTTGAGCGCCGGGACGACAACCACTGCGCCGCCGCCATACGGATCGATCACCTGGCGGATGGCGGGGTTGGCGCGTTCGAGGTCGCCGGCGGCGGTGGGGTTCATCGGCATGAAGGGCAGGCCAGCCGCGCCCGCTTGCAGCCGCGCAATCATGCCGAAGTGGGAGTATTCTTCCCATTCCAACTGGCCTTTTTCGACTGCTGCCCGCACCAGGCGCAGCGACCCCACGCCAGGGTTGCCCATGTACGAGAAGATCACCTTGCGGGCGCAGCCTGCTGCCACCATCTGATCATAGATCAGATCGGGCGTGGCGCGGGCCAGCGTGAGGTTTCTGCGTCCCTGGCGAATGATCTCATGCCCGGCGGCAAAGGGAATCAGATGCGTGAACCCGGCCGCGTAGACCAGATCGCCATCGTGGACGAGTTGGGAAATTGCGTGAGAGAGGGGGGTGAGTTTGGACATCGGTGAAAGGGGGGGAGGGAGCGAGGGGAAAAGGGGGGGCGGGGGAGCAGGGGAGCAGGGGAGAAGGTGTGATCACCCTCTCTCCCTCTCCCCCCTGCTCCCTCTCTCCCCTCCCCCCCCGCTCATCTTTTTCTCTTCTTCGCCAGCCGTTCGGCTTCTTTGGCCTTGCGCTTTTCTTCAGCTTCTTTGCGGCGTTGGGCCTGGCGTTGGCGGAAAGCGCGGATGCCGCGGAAGCGTTCGGCGCTGCCTCCCCCTGGCTTGCGGTCGCGCATCATCAAAAAAACGCCGCCGACCAGAAAGATGAACGCCCAGCCGAGGAAGTTTTCGTCGGTCTGGTTGCTGGCAAACGAGGCGTAAAACAGCAGGCCGGCCAGCAAACCGAGCAAGAGCAGGAATTGGCCGATGCGGAAGGACATGGCGAGTGGCAGATTACAGGGGGCAAGGGGCAGGTGGCAGGTGGGTGGCGAAGTCTATGCCTTGCCACCTTTCCCTTAGCGGATGAGCGTGTGAATTTGTTCGTGCATATACAGTTGGACGTAATGCACGCCGCCAGCATTTTTGCCGCTGGAGCCGGAGCCTTTCCAGCCGCCAAAGGGTTGGAAGCCCGGCCAGGCCCCGGTGGTGGCCCCTTGCGGGCGGTTGGCGTAGGTGACGCCGGCTTCGATGTTATCGAAGAACCAGGCGGCTTCTTCTTCTGTACCGTAGAAGCCCGCCGTCAGGCCGTAATCTACATCGTTGGCGTGGCGCATGGCTTCTTCGAGGCTGTTCACTTTGGCCAGGGTGGTGATCGGCAGGAACATTTCGTACTTCCACAGGCGGTGCGTCAGCGGCACATCGGCAACAAGGGTGGGGGCGCAGAAATAGCCTTTGGCGAGGTCGCCATCGGTCAGCGTCTTGCCGCCCGTGAGGATGTTGCCCGATTGGGCCAGCTCGGTGACGAAGTTTGTGTAGTCGTTGTAGGAACTGGAATTGATCACCGGGCCGAGGTAGATGTTACGGTCGGTAGGATCGCCGATGGCGAGTTTGTTGGTCAGTTCGAGCAGGCGGTTGACCAGCGGTTCGTACAGCGGTTCTTCGATGTAAACCCGCGAACAGGCCGAGCATTTTTGGCCCTGCAACCCGAAGGCCGAACGTACAATGCCGATGGCGGCGCGCTCCAGGTCGGCGTGGCGCGAAACGATGGCCGGGTTCTTGCCGCCCAACTCGAGGATGGTGGGGCGCACCCATTGGCCATTGGCGAAATCGCGGAAGATTTTCATGCCCACGTCGAACGAGCCGGTGAACGTGACGCCGTCCACCTCCTTGCTTTCGATCAACGCCTGGCCGAGCGTGCGCCCTGGCCCGGTGACGAAGTTGATCACGCCGTCGGGCAGGCCAGCATCGCGGAAGCAATCGGCCAGCAGGCGCACCGTCCAGGGGGTGTCGGTGGCGGGTTTGAGTACCACGGTGTTGCCGGCGGCCAGCGCTGCGCCGGTAGGCCCGCCGCTGAGCGCAAAGGGGAAGTTGAAGGGGCTGATCACCAGCCACACGCCGTAAGGCCGCAGCACCGAGATATTGCTGGCCGTGTAACCCACCAGCGGGTCGCGGCCCATTTCGGTGCGGAAACCGTCGTTTTTCTCCACCTGGTCGCAGGCGTAGCGGATCAGGTCGGCGGTTTCGGCCACGTCGCCGAGCGATTCCATGCGGTTCTTGCCCACTTCGAGCGCCATGGCCGCCCCGATGGTGAACAGGCGCTCGTCAATGAGATCGGCAGCTTTGCGCAGCAGGGCCACGCGTTGCGCCCAGGGTGTGCGGCCCCAACCGGGGGCGGCCTTGCGGGCGGCCGCTAAAGCGGCCTGGGCGTTGGCGCCATCTCCCTTTTGAAAGACACCCAACACCCAGTCGGTATTGACGGGCGAACGTTTTTCGAACTTTTCGGCAGCCAGCACATCCTTGCCGTCAATCAGCAGACCATATTCCTGTCCCAGCCCGGCTTTCACCTGGGCCAGCGCCGCATCGAAGCGGGCATGCAGTTCTTCGGGTGGGTTGAACATGGTGGCGTACGTCAGTTTGAACGATTCGGCCATAAGAAGCTCCTTTTGTGAGATCGGCTAAAGATCGAAAGTCGCGTGCCAAGTATAGCCCACACCGGCAGGCGCGTCAAAATCTCCCTGGGGCAGGGGGCGTTTATCTTGTACAATACTTCTTAACCCATTCGGCTCAAGCCCCACATCTGGCCTTGCCATTTGCCCCCTGTTCATCTCATGCTCCCCCTCTCCCTCACCCTCTCCGGCTTCCTCTCCTACCGCGACCCCGTCACCCTCGACTTCACCGCCATTGACCTGGCCTGCATCTCCGGCTCGAACGGTGCCGGCAAATCGTCGCTGCTCGACGCCATCACCTGGGCGCTCTTCGGCCAGGCGCGCAAGCGCGACGAATCGCTCATCCACACCGCCGCCAGCGCCGCCGAAGTGGCCCTCACCTTCGCCTACGAAAGCAACGTCTACAAAATCCAGCGCACCCTCCCCCGCGGCAAAACCTCCCTGCTCGAATTTCACATTCAGCAATCCGCAATCAAAAATCAGCAATCCTGGCGTCCCCTCACCGAACCCACCCTGCGCGCTACCCAGGCCCGCATCGAAGCCACCCTGCGCCTCGATTACGACACCTTCGTCAACGCCAGCTTCTTCCTGCAAGGCAAAGCCGACCAGTTCACCCAGCAGCGCCCCGCCGACCGCAAGCGCATCCTCGCCAGCATCCTCGGCCTCGAAAAATGGGAAGGCTACCGCACCCACGCCGCCGACCGCCGCAAATCCCTCGAAGCGCACATCGCCAGCCTCGATGGCCGCCTGGCCGAAATCGCCGCCGAACTGGCCGAAGAAGACGCCCGTAAAGCCCAACTTGCTACCTCCAACCTGCAACTCACCGCCATCACCCAAACCCGCCAGACCCAAGAAAAAGCCCTCGACTCCGTCCGTCAATTGTCCGCCTCGCTCAACGAACAGCGCAAACTGGTCACTTCGCTCGCTCGCCAGGTAGATGCCGCCACCCGCCGCCTCGATGACCTGACCGCCCGCCTGGCCTCCCGCCAGCAGGAAAAAGCCGCCTTCACCGAAATTCTGGCGCGTGCTGACGAAATCCACGCCGCCTACGCCGCCTGGCAGCAGGCCCGCGCCGACCTGGCCGCCTGGGATGCCACTGCCGGGCGCTTCCGCGACCACGAAAAACGCCGCCAGCCCTATCGCGACGAACTCAACGCTGCCCGTGCCAAATTAGAACAGGAACAAGAGGCGTTGGTAAGCCAGCAAGCGCTGATCCGCCAGCAAGAAGCTGAAATAGGCCGTTTGCAATCCCCAATCACGAATACCGAACACCGACTTACAGCCCTCGCGGCCCAACTCTCCCAACTGTCAACCCTCAACCTTCAACTGGCCGATTTTCGCCAATCTCAAGCTGACGCTCGCGCCGAAAACCCCCGTTTGAAGGCTGAGATGGACGAACTTAAGGCCCGCATTGATCAACTAAAATCTGCCGACGGCGCGGCGTGTCCGTTGTGTGGACGCCCGCTCAGCGAAGCCGACCGCCAGCAGCACATCACCGCCCTCACCGCCCGGGGCAAAACCCTCGGCGACCGCTACCGCACCAACCAGACCATCCTGCGCGACCTCGACGCCCAAATCACCGAACACGTAGCACGCATCACCGCCTTGACCCAACTCGACGCTGAACGCCTCGCCCTCACCCAAACCCTCGCCACCCTCACCGCCCGCATCGAACAAGCCCGGCAAGCGATCACATCCTGGGAGCAAGCCGGAGCGCCCCGCCTGGCTGAAATCACCCACCACCTGCAACATTCAACCTTCAACCCCCAAACCCGCGCCGCCCTGGCCGCCCTCGATGCCGAACTGGCCGCCCTCGGTTACGACGCCGCCGCCCACGACGAAGCCCGTCAGCGCGAACAGGCTGGCCGCGCCTGCGAAGATGACCTGCGCGCCCTCGAACGCGCCCAGGCCGCCCTGGCCCCCCTCGACCGCGAACTGGCCGACCTTCACGCATTACGCATCACGCAACACGCCGAACTCACCCACCTCCAATCCGATCACACCACCGCCGCCGCCAGCCTCGCCGCTGCCGAAGCCTCCACCCCCGATCTCTACGCCGCCGAGCGCCAACTGCTTGCGCTGCAAGAGCAGGAAAACCGCCTGCGCCTGGAAGTGGGCGCCGCCCAGCAAAAAGTGGCCGTCCTCGACGATTTGCGTATCCGCCGAAAGACCCTCACCGCCGAACGCCAAGAAAACGCCCGTCAGGTGGGCCACTACAAGCAGCTCGAACGCGCCTTCGGCAAAGATGGCGTCCCGGCGCTGCTGATCGAACAGGCGCTCCCCCAAATCGAACAGCGCGCCAACGACCTGCTCGAACGGCTCTCCGGCGGCAATATGGCCGTCAGCTTCGTCACCCAGGCCGCCTACAAAGACAAAAAGCGCGACGACCTGAAAGAAACCCTCGACATCAAAATTCGCGACAGCGCCGGCGAGCGCGATTACGAAATGTTCTCTGGCGGCGAGGCGTTTCGCGTCAATTTTGCCGTGCGCCTGGCGCTTTCTGAAGTGCTGGCGCAGCGCGCCGGGGCCAGGCTGCAAACCCTGGTCATTGACGAGGGCTTTGGCTCGCAAGATGCCCAGGGCCGCCAAAGGCTGATCGAAGCGATCAACCTGGTCAAGCCCGATTTTGCCAAAATTCTCGTCATCACCCACATTGACGAGCTAAAGGATGCTTTCCCGGCGCGCATCGAGGTTGAAAAGACCGAGCGGGGCAGCACGGTGCGCGTCGTGTAGGTTGTGCAGGGTGGGTGGTTCATCTCCAAAGGCAAAGGCCGCCGAGTGTGTTCTCGGCGGCCTTTGCCTTTCAGTTTTGGAACGTGCCACGCGGCCTGGGCCCGCCTGGCCGCTACTGCTTCATGTGTGCCAACTGCTCAATGGCTGGCGTAAAGAAGCGGTTCAATTCCACGGCTTGTTCCATATCTGCCAGTGCGCCAGGCAGGTCGCCGAGGGCTTCGCGGGCCAGGGCGCGCCAGTAATAGCTTTCTTCCAGCACGCTGCCGCCGGGGGCTTCGAGGGTGGTCGTTGCCAGGTCAATCACATCCTGATATCTTTCGATATAAAAATAAGCCCAATAGGGGCGCGTGTTGTACCACATCATGCGCCGCGGTTGGTTTTCTGCCGGGATTTGCGCATAGATTTCAAAAGCCGTATCGAAGGCGTCGGCAGCCCAGATGTAATCATCCAGGTAGGTGAGCGCAGTGCCGCGGTTGAACCAGGCATAAAAACGCTCGAGGTCGTTAGATGCGCTGTACACACGATAGGAGGTTGTTTCGACGGCATTGATGAAGTTTTGCTGCTCGTCACTGTTGTCGCGGGCATACTCCTGGTTTTTGCCCGCCAGGATAGCCAGGACATCAGTTTCCCGCTGCCTGGGGTAAATGAGGAGATACTGGTTGCCAAAGGCCCACCAACCGCGGTCAAACTCCCAGGTGGTCAGGCGATACTGCGCCACCCCCGCGACGGATGGCCGCCAGATGTCAATATCCATTTTATGTTCATTGCAACCGGTTAGAACTTCGTAGGTGGCATACCATTCGCTGCTGGCTGAGTGGGGCGTGGCCGTGAGTGGGATGGATTGGGTGATCTCGGCGCTGAATTTGACCGAGATGCCTTCCTCGAGCAAAATTACTTCTGCTGGAATGAGCGTTTCGGGCGTTTCTGCGTGTAGTTGATTGAGCGTAACCGCCCGCTGTACAATCACCGGATAACCGGCTTCGGCCAGGGCGCACATCAGGCCAATATCGCCATCCAGCCGCAGCAAGGCTGAAAATTCTGTTTTGCGGTTGATGTATTCGAGGATTTCGTATGCCAGCACCGTATGATCGGCCGGGTTGGGCTGCAAGACTTCGCTCGGACGGTTGGCGTCGCCTGGCCAGCCCCACGATTGCAACACCAGCGACACCGCCAACGAACCCGATGTATTCACCCCAAACGGGTCAGCCAGGATGACCTTGGGCATGGTCAGCGAGGAAAAATCGTGCCGGAGACTGCGGCTGGCGGTGCTGATGATCGCCGGGGCGGGGGTGGCAGAATTTTCGGGTGTGGCCGTGCGCGTGGCGCGAGGGGCATACGTGGGCCGCAGCGTACGTGTGGCATAAGGCGTGGCCGATGGGTTCAGGTTTGCGGCCACCGTCGAAAGCGGATTTTCCATTGAGCCATCCAGCACGCCGCTCAACAACCACAGGGCGAAGACCACCAAAATAACCGCCCCGCCGAGGGCCAATTCTTTGATCGAACGCGCCACGGCGCGCTGTGGCTGCTGCACTGCGGGGCTGCTGATTTGTGCGGCCAGGGCATGAATCCTGGCGTCGTTGAGCGGGCTGCCTGCCTGGGTATTTTGTAAGGTGGATGTCAGGCGTTCGCGAAAATGCTCAACCTGGTTCTGCTTTTCGTGCAAATTCGTTCTGCGCACCCGAAAAAGCAGATAGGTCAGGTTGGTCATGATCAGGCCCTGAACCACTTCCTCGGGCTGCTTATACACCTTTGCTAAGGCATTGCTCGAAAACCCCACGCCCAGGTGCAGAGCCACCAGCAAGCGATTTTCTTCCCCCAGGTGACGAAATGCTTCCAGCCAGATCGCCTCAGGCCCGGCTGAGGCCATGGCTGAATTGGGCGAGGGCTTTTGAAATAAGCCAGCCAATCGCTTTTTCCAGCGCTGGAAACGCTGCCGATGACGATAGCCCCGAAAGACGCGCAAGGCCTGTGCATAAAACCAGACACTCACTGGTATGGCAGCGCGATAAGTGTGGCGGCGAGCTACGGCCAGGGCAAAGGTTAGTTCAAGGCACGTTTCAATAGCAAATGGCTCATCGAAAACCAGGCTGAAGAGGTGTTGCAGGGGGGTGTAGTATTCGCGAATCAGCGCCATAGCCAGTGTGGCGTCATCCGCCTGATCCCCTTGAAGCATCCACTCCAGGTCTGGAGATAGTTCTGTTGAAGATGGCAGGTCGAAAAAAGGTTGCATCACGGCCTCCTGAAGTGATTATGCCATAGCAAAAAGGCTGCGGCAAGCGACAAATACAATACGTTTACCCAACAATAGCGCGCGATGCAATTTATCTTGTTGAAATATGGATTTCAGAATTGAAAGTTGACAAGCCCCCGATTTTTTGCGACAATACAGTCACCAACCGCTGTACAGGCCTTACCAGCCAAACAAGTTTAGCAAGTGAACGGTGGTTTGGTATGCGCAGAGCAGGTTCTCTCTGCCCCAGCCGCCCAAATGTATTGGTTCGTGTGCTGAGAAGCTGTTACAGCGGTTTGGAAAATCCTCCGGTCAACCCTGGTGTTCAGGGCTTCATGGTTTGTGTCTCCCATCTCTCCTTTTCCTTTCTGAATGTTCCGGCGGCTGTGGGTGGCCGCCGGAACGCTTTAACCAGTAGCGCGGGAGGGATGCTTTTTTCCCCTAACGATCCAATTCGCCAATCAACGACCACGGCCCGGCCCAGGTTATCGTCACGGGGAGAATCTGGCCGCGCAGGTCTTTCTCGGTTTCGACAAAAACCAGGCGGTTGGTAGCGCTGCGGCCTTTCCAGCGTTTTTTCACCTTTTCTTCAAATAACACCGTTTCTTGTTTCCCCAGGCTGAGTGCGTTGATCTCACCGACGATGCTCTCTTGCAGCGCTTCCAGTGCGCGGAATCGGCGCATTTTTTCGGCTTCTGGCACGTCATCGGCCATGCGGCGTTCGGCCACGGTGCCGGGCCGTGGTGAATAACGCGCCAGGTGGGCTACGTCGAGTTTCAGTTCGGCTAACAGGTCGTAGGTACGTTGGAACTGCGCCTCGCTCTCGCCAGGGAAACCCACGATGATGTCTGTGCCAATCGAAACGCCGGGGCCAATGCGCCGGCGGATATTCTCAATGAGGCGGCGGTAATCGTCGGCCGTATAGCCGCGTTTCATATTTTCTAGCACTTCATCATCGCCCGCCTGCACCGGCACCTCGATATGTGGCATCACCTTCGGCAATTCGGCCACGGTATCGAGCAGTTCGTCGGTCATCCAATTGGGGTGCGAAGTAAGAAAACGGATGCGTTCAAGCCCCTCTATTTCGTGAACAATGCGCAGCAGGCCAGCCAGGTTGGGGCCATCGGCAATATCTTTACCATAACGGTCTACGATCTGCCCCAGGAAGGTCACTTCTTTCACGCCCTGCTCAACCAGCGCACGGACTTCGGCCACGATCTCCCCCACGCGTCGTGAACGCTCCACACCGCGCCGATAAGGGATGATGCAGAAGGTGCAGGCGTGGGAACACCCCAACACCACCGGCACGTGGGCGGCCACCAGTTTGCCGCGCTCATTCTCTGGCAGAGTTAACTCACCATCAAGAATGGCATTGGTTCGGGCGGCGGCGTCTTCCTGGATCACACGCGCCTCGCCCTGGGTCAGATATGCCACCAGCGGGCCAGGGTCAGATGGCGGGGAGAATACATCCACGTAAGGTAGTTTTTCGCGCAATTTGCCATTACTTCTCACCCCCACCAGACAGCCCATCAGGTTTATGATTAATTCCGGGCGACGCTCTTTGAGCGGTCGCAGCGATGTAAGCCGCCCGTAAGCCTTGTCTTCGGCGCTTTGGCGCACCACACACGTGTTTAGAACAATGACATCTGCTTGCTCGACCTGCGAGGTGGGGTGGTAGCCCAACTGTTCCAGGGCTGAGGCCACGCGCTGCGAGTCAGCCATATTCATCTGGCAGCCTTCGGTCCAAATATGATAGTGCATAAAACAATCCTGACACCTCGGTGAAGAGGTCTACCAATAAATGATCTTGCTGGGTGTTGGCAAAAAAGACAAAGGGTGTAAAGTGGCTATTTTGCTCTTTGGGAGAGCAACCACCTTACACCCTTTGTTTGTGTGCCCCCAGAGAGATTCGAACTCTCGTTTTAGCCTTGAAAGGGCTGCGTCCTG
>CAZSFD010000022.1:0-59713 GCA_964606085.1 uncultured Anaerolineaceae bacterium
TATCAGAACAGCAAAAAGGTGCTTCCACAAGGTTGGGTACGAATGGCGGCCATCGTTTTTGTCATTTCGGGCGTTTTGGCTGCCATTCTGGTTTTCCTGCTTCGTTGAAGTTCCCGGCAGCAAGGGTAAAAATCCGGGCGATGTCGTGGATGAAGCGGATGGACATCGCCCGGTTTGAAGGTTCTATGTCTGCGAAGATACCTGGCAGATGGTCGGCTGGCTGGGGACGTAGCGCACCGTGACGATATCGCCGATGCGGTATTTTTGATAGAGTTTGCTATTCTGTTCGGCAGCGGTGACAATCTGCTGGGATGGGCCAACCTTGAAGGCATACGCTACAAAATACGTGACGTCGCCTTCCGAGTCTCTATCTTGCCAGCGATCAAAAACGATGGCCTGAACCTGCCGCCCCAGAAAGCGCAACCGGTTCAGTTCGCTCATCGTCTTGACGCCGCTGTACATCATCCCCAGGCCGATCAAAACGAACCAACTACCCATGCCCACAAAAATCAACGAAAACCACACATTCGGCGGGCCAAACTCGGCTTTGAGGGCAGATAGGTTGGGATCAGAAGCGGCGTACAAAACATCTATCTTCTGCCCGGTTTCCAGGTCGTTGTAAAACGAGGATGAAACGCTCTCGCGGGCATTGACCTGGGTCGGGTCGCCGTTGAGCGAGGCAGTGAACTGGTACGAAACATAGTAGCTGGTCGAGTCGCCGCTGTCGTCTATTTCCAACGCAGTGATCGTCCCCCTTACCGTGACGCCTTCCTGCGAGAGGCGGTTGTAATCCCTCTGTTCGTTGACGAAAATCCCTATCCCCACCACCGGAAAGATAGCGCTGAACAACGTCCACATCAGGCCAAAAAGCAGGATGCAGCCCACGGCCTCGCGCGGGCCGCTGGGCTTGGGACGTTTCAAGCGGCTGTATTCGGGCGGCAGGGGCGCGGCATCCGCCGCCGCCGGGGCGGGTGTTGGCCGTTCAACCGGCGCGGGGCGTGGCGGCGCGGCGTTTGCCGGTTGGGGGAGATGCGTGCCGCAATAGGCACAGCGCGCCGGGCTGCTGCCATCACGCGATTTTTTGATCTCCGCGCCGCATTGCGGACAGTGGGTGAGCGATGAATCCATGTAAAGCCTCCAAAGTTTTGTAAGGCGAAATTCATTTCGCCCTGCTCTGTTTTCGAAGAAGCTACAGGGCGAAATAAATTTCGCCCTACCTTATATTCATTACTGCTAATACACTCGCCGCCAGCCAGCCGCTCAAGGCCAGCGCGCCGCTCAGGCTGTGCGCCAGCGCCGTCCAGCGGGCCGAACCCGTGCGATAGGCCACGAAACCGTAGGCCAGGCCGAGGAACAGCGTCGAAACGACAAAGCCGAGGGCGTTTTCGGCGGGATAGATGATCTGCGGGGCAAAGTGCCACAGGGCAAAGCCAATTGCCGGGAGCAGGATGCTCATTTTGGGATCGCCGGGGAACAGGCGTACGAACAGGCCGCGCCACAGCACTTCCTCGCACACGCCGTTGATCGCCGCCAGCGGGATGGCCGCGGTGATCAGCACGAGCGGCGCTTGGACAAATTCCGGCGCATACATCCACACCGAAACGACCATCACCAACAGCCACACCATCGCGGCGAGCCAGTTCTGACGCTGGAACAACGCCGCTTCATCGCGCAGCAGCGATAAAAACCCCTGCCTGCCGAGGAGTACCCCCGGCAGCAGCAGACACGCCAGCCAGTAGACCCCAAAGCCCAGCAAATACCCGCCCGGACGGCCCAGCCCAAGCTCTGCCAGCCAGAACACCAACCCCATCACGGGCAGCACGAACAGGGGAATTGCCAGCGAAAGGAGGGTCGCATGTTCGGTGGATTTCATTTTGCCGCCAGTGAATGAGTCTTCGCGAAAGTTTTCATATTTTATCTGTGCATCGGTTGGCGCTGCCCATAGGTCAGCGAGCGCCAGACCCATTCCAGCGGGCCAAAACGGAAACGCCCCAGCCACCACGCGCTGAATGGAATTTGCAATAGATACACGGCAAACGTGATGCCCCACAACCCGGCCGCGCCCACTTTCTCGTACAGGCCAAAACCAAACCCGCCGAACAGCAAGGTGCACACCAGCGATTGCAGCACGTAGTTGCTCAAGGCCATGCGGCCCACGTTTGCCAACGGCGCGACGATTTTCGCACCCATCGTATGGAGCGAAAGCAGCGATAACCCGCTGATATAGGCTGCCGCCAGCGCCGGCGCGCCCACCGTCACGCCCAGGCTGGCCAGCCAGACGTTCTCCACAAACAGATACATCGCGTTCCCCGCCAACCCCACCGCCAGGCCGATCCAGAAAATGCGCTGAAGCACCGGGCGGTTTTCATCCAGCCGCTCGAAGAATTTCATCCGCCCGGCCAGCAAACCGAGCAAAAAGAGCGCCATCACGCTTGGTCCCTGGGATAGGGCAATGAAGATAAACGAAGCCAGTGAAGCCACTGCCTGGAAGATCAGCACGTTCAGATACGATGAACCGGTGTACACCTGGCGGGCCATGAAGATTGTATCGAAACCGGGGATGGCGCTGTCGTCGCTGCTGAATGCCAACAGCACGAAGGAGATCGCGAACAACACCGCCGCCCAAATCAGCAGGGTGCGGTCGCGGCGCGTGCGGAAGGCCAGCAGCGCAAAGCCCAACAGCGCATACAGCCGCAAAATGTCACCCAGCCACAAAAAGACGGCGTGCAAAATGCCCAGGCCCAACAGCACCCACAGGCGGCGCGGGTAAAACGAGCGAATATTTTTGCCTTTGGCCTCGCTGCGCGCCAATTGCACCGAAAACCCCAGGCCAAAAAGAAACGAGAAGATGGTGTAAAACTTACCCTCGCAGAAAAACTTCACCAGCGCTTCGGCCAGATGATCGTACCAGGGCATGGCTGCGGGTTGGATGTAGCCAGGCAAAAAAGACGGCGTGGCAAACCCGGCAATATTGACCGCCAAAATGCCAAATACAGCAAAACCGCGCAGAATATCCAAAATTTGAATGCGCTCGGCTTGTTGAACGGGCAGCATGGTTGCTGCAGGATGTATTGTCATGCGTTATTCTCCAAAAATTTCAATTTCTGCCCACGAAACCCACGAGGGGCTTTCCAATGTATCTATGCGGATCACCTGGACTCCCGGCAACGGGCTTTCGGGCGTAAACTCCAGCCACTCGCCCCCGGTGGTGTGCTGCGCGAAACGGTGGATTTCGACCCACTCCCCATCCGCGCCGCGCACGCGAATTTGGTGGATGGTGTCGCCCTCCGGGTATTGCGCCACGTGCAGGCGAATGCGGGTGATGGCGGTTGGCTGCCCCAGGTCAATCTCGATCCATTGGGAAGGGCCGCCACCAGAATTCCAGGCGGCGTCGCTGCCATCCACGGCGTTTTCGGGCGGGCCGTCGGGCAGGGAGGCCGAGGCCGTCACCGTTTTGCCGAAGGCCAGGTTTGCCACGGTGAGCGGAGTCATGGCGCAGGCATCTGGCGCGTTGAGCGGGGCCAGGGCATCGAACAGAGTCGCGTTTTCCAGCCCCCACACAGCGTCATCTGCCGGGCGGTTGTAGTATTCCCACACCAGCCAGCCATCGAACGCATAGTTGCACGATTCCGCCATCCATTCCTGCATACGGGAGGCAGCAAAATCTACATTGGAGAAAAGATGACGGAATGCGCCGACCTCGCCCATCAGCACCGGTTTGGCCTGGTAGCCCGCCATGCCAAAGTTCTCAACAGAATAGCCCATATATTGTTTGAAGAGATCGCCCGGGCCGGGGTAGAGATGAAAATCCCAAAAATCCACCGGGGCAACCTGGATAAGCGAGGCCGTATCGCGATAGCGTTCGGGAACCAGGTCGAGATCGTTGGGAAAGTTGGGCGGGAAGAAGCCCACCGTCACCAAAGCCTGGGGGTCAACGCCTTTGATGATCGGGATCAGCGTTTCCATCCAGAACAGCGCTCCATCGGTGGCCATCTGGGTTTTTTGGGCGGGGTCGGCCATGTCATACAATTGGCCGTTGCTGATCGTCACCAGGCCCTCGTCGAGCGAGAGGGGCGGCTCTGCGTTGAAAAGCCAGTATTCATTTTGCAATTGCCAGCCTAACACCACATCAAAAGGCGCGTGGCGCGCTGCCAAACCACCCATCAGGTCGCGCCAGTATTGCGCCTGCATGTCCACCCCGGCGGCGTGGAGGTAGTAGCCATTCCCAAAGAACTGGTCGAAGCCGAAATGCCCCTGCTGCTGGAATTGCTGGTCGTAGCGCGCCCAATAGCCGCCATCTGCCGGGACGCCGTTGGCGGTGAGCAGCAAGTAGACCCCTTCCTCGGCGGCCATCTGCATCACCTCAACGATATGATCGAGAAAGACCGGATTCAGCCCGTCCTGCTCCTGGTTGCCGATGCACGATGGCCCGCTGAAGCAGTGGTCGAAAAACAGGCGCACGGTGTTGTAGCCGCCGGCAGCCAGCCGCTGAAACGCCTGGCGCACCTTCTCTGGCCGGTACGTCCCTGCGCCGAAGATGTAATCTTCCCACAGCTTGCCGGGCGTGAGTTCGGCGAAATCTACATAATTGACGCCGCGCGGGATGAATTTCTCGCCGCTGACGGTATCGTAGAACTCAGCGCTGCCATCCACGGTGCGGATGGCGATGCGATGGACGGTAAACGATGGCGTTGGGGATGCCGTGGGAATGCCGGTGGGGGTGATCGTCGGCGCAGTGGACGCGGTAGGTGTGGCGGGAAATGGGGTTGGAACGCTGGTGGGCAGCGTGCAACCAACAATCAAGATAATCAAAACAAGCAGGGCAGCGCAGCGCAGTTTCATGTTAGCGTTTTCTTGCCAATACCCACAGCAGCCCACACAGTGGAAGCGTGATCACCCACGTCCAGGCCAGGTCAGCCGGGAGCGGTGCGGGGGTGGGCTGGTCGGTGGGGTCGAAGGTGACGAAGGTGAAGCGCTCCCTTTGCGCCAGGAATTGCTCCAGGGTCAACTCGAAACCGAGCGACTTCATCACCACGCGCAGACTGGGATTGGACATGGCAAACTCGAAGGCCTCGGCCAGTTCTGCCTCTGCCGTGAGCCGCCGGGCCGTCACGCTTTCAGCGCCGCGCCAGGTTTGGATGGTGATGTGGGGGTGGGCGGTGATATTGCGGAACCAATCCGTTTTCGTCCCCCAACCGCTGAAAACATACTTGCGCCCCTTATATTCGTGAAATTCGATGGCCGTGCGGCGCGGCTGGCCGCTCTTGCGGCCAACCGTCGTCATCAGCATGAACAGCCGCCCCACCACGAAGCCCAGCCCCAGGCGGTAGAGCAAGATCGGCGTTTTGAACAACCATTTCATCAAGCCGCTTGGGTAGGGCAGGCGCTCGACCCAGGTTTTTGCTTCAGGGGTTTGCATATTGCCTCCAATCAAGGTTTGCGAAAGGGTAGCGGTTGAATGGTGGTCACACAGGCCCCATCCGGGGCGCTTGTGCTATCGGCGAGAAAGGTCCGCATCAACGTTTCGGCACACAAGCCCGTTTTGCCAAATGTCATCATCACGGCATGACCCACACCGGCGAACTCATAAAAATAGGAGGTTGGCATGGCCTCATGGAGCAGTTCACCCCATGCCGCCGGGGTAATCGGGTCTTGATCGCCCGCCAGGATCAGGATGGGCAGGTCGGTTTGCAAGGGCTGGTTTTCCGCCGGGTCGGGAGGCTGCGCCCCCCAGGCCAGGCAGATGCGCTGGGCGGTAGCTGCATCTCCCTCGGCTAACCTGGCAAAGACCGGATCGAGCGTGGCGTTAGTCTGTTCGATGGCCGCCAGATCGATCTCGTAGCCTTCATCCGCACAATTGACGGCCAGGTTCATGCCTTCATCCACCACTTGGACGTAGGCGAAGAACTCGCTAAACGCCTCGGCGAGTAGTTCTGTCTCGCGCTGGTTAACCTGTTGGATCAACGCAGGGATTTTGGCGGTTTTTTCGCGCCCATAGAGCATGGCAAAAAAGACCTCGTAGAAAGCGACATCGTTCACCTGGATGGTGATGGCCCTGCCGGTGACGGGGTGAAATGTCTCAACCTCCAGCGGCGTCGCGTGCAAGGCGTCCATCGTTGCGATGAAGGTCTCTTTGAGATCGGGGAAATGGGCGGCGCAATCCGATTCGGCGGCGCAGCGATCAAAGATGTGCTGGAAGGCCGCCTGTGTGTTCGGCCAGAAGGACAGGCGGTCTGCCACCTGCAGTGGCACTGGCGAATCCAGGATAACGCCCTCAATCCAGCCTTCATCTTGATGTCGCAACAGGGTTACTTGCGCCAGCCGTGTGCCGTACGAAAGCCCCAACAGATACACCTTTGAATAGCCCAGGGCCGAGATGATGTCGCGCACATCATCTGCCGAGGCCGCGGTGGTATAGGCGGCCAGCGATATGCCCTCTTTTTCCAGGCGCATGCGGCAGGACTCATAGGCTTCAAAGGTCAACTGGTTGATTTGCGCGGTGTCCAGGTCGTTGGCTAACGTTTGATCCAGCAAGGAATCGCTCTCTGGACAATCGAGCAAAGGTTGTGAAAACCCCACACCGCGCTGGTCAAAAAAGATCACCGGGCGTTCGGCGATCACCCTTTTCAACAAACTGCTCCCCGGCAGCACTTCCAACGTGCGCGAGCCAGGCCCACCGTTGAGGAATATCACCGGCGTCGCCCCGGCCTCCTGATCAGGATGCTCAGCAATCGCAACCGACAAGATCACCTGGCGGTTAGATTTTTCCGCCCGGTTCTCTGGCACGGTCACGCTGCCACACCGCAGCGTGTACTGCGTTGACGTTTCCATCGGGCAGGTCTGCTCGACAAACACCGGCACATACACCGTCGGACGCCTGGTCAGCCAGATGGCAGCCCCCGCCGCCCCAATCGCCACGTAGCAAATCAACAGGATCAGCCAGCTTCGCCTCGTTTTCATGAAAGCCCTTTCCCCTGGTGCATTGCCACTCATTCACTCTCGGACTGGTAATTTACTCACTTCCCACACACAGGCTGGTGCGCCCATCGCCCGGCATTCCACTTCTTTTACGTCGAATTGGTCGTCTTTGTTGAACGGAACCTTGGCGCCCTCGCTAAAATAGCCGGTGAACATGTAGCAAATGGGCGCATCGGCTGTGTAACCGCAGCAGCAGCCACAAGTTTCGGCGATGTAGGCCACCCGGTCGCCGCGGTCTTCGACGCGGATTTTCAACGGCTGCACGCCCTGATAGGTGAAAAACTTCTCGAAGCCAAATTTGACCACTTCCAGGGCTTTTTGGACGCGCATCCCTTCGGGCAGCAGGCGCAAGGCCCCAATGGCGGCTGCCCCGAAGGCGTTGTTGAACTTTTCCATGCCCTTTTGCTGGCTCAAACGCCCGATGCGCAAGACCATACTGCGCCCGCCGCGCCCGAAGAAATTGAGCAATTCCACGTTCAGGTCGGCGTATTGGCCCAAGGTATATTTCCCTGAAATCTGGTTGAGGTCTTCGGGGTAGTGGTCAATCAGGCTCTCCAGACCAGCCTGTTTCAGTACAACCGCCAGGCCAGCCTTGCCCGCCACTTCTTCGGCGGCTTGCAAGGCCCATAACATGCCGCCGTCGTGATTTTTGATCGCCGCAATGGGATCGGGCGTGGTTTTACGGGTGATATTCATGCTATTTTCGTCTCCTGTTAATTCTGTTGGTAGCTGGATAAATTTGACCCTTAATATCAGGGTGAAAAAAAAGATGGCATCTCGCTTCCTCATCCATCACGAGATGCCATCTTGAATGCTCAAACACATTTTTTCCTGCCAGTTGTTGTGGGTTTTGAACTCCGGTTCGATAGCTTATCATAGTTTGTGAAAACAATTTTTAATAAACTGTTAACCAATATCCTAACCTGCATAAAGCGGAAAGACCAGGGCGCTAATCCAGCAAATCCTTATTTTTTGTGCAAGAATTTCGTGGGTTAGGCACCCCTTACCAATCCGTAAACCCTACCCAGCGCCGCTGGCCCCGCCGCCCGAAGCGCCGCCATCGGCTCCGCTGGCGCTGGCCGCCGTTGAATCGGCGGCGGTAATGGCCGCCATGATGGCAATAAAGCTGCCATCCTCCATGCCACCTTGCAGACCTTGGAACCAGGCCGGAACAGGCACCCCGGTCATCTTTTGGAAGAATTTGGCCCACTCGCTGGCGATGCCGAAACCGGCGGCGTAGGGCAAATAGCGCTCGAACAGGTCGGGGGTGACTGTTTCACGCCCGCGCGCCGCGTTGTGCAGGTAACCAGAAAAGCGGTTCCAGGCGTCTGCCTGGCGCACACCTTCGTCTGAAAGCGTGGAAATCAGCGCCGCCACCACCAGGCCAATCACGCTGCTGCCACCCCAACCCAGGCTGGCACCGATCAACACGCCCGCGCCAATACTCGCCCAATCTTGGGTGACAAAAACCGCCAACAAGAAACCGGCCAGCAAAACACCCCCGCTGAGCAGCCAGCCCAGGCCGCTCAAGGCCAGGAAGCGGCTGCGCCGGGCGCTGCGTTCGCTGTCGCGCCAACCAGCCGCGACGATTTCGTGTTCAAGCGCCTGGCCGTAGCGGCCATCGTACGCCAGTGAGGCGATCTCCGCCAGCGAAACGCGGTCATCTTTGGCTTTGCGAAAGAGTACCTCAAGAAATATCTGCTCGTGAGCGGCAAGGCGCTGTTGAATGGGCTGGCGGATCACCGTAAAGGTGCGGCTGCCCCACTGCTTGGGGCCTTCCTCGATGCGCAATATCCCGCGGCGGGCCAGGTCGAACAGCGTCCCCAGGTAAGCCAGGCTGCCGCCGGTCAGGCGCACCGCCAACGCGGGCGGGATGTCTTTGGGGGGGATAGCCTGGGTTTGGATGGCGGCATAAGCGGCCGGGTTTTCGCGGCGAAATCCCTGCGCGGTCAGCGCCACGCCGATCAAACCCAACGCGCCGGCGAGCAAAGCCGCACCAACCCCAAAAGGCAGCGCCAGCGCCACGCGGCGATCTTCTTCTGCCTTGACCTGTTGCCAGGCGGGTGGCCCGCTAAGCAGGCGGCCCGCCGGATAGCGCACGGTCAGGTCAACCGGCTCATCTTCATCTATGGATTGGGTGACAAAAACGGTGGCCCGTTCGCCCGACTCGAACTCAGCCGCCACGCCATCCAGCGTGGGCGTTTCGAGCGGCAAAAGCCCTGGCGGGTTTTCCAGGCGGATGCTGCTGCGGGCGATTTCGTATTCGTGTTCTGCGGGGATGACACGCCAGATGAGCGTGTCGGCCTCTGTACCCTGGCGAAAAGCGCCCAGTACGCGATAGGACAGGGTAAATTCGTGCGTCGAATCGCTGGTGGGGTCGAAGTGCCAGGTTACCTTGATGGGATCGCCGGTAGAAATTTCCACCTGACCGGGCTGCTCACCTGCCGGAAGCGCCTGTCCATCCAGGCTGGCTTGCAGATCAACGATGTCATCCAGGTTATGCGCTTCTAATTCACGGAAAACGTAGGTAAATGGGCCATCCACAAATTGGAAAACAACCGTCTCTGTGACGAGCAACGCTCCATCGGGTTGCACGACAATGGTCACGTCATAGCGTTCTGCCTGGTAGCTTTTGGACGGGTTGACCGGGCTGACATCGGCGCTGATGGTCAAGAGAGCCAGGCAAAAAATAACAAGCACTGCAAAGGTGATTTTTCGGTTGTTCATTTTGACCTCCACTCCAGCTTACGGCAAAAATGGGACATTGTTTCAACAAATCATCAACCACTTACAATTTATTAACCATTGCCATCATTTCTCATCTGGACTGTAAATTGATCTGATAAACTTGCTCCAACATAGACCTAACCATTTCACAGGAGGCTTCCACAATGGACAAATTTATCATCCAGGGAAACAAAAAGCTGCAAGGCCAGATCACCCCCGCTGGCAACAAAAACGCCGCCCTGCCCATTTTGGCCGCCTGCCTGCTGACCGACGAACCCGTTACCTTACACAACATGCCCGAAATCCGCGATGTGCAGGCGATGCGTTCCCTGCTCGAAAGCCTGGGGGTGAGCGTCGAAAACATGGGCAACCACACCTGGCGTGTGCAGGCCCAAGAAGTGCGCCCCGCCGACCTCGACCCCGATCTGTGCAAGAAAATTCGCGCTTCCATTTTGGTGGCTGGTTCGATGGTGGCGCGCTGCGGCACACTGCGCCTGCCGCCCCCTGGCGGCGATGTGATTGGCCGCCGCCGCGTGGATACACATATCCTGGCCTTGCGCGCCCTCGGCGCACAGGCCGATTACAACCGCCACGAGAAAGTCTTCGAGTTCACCGCCAACGGGCTGCTCGGCGCAGATATGCTGATGGACGAAGCCAGCGTCACCGCCACCGAAAACGCTATCATGGCTGCCGTCACCGCCCGCGGCACAACCATTCTACGCAATGCGGCCTCCGAGCCGCATATCCAGGAATTGTGCCAGATGCTCAATGGGCTGGGCGCACAGATCGAACACATTGGCTCAAACACGCTGCACATCCACGGCGTGCCAAAGCTGCACGGCGGCGAGTTCACCATCGGGCCAGATTATCTGGAGGTAGCCAGTTTCATCGGGGCGGCAGTGGTCACACGCGGCTCGGTGCGCATCTGCCAGGCTGCGCCGCAATACCTCAACATGGCGCGCCTCGTCTTCGGGCGGATGGGCGTGACCTGGGAGGTCGAAGGCGAGGATATTATCGTCCCCGAAGAACAAAACTTGTGCATCGAACCCGACCTGGGCGATGCCATCCCCGAAATCAAAACCAACATCTGGCCGGCCTTTCCTTCCGACCTGGTCAGCATCGCCATCACGGTGGCCACGCAGGCCACCGGCTCCATCCTCTTTCACGATTGGATGTACCCCAGCCGGATGTATTTCACCGATAAACTGGTCAACATGGGCGCACAAATCGTCTTGTGCGACCCACATCGCTGCATCATCATCGGCCCCACGCCACTGATCGGGGAGAAAGTAGAAAGCCCCGACATTCGGGCCGGCATGGCGTTGGTGCTGGCAGCGCTGGCCGCCGAGGGCAAGTCCACCATCCGCAATGTCGGTCAGATTGACCGGGGCTATGAGAAGATTGAAGAAAAACTGCGCTCACTGGGAGCGCAGATTGTCCGTGAAAGCGGGGATTAAGCCGGGTTGGTTGCTACGGCGCTTTTTGCCGCCACCTCTAAAAACTGGGTGACGATGGTGCGCAGCATTGGCTCCGGCAGTGCGCCCACCTGGCGGTGAACGATTTTGCCGCCCGCCACGAACAGCATGGTAGGAATGCCCTGCACGCCGTACTGCGAGGCCCACTGTTGATGTTCGTCGGTATTGACTTTGGCAATGACCAGTTTGCCAGCATATTCGGTTGCCAGTTTATCTAAAATGGGGGCCACCATCTTGCAGGGGCCGCACCACGGCGCCCAAAAATCTACCACCACGGGCAGTTGTGATTGCAAAACGGTCTTTTCAAAGGCCGCATCGGTAACGTGAACGGGTTCGTTGATCATCTTTGTTCTCCTGAAGATTGGGTTTGGTTTCGCTTACTTGGATGCACAACTTTAGAAAATCGTTACATACTATATCTTGCCTCCACATCTCAGACAATTGGCTTGTATTTTACACCACCGCCCGATTTTGCAAATTCGGACAAATATCAGTAGAATTAGCTATCTCATTTTCCCTATCTTCAAGAGGAACCCGCATGGAAAAGCCACCTGCCCCCAAACCGTCCCCCGCGCTAACCGACTCCGATTTCCAACTGCGCCTGTTTCGCGAACGCATGGCCGCCGGCATCGCTCTGGTGATTGTCATTGCCAGCTTCGTGATGATTGGTGCGACGATGACCCTGGTCGGCAGCCCGGAACAATTTTCTCTGGCCAAAGACCTGCTGCTGTTTGTTAACCCGATTTTGGGTGTGGCCGTGGGCTATTTCTTCAACAAGGTGACTTCGGATGCACGCGCCGAAACCGCCGAAAAAGCCGCCGATGTCGCCAGCGTCACCGCGCAACAAGCGACGGAAGCCCGCAACCAGGTGCTGGCCGAAAATGAAACGATGCGCACCGAAAAAGTTAATATGGAGGGTGTTTTGCACGATTTGGTGCTTTGCTCTGAAGAGATGATGGCGCAAACTGAACCCCCGAAAACGCCACGCAACCTCAGCGCTGAACGCGGCAGCGAATCGCCGGCGGTCTCGGTCGAGGCCCTGCTCACGCGTGCCGCGCTAGAAGCCGCGGTTAATCGCGCCCAGAAGTGGATGAGTCGCTAAAACGAGCCGCGACCACCATCATATCGTCGAATTGCAGGCTATCGCCCTGCCGCTGGAGCAATGAGCGCAAAATGGCGTCGCAAGTATCTTGCGCCGAACGGCAGCAATTGGCAACAGCCAGCGTCGCCAGGGCCTCATAGCCAAGGCGCTGCCCATGCGCATCTAAGGCGTCTGGCACGCCATCGGTGTATAGCAAAAGCATGTCTTCTCCAGCAAGAGACACGGTTTGCTCATCAATCACCGGCTGGGGCAGAATCCCCAACAGTTGGCCGCGGCCTTGCGGGCAATAACGCGCCCGGCCACCGTTCATAATCAGCATGGGCACTTCGTGACCGGCACGCGCAAAATGAAACTGCCGGCTGACAACATCCAACACCCCATACAAAACCGTGACGAACATTCCCATTTCGTTCATACCCAATAAATGCTGGTTGACTTGCGCCAAGACCTGGCTGGGGGTTGCCTGCGGCCTGGCTTCAGCCCGCAACAGCGAACGACACAAGGCCATAAAAATAGCCGCCGGCACACCTTTGTCTGACACATCGCCAATTGTCATGGCTACGCGCTGACTATCGAGGGGAATAATGTCAAAAAAGTCGCCGCCCACAGCACGCGCCGGATCAAGGTTAAAGCCTAAATCCAAACCAGCAATCTGAGGCAGTGTGGGCAAGATGCTGCGTTGAATGCGATAAGCCAACTGTAATTCATGCTCCAGTTTTTCTTTTTCGATGATCTGCGCCTGAGCGAGTTGTAATTCTGCATAGGCGCGGGCTAACTCATCATTTTTAGCCTGCAAATCGCAAATGATGGCATCATCGGTATCGCGCAGGCGCAGGCTTAGTTGGCGTAAAATTTCATAGGCCAGGGTGGGGTGCTGTTGCAGCAACCGTTCCAGGTCGGCATGGTTGAGTTCGAGAACTTCAACATCGGTTTGAGCGCGCATGCTGGCGGTGCGCCATCCATTCGGATCGAACAGGCTCATCTCCCCAATAAAATCGCCGGGTAGTCGTTCGCTCAAAACACGCTCGCCGTTATCCAGGTTTTTCACAACAATTACCTGGCCCTGGATGATCAAGTAGGCCTGCTCGCCGGGCTGTCCCTCCTGGCACAACATCGCCCCAACCGGAAACCGTCGTGGATGAAGAACCTTTGCCAGACGGGTGATCTCAACCTCGCTGAACCGGGCAAAGAGCGGGTTCTGGCGCAAAAACCCTTCGTAGCTTACGGCATTGTCAGACATACACGTCAGGGGTAGGGAAGCGGATAGGCTTCTTGTGAGTCTGGATCGGATGGCGTTGGCAGGGGCGCCGAAGTGGGCGGCGGGGGAGGCGGCTCAGCCGCCGCTGCCGAAGGCTGGTGCAGCATGGCCCAATGCTGCACGGGCATATACACCACTTCAGCCTTGCCAATCACATTCTCAAACGGCACAAACCCCCAGGAGCGCGAATCAGACGAATTGTTACGATTATCTCCCATCACGAACAAGGAATTGGATGGCACAACCCAACTTCCCCCGCGGGCGGGCGGAGCAGCGATGTATGGCTCTGTCAATGGCACACCATTCAACAACACCTGCCCTTTGCTGATGGTGATCTGGTCGCCAGGAAGGCCAATGACCCGTTTGATATAGGGAATCTGGGTCGGGTCGGGCGGGTAGCGAAAGACGATAATATCGCCTCGCTGCGGCTGTCCGAGGCGATAAGCCATGCGGTTGACAAAGACAAAATCGCCCTCATACAACGTCGGCTGCATACTGACCGATTCAACCTTGATACGCGCTGAAACAGCATTGATGCCCAGGAAGAGAAAAATCGCCAAAAATACCGTTTCCAACACATCGAAAACGATGCGCCGCTTGTAAATATAAAAAAGCACCGCGCCCGACAGCAATTCAATCATCAGGCCATCGAGGCGGCTGCGCGGGACGATGGGGCTTTTTCCCATGCGATAACCCTGTTGAGATTCAGAAAGATGATCCATCATAAGCAAGAATTATAAAACCGCGCTCGTGAAGGGGGAAGGAAAAAGGGCATTCAGCAGGCTATTCTAACGATTCTCTAAGCGCGATGCCCCTGCTCTGCAGCCGGGTCGTCGCGCAGCAGTTGGACGGCGTGAGGCAGCACGGCGGCAATCGCTTGCAGGTTTTCCAGCGCCCCCTTGGGGCTGCCGGGTAAATTGACAATCAACGTGCGCCGGGCAATGCCCGCCACCGCCCGCGAGAGCATGGCGTGAGGGGTGATGCGCAAACTGGCGCTGCGCATGGCTTCTGCCAGGCCCGGCGTCTGGCGCTCGATCACCGCCTGGGTGGCTTCGGGGGTGACGTCGCGCGGAGCAAAGCCTGTGCCGCCGGTGGTCAAGATAACATCTACATCACCAGCCAAACACCAGGCCCGCAGCAGGTCACGAATGGCATCCAAATCATCGGGAACAATTTGGCTACGCGCCAAAACCCAGCCGAGTGCCTGGATCTCTTGCGCCAGGGCCGGGCCAGAGGCATCGGGGCGTTCGCCACGGGCCGAACGGTCTGAAACAGTCAGAATAGCACAGCGAATGGTCACAGGTTTTTCGCAAAGGTGTCTACGCGGGTCATCTTCCCCCAACCCAGGTTCTCATAAAAGCGCACCGCTTCATCGTTGCCATGAACAACCATCAGATAGGCCCTCAGGCAGCCCCTGGCACGCAGGCGATCTTCGAGTTCAGCCATCAAGGCTTTGCCAACGCCCTGGCCGCGAAAATTTTGCGCCACCGCCAGGTGATAAATCATCCCGCGCCGACCATCGAAACCACCGATGACCGTGCCGATCACTTGCCCGTCTTGCTCGGCCACCAGAAACAGGTCGGGGTCGCGTTGGAGCTTTTTGGCAATCTCTTCGGGCGTATCCGACTGTCCCAACTGCACCCCAGGGCCAGAGGCATTCCACAAGTCGCGGGCCGCCGCGTAGTCCTGCTCGAACGAAAAGGAACGGATGAACATGGCAGCCAGCTATTCTTCGTCGCCGCCAACCAGACGCTTCCAGGAGCCGTGCAGGCCCTCATCGGTGACACCGAAATAGTAACGCAGGCCTGCGGGGGTACGCTGGATAAAATCGTAACGCTGGCAGCCAGCTTGTTGGTGACAGCGCAGCAGGCCAATGTTGCCATCCCACTGCACATCCACGCGCGACAGGTCGTCCGGCAGTTTGGCGTGTTCGGTGAGGGCGTAATGCCACAGACGCCGGGCCGAGGTGGGGGTGACGTTTTTGACGACGTTATTATTGCGCAGGTCGCGCATCGTGTAATAACGGCCGCCCTTGCGCTCTTCCACATCTACCACTTCCACGCCCGTGCGCGGCGGCTGTTCATTTTCAGAGATAGCTTCCTGTAAGGGGATCGCCGGCAAGGCCGGGCTGGTCAGCTCCAACGCGGCCGGCGCTTCGACCGATGGTTGATGACCACGCAGCACCAGGTTGACAATTTCATCGCGCACCGCCAGGCCGGTTTCGGCTTCGTCGCGTACGTAGATTTTGTTGTCGTCGAGGGCGTAGGGCGGATCGTCGCCGTGCGGGATGAGTATGCGGATGATCTTCTTCCCGGCGGTTTCGTGGACATCCAGCGTGCAATCCAGGTTGGGGCTGATGCGGTTGTCCAGTTCTTTCTCAATTTGCACGATACCCTGTTCTGGGTTCGGCACGCCCAACGGCGGCTGCTGCGGGTCGCTGCTCAGGCCAATGTAAAGCGTGCCGCCATTGGTGTTGGCAAATGCGCATACATCAGCAACAATGGCGTACAGCTTGCCGCCACGCGCCACCATACTCTCGTGAAAATCCTGGATCAGGTTCGGCCCTTCCTCGCGGGCCGCCCGAATGAAATCGAAAACGGGTTCTTCTTTGATGCGCGCCGGGCGGGTGCGGGCAAAGTCATTGCTCAGGAACAATTCTTTCAAAGCCTCGAAGCTGACCTCAGGCAGAAAGACCTCGGTCGTGCGGTCGCCCAGGCCAAAGTTTTTCTTGCGCTGCAAGTCGGTGGTCAGGCGGTGCGAATCGGAGCCTTGAATGCAGTGCATTCGGCGCGGGTATTCGGGTTTGGTGCCGCTGAAAAACTTGGCCGTGTTAAGGCCGCGCTGGTCGAGATCAGTCACTTCGAGGGCGTGCAGGTGAGTATCCTGGGTGTAGGCGATCTTGGTCTGGCCGCCAAAGGGGAAGCCCCGCATGGCCACGCCATTGGTGGAGTTGGCGTGAGCGGCAATGACCAGCGCGCCAGCTTCATCCATCAGGCGGTAAGCGGTCAACACATCGGTGGTGGCCCCCACGGTGGCCGAGCCATGATCGAGTTGCTCGGCAGGGATGTTCAATTCGAGCAGCAGGTGTTCGATCTCGCGCACCGATTTACTCGGCGGGAAAATCGCCAGGATGTGAAAGCCAAACGTGGCTGTAAATTCGACGCCGGGCAGTACCAGCAGCTTCGCCAACAAACGACGGTATTCCCCCAGGCGGCGGCGCTCTTCAGGCAGAATGCGATTCAGCTTTTCGAGCAGTTCGAGCTGGTCAATTTCCTCACGCATCTGGCGATAGCCAGCGACCGTGTTGTGATCGGTGAAGGAGATAATTTCCAGGCCGCGCGCTTCGGCGCGCTGGAGCATTTCAAGGTAGGTTACTTCGGGTTGTTGAAAATCGCCTGAAGCGGGGGTGTGGATATGAAGGTCCATGGTGCACCACTGCATGGCGGTGCGGTTTTTCTTACGAGTCACAATTTCCTCATTGGTTTCGGTTAAGTAGCGCCCGAATGCGCTTGATCAGGTCATCGGGCATAAAGGGTTTCAAAATAAAGCTGTCTGCGCCGGCCGCCAGGCATTCCTCGTGGTGCGACATGCCAGAAGCCATCAAGATACGGATCGCGTTCAATTCCGGGTCCTGGCGGATGAGACGAGCAACATCGAGACCGTTAATCTGGTTGATATGAATATCCAGCAGTAAAAGCTGCGGGCGATAGCGCCGCATGGCCAACAACAAATCGGCTGCGGTCTGCTCATTGTTGTACTTAAAGACTTGAAAGCCTTCCATTTCGAGCAGGGTGCCCATCAGAGAAAGCATGGTGAAATCGTCTTCGGCCAGCATGACCGTGGACTTGGGAGCATCCATTCCGTTATTCCTGTTCTTTCGCCTTTTTGCGGCGGGGTTTGCGCGGTTCTTGGGTAGGGGCTGCCACGGGGGCAGGTTCAGGCGTTTCGGGCTGGGCGGCCAGCGGGTCAAGAGCTGCTTCGAGTACCTGGTCTACGGTATCTACGAAGATGAATTGCATGGCTTCACGCACTTCATCGGGTAAATCTTCCAGGTCGGCCTCATTGCGGCGCGGCAAGATGACAGTCTTTAAGCAGCTACGATGAGCAGCCAGCACCTTTTCTTTGATGCCACCCACCGGCAAAACCTGGCCGCGCAAGGTCACTTCGCCGGTCATGCCCACATCGGCGCGCACGGCGCGGCCCGAAATCAGCGAGACCAGGGCGGTTGCCATCGTCACCCCTGCCGAGGGGCCATCTTTCGGTTGTGCGCCAGCGGGGATGTGTAAGTGAATGTCGCTTTTCTCGAAGAAAGATGACTCCAGCTTGAGTTCTTTGGCCCGCGAGCGCACATAGGAGAGCGCCGCCCGAGCCGATTCTTGCATCACGTTGCCCAAAGAACCGGTCAATTGAAAACCTTTGCCGCCCGGCATGCGCGTGGCCTCGATAAACAGCACATCGCCGCCAACCGGCGTGTAGGCCAACCCGGTAGCCACCCCAGGGATGGCGGTGCGCATGGCGATCTCTTCGTTGCCAAAGAAGCGCTGCCGGCCCAAAAATTCTCGCAGCAACTCCGGCGTTACAATGACGCTTTGCGCTTTTTTCTCGGCGATCCAGGTGACGACCTTGCGGCATACCGAACCAATTTCACGCTCCAGGCTGCGCACGCCCGCTTCACGAGTGTAAGAGCGGATCAGGCTATGCAGGGCGTCATCGCCAATCGTGATTTCCTCGCCCCGCAGTCCATTCTCGCGCACCTGGCGTGGGATGAGATATTGCGTGGCGATCTTGATTTTTTCACCCTCGGTGTAGCCCGATAGCTGAATGATTTCCATGCGGTCACGCAATGGCGCAGGGATGGGTTCGAGTTGGTTGGCCGTGGTGATGAACATCACCTGCGACAGGTCGAAGGCCACTTCGAGATAGTGATCGCGAAATTCCGTGTTCTGCTCAGGGTCGAGGACTTCGAGCAAGGCTGAGGCCGGGTCGCCATGAAAATCGAAGACCAGTTTATCCACTTCGTCGAGCATGAAAACAGGATTGCGGCTTTCGATACGCCGGATGGCTTGCAAAATGCGCCCTGGTAATGCGCCGATGTAGGTGCGACGGTGGCCGCGGATTTCGGCTTCGTCACGCATCCCGCCCAGTGAGATGCGCACAAATTTCCGCCCCATCGAGCGCGCAATCGAACGGCCCAGGGAGGTTTTGCCCACCCCAGGCGGCCCCACAAAACACAAAATAACACCTTCGCGCACATGGCGAATTTCGTCCTGGGCTTCTTTAACAAACTCATCGGCACGCTCGTGGCGCAGTTTGCGCACCGCCAGGTATTCGAGGATGCGCTCTTTGACATCTTCCAGGCCGTAATGATCCTGATCCAGCACTTCGCGGGCGTGCGAAATATCCAGGTTATCAGAGGTCGTCACAGACCACGGCAAGCTGGTCAGCCAATCGAGGTAGGTGCGGATCACGCCATATTCTGCGGCAGCCGTAGGGAGCTTGGCCAAACGCTCCAGTTCACGGCGCGCCTGTTTTTCAGCTTCTTCTGGCATGTGCGCGGCTTCAATCTTCTGCCGCAGTTCGTTGACATCGGCGGTCTGCTCATCTGATTCGCCCAACTCTTTCTGGATCGCCTTCATCTGCTCGCGCAAGAAGTATTCGCGCTGCATTTTCTCAATCTCAGAACGGGCCTCGTTTTGGATCTTCTGCCCGATCTCCAGCACTTCGACTTCGCGCGCCAGGATGCTGACCAGTTTGTGTAGCTTCTGCGAAACCGAGTCCAACTCGAGAATAGACTGGGCATCCTGCAAATCCATGCGCTGGAAATTGGCAATGGTATAGACCGTTTGCAGCGCATCTTCAAGCGCTGAAATCGAAGCCACCAATTCCCGTGGGATCGAGGGGATCATCTCGGCGATGCGTTCAAATTGCGCCCGGGCATTGCGCGCCAGGGCCTCGATTTCCAACCCTTCTTCTGCGATTTCGGGAATCTGCCGAATACGCGCTTTCAGATAGGGGTCGCGCTGCACAAACTCTTCAACATGAAAACGCGAAATACCCTGCACAAGCAAGCGAATGGTGCCATCGGGGGCACGGAACAGGCGATGGACTATCGCCATCGTACCGATTTCGTAGAGGTCTTTCGGTTCGGGAAGTTCCAGTTCTGGATCGCGTGAGGTGACCAGGCCGATCAGACGCTCCTCCCCTGCCACCACATCATCTACCAGGCGAATGGAGCGCTGCTGGCCAATCGTCAACGGCACGGCGGTTTGCGGGTACACCACCAGCCCCCGCAGGGGCAGAATCGGCAAAATCGTTGGCAGTTTGGCAGCAGGCTGCTCCCCTGCGATTATCTCAGCTTCCGAGCCAGTTTTGGCATCATCCCCCATTGGCAATAAAAACATCTCAGAAAAAGTTTGGTTGAACAACAAGTCGCGAAAGGGAAGGTTTTCTTCTCGATTGAACCACTCCTGTTCGGACATCCATTCAGACAGTTCAGACATAGAATTCCAACGCGATGCTGGCATGTAGTCTCTCATTCTCCATCATTTCTTCAAAAAGCCGGCTGCGTTTACGCCTTCGGCAATAGGATCTTCAAAAAGCCATCCTGATAGCAGGCCTGAACCTTCTCAGCATCTACCGCAAAGGGCAGTTCGATCAGCACGCCAAACTCGCCAAAAGGGATTTCCATTTGATGGTAGGCCCGGCGTTCTGGGGCATCCTGGCGGGTGCCGCGAATAGCCAGCACCTGCCCTTGCAGCGAAATGTTCAAGTCCTGTTCGCGTGCGCCGGCAATCTCCACCCGTACAAGCAGGGTATCTTCGACCTCATAAACATCGGTCGGCGGCTGCCAAACATGCGGATGCGACATTAATTTCCACCGATAGCTGTCCACGCTAATTGCAATACTATCTGATGAACACCAATTAAAGCGGAGCGGATCGTTTTTCATAGGGCATTCCTGGCCGCGGTCAGCACCTCGGCATAATTCGGTTCTTCACCCAGGGCCGCCATGTAAGCCACATAAACGAGGTGATCGCTGCGATCAACCACAAACACAGCCCGGCGCAAAATGCGCTGCTCCAGCATCAACACGCCATACTTTTCGCCAAAATTGACATCTTTGTGATCGGACAGGGTAATCACCCGTTCGACGCCCGCCGCACCGCACCAACGGCGATGGGCATAGGGCAAATCGGTACTGACGACCAGGATGACCACATCTTCTCCCAGGGCAACGGCTTCCTCATTGAAACGGCGTGTTTCACGGTCGCATACCGATGTATCCAACGATGGCAGCGAAGCAATGATGCGCACCTTCCCCCGCGTGCTGGCTAAGCCATCCACAAGCAGCCAGTCTTTGGCATGTGCAGTAAATTCTGGCGCTTCCTGGCCGACCAAAAGGTCATCGCCCACCACCGTTACATCCTGGCCGGCAAATTTGATCAGGCCCTTGCGATGGATACTCATAACACTCCTTCTCACCAAAGGCGCCCCTGGCGGGATTCGAACCCACAACCAACAGCTTAGAAGGCTGCTGCTCTGTCCATTGAGCTACAGGGGCGAGAAAAAACGCTGGGTAAACCGATTACTTTTCCGCCACCGGGCGCAGCCCGCGATAGGTGCGTCCGCCAGAGAGCATACGCAAAATCGTATCCGCTGGGCGTCCAAGTCGCTCGCCCAATTCCTGCGGGCTGAGGGGCGAGTTGCCATTTGCCAGAAAAACGCGAAAGATGGCATCTACCAAAGCCGTGTGCGGGGCGATAAATTCAGGCTGCTGGGCGCAGTGTGAGATTAACATATGCTGCACGCCATCCACCTGGGTTACTTCGGCGGTCTGCGGATCGACAAAATCAACCATTTCACCGGTCATGGCCTTTGAAAAGGCTGATTGGTGTTCAGGACAGAGTAAACCCTGCAAATGCACGCGCCAATCCCGGTCGTTCTGGCTCCACCAATCGAAATCAAGGTGATATTTGGTTTGCGTTGTCGGCTTGGCGAGACTGAAACGGCGAATTTCTGGCACGAGAACCTCCTGAACTCAACGAACGCTATTTTTCCGAATCATCGAAGCGAAAATGCAAATCTCCCACATGATTGAACCACGGGCGCGCGGCCAACAGGGCAAAAATTGGCCCTGGCGGGCAGCGCCGCACAATGTTGACGGCGGCATACAACTCGCTGGCGTGAACGTGGCTTTGGGGATTCAAGCGGGCCAACTCGCGCACCGTGTTGACGACAACCTTTTCAAAAGGCGTGCGCTCCTTTTGATTGCGCGTCCATACTTCATCGAGGGCATCCACATCTGGGATGGAAATCGCCATGCGTTCATCCACCGCCGAAGCCATAGACTGTTTCAACATGGCAAAAACGGTGCCACCATCTGAACCAACCAGCACAGTGCGCAGGTAATCTTTGATCGGACGATGGGTAGCAACCTGAACGATCACTTCACCAGGCTGCTGGCCGCGCCGCACGTTCACCAGGCTGCCTGGCATCAAATTCTTGGCAGCATACCACTCACTGAGACCATACACATAGCGGTTGGGGCGAACCACCCAAGCCGGATATTTCTGGCCGGTATCGCCATCTACCAGCGTAAATTGGATGCGCGGGGTTTCGTGGGCCGTGGGAAAGAAAGGCCGCATTCGGGCCGAAAGGGGCAACGTGCCAGCCCGCCAATGGGGGTAGATCAGGCGAATTTGAACTTCATTCAGGGATGAAATTTTCCCATCAAATGGTGAGAGTTCGTCATCTAACTCGCGCTCCAGTTGCAGCATGTCGGGGGTCAGGTGACTGCGCTCATAATCTAACTCGTTGTAGCGCAGAAAAACAGGCGTCTGCCGCACATCTACCGGTTCCAGGCGATGCAAGAACCAGACCACCTGTCCGGCAGGACCAACTTCATCGAAACGACTATCTTCTTGCAGGGCGCGGTCAAGGGAAAATTCGACCAGACGAGGGCTGACATTGGTAGGCAGTTCAAGCTGCTCCATCAATTGCGCCGAAGTCATCGGGCCGCCGCCAGCCATATCGAGCAAGGCTTCTGCCAGGTTGAGATGTCCGGCATTGATTTCAACCAACAAAGCCCGTGGAAACCAGCGGCGGGCAATGCGCACGAAATCAGCGCGTTCTTTCAAATCACGTTCCAGGCAATCCAGCAATTCATCGGCATAATTTTGCAAGATCACACCCGGATCAAACAGATTTTCGTCTTCGACCAACTGCGGCGGCTGATTCAGCAGATGGTCGGCAAAAGAAGAGGCAAATTCGCGCGGTTCGCCATGCTCAAATTGCACCTGGATGACGCTAAACTCGCCCAGGTCGGGGTTATTTCCCTGGCGGGTAGCGATAACCTCGCCTTGCTGCCAACCCAGTGACGGAAAGACCAGGCGTTGCCCAATGCGATGCTGCTCCTTGGGAAAATACATCGCCCCCCCGGCGCTTCGCTGGCGTTCAATAATCTGGCGTTCGCGCTGAATACGCGCTCGCACCAATGCGTCAAGCAGTTCTTCCGATGTTTGCGGCAGTTCTAACTCGAGCAAATGATGATACAAAAATTCGATGTCTTCTTCTTGAATCTCAAACGTTGTCCAATAGTCTTCGCGCAAAGTGGACGGAGCAGAAACCATAAAAACCTCTGGAGAAAGTGGCTGGGGCAATCTGATTTTCCCTACAGGTCTGGACTTTTGCCCCTCCAGACCCATTAAATTTTGCTTTTTAAGACGGAAGTTATTATACTCTATACCAGATAGTTTATACCCAATTTATTTTCAGAAAGGAAATGCCATGAATGACACGTCAGCCAACGAGATTGTGGTGGTTGCCGAAGTTGCCGGGCAAGTAGAAGCGGAGGTTCTACGCGGCTTACTTATGGCCCAGGATATTTCCGTTGCGCTTTCTGAAGAAAGCGCCGCGCGCACCATTGGCATCACCTTGCCTGGGATGGGCATCGTGCAGGTTTTGGTGCGCGGTGATCAGGCCGAGGCAGCCCGGCAAATCGTAGAAAGTTACAACAACGGGCTATTAGAGGGCGAAACATTGACCGACGAACCCGACTAACTGCCCCCCTACCGTTTTTATTGGGCGGTCATCAGCCGGAAACGATTGGCCAGTTGCACCATCGGGCGCTCGACAAGCATAGCCACATCTTGCTCCGGTTGGGCCAGGATATCCGTCGTAATGCGATCATAAACTCGGCTGAGATCGTTCAACATGCGCACCCAGATCAAGGTGGGTTTATAGGCACGCCCGGTGCGCATGGCGTAGTCGAATGTTTGCGGCAAAGAAGCAATCGGGCATTGTAAAGACTGCGTGACGTCACTGCGGGCAGGCATGGTTGCCGGTGACATTGACGTAGTTGACCTGCACAGCCGGACTGGTCAGATATTTCACCAGTTCTACGGCGGCTCGTTCGTGGGCGATGGAAGTTTGCACTTCACGCCAGATAACCAGGCTGGACCCGCCCACCCAGGGAATGCCCGGCATGGGCGCACTGCCAATCTTGGCAAATTGCGTGGCATCCTGCTTCCACTCCGACCAGTTGCGTACGCCTGTTACAGCCACGGCAGCCTGCCCGTTCACCACCCGGCGCACGCATTCATCGTACGACAGTCCGTGATCGGAGGGGGCCAAATAGCGGTAGAGCGTAAAAAATGCTTGCAGGCCCTGCAAAGTTTGGGGCTGATCGAAAAGGATATCCTTCCCCACTACAAATTCGCCCCCCGCCCCCCACACCCAACTGGCCGAGCAATGTACCCGCCCGCGAAAGGGATTGCCCGAAGGCAAGACCAGGGGAGAGGCAATTTTCGCCGCTTTCAAACGCTCTAGCGTAGAGAGCATTTCTTCTGACGTACGGAACGCTCGTTCCTCAGCCACCCCGGCCTGGTGCAAAAAATCGCGATTGTAAATGAGCGCATAGGTGTAAGTGGTGAAAGGCACAGCCCAAAAGCTATCGCTGCCTGGTGCCAATGTGTTCTGCCAGCCTGCCGGATAAAACACTTTTTCGCCGCCCAATTCCCCCATCTCACGCGGGCTGACCGCCCGTAACACTCCCATGGCGACCAGCGAACTGGTCCAAATTGCGCCAATTTGTGAAACATCAGGGCCGCCGCCATGCACGGCGTAATCTACCATCTTCGGCCAGGCTTCTTTCCAAAGAGAGCGGTGGACATTGACTTTGATGTGGTGTACTCGGCAAAACTCGACCAGGAACGCCCCTTCCAAAACCGAAGGCTGATCACCATATATCGAGAAATTTAATTCTTCCATACCCATTCCTTACAACACACCAATCGTTGGTTAATTATAGCGTTATTTGCAGGTGATGAGCGAATTGGTCAATGTTCCCAACTTTTCAATCGTGATAGAAACCACATCGCCGGCGTGCATGAAGGGCGGCAGGCTCCTGGCGAGTTCAGTCTTGGCGGGCGTGCCAGTGGAGAGGACATCGCCGGGTTCGAGCGTCAGCACCTGGCTGAGGTAGCTGATTTGCGCTGCAACCGTGAAAATCATCTGGCTGGTATGGGCACGCTGCATCTCATTGCCATTGAGGGTCAACGAAAGCTGCAAACCCTGGGGATCGGCAACTTCATCGGTCGTGACCAGGGCTGGCCCCAACGGGCCGAAGGTATCGAACGACTTACCCAGGAACCATTGGCTGGTGCGTTTCTGGTAGTCGCGGGCGCTGACATCGTTGAAAATGGTGTAACCGGCCACGTAATCCATTGCTTCGGTTTCTGTAACATTTCGCACGGTTCGCCCGATGACCACGGCCATCTCGGCTTCGTAATCTACCTGCTCTGTAACAGGTGGGATGACAATCGGCTGGCCGGAGCCGATCACGGTATTGGCGGTCTTACAGAAAAAATTGGGAAATTCCGCCGGAGCGCTTCGGCCGATGCCGATGTGGTCGAGGTAGTTGTGGCCCATGCAGATTATCTTGCCTGGCCGCGGGATGGGTGCCAACAAGCGGACAGCGGCGATAGGCAGCAGGGCATGAGCAGGCGGGTTTGCCGCAAGACGCCGGGCCAGCGCGAGGGAGGATGTCCCCGCCTGCAAAAAAGCGAGCATACCCGATGGCATACCCGAATCGGCGCGATTCAGGTCTAACACCATATCGGAGTCCAGCCAAACTCCGATATGGGGGGCATCATGGGGTGGGATAAAAGTAATCAGGCGCATCGCAGCTCAGGTTAGCCAGCGCGCCAGCCATGATAGGCTGAGCGCCTGGGGGTATTCATGCCCGCCAGCGTGAACAGCCAGTTCGCAGATCACTTCTGCGCCAAGCATGGCGTAGGTTTTTTGGACAGTGTGGATGGATTCTCTGGCAGCCTGAATAGGAAAAAGATGGTCTTTCTCCCCATTCAAGGCGCAAAACGGGCGCGGCGCAATCAGCGCTGCCAAATCGCTCATCTCGGCCAGGCCCAAGATGCCCGGCACGTAATTGCACTCGCAGTGCGCCTCGCGGCCAATGGAAGCGCGGAACGAACTGAAATAGCCCGATACCACTGCCGCACACAAGCGCGGTTCGATGGCCGCCAGCCACAACGCGGTCGCCCCACCTCCCGAATGCCCGGTGACGGCTATTGTGGCCGGGTTGACATCGGGGCGGGTCAGCAGGTAATCCAGCACCCGCTGGCCGTCCCAGCAGCGCTCGCCCAGCAGTGTGCGCCCGTAGAGCGAATAGAGCAGCGCCAGGTGACGGCACGAGCGCGGGAAGGGGCCGCGCAAATCATCGGTGACGCGTTCGCCAAAGCCGCGCTGCTCGACGGCGGCCACCAGGTAACCCGCCCGCGCCAACGCCTGGGCATAGTTGTTGCCAATCGAAAGGTGGTGGCGTGCGGTCTCTTCATCGGGATAGTGGCCCAGGCAGTATTGCACACTTGGCTCGTGACCGTGGAAGACCAGCACGGTCGGCAAAGATGGCAGTCGTTTGCGAGGGGTAAGCAAATAGAGTGGGATTTGGACGCCTTCCCCGGCATCCAGGCTGTATTTTTCTTCAACGTAATCCCCGCCGTCGAGCGTTTGCACCTGCCTGGCGTCTACTGGCGGAATTACCCGCTCCGATAGCCCCATAACCTTTTGCAAAGCCGCCCGCAAAGAGATTTGCCAGGCCGAAAATTGATCCGCTCGGTCTGGAATTGGCTGCGGAACGGAAGTCCCCATTGTGCCTACGCGCAGCGCTTCAAGATGGTTTTGGAGATTGAAAGGCTCCATGAATGATGAGGGAAGCCCCCCATTGGGCGATGCCAATGGGGGGCTTAGGAAGGAGGATTTTTAGCGTTGAATGCGGGCCGAACCGCCTTTGGCGAAGGCGCGTACCTGATCCACGGTCGCCATGGTCGTGTCGCCGGGGAAGGTGGTCAGCAGCGCCCCGTGAGCCCAGCCCAGGTTGACGGCTTGCTGCGGTTCCTCGCCGGTCAGCAGGCCGTAAAAGAAGCCCGAGGCGTAGCCATCACCGCCGCCGACGCGGTCGTAGACATCCAGTTCAGCGGTGGGTGAAACATACGTCTGGCCGTCAATCCAGGCCACCGCGCCCCAACTGTGGCGGTTGGTGGAGTGGACTTCGCGCAGCGTGGTGGCGACGATCTTGACGTTGGGGAATTTGGCCGTCACTTTGTCAATCATGCCGAAGAACGCGCTGGGATCGAGCTTCGACTTCGCAGCGACTTCCGGGCCGGGGATGCCCAGGCCAAGCTGCAAATCTTCCTCGTTGCCCACCAGCACATCCACATTCTCGACGATGCGTTTGACCACCGAAACGGCCTTCTCCTGCCCGCCCCAGATATTCCACAATTTGGCGCGGTAGTTCAGGTCGAAGGAGGTGATTGCCCCGGCAGCTTTGGCGGCCTTCATGCCCTCGATGATCAACTCGCCGGTCGTTTCGGAAAGCGCCGCAAAGATGCCGCCGCTGTGGAACCAGCGCACTCCTGCACCGAAGATGGCGGCCCAGTCGAAATCGCCGGGCTTGAGCATGCCGCCGGCCTCGTTGGCGCGGTTGTAGAACACCACCGGGCCGCGTACGCCGTAGCCGCGGTCAGAATAAACCGTGGCCATGTTGGGGCCGTTGACGCCGTTGTGTTTGAACTGCTTGTAGAAGGGTTTGACGCCCATCGCCCGCACGCGCTCGGCAATCAGGTCACCGATGGGGTAATCCACCATGGCCGAGGCCACGCCGGTCTTCATGTTGAAGCAGTTGGCCAGGTTGGCAGCGCAGTTGAATTCGCCGCCGCTGACGTGAATCTGGCACTCTGCCGCCTTGCGGAAGGGGATGATGCCGGGGTCGAGACGATGTACCAGCGCGCCGAGTGAGAGAAAATCGAGCGCGCCATCGGGTTTGATATTCAGTCCGTATTTCATTTGATTGCTCCTTAGAGAAAAAACTACACAACCACGGAATACACGGAACACACGGAAGAAGAGAAACGGGATTTAATTTCCGTGTATTCTGTGTGTTCCGTGGTTTTTACTCTTCTATCCATTGTGTATGGAACGAACCTTCGCGATCCACGCGGCGGTAGGTGTGCGCGCCGAAGTAGTCGCGCTGGGCCTGGGTCAGGTTGGCGGGCAGGCGGGCGCTGCGGTAGGCATCGTAGTAGGCCAGCGCGGCGCTGAAGGCCAGGGCCGGGATGCCGTTCTCGGCGGCCAGGGAGACCACTTTGCGCAAGGCGGCCTGGCGGGTGTTCATCGCCGCGGCGAATTCGGGGTCAACCATCAGGTTGGGCAAGTCGGGGTTGCGCTCGAAGGCTCCGCGGATGTCGTTGAGGAAGCGCGCCCGGATGATGCAGCCGCCGCGCCAGATGCGGGCGATCTCGCCGTAGTTCAGGTTGTAGCCGTATTCCTTGCTGGCCAGCTTCATCAGGCCGAAACCCTGGGCGTAAGAGCAAATCTTGGCGGCGTAGAGGGCGTCGCGCACCCAATTGATCACGGTCTGCGCGTCGGCGGTGATGTTGGGCGTGGGGCCGGTCAGCACCTGGGCAGCGGCGACGCGCTCATCTTTGAGAGCCGAAACGATGCGGCTCTCGACGGCGGCGTTGATGGTGGGGGTCGGTGCGCCCAGGTCGAGGCCGTTTTGGCTGGCCCATTTGCCGGTGCCTTTCTGCTGCGCCTCGTCGAGGATCAAATCCACCACGGCCTGGCCGGTTTCGGGGTCGGTTTTGGTGAAGATGTCGGCGGTGATTTCGATCAGGTACGATTCGAGTTCGCCGCGGTTCCATTCGGCGAAGGCTTCATGAAGCTGCTGATTACTCAGCCCCAGGCCGCGGTGCAGAATATCGTAGGCTTCGGCGATGAGCTGCATGTCGCCATATTCGATGCCGTTATGCACCATCTTGACGTAATGCCCGGCGCCGCGCGGCCCCATGTAGGCCACGCAGGGTTCTCCGTAAGCCTTAGCCGAAATGGCCTCGAAGATCGGCTTGACCAGTTCCCACGCTTCGGGCTGCCCGCCGGGCATGATGGCCGGGCCCCACAGCGCGCCATACTCGCCGCCGCTGACGCCCGTGCCGATGTAGATGATGCCTTTGGCTTCCAGTTCCTTCGAGCGGCGTTCGGTATCGGGGAAATAGGTGTTGCCGCCGTCAATCAGCAGGTCGCCGGGTTCGAGGGCATCCTTAATCCCGGCGATTGCCACATCCACCGGTTTGCCCGCCGGCACCATCATCATGATGCGCCGCGGACGTTCGAGGGTGGACAGGAAATCTTCCAGTGTGGCGCAGGCCACAATGTTTTTATCCCCATATTTCTCGCCAAATGATTTAACCTTTTCGGCGTCCACATCGAAGCCCGCCACGCGGAAACCGTTGCGTTCCATGTTGAGGGCCAGCATGTGGCCCATCACGCCCAGGCCCATCAATCCAAAATTTGCTTTTTGCATAACACTCCTCCTGCAATTTGAACCACAAAGTACACGAAGTACACAAAGGTTAAAAACTTCGTGTACTTTGTGACCTTTGTGGTTATTTCTTTAGCCTGTAAAGAATCTCACCTGCTTTTGGCACGTAGAGAATGCCCTCGTCTTCGCGGTTTTGCCACTCGGCCACGTTGATTGCCCCTGGGTCGAGGTAGCCCAGGTTCAGGCGGGCGCAGTCTTCCGGTGGGATTTTGCTGGCCAGGGTGACCTTGACGTTGGCTTTCTCGAGGCCGCCTTCCATCACGCCCGAACCGCGCACATGCGTCGAATGCGCCACCACGCCCAGCGGGATATGCTTGAAGCGTTCCCAACCTTGCAGGAAATAGGGCAGGATATGGTAGCCGATTTCGTAAATATATTTGCCGTGTACGTGGCTGACCACATCGAGGTGTGGGGCGTAGATGATTACTTCACCGCCCACGGCCACTGCCGGTTCGAGCTTGTACATCGCCTTCGCCCCCGTCCACAACTCATCGTACATCGTCGGCGCGCACGAAAGAACCCGCTTGAAGGGGTTGTCGCACCAACGGATGTGGCGCTGCGCCGAGAGATCGGCGGCTGCATCCCAGGCTGACAGGTGATCGCCAATGAACAGGTCGGATAGATCATGTCCCTCGACCACCAGCGCCACCAGCGTGATCGGCGTCTGGATAAATTCCGCGGCGCGGTGGATCATCGCCCGCACGGGGGTATCTTTGATGCCGATGGTGCCGACCACGCCCGCCAGCGCCCCCAGCCAGTGGGTGGCGTTGATCATATCGGGGCCGGAGATGCCGGGGAAGAGATATTTCGCCCCGCCGGAGAAGCCCACCACTTCGTGCGGAAACGTCGGGCCGAGGATGATCAGGTGGTCGTAATCCATCACGGCCTTGTTGATGCGTACCGGCACTTCGCGCGGCAGCGAGGGATGCCAGCGCTCCCCGGCCATCTGGCGGATTTCGTCGTCGCCGATCAGACCAATTTGCGTCAAGGCATTGGGGTCGTCCCAGGCGTGGTTGAAAATCCGTGATTCGTGATACGAAAATCGTGATTGGGCAGACAGGCCAACGAGTTGATTAATACTGTCATCGGAAAGCGCCGGGTGCGTACCCAGGGCGACCATAAAATCAAGCTGCCTGGCGTCGCCCAGCACATCCACCATCTCGCGGAACAGCATCGGCAGCGGCAGCGAGCGCGTGTGATCGGGGATCAGCACCAGCACTTTTTGGCCTGTGAATTTTCCGGTGAGGCCGGTGTATAGTTTTTCACGAATATCTTGTTGCAAGAGCATAAGACCTCCAGGTGCGTGTTGCGTGAAACGTGATACGTGAAGTTATGCAACACGCATCACGTTTCACGAATCACGTATCTCATCACACCCCGCTATACGCCGAGAACCCGCCATCCACCGGCACAACGATCCCGGTCACGAACGACGATGCCGGGGAGACGAGCCACAGTAACGTGCCGAGCAGGTCTTGCGGGTCGCCGAAGCGGGCCATGGGCGTGTGCGACATGATCTGGTTGCCGCGCGGCGTCAGGCTGCCGTCCTCGTTGAGCAGCAGGGCGCGGTTCTGGTCGCCGACGAAGAAGCCGGGGGCGATGGCGTTGACGCGGATATCGGGGCTGTACTCCTGCGCCATATGCACGGCCAGCCATTGGGTAAAGTTGCTCACGCCCGCCTTGGCCGCCGAATAAGCCGGGATGCGCGTCAATGGGCGGAAGGAATTCATCGAGGAGATGTTGAGGATCACACCCGATTTTTGCTCCGCCATCATTTTGCCAAACACCTGGCTGGGCAGCACCGCGCCGCTGATATTCAGGTCGAAGACCCAGCGCAGGGCGTCGGTGGGCAGGTCGAAGAAGGATTGCGTGGCGTTGGTGGTGGCCTGCGGTTTGTTGCCGCCGGCCCCGTTGATCAAAATATCCACCTTGCCAAATTTCGCCAGCACGGCCTGGGCGGCTTGCTCGATGCTGGCTTTATCCAGCACGTTGCAGGCGACGCCGATTGCACCATTCCCGATTTCAGCGGCCAGCGCTTCGGCAGGCTCCAGGCGCAAATCGAGCACGGCGACCGTGGCCCCGGCGGCGGCCAACGCCCGGCACATCGCCGCGCACAGCACGCCCGCCCCGCCCGTCACCACGGCCACTTTGCCGGTCAGGTCAAATAGAGAGTTGATATTTTCCATAGTTACTCCTACAAAAATAACCACAACGTACACAAAGGATCACGAAGGAAAAGATTGGATTACCTTTGTGTTCCTTCGTGTCCGTTGTGGTGAAAACCATTACGCAACAAACGGCGTCAGATGGCGGATGAAATGTTTCTCGATGTTGGCGGCGTAGGCTTCGGGATTGTCGCGTAATACCTGCACGAACTTCTCGTAGAAACGCAGCGAGCCATCGGGTTTCTTATCGGTCAGCACCGAGCCAAAGGTGACGTGCAGGATTTCGCGGGCATCGAACTGGTCGAGCAAACTCGGCCAGACCGACACATCTTCGGGCAGCGGGGCGCGGCCTAACTGCGCCGAAACGTGATAGCTGGCCTTGTCGGTTTCGTAGCGCTCGCGGGAAAAGACGTAAAGCTGGCGGAAGAAAACCGGGTCGAGATCGGCAATCGTGCGCAGCGCTTCGAGATAGCTCGTCCCGGCGGTTTTCAGGTGTACCAGCCCCTTGGTCAGCCGGGCGGCGATGGGATACACGCTGAACTTATCCGACCCGGAGTGCAGGCTGAGCTTGTACGGCCCCAACTGCCGGGCGATGGCGGCGTGCCCGGCGAAATCGGCCTCGAAGGCGGCCAGGTCGCCGATGTAGTCCACGCCCTTCTCGAAGTGACCGATGTACCGCGGCGCCAGGCTGACCCACTGCACGCCCAGCCGCTTGAGTTCGCTGGCGAAATATAAATGTTCGGCGTGGGTGGTGGGCAGATCGGTTTCATCCACCGAGACTTCCAACTCCACCGGGCGGCCAGCGGCGGCTTTGACGAGATGCTGGTACATCATCGCTACATGCGCTACGGCCTTGCCGTATTTGGCGGCAGCTTTGAAAAGCGTGGCATCGTCAAAGGTCAGTTTCAGCCCTTCCACGTCGAAGGTTTTCCCGGCTAACCCGGTAGCTTTGGGCTGCACATCGGCGGGAAGCTGCTCGGTCAGTTGGCGCAGATCGCTCAAACTGGCGGTCTCCGCCGCGTTATTCACATGCGCGCCGGGGTCAATCGTGAAGAAGGTGAAACCGGCCGCCAGGCAGGCGTCAATGTCTTCGGGCGTTTTCAGGTGGTCGGCATCCGCGCCCACGCCGCCCTGCCAGCCCTCGGCAAAGATACCCCAGGTGGCATCGTCCATCACCTGCTGCGGCGAGCGCCCGGTGCGCGTCATCTCACGGATCGATTGCTGGGCGAAAATCGGGGCCACCTTACTGCCCGTGGCAACCACCGCCCGCACATGGCCGGGAGTCGCCAATCCCAGGCGGTCGCCCATCCCGGCAGAAGTTTTCAACCCGTGGGGTTTGGGCTGCAACCAGGGCAACTGCGCCCGCAGCGCCGCGGCATTCTTCGGACTGAGCGGGCCGAGCAGCAATGTCTTGCCGCTCACTTCGCTGGTTTGGCCCTCGAAAGCCGCCAGCGCCGCCTCGCCAGGGGCTAACACGGCCACCTGCGAACCCGCCAGGCCATACACCACGTCGTTTTGTTCAACCAACGAGCGTGGGGAAATGTTCAAAAAAGTTGGAAAGGGATTGTTCATGGGGTCTCCAGCGTGATGCGTGAAACGTGAAATCATGCATCACGTTTCACGTTATAGCTTGTACGCTTTCTTCACCAACCGCACCGCCACATCCAAAATCATCTCTTCAGCGTCGGCGAGGTCTACCATGCCACGCGCCACAAGCCCAGCCAGCCAATTGGCCGCAACCCTGCGCCAGACATCGTGGCGGGCGGGGATGGACGGGAAGGCGCGCGTATCATCGTTGAAGCCGACCGTGTTGTACAACCCGGCAGTCTCGATGATCTGGTCGAAGTAGCGCGCCATGCCGTTGGGGCTGTCGTGGAACCACCAGGGCGGGCCGAGGCGCAGGGCGGGGTAGTGACCAGCCAGGGTGGCGAGTTCGCGGGCGTAAGTGGTTTCGTCGAGGGTGAACAGGATGATCGTCAGAGCCGGGTTGTTGCCGTGGCGTTCGAGCAGCGGCTTGAGGTTGCGGGTGAATTCGCTTTGCACGGGAATGTCGCAGCCTTTATCGGCCCCGAAACGCTCGAAGACCTGCGGGTTGTGGTTGCGGTACGAACCGACGTGAATCTGCATCGTCAGGCCATCTTCGGCGCTCATACGGGCCATCTCGATCAGCATGTGGCCGGTGAAGAGTGTGGCGTCCTCGGCGGTGGCCTGGCCTTTCAGCGCTCGCTGGAAGATTTCATCGGCTTCGTTGAGCGAAAGGGTTTCGGTGTAAGCCGTTAGCGCAGCATGGTCGGTGGCTGTCGCGCCCATTTGCTTAAAGTAGGTGCGGCGATCTTCCAGGGCCTGGATCAAATCAGAGAAGCAGACGATCTCTTTGCCCCAGGCGGCGCTCAACGCATCCAGATTACCCCGCCAGCCGGGAATATCCAGGTTGACCACCCCATCCGGTCGGAAACAGGGGATGACGCGCCCCTTCCAGCCGGATTCACGGATGGCTTGATGGTGGCGCAAGTCGTCGTGGGCGGCGTCGGTGGTGGTCAGCACCTCGATGTTGAAGCGCTCGAACATTGCCCGCGGGCGAAAGGCGGGTGTGGCGAGTTTCTCGGCGATCTGGTCGTAAATGCGCTGGCCCGATTCGGCGTCGAGTTTTTCGGAGATGCCGAAAACGTCGTGCAGTTCGTGGGTCAGCCACATGCCGCTGGGCGTGCCGCGAAAGAGATAGAAATTCTCGGCGAAAGTTTGCCAGATGGCCCGGTGGTCGCCTTCGACGGGGCCGCCGTCGCGCCGGGGAACGCCCATCTTTTCCAGCGGAACGCCTTGCGAATAGAGCATCCGAAAAACGTAGTGGTCGGGGATGATCAGCAGTTCTGTCGGCGAACCGAAGGAATAATCGGCATCGGCGAACAGACGCGGGTCAACGTGGCCGTGTGGACAGACCAGCGGCAGGTTTTCCACGCGTACGTACAGCTGGCGGGCAATTTCGGCCTGCCGGGGGTCAGGCCCAAACAGGCGGTCGGGGGAAAGCTGCAAGGGGGTCATGGTCGGTTGCGCACCTTTTCTCTGGCAAAAAGATAGAGTTGGAAAGAATTGTAGGTATTGTGGAAGATGACGTAAAACGTCGGTCCGAGGGCGACGACGGGGCTGATAAAGGTCAGCGCCAGCCAGATGGTGAACGAGAGATTCTTCTGCCCGAGGGCCTGGCTGGCCTCACGGCGAAACTCTGGCCCACCGATCAGCGCCCCCAGGCTGAAGTTGACCACACAGATCACCAGTGATATGGCCGCAATTTGCAGCAGCAGCGACCACGGCACAGAGACATTGTTGTAAATAAAGTAGGACGCTTTGGCGGTTACGAGAAACAAGGAGGACATCCAGAAGACAAAGGTCAGGCGCTTGGCCTGGAAAACCGGCTTTTGGGCCGCTTCGGGCAGGTAGCGCACCAACCGGGCCAGGATCAGCGGCAAAATCACCACCTTCAGCACCGACCACAGCACTTCCCACATCGAGATAACCACCTGCCCCCCGGCCACCCACGGCAGCAGGAAGGGGATGATCAGGGCGATGGCCACATTGTTGAGCAACACCGCTGCCACCACATACGAAACGCGCCGTTCGAGCAGGCCGATGACCACCGGCGTGGCGATAGCCGTGGGCGTGATGCCGGTCATAAAGGCGGCCAGCGCCAGCGTGCCATCCACCCGAATCAGCAGGAAAAACGCCGCCAGCGCCACGCACACATTGGCAATCAGCACACCCACCAGGCTGGGACGCAAGGCGCTGCGGTCGAACTGCATCCCCACAAACGACAGAAACAGCATCCCAAAGACGAAATACTGAATCAGATTTGAGAACGCCTGCGCCTGGGGAAGCAGAAGGCCAGCGACGATGGCGGCCAACAAAGCCAGCGTGCGGCCATAGCGTTGAAATGTGGTTGAGAGTTGAGAAAAGCGTGTGGTCATTGGAGAGTTAGCGCTAACGTTAGCGCTAACGTATTTTAACCAACGTTGGGGTTTCCGTCAACAAGCTGACAACGGATTTTCGGAGCGGATTGAACGGATTAGGCGACTCCAACCCGTTCAATCCGCTCTCCAAATCCGCTGTCAGCAATCCTGCACATCCAGCACAACTTTGATCGTGCAGGGGTCTTCCTGGTCTACCTGCTGGAAGGCGGCGGCCACATCACGCATCGGTAGCTCGCTGGTGACGAGCAGTTCGGGGTGCAGCAGGCCCTTTTCCATCATGCGGATCGCCCGCGGGAACTCACCGCAGGTGACGCGTGAGGCGATGATCTGCGCTTCTTTGAGCACCAGAGTCTTGAAGTGAACGGCGGAAAGCTGTTCGCCCAGCCCGGCGGTGACAATGCGCCCGCCGCTGCGGATCATCTTGACCGCCTGGGCCAGTGGGGCTTCCTGACCTTCGACCAGGTGATAATGGCCAACGGCTTCGATCACGCAGTCGAAGCCCACGCCGTCGGTCAGATCGAGGGCGTGCTGCACGGGGTCGGCTTCGTGCAGGTTGAGGGCCACGTCGGCGCCGAGTTGTTGGGCCACTTCCAGGCGGTAGGGCTGCACGTCGGTGACGAGGGAGAGTGACGGGTTGGCCGAGTGGCACAATACATCCAGGATCGACAAGCCGAGTTTTCCTGCCCCCAGGATGGCGACGCGCTCGCCGGGCTGGACGTGACCGCGGCCCAGGATGTGGTGGCCGAGGGCGTACATCTCGACCATGGGGGCGTATTTCATCGCCACGTTGTCGGGGAGCGGGAAAACGTGGCTTTCGGGGATGGCGATCAATTGGCCGTAGCCGCCGGGCAGGTCTACGCCGAAGAGTTTGAGCGTGCGACAGGCGTTGATGTGGCCTTCCAGGCAGGCCGGGCAGGCGTGGCACGAAATGATGGGGTCTACCACCACGCGGTCGCCGGGCTTGAAATGGGTCACGCCCTGGCCCACATCCACCACCACTCCGCCAAATTCATGCCCCTGGATGGCGGGGAATGCCACCCGGTTGTGAAACTCGCCGCGGTAGATGTGCAAATCGGTGCCGCAGATGCCGGCAAATTGCGATTGGATCAGCACATCGCCGGGCGCAAGCTGCGGGTCGGGCGTTTCGCCGACGCGGATGTCGAGGTCGTTGAAGAGGATGCCAGCTTTCATAAATACCAGAACCTTTCAACCACGGAACACACGAAATACACGGAAAAACAGCCATTTTCTTGTTTTTTTCTGTGTGTTCCGGTGGTTAAGAACTCCAAATATGTCACAAAACAATTCGCTCAATCGTAGCTTTTGGAAAATGCCCATAATTCACCAACAGGCCAAGCCGAATGCCAGTGGCTTTCAAATAGTTGTAGACCTGAGCGCGATGCTGATCGGTAATTTCATTGACGGCTTTCAATTCCACGATGATTTTCTCGTAACAGATGAAATCAGGTCTATACCGCTGTGTCAGCAATTCTCCCTTGTATGTCAGCGTCAATTCGGGTTGAGCAATAAAGGGGATATTGCGCTGTAAAAATTCTCGATGGGTACACTCTTGATACACGGCTTCCAGAAAACCACAACCCATTTCGGTATAAACCTCGAAAACAGCGCCCCGTATCGCATAACTTTCGGCTTCGTACAAGAGCTTTCCGGTTGTTTCTGTGGGCATAAATCATCTCCAACCACGGAACACACAGAATACACGGAAATGAAAACCGTTTTTTGTCTTTTTTCCGTGTGTTCCGTGGTTAAATTTTTTACGGCTCTACCAGATACAGATTTACCCGGCGGTGGTTGTGATCGCCGTCAATATAGTCGGATGCGTAGAGAATCTGGCTGCCGTCCCAGCTCCAGGTGGGGTGGCAGTGGGCGCTTTGGGTGTGCCAGGAGGTCTTGTGATTGCAGAGCACTTCCAGGGTGGCGGGTTCTTTCGCGATGTTGATCAGCACCAGGTCGTCCACGTCGTCGCCGACGAGCACGGTGTTATCGGGGTTGGCGTGGTAGTGGTTGGTGTAGTAGGGCATGTCAATGCGGCGGACGACGTTGCCCTTGCGGTCAGCCAGGCCCACGAAGGGAACGAAGCTCTCCTGCTGCTTGACGGCCACGTCAGTGGCGACGGCCTGCGTGCGGCTGGAGGTAATTGTGCCATCGTGACCGGGGCCGCGGTTGTCGAAGAAGATGTAGCCGTCGCGCGTCCAGAATTCATGGCCGACGGAGTCGATCTCGCTCTGGCGGAAGCAGGGGTGCGATTCGCGGCTGACGAAATCGAGCAGCCACATACGCTGCGTAACCAGGTGCCAGGGGCCTTCGTGGCAGTATGAGCCGATGGTGGGGTCATCAGGGCAGAACTGGAAGTGGCCGACCTGGTGGGTGTCTTTGAACACATCGAACGAACCGGAACCGTCGAGGTAGGCCACGGTGATGCGGCCATCTTTGACGAGGTAGAAGCGCTCTTTGAAGCCAGTGTAGTTGGGGCCATCTTCGACGTTGACGTTTTCGTTGCGGCAGAAGGCGATGTAGCGCCGGTTGGCGGCGATGGACGGCGCGCCGATGTTGTAGCTGCCGGTCTCGGTGTAGAGTACGGTGGTTTGGCCGGTGACGGTGTCCAGCTTTTTAATCTGGTTGCCGGTTTTATAGACCACGATCTGCCCATCGGGGGTCTTGGTGACGCTGCCGATTGGCCCGGCATGCTGGTTGGCATTCGAGGCCATTGGTTCATCGGTGAGTTGGGTGATCACGCCGGTTTCGAGATTGAGTTTGAAGATATTCGTATGGGGGTGTTCTTCGGGCAGTTTGTTTTCGCCGCTGGCGCGGTCAGAGAGGAAGATGATCTCGTTTTTGCCGCGCACGAAGGAATTTTCGGTGAAATAGAGATGGACGTTGTTGCCGGTCTGGGTTAATTGACGGATGGTGCGGCCGGTTTTGGCGTCTTTGAACGAACGCATTTCAGAAGGCCAGGTTTGACCGATCATGAGGGGCTCCGGGATGGGGTGAATTGTAGGGCGAAATTAATTTCGCCCTACGCTTTGCTGATAAAATCTTGGCGCAGGGGGGTGAAGGCGTCTATGAGGCGGACGCGGGGGGTGAGGAGTTGGATGCAGTGGGGGATATTGGGCGGAACGGTGTAGCCATCGCCGGGGACGAGGTGGATAGGCGCGGCGTCGCCGAGGAAGAACAAGATTTCACCCTCGGCCACGTAGCTGACCTGTTCGTGGGGATGCTGATGCGGCGGGTCGGGCTGGGTCTGCGGGCCGTCGCTGAAATCGAAGATGACCAGCATCAGGTTGTCGGTGTACGTGATGCGGCGTTCCGCACCGGGACGGGTGGTTGCAACGGGTAAATCGGCGTATTTAAATGTGCTCATAAAAACCTCGGAATATGGGAACCACGGAACACACGGGATACACAGAAATGAAAACTGTTTTTGTCTTTTTTCCGTGTGTTTTGTGTGTTCCGTGGTTGATTAACGCGTCAGCCAGCCGCCATCTACCGGCACGATGGCGCCGTTCAAGTAGTTGGATGCGGCGGAAGCGAGGAAGACGACCGTGCCCATCAGGTCGGCGGGTTCGCCCCAACGCCCGGCGGGGATGCGGTCGAGGATGGATGCCGAGCGCTCGGCGTCGGCGCGCAAGGGGGCGGTGTTGTCGGTAGCCATGTAACCGGGGGCGATGGCGTTGACATTCAGGCCTTTGGCGGCCAGCTCATTGGCAAACAGGCGGGTGAGGCCCGCCACACCGCTCTTTGAGGCCGTGTAGGATGGCACGCGAATGCCGCCCTGGAACGAGAGCATCGAGGCGATGTTGATGATCTTGCCGCTACCCTTCTCAACCATCACTTTTCCGGCGGCCTGCGAGAGCAGGAAGACGGCTTTGAGGTTGATCGCCATCACATCGTCCCAGTCTTTCTCGCTGAATTCCAGCACGGGGGCGCGGCGGATGATGCCGGCATTGTTGACGAGAATATCCAACCCGCCCAGGCCATCCACCACTTGCTTGACTACGGCGTCCAAATCTTCGGCGTGGGCTTCGAGCAGGTTGGCCTTGAGCGGCAGAAAGCGCTGGCCCAACGCCTGCACCTGCGTGGCTGTTTCATCGAGCGGGATCACATCCAGCCCGGCCACGTCTGCGCCAGCTTCGGCCAGGGCAATCGCCATTCCCTGACCCAATCCACGCCCTGCGCCGGTGACGAGGGCGATTTTGTTATCGAGTTTGAAGAGATCGAGGATCATGAGGGAGTCCTTTGGTGGAAAGTGGTTCGTGATGCGTGATACGTGATGGGTGATGGGTGATTTGTGGTAGGCTTTTCACGTTTCACGTTTCACGTCTCACGTTTTTAGTGTCCCAACTCTTTCAACATCGGCACGGTTTTCGTGACCCATCCCAACGTCGGGTCATCCACCGTGGCCTGGACGCGTTGGGTGCCTGCCAGGAACCACAGGTAATAGGTGGTGTAGCCGGGAGCGCTGACGACGGTGTGATAGCCGCGCGGCATCATGTGGATAGAGTTGTCGCGCACGGTGAAGTTTTCGTCCTCCCCTTCTTCGTTGTAATAGTGGCAAAGGCCGAAACCGTCGCCGGGATTGAGCTTGAAGTAGTACATTTCTTCGTGGTAAGCCTGGCGGGGAAGGTCATCTACCTGGTGTTTGTGGGGGGGATAGGTGCTCCAATTGCCGCTGGGGGTGAAGGTCTCGCCGACGATCAGGCGGCGGGCGGGCAGTTCAGGCTGGGCGGCCAGGGTAAGAATTTGGTGGAAGTAGCGCTTGAAGTTGGCCGCACCCCAGATGCCGTTCGCCACTTGCGAGGGGGCAATGACGTAGGGCTGGATGGTAGTTTCGTCGCTGGGGGCGCTGGGCAGGGCAATCTCGACCGCCGGATGGTTTTTATCCGCACCTTCGGCCTGAATGGTGTATTCGGCTCCGGCGGGAATGTAGACCGAGTGCGGCTTGCCATTGAACACATTCGGGCGGCCACCGACCTTCTCGAAGGTAGCGCCGTTGATGGTGAAGGTGGCCTTGCCGCCCAAGATCACGGCCAAAATTTCACGGTCGGCGCTGCTGGCGGTGTGTTTTTCGCCGGCGCCGAGCTTGAGAAGGGCAAAGTCGAGCAGTTTGCAGGGATTGATCGGCGGGGTGTTGAGGCCAGGGTTGGCGGTGAGAAGAGAATGGTATTTCATGAGATACTCCTCCATGGTGAATGGGTGACAAGGTGACTAGTACCTTACGAGTCAAGTTCTTGCTTTTTGTGCAAAGATTTTTAACCACAAAGGACACGAAGATTCACGAAGGCTTCTTTGGGTTTTCCTTCGTGTTCCTTTGAGTCCTTTGTGGTTAAAGGTTTTGCTTTTCCGGCTTGTCCGGGTTGGGATATTGGGAGATTAGGTTTGGCGAGGCGGATCAAGGCTTCGAGGAAGTAGTAATCGCCGTAGATCAGGCCGTGATCGAACAGGTCGTGGGGTTTGGAGCGCGTGCCGTGGGTAAGCAGGCAGGCTTCGCCGGATTGACGGCTGGTATAGTTTTGCCAGAGCGACTCAAGGATACGCACGGCCAGGTTTTGCCAGGCGCGGGCGTTCTTGGGGTCGTTTTCGAGTTCGGCCAGGTGCAGCAGGGCAGAGGCCAGGATGGAGGCTGCCGAACTATCGCGCACATCGTGGGGGATGAGCGGGCTGTCGTAATCCCAGAAGGGGACGAGATCGGCGGGCAGGCGGGGCTGTAGGTATTCTATCAGATGGCGGCAGGCCTCCAAGAAAGCGGCCTCGCGGGTGGCGCGGTAGCAATCGGCAAAGCCGTAGACCGCCCAGGCCTGGCCGCGGCTCCAGCAGGAGGTGGCGCTGAGGCCCTGGTGGGTGTCTTGCTTGAGGAATGCGCCGGTAGCGGGGTCGAAATCGCACACGTGGGAGGTGCTGCCATCCTGGCGGACGTGACGGGCCAGGGCGGTGCGGGCGTGGGCGGCGGCGATCTCGGTGTAGCGGGGGTTGCCGGTCTGGCGGCCCGCCCAGAAGAGCAGGTCGAGGTTCATCATGGTGTCCATGATGGTGCGGCCGCGCAGGTCGGGTGGGGCATCAAGCGGACCCCAGGCCTGGAGGAAATTGCCACGCGGGTTGAAGCGGCGGCTGAGTGTGGCGGCAGCTTGCAGGGCAGGCGGCTTGAGTGTGTCATCGCCGGTCAACTGATAGCCGAGGATGAAGCCTAACTCGAAGAGAAAGCCCAGGTCGTGGGTGGTTTCGTCATGCTGGCGGGGAAGTATACGGCTGGCCCATTCGCGGGCCGCAGTTTCAAGCGACGGATCGCCGGTGGCGGCGTAGGCCAACCACAGCATCCCCACCCAATGCCCGCCGACCCACCAGCCATGCTTTTCAGGCTCAATCTGCACCCACTGGCCGTTTGCGGTGCGTTCGGGGAAGCTGACCAGGGTAGCAAGGTTGTGGCGCGTTTTAGCGATGCAAAATTCCAGGGCGGCATCGAGCCAGGGGGGAGGTGGAAGGGGGAGGGTGCTGGTCATGAAAATTAACCACAAAGGTCACAAAGGAACACGAAGGAAAACGGCCAGGTTATTCACTTTTGTGTCCTTCGTGGTGAATTAAACATTTTTCGGCGAGACCTGCAAGGCGAAGGCCGATGCCCCTGCGGGAAGCGCCACCGACAGCCGCGTTAGCACACCGGGACGATGATTGCGCTGGCACTCCTCGGCCAGGGAGATTGCTGTAAACGCCGCGCCCGCCGGTTCGAGGATGGTCAGCATCAGGCTGGCGGCCTCGCCGCGGATGGTGGCGGTGCTGCCGCTGGTTTCCACGGTATTCCAGGTGACGAAGGCTTCTTCGATCTCCAGCGGCGCGCCCGCAAACTCGAAGCGATCTTCCAGGCGGATGCTGCCATTTTCGGCGTTCAGCGTCAACACCCGGCGGGCCAATGTGAGCGTGGGCAAATCGTAGGCGGCCTGAAATTCGATGACCACCCGTTTTACGTTTTTCGCGACTTCCTTCTCCACCACCTTCCCATGAAACTGCCCCTTGCCGCCAAATTCTGGCCCCGGCGCTTGCAACTGCCCGCCGATGCGCGGCACGCTGTGGCCGAATGAGTTGTTGAAGATGTTTTCGTAGCGCTGGTGACGGAAGTATTCCCGTGAATACAGGCCGCGCCCGGGGTCGCACAGCAGGCTCTCGCCCGCCACGTTGACGACGAAATGGCCGATGTCACAATGGCTGTGGTGGCCGTCATTGTGGCCGGCCTTGGCAATCAGCAGCAGGCGTTGGTCTGCCGCGGTGTGGCCGTTGAACTTGACGATGGCGCATTCGGGCAGGTACGCGTCATCATAAGCACTGGCGGGGAAGGGACGGAGGTCGCCATCCCACCAGGCGAAGTCGCGCAGGGTGATGGCCAGTTTGGCCGCGGATGCGCCGCGCCCTTCCAGCGCGGCAGGCGAGATCAGCAGAGCGCGCAGATCCTCCACGCCGGTGCGCTCGGAGAGTTTCTGCACAATCCCCGGTTGCAGGGCGTTTTGCTCGGTGGCGTCGCCGAAGTTGTTGTAGATGCCGGGGGACAGGGCCATCGCCAGCGGGTAGCGGGCAATATCTTGCAGGTGCGGGGCGGAAAGCAAGTCGAGTTGGCCGCCGGTGCGCTCGCGCAGCATTTCGGCCACGGTAACGTAGTACATCAGGCCATAATTCCAGTAGGATGGGCCTTCGATGGAGCCGCCGTCGGGTTCAAAGCCGGTGGCGATGTAGGCCTCGAAGCCTTCGAGTACCATTTCGATGGCTTCGGCCAGGCGTTGCGGGTCGCGTTCCAGGCGCAGGAAGGCCAGCCCCACCGAGCCGTTGCAGACACCGTTCCAGTTGAGCGGCCCCTTGTACCACCAGTGTTTGCGCCCATAAGCCAGGTAGGGCTTGAAGATGTGGCGTTCCACTTCCTGGCGTACACGCTGCACCACTTCGGGGGCCAGGCGGTCGCCGATCAAGTGGATGGTCTCGGCCAGGCTGGCCCCGGTTTCGGCGGCGAACAGATCAATCGAATCGGGTTCGCGGGTGAGCATGGTGTTGCTGCCCCACGGCCACGTGCGCGGCGAGGGATGCAGTTCCCAAAATTCGGGGCCTTGCTCTTCGTGGGCGGGCAGCAGCCAGGTGGTCTCCTCGCAGATGCTCCACAGCAGATCGTGGATCGTATCGCGTAAACTTTCGTCGCCGAAGATGAACTCGACGACGGCGCGTGTGAGCATGGCGCGCTTGGCGTAATACGGAGACTGATAGCCGTCGCGCTGGCCGGTGTGCTCGAACTGGCGGTAGAGGGTGTAGGTGGTTTGCGGGATTGGGGAGAGCGCCGGGACCGCAGCGCGCAAGGCTTCGCGCAGAATGCCCGCCGCCGGGGATTGGCGGATTTGATCGAGCAGGGGGTCGGGTTGGGGAGGGGGGAAGAGCAGGGTTTTCAGGTTCATAGGTGTCTCTAAAACTTCCGAAGTCTCAAAGACTTCGGAAGTTTCGTATCAAGCATTGATCCCCGCCAGCGAGAGCGTTTCAGTGAGATGGCAGGCCACCCAATGATCGGGCCTGATCTCGCGCCATTCGGGGGCTTCTTGCTTGCAAATCTCCTGGGCAAAGCGGCAGCGTGGATGGAACTTGCAGCCCGAGGGCGGGTTGGCCGGGCTGGGAACATCGCCTTGCAGCACGATGCGGTTGGTCACCTGGTCGGGGTCGGTGCGGGGGACGGCCGAAAGCAGCGCCTCGCTGTAGGGGTGCAAGGGGTTGGTATAAAGCTCGCGCGCATCGGCCAGTTCGACCATATTGCCGAGGTACATCACCGCCACCCGGTTGCTGATGTGCTGGACAACCGACAGGTCGTGGGCAATGAATAGGTAGGTCAGACCAAATTCCTTCTGCAAATCTTCGAGCAAGTTGAGCGTCTGCGCCTGGATCGAGACATCCAGCGCCGAAACCGGTTCGTCGCAGACGATCAGCTTGGGGCGCAAGGCCAGGGCACGCGCAATGCCAATCCGTTGGCGCTGCCCGCCGCTGAAGGCATACGGATAGCGGTTCATGTGTTGGGCGCGCAGTCCCACCGCTTTGAGCAGGTCGGTCACGCGGTCTTTCAGATCGTCGCCTTTGGCGATGCCGTGAATTTGCAAAGGCTCGCTGACGATGTCGAAGACGGTCATGCGCGGGTTTAGCGAAGAGAAGGGGTCCTGGAAGATGATCTGCATTTCGCGGCGATAGGGTTTCAATTCACTGCGCGACAGCTTGATCAAATTGACCGACTGCCCATCTTTGCGGTACATCACCTCGCCCTGGGTGGGTTCCATGGCCCGCAAAATCAGCCGCCCGGTCGTGGTCTTGCCGCAGCCCGATTCACCCACCAGACCCAGGGTTTCGCCCTCACGGATGAAAAAGTCCACGCCATCTACGGCGCGCACATGCCCAACCACTTTACGAAAGATGCCCTTCTGAATGGGAAAGTGCTTTTTGAGATTTTTGACTTCCAGTAATACGGGGTTTGTCGAAGGCATGGCATTCATCAGGCTACCTCATCTCGCATGTACAGGGTGCAGCGCACAAAATGGCCTGGCTCCACCTCCACCAGCGGCACTTCCCGGCTGCAAATCTCACCTTTGACCGCCGGGCAGCGTGGGGCAAAAGCACAGCCTTTGGGAATGGAATAGGGGTCTGGCACGGTGCCAGGGATGGGCGTCAGGCGGTCTTTGACGCGTGCGCCCATGTGCGGGATCGAGCGCATCAGCCCGACCGTGTAAGGGTGCAGCGGCTGGCGGAAGATAGTGCGCACATCGCCATCTTCCACGATCTTGCCCATGTACATCACCGCCACGCGGTCGCTCATCTCGGCCACCACACCCAGGTTGTGGGTGATGATCATGATGGCGGTGTTGTAGCTCTCGCGCAGCTTGTTCATCAAGTCCAAAATTTGGGCCTGGATGGTCACATCGAGGGCGGTGGTGGGTTCGTCGGCGATCAGCAGCGATGGATTGCACGAGAGGGCCATGGCGATCATCGCCCGTTGGCGCATGCCGCCTGAAAACTGGTGCGGATACTCCCCGGCGCGTTGGCGTGGCGAGGCGATGCCCACCGCCTCCAGCATCTCCACGGCGCGCTCGGCAGAGGCCTTTTTATCCAGACTTTGGTGTAGTTCCACTGCCTCGGCAATCTGGTGGCCCACGGTGTGAACGGGTGAGAGCGAGGTCAGCGGCTCCTGGAAGATCATGGCGATTTCGTTGCCGCGAATGCTGCGAATGACCTCGCCGTTGGGGTCAACCGTGGTCAGGTCAAGCGGTTCCTGGCGGCCAATGCCCCAGAAGTTGATCTTGCCATCGGCGATGCGGGCGGTTTTCGGGAGCAGGCGTAACACGGAGTGAGCGGTAACGCTCTTGCCGCAGCCCGATTCGCCCACCACGCCGAGGGTTTCGCCGGGTTTGATCTTCATCGTCACCCCGTCTACGGCGCGCACGGTGCCATCCAGGGTGCGGAAGTAGGTTTTCAGGTTCTCGATGCTGAGAAGGTAGTTGTCGTTTTGCATAGTGGTTCCAATTTCAGACTTCCGAAGTTTTAAAAACTTCGGAAGTCTCTGCTCTGCTACACCGTATACGGGTCCACCGAATCGCGCATCCCATCGCCCAGGTAGCTGAAGGCCAGGATGCACACCGCCAGCACCACCGCCGGGATAAATTGCCACGGGTAAAGGGCGATTGCCGAAAGGTTTTGCGATTCTTGCAGCAGCACGCCCCAGCTGGTGATCGGCGGGCGCAGCCCCAGGCCGAGGTAACTCAGCGACGTTTCCGAAAGGATCATGGTGGGCATGGCGAGCGTGGAGACGACGATGATATGGCCGATGGTGGCCGGCAGCAGGTGACGGAAGATAATCCAGCGGTCTTCGGCGCCGGCCAGTTTGGAGGCCAGCACGAAATCCTCGTTGCGCAGCGAAAGCACCGTGCCGCGCAGTTGGCGCGCCAACCACGTCCAGCCGATCAGCGAGAGGATCAGTGTGATGGCGAAGTAACGCTGCAACTCGCTCCACTCGGCAGGGATCACCGCCGACATCGCCATCCACAAGGGGATGGAGGGGATGGAGCGCACCAATTCGATCACGCGTTGGATAATCTCATCTACCCAGCCGCCGAAATAGCCCGAAACCAGCCCCAGCACCGCCCCAAATACCAGGCTCATTAACACGCCCAGCAGGCCAATCGTCAGCGAAATCTGGCTGCCGAGGATAATGCGGGTGAACAGGTCGCGCCCCTGGCGGTCGGTGCCGAGCAGGGCAATCGGCCCATCGCCTTCCACCAGGAACAGGTGACGGTCGGCGGGAATGAAGCCGAATAATTTGTAAGGTTCGCCTTTGGCAAAGAATTGGAGGTAGAGCTTGTCTTCGGGGTCGGGGGTGTAGTTTTTGCGCAGGTTTTCATCTATTTCGAGCTGCATATTCAACACATGCGGACGAAAAGCGACCCCATCGAAGAAATATAAACGCTGCGGCGGCATGAGGATGTGCAGGCGAAAACGCGTCGTCAGTGTGTACGGAACGAGAAAATCGCCAAACAATGCTACCAGGTAAAAAAGTAGGATGGCGGCGCCGCCGATCAGGGCCGCTTTGTTGCGTTTGAACTTGCGCCACATCAACTGCCACTGCGAGGCGGCATAGACCTTATCAGATTTTTCACCGCGCGATGTGGCTTCCTCGGCTTCGCCCAATGCGGCGCGGTCAAGCCCCTGGTAGAGGCGGTAGATTTCATCGGAGGAAGGGGAGTTTTTGGGGTTATTTTGTGACATCGGCAACTCCGGTTTAGTTATAGCTAATCCGCGGGTCTACATACGCCAGCACAATATCGGCGATCAGGTTCGAGACCATCAGCAGCACGGTGGAAAAGAGCAGGATTGTCCCGGCCAGGTACATATCCTGGCTTTGCAGGGCGCGCAAAAAGATCGGGCCGAGGGTGGGCAGCATCATCACGATGCCCACCAGCACCGAGGTATTGATGATCTTCGACATTTCGAGCGCCAGCACAGTGATGACCGGGTTGATCGCCACTCGCACGGCATACTTATCAATCACTTTTTGCTCTTTCAAGCCTTTGGCGCGTGCAGTGGTGATATGCTGTTGGCCCAACACGTCAAGCAGGCTGCTGCGCATGATGCGCTGGATTTGCGCCGTGCTGGAAAGACCGAGGATGATCACTGCCGGGAGCAGGTGGACGATGTAGTCCCAAATTTTCGCCAGGTTCCAGGGGGCATCCACCAATTCTTCCGAAAGCGTACCGCCCACGGGGATGCGTAAAACGGTAATGCCGACAAACATCCACACCAGGGCCAACAAAAAGCCGGGGATGCTAAGGCCAATGAAGCCGATAGCCGAAAGGGCATTATCGCCAAAGGAATATTGGTGCGTGGCGGAATAGACGCCGATTGGAATGGCAACCACCGCCATGAAAAGTACCGATAAAATCCCCAAAAAGACCGTGTACCACAGCTTGCTGGCGATCACGCTCCACACCGGGGCGCTCCATTCCAGCGAGTAACCGAAATCGAGCCGGATAAACCCGGAAACCCACTTGAAGTATTGGATGATGGGGGGTTGATCCAGCCCGTAGATTTCTTGCAGTTTCTTGATCGTGTCTTTATCTTGCCCGCCGCCGGTGGCAGCCATTTCGGCCTGCAGGGTGGTGAAAAAATCACCCGGGGGAAGCTGGATGATGATAAAGGTGACAATGGAGATAATGACTAACGTGGGGATCATGCCCAACACGCGGCGGAGGATGTAATTGGCCATGCAGCGCTCCTAAAAGCGGTACGGCAAAATTCATTTTGCCGTTCATACAGGGCGAAATGAATTTCGCCGTACAAGCGATTCGTAGGGGCGGGATTAATCCCGCCCCTACATGCGTGAAAACAATTACGGCTGTTCGATCCAGAAGTGGCTCGGATCCATCGTGCCGGGGGTCATGATCAACCAGTCGGAGGTGTGATTCTTCTGAACATTATGGAAGTTGTTCTTCACAATGGTCGGCGAGGGGCTCATACCTACCGTCTGCAACACATTGATGCCGAGGGTGGTCTGGCGGACGATTTCCTTGGCGAGCTTGAGCTGCTCGACGGGGTCAACCGTGCCGCGATATTGATCGTACAGGTCCATCAGGGCCTTCAGTTCGGCATTGGGTTCTTCGCCATCTTTGCCGCCCGATTTGTACCAGATGCCAAAGGCGGGGGCCATCCACGAGCGTTCGTCGAAGGGGAACTGGTAGATCGGGTCAATCATCGGCACCAGGCCGCGGTCAGTCGTCCAGACGGAGATCATCACTTCGTTGGCGCCGGCTTTGGGCCAGAAGACTTCGCGCGACATGGTCTCGAGGCGGGTCTTAAGGCCGATTTCGTTCCAACCTTCGACGATCAGGGTCAGGCCATCGAGCAGGGAGCCGGACGTGTAACTGGTTTCGATGACCAGCTCGAGCGGGCTGCCATCGGCGAATGTGTAGAAACCATCGCCGCCCATCTTGAGGCCCACTTCTTCGATCAGGGCTTTCGCCAGGTCAGGGTCATATTGGGCAAAGCCATCGGCAATATCGGGCTGGTAGAGGGCCGAATCCTTCACGACGCTGATGGTCTGGGGCGTACCCTGGTTGAGGAAGACCACCTGGTTGATCAGGTCGCGGTCCATCGAAACGGAGAGCGCCTGGCGGAACTTGAGGTTCTGCAGCAGTTCGCGGTAGGCGGGGTCGTTGTAGCTCTGGTTGGGGAAGAGCGTCAGGCCAGAGGCCTGGGCCACATCCCACAGGTAAACCCGGTAATCACCGGCTTCAGCGTTTTCGACGAAGACAGTGTAATCGGCCAGGGCCAGGCCGCGGTGCTGCATTTCGAGCTTGCCTTGCAGGGCCAGGGTGGTGATGGCGGCGTTGTCGGCCACGAGGTAGAAGTATACTTCGTCAATGTAGGGCAGTTGGTTGCCTTCGACATCCACTTTCCAGTAGTACGGATTGCGGGTGGCGGTCATGTGGTCGGCGCCTTCGGCCCAGTCGGTGATCACCCAGGGGGTCATGGCGGGGCGTTCGGGGTTGTATTCCGAAGCCATCTTCTCGAAGGTTTCGTAGGTGGCGTCTTTGTTGAAGGCGGGGTGATATTGTTCGAGATAGTGCCTGGGGGCGAAGAAGCCGAAGCGCTCAAAGCCCAGCGGCCACTGGTTGCCGTGGAACGCCAGGCCGACGGTTTCAGCGAGGCCATTGGGGGCGGCAAAGATCAGCTTGATGGTGGTGTCATCGAGTTTTTCCAGTTTCATCGGCTCACCTTTGACGACCCATTCGGCATGGACAGATTTGGTGATGTTGGTGTCGTTTTCGATGTTTTCCCACCAGAAGATCACATCATCTACGGTGAAGGGTTCGCCGTCTGACCATTTCAGGCCCTTGCGGAAGTAGAGCGTCAGCTCTTTGCCGTCAGCGCCCCATTCCCATTTTTCGGCCAGGCCAGGCTGAATATCATCCGATGGGTCGCGCGGCCAGCGCAGCACCGTTTCGTAGACGATACGGCCAAAGCAGTGGAAATCGTTGACGCCGCGCCAGCCGCGGTGCCACACGCCGCCATATTCGCCGACCGATTCCACCGGCAGTACCACCAGCGGGTTTTCGGGCAGACGGTCATCTACCGGGGGCAATGTGCCAGCGGCTACCTGCTCAGCCAGTTGCGGGGCTTCGCTATATTTGGCAATGGGGGTGGCTGTGATCTCGACGATTTTCTCGACTTCGACTACTTCGGTCTCTTTGACCACTTTCTCAACTTCGACTTCAACAACCTCGGTCTCTTTGACGACCTGGGTTTGAATGACGATTTGTGGAGTGGGGGTTGCGCATGCGCCGAGGACAAAGGCCAACACAAGCGCCAACGAAAGGACAGTCCAGACAGAATGATTGAAAGTTTTCATTTTCTTCCTTCCTTGAACAAATAGGGTAGAGTCAACAGTGAATTGGGCTGGTTACGAACGTGTTGCATCGAATGGGTCAAGCACCTCCTACAGCATACGGGCGTGTCAGAGCCTGGCAGCCCTGCGCGGCTGCCAGGCCTGACAACCCTTCGTCCCAAACCTCGCTCGAATCGGCAAACAGGAAAGGTTCACCGCTCTGGCCTGAAATGCTGACCTGCCGCAAATGCAGGCCGCGTACATGATGGGCCATCAGCCCGGCCAGGCGCATTGGCGCCAGGCCGTCGGCCATTTCCACCTGGCCGGGTTCGGCCTCGGCCGCCATCGTAATCGTCACGTCGTTCAACGAAATATCTTCCAACGGGGCTTCGGCCAAGCCATGCAAGAAGCCCGCCGCAGTGGTCACATCGCAAGCGCTGATCTGGCTGAGCGCAATATGGCGGAAATAAGGCGTACCTTCGTCAACCGGGTGCGCATTGCGGTCCGACACTTCCGGGTCGCCCCACCGCCCGCAGGCATAGTGCAAATTCACCGCCAGCGGCACGGCCACGCCATCCATAATCAGGTTGCTTGCCCGAATGTTCTCGACCACGCCACCGCGCCCGCGCCGCGACTTGAGCCGAATGCCGCGGTCGGTGCCGACGAAGATGCAGTTGGAAACGGTGACATTCTTCACCCCGCCGCTGGTCTCACTGCCGATCACCACGCCGCCATGCCCACGCGCAAACGTGCAGTTGGTGATGGTGATGTCGCGGCAGGGGCGGCGCAGTTCAGGGGCTTCGTGTTCGCTGCCGGCCTTGATGGCGATGCAATCGTCACCGGCGCTGATGTGGCAATCGGAGATACGCACGAAATGGCACGAATCGGGGTCAATGCCATCGGTGTTGGGCGAATCAGGCGGGTTGTCAATCGTCACGCCGCGCACAGCCAGGTTGGTGCAGCGCACGGGGTTGACCGTCCAACTGGGCGAGTTGATCAGTGTGATGTTTTCGATCAGCACGTTCTCGCAAGTGTCGAGGCCGATCAAGCGTGGGCGCGGGTAGAGCAGCGTCTTGGCGCGCGCCTGCTGCCACCAGCCAGCGCCGCGCCCATCAATTACGCCGCGCCCGGCGATGGTGACGTTGTGTAAATCTTGCCCGCTGATCAACGAAGCATACGTCTGGCGCGTCTGGCCTTCCCAACGGCTGTTGATCACGGGGTAATCGGCGATGTCTTCGCTGCCGAGCAGTTCGGCCCCGGCCTCGAGGTGCAAATGGGTGTGGCTGTGCAAAAAGAGCGAGCCAGTGACATATTGCCCGGCAGGAATGTACACCGTGCCACCGCCCTGCTGACGACAGGCATCCAGGGCGGCTTGCAGCGCCAGGGTGTCTTTGGCCCGGCCATCGCCTTTGGCGTCAAAATTGCGAATGTTGAGAGAAGGGGTCATATCTTTTCTGTAAAGCGAAATTGATTTCGCTCCCACACGAGCAAAATAAATTTTGCCCTACATGCGGCTCAATTCGATTTCAAGCGCCGCCAGGATGAACGCGCCCACACCCTTGGGGTCGTCGGCGACGATGGGTTCGCTGATGTAATACTCGAACGAACCATCGCGATAAGGGTTGCCGCCCAGCCCTGCCGAACGGCAAATCCCTTCCAGGGTCAGCTTGCCCTGGCTGTCCACGCGAATCAGGTTTTCGAGCAGGCCGTGGTAGCCGCGCCGCGCCGCCGAGAGCAATTCGAGCGGCAGCAGCCCTTTGCGCACCCCCTTGGCCAGGGCGTACACGAACATCGCCGAGGCCGAGGCTTCCAGGTAGTTGCCAGGGCGTTCCGGCTGGTCGAGGATTTGCCACCACAGGCCGGTGGCGGAGTCTTGCACACGCACCACCGCCTGGGCAAAGCGTTCCAGCACCGCCACAATCAGCGAGCGTTGCGGATGCGTCGCCGGGAAGTGATCGAGAACATCTACCAGCGCCATGCCATACCAGCCCATCGCCCGGCCCCAGAAATGCGGCGAACAGCCCGTATGCGGGTCGGCCCAGGGCTGGGCGCGCGCTTCATCCCAGGCGTGGTAGAGCAGGCCGGTTTGCGGCTGACGGGTGTGCGCTTCGATCAACAAAATTTGGTGCGCCACGTCGTCGAAAGCAGCCGCCTCGCCAAATACACGTCCATATTCGGCATAGAACGGCCCGGCCATGTAGATGCCATCCAGCCACATCTGGTTGGGATAAATCTGCTTGTGCCAGAAACCGCGGCTGGGCGTGCGTGGCTGATCGCTGAGTTGGCTGCGTAAAAGCTGCAAGGCCAGGGCGTAGCGCTCTTCGCCGGTGCGCTCATACAGCGGAAACAGCACCTTGCCAGGGTTGATCTGGTCGAGGTTGAACTCCTCGCGGCGATAGGTGCGGATGCCGCCATCGGCCTGCACGAAAACGTCAGCCCAGGCCTGGGCGAAGGCCAGGTAATGTTCTTCGCCAATGGACTGGCCCACGGCGGCAATGGCCTGGGTTTGCAGGCCATGTTCGTAATGCCAGGGGGCGTTTTGCAGGTCGTAGCGCCCGATGACCGTATCTACCATGCGGCATGACCAATTCGTGATGGGGAGCGCGTCGCTATCCTGTACAGCTTGGAGGGGAGGGAGGGGAAAGAATGGCATGGCAATCACCGTGGAAAAAGCAAAACAGATGAGATGATTATAGAAATCTCAACATGGATTTTGCCGTCCTCTTGTTGGACAAAACCGACCTGCCCGCCAGAGAAATCATGTATACTATTCTCACCATTCAGTTAGCGCTAACGCAACCCTGCCCCCTGCCACCCGCCCCCTGCTCCCCCATGCCCCGCCCTACCCTCGGTTTCTTGCTCGCCAGCCTGCACACCGGCGCAACCCAGGCATTGCTTCCTGGCTTGCTCGATGCCGCCGAAGCGTTGGATGTCAATTTCATCTGCTTCCCTGGCGGGCGTTTACGCGACCCAGAAGGCTTTGAAAATCAACGCAACACACTGTACGATTTAATCGGCCCAGGCTGTTTGGATGGATTGGTGACCTGGGCATCCAGCTTAGGCGGTGTCGTTGGCGGGCGTGAAATTAACCACCTGCATCAACGCTTTGCCCCACTGCCCATGGTCAGCCTATCGCGCATGTTAGACGGCGTGCCAACCGTTTCGCTGGATAGTTACCGCGGGATGCGGGAGTTGCTCAGCCACCTGATCGAAGCCCACGGCTATCGTAAATTAGCCTTTGTGCGCGGCCCCGAAAAACACAACCCCGCCCAAGAACGCTACCGCGCCTACCTCGACAGCCTCGAAGCCCACAACATCGCCTTCGACCCGCGCCTGGTGACAACCCCCCTGCACTGGGAAGATGGCGCAGAAGCCGTGCGCCTGTTTCTCGATCAACGCGGCCTGCAACCGGGCCGCGATTTTCAAGCCATCGTCACCATCAGCGACCTGATGGCGTTGTGGGTTTTGAAAGCCTTGCAAGGGCGCGGCTGCAAAATCCCTGCCGATGTGGTGATCACGGGTTTCAACAACTCAATGGAAGAACGCCTGGCAACCCCGCCGCTGACGACGGTCGAGTTGCCTTTCTACGCCCAGGGCCGGCGGGCCGTGGAACTGCTGCACACGCGCCTGGCTGGCCAGCCGGTGCCAGCCCTGCTCACCTTACCATCTAAAGTGATCGTGCGCCAATCGTGCGGTTGCCCATCGGCAGCCGTGGTGCAGGCAGCCGCCCCTTCAACCGGCGCCAGCGCATCACCCAGGGCGGCACAAAAACGCGCCGCCAGCCTGGCAGAACTGGCAACCCTGTTGACTTTGCCCTCCGAGCAACTGCAACCGCTTGCCGATGCGTTCTGGCGTGCGGCAGAACAACCCGCGCAACCGGCGGCAGCCGCGGCCTGGCTGAGCCGCCTGGAAGAAATCCTCGATTCGACCGCACCCAACCAGACCGCGCCCCCGCGCGGCGAACTGCACCACTGGCACGATGCCCTATCGCTCCTGCGCCGCTGCGCCTACCAGGAACTTTCAGATGAGAAAAACTTCGCCGCGCTCGAAGCGCTGCTGGCGCAAGGGCATATCGTCATCAGCGAGGCCATCCAACGTTCCCACGCCTACCAGCAATGGCAAAACGAACGCCAAAACGAAATTTTGCGCCAGACAATCCTCGCCCTGCTGACCGCCGTCAACCTGCCGCGCATCACCGATATTCTCGTCGAAGCGCTGCCACGCCTGGGAATCCCCAGCGCTTACCTGGCGATTTACGAAAACCCGTCCGAGTCGCTCGAACATGCGCGCCTGATCCTGGCCTATGCCGACAATACCCGCCTGCCCTTAGCCAGCGCCGGTCGGCTTTTTCCGGCCCGCCAGGTCGTTCCACCCGACCTGCTGCCGCAGACCCGCCGTTACAGCCTGGTGGTCGAACCGCTCTTCTTTCAAGAGAAACCGCTGGGCTTCATCGTTTTGGAAATGGGGCTGCGCCAGGGCGAAGTGTATGAGCTATTGCGCGCCAACCTGAGCAATGCGCTGCACAGCGCCGGCCTGTTCCAGGAAGTTGAACAGGCCCGCCAGAACGCCGAAAAAGCCGACCGCATCAAAACCATGCTGCTCGCCAATGTCAGCCACGAACTGCGCACCCCGCTGCACATTATCACCGGCTATACGCAGAATACACCCCGCGACAGCGAACGCGCCAGCCTGCACGATGCCCTCGACCACATTCAAAACAACGCCGAACACCTGCTCCGCATCATCAACGATCTGCTCGATCTCTCGCGCGCCGAGATTGACGAACTCGATCTGGCCCTGGAATGGATCAACCCACACCCCCTGCTGGCCGAGGCGTTTCAGAGCATGGCCGACCAGTCTTTACGGCCCGAGGTAACGTGGCATTTACACCTGCCCCCTCGCCTGCCCTGGCTGCGCGCCGATGCGCTGCGCTTGCGCCAAATTTTGCTCAACTTACTCAGCAATGCCGCCAAGTTCACCGAACAAGGCCAGATAACACTCGGCGCAGCGGTCGAGCCGCCCCACCTGCATGTATGGGTCGCCGATAGCGGCCCCGGCATTGCCCCCGAACAACAAGAACGCATCTTTGAACCTTTCGTCACCGACGATGGCCGCCTGCGCCGCGCCAGCGGCATCGGACTGGGCCTATCCATCACACGCCACCTGGTACTCCTGCATGGCGGGCGGCTGCAAGTGGAGAGCCAACCCAACCACGGCAGCATTTTTCACATTTATTTGCCCCTACCCGCTACATCGCCAGGGCAACCCGAAGCGGCGCCGGTCAACGCCGATGTGCTGCTGCTCATCGCTCACACGCCACACATCGCACCCGAAATTGTCGAACTGAGCCGCTGCCGGGGGCTGTCCCTGGTTCGATTGAGCGCATCGGAAGACATCGAAACCACGCTGGCAGGCCTCCACCCGGCAGCGCTGGCCTGGGATTTATCGAACGCGCAGCCCGCAGACTGGCAACTGATACGCCGCCTGCGCCACTACCCCAACCTGAGCCAAACCCCAATCATCTTATACGGACAAAGCGAAACAGACGAAGGCCAACCACCCCTGCTGACGGCGGGGTTGACCGAAGTGCTGGTCAGCCCGCCCAATGACCACAACCTGCTGGAAAGCATCTTGGCGCTCTGCCCACCCGAAGCCGCCCACCCAATCCTGATCGTAGATGACGACGCCCAGGCGCGCCAGGCGCACCAGGCCGCCGTCAGCGCCGCCCTGCCAGCCTACCCGGTTTGCACCGCATCCGATGGCGCAAGCGCCCTGCGCCAGATGGCCGAAACTCCCCCCGCCCTGGTGCTGCTCGACCTGATGATGCCCGGTCTGACCGGCTTCGACGTGCTGGATCAGATGCGCGCCGACCCGCGCCTGCGCCAGGTGCCGGTCATCATCCTGAGCAACAAACTGCTCACCCTCGATGATTTGAGGCGGCTCGAACATCACACGCGCGTTACCTATCAAAGCAAGGGCCTTTGGTCAGACCCGGAAATTGCCGCCGCGCTCAACCGCGCCCTGTTTGGCGAAGACACGCTGCCGCCGCACACTTCGGCCCTGGTCAAACGTGCCGTGACCTATTTGAACGAAAATTACGCCCGCCAACTTTCACGTTGGGAAATTGCCGAAAGGGTGGGCGTCAGCGAAGATTATTTAAGCCGCATCTTTAGCCGCGAGTTGGGCCTGACCCCCTGGGATTATCTGAACCGCTATCGCGTGCTGCAGGCCCGTCAACTGCTGCACAACTCGACTGAAAGCATTGCGACCGTTGCCCGTCGGGTGGGGTTCAAAGATCAAACCTATTTCAGCCGGGTGTTCCACAAGCTCACCGGCACAACCCCCCAGGCATACCGCGAGGCAAACAAGCAAGGGTAAAAACACAAAGGGCGAACGCATGGCGTTCGCCCTTTGTGTTTGACTGCTGCTGCTTTGAAAATAACCCGTGGCGCAAATCTCCGACTTGCGCTACGGTTCATTACGAATGAACTTCTCCACCAGGTCGCGGCATTCGCTGTCGCGGAATTGCTGGGGAGGTGTCTTGAAGAAGTAGGAGGAGGGTGCCACAATCGGGCCAGCCATGCCGCGATCCAGTGCAATTTTGGCGCAGCGCACCGCATCAATGATCACCCCCGCCGAATTGGGGCTATCCCACACTTCGATCTTGGCTTCCAATTCCAAGGGCACATTGCCAAATGTGGTGCCTTCCATCTTGATATAGCAGAACTTGCGGTCGGTCAGCCAGGGGACATAGTCAGACGGGCCAACATGGACATTATCTTTGGGCAGTTCGTAGGGCAACATGCTGGTGACCGCGCCAGTCTTTGAAATTTTCTTCGATTCGAGACGTTCGCGCTCCAACATGTTCATAAAATCAGTATTGCCGCCAAAATTAAGCTGGTAGGTGCGGTCGAGATGCACGCCGCGATCGACAAACAGGGTGGTCAACACCCGATGCAAGATCGTCGCGCCAACCTGCGATTTGATGTCATCACCCAACACGGGCAGACCCTTTTGGCGGAAACGTTCGGCCCAATACTCCGAACTGGCAATGAAGACGGGGATGGCGTTGACAAAGGCGCAGCCCGCCTCAAGCACCTGCTCCACGTACCATTTCGTAGCCATTTCAGAGCCAACCGGTAAATAACTGACCACCACATCGGTTTTGGTCTCACGCAAAATTTTGACGATATTGTCGGTCGGGCCAGGGGCTTTTTTGACAATTTGCAAGAGATATTTCCCCAGGCCATCATGGGTCATCCCACGCGCAACCGGCACACCCAGGTGAGGCACTTCAGCAAATTTGTAAGTGTTATTGGGGAAAGCGAAGATCGCCTCAGACAGGTCTTTACCGACTTTGGTATCCACCACGTCAAATGCGGCGCTAAATTCGATGTCGCGAATATGATAGCCGCCGAGGTTGACGTGCATCAGACCGGGCACTTCATCTTCATCCCTGGCATTCTTGTAAAACTCCACGCCCTGGATGAGCGAGGAGGCGCAGTTCCCCACACCGACAATCGCCACGCGAACTTTCTTTTGATTGGACATAAAGGACTCCTTCTTGCTTGTACATGTAATATCGAAATATACCCGTATGAGCGCATAACAACTCATCACAAGCACAAAATTCTATCACAACCATTCTTGAAACTCTTGTGAATTTGTGAAATTTGACACGCAGTTTCATTTCATCAATAGCCGAAAGCGAACGCAACAAAACTCCAATAAGTGAAAAGCACAAGGTTTCGGCTCGTTTTTACTATCCGGCAGAACCGTTATGCTATAATCTCTTTACCTGTCATGGTGGTTAGATGAACGCTACAGATACCCCACTTCGTCTTCAACGCTATATTCGTCTGGCAGAGGTTTGCCGAGCATTAGGGAAATCGGCCAATTTAGATTCCCTTTTACAAACCGTGGTAGATGCCGTGTGCGCGCTGACCGAAACCGAATTTGGCGCCGTGTTGATGTACGAAGAAGAAACAGATTTGCTCAAGTTTGTGGCTGCGCCGCGGGCGCGCAAAGAAACATCCCGCCGTCTGCGTGTCCCACTCGACCGCAGCGTAGCCGGCTGGGTATACGCCAATTCAAAGCCAGCCACTATTCAACGAGCAGCCTCAGACCCACGCGTCAATCAGGCCATCGAAAGCCCACTCGGTGTCGAAATTCGCTCGATGCTGGCTGTGCCGCTCATTTTTCGCGGTGAGACCATTGGGGTGCTAGAAGCCTTCAACAAGAAAAATAACCCCTTTAGCAATGATGATGTGTTGATCCTGGAAACCCTGGCGGCGCAGGCTTCTGTAGCCACCCTCAGCACGGTTTTGATGGACGAAACCGAACGCGCCTACGACGAGGTGCAAGAACTGGAAAAGATGAAGTCCAATTTCATCGCCATTGCCTCCCACGAATTGCGCACCCCCCTGGGCCTGGTGCTGGGTCACGCCACCTTTTTGAACGAAAACGTCCGTGACCCACAGCAACGCAAGCATGTCGAAATCGTCCTCAATAGCGCTTCACGCCTGAAAGGCATCCTCGAAAACATCTCCAACATGGAAACCTTCCAAAGCGGCAAGAGCCGCATTCGCCAGAAGGTTTTCGATGTCACCCAAATGGCCCAAGCCATCACCCAATCTTTCTCACAAATCGCCCAGCAGAAAAAGATCAGCCTGGTGACGCAGTTGCCCAGCGAGCCGGTAATGGTGCGAGGCGATGAGGAAAAACTCTCGGTGGCCGTGGGAAATATCGTCGCCAATGCGCTATCGTTCACCAACGACAACGGGCATATCTGCGTCAGCGTCGAAACACTTCCGGGCTATGTCAAATTATCGGTCATTGATGATGGCATCGGCATCCCGGCCAAGGATATTTCCCGTGTTTTCGAGCGCTTTTACCAGGTTCAATCGCACCTGACTCGCCACCACCAGGGAATTGGCCTGGGCCTTTCGGTGGCGAAAGCGATGGTAGAACTGCACGGTGGCCAGATTTGGGTGGAAAGTGTGGAAGGCAAGGGCAGCGACTTCTCGATCTTGCTGCCAGCGACGGCCTCCAACCAGGCAACTCGCCCGCTCAACAAAACCCCGGCCTTCTTGCCAGAATGATGCGCCCCCCGGCCAATCCAAAAAAGCCGGGCTTGTCAAGCGCGAAACCGTCGGGTATAATCCGCCCGCTAACAAGACCCATCGGGGCGTGGCTCAGCCCGGCTAGAGCGCTGCGTTCGGGTCGCAGAGGTCGGAGGTTCAAATCCTCTCGCCCCGACTG
>CAZSFD010000023.1:0-58962 GCA_964606085.1 uncultured Anaerolineaceae bacterium
CAAAAACTGAAACCTAATGTGACATTGTCAAACAAGATAATGGATGAGTTGGGTAAGAGAAGTTCTTGAGCCAGTTGCAGAACATGACCGCAAAAAACGCGCAGTTCGTCGGGGTTGAGCAGTGTCAGGTTGGTGTAAATGGTGCGGCGACCTTCCCGAAAACCACGGTGATCGGGTGCAAACAGGTTGCTGTAATGCAGCGCCAAAATGAAGTGCGATGCGCATTCACGCAGAGCGAGGTTTTTTGTAGACAGGGTATTCTGACCTGTTTCAATCGCACGCCATCTCTCAAAAATGATCATCCCGCGCGCGGTATGATATTTGCCAATTTGCGACCATAAAATGGGGTTTAAGCGGGCCGTTTTTTCATCGGCTGGCTTGCCGTGTTCGAGCCAGTAGGGCTGCAGTTCTGGCATTTGTGCAAAGGTTTGCGCGGCCTGTTCGGCCAGGTCATACTTTTCGGCAAAAATATTCAGCCAAATGATATTGCAGAGCGCATCTGCCTGGCGGTAGGCAATTTTCCATTGACTGGCTTTGGCCGCTGTTTGCTCAAATTTGAGCAGGGCTTGCTGATAACAAGCCTTGCGCACTTCACCTGCGACTATACGCATTTTGTCGCGCAGCACACAGCCATGTTCCAGGTGCGCTTCAATGATACGCACTTCTTCCCCCAACCGCTCAAAGGCCGCGATGGCTGCATGGATGATTTTTTCAGCTTCATCGAGCAGTTCGTTTTGCTGCGATGCCCCCAGGGATGAAAACGCGTAACGCCGGGTGGCCTCGGCCAGGGCCAGGCTGCCAAAAGCCTCGCCTCGTTCAAAGCCAATGGCCTGTGAAATCTTGACGGCGTAACGGGCGCGTTTGCGAGCGCCGTCATAATCATTGCTGGCCACTTGATATTGCGCCAGGGTGCTGTTGCTGAGCGCAATATAATGCCCCACCGCAATTCGATAGCGGAGTTTCAGGCCTTCTTCGATGTTTTCACGCGCAGATTGGAATTTCCCCACCATCATCTGCGCAAAACCCAGGTCATTGCGCAGGGTGGCCTCTTCGTGGTAAAAGTCAATCGCCCGGCTATTTTTCAGCGCTTCGACAAAATTGGCAATCGCCAGGTCGAATTGTCCCTGAACTCGATAGAGATAAGCCAGTTGCCGGTGTGCCAGGCTGTCCACGACATTTCTAAACCAGGATAGCGCCGGTTCTTGAACCGCTTGGATGTCATCAATGGCTCTTTTGAGTATTTTTTCGGCCTGAGCATAATCTGGATTGCGGCCAAAGATGATGGACGTACCTTCCCATACTCGCAATAAAGCCGCCAAAATGGTCTTTTGATGGACTGTTAACCCTTTGAGTGCGGTCAGTTTTTGCAAGAGAATCGGTATTTCAGTACCATATTTTTCGCCAAGCGCCAGCTTTTCCCATACACGCTGGACAAGCAACAGCCCTTGAATGAAGTTCAGCCAAATGTTGGAAGCTGGCAAGTCTTTCAGCATGCCCAGGATTTCAACGCGCAATAAAACAACCAGATCGTAACGTCCGCTGCTGGCGGCTTCGTGGGCAAAGCGATAATACCGGCGCAAGGCGGCCTCGACGCAGTCTTCAGGCTGGCGGCGGTCAGCGCTATCTGCCCGGATGGGAGTACGCCAACGGTAGGAAATAAATTCGGTGATGTAGATTTGCCGAGGAGACTCAAGAGAACGAATTTGCATGATCACCTTTTCCTTCTCTTCGTTGGCCACTTCCTCATACTCCAGGCCGCGCGCCAGATGTTCATAGAGGGATTGCAGTTCCTCGCTTTTGGTTTTGACCAACTGGCGATAATGCGCATAAATATGCTTTGCAGCTTCAATAGCTTCAGGCAGATCATCTTTGCGCGAGTAAATGTGCCTTTGCAGCATATCGTACATCTCATCGTGTAAAAATAGTTGTGCGCGCCCTGAAAAGGTTTTGGCAAACGACATTTTCTTCAATTGCTCAAATTCCTGATCGGCTTGATCGCGAGCAATACCGCGAATTTTCGCAAATAGTTCGCTGGTTATGCCCTTGGGCGCACGCCCAGCAACACGCAGGGCTTCACCGATGGCGCTATTCATCAATTCGTCAATCAAAAATTTCTCGAACTCATTGGCAGGCGTGTTGAGTGCTTTGCTGCGAATTGCCTGGTTCTGAAAGACCAGTTGCAAATAGAGGGCAATCAAAATCGGACGGTGATTGCTTAGATGCCATAGCCGTTCGATTTCAGACGGCGAAATGGAAAATTCCGCCGAGTCCATGTTGCGCTGATAGTTGCGCACCACAGATTGAATATATGCGATGGTTTCATCTTCGGTAAAATAATCCAAACGAGTCGGCTCGATGCCAATTTCAGCAGCCAGGGCTTCGCAAGGGGGCCGACCGACCACGATAACCATTCCTCGGGGAATTTGTTTGATCCATGAGCGAAGCCAAATCCAGGCAGGCGCCACTTGCTGTCCATCGTCTACGGTTGGATACACCCACCGTTCAGCAGTATCCAGCAAGATCAAAATCCCGCGATCTTCACTCAGGCGCTTAATGCCATCCTCACAGGCGCGCAGCATGGCGCGCAGATAATCGGCGGCTTTTTTGGTATCGCTGGCCGCGCGTGCCTTGTCGAGCGCCTGGCGGGCCAGATCAAACGCATAGAAATAATCTTTATGTGTGCTGAAATTCTCCACCAGGGCGCGCGCCAATCCTTCATCGGAGTGGTGGTATGTGTGATACAGGTCCAGGTAATTGTCCGGCACCGTCACGGACGGATGTTTTTGGGCGATCTCAAGAATTTTCTGCAACAGGCGCGTTTTTCCAATCCCAAACCCGCCCGTGTAAAAGACCAGATGGCTCTCGTCATCATCCATCCAGTTTTCTACACCACGCAGCAGTTGTTCTCTGCCGACAAATTCTTCCAGGCTTTCCCAGGAAAAAGTTCTATCTGTCATGGTTATCCTCCAGCCGATTAGAACGATAGTTGTATTGGTCAGTGTGTCGGTTCAGGCATTGCGAACATGGTTCGATACTCTTCCAGGTCAATGCCAGGGAAAGCCATTTCCAAGGCTTGTATGTTTTTATCCCAGGCTGCGTGATATCTTTCCAATAAGAGTTTTTGTTCGCGCAGCCATTCACGAACTGGGTGCGCTACCGAATGATTCAACACATAGCCATTCCGTCCATCGCGGTTGGTCCAAAAAAGCAGGTAACTTTGCAGCAAGGTTTTGACCAGGTTGTCGGTTTTGGCACGTTTTTCAGCATCGTCTTCGGCAAATAGATAGGTATCCACATCAGGGATACGGAAAGGCTTGGATAACAAGGCGAACTCTTGAATAGCCGTGTACACCCGATCGAAGGCAGGGTGTTCACCTGGCAATGTTTCGCCGATCAACGTTTGGATTGCCTGGTCCAGCTTCGAGAGCGAGAGTTCCCCGGTTTGCCCCAACAAAGTGACCAACAGTGGGTAGCCGCCGCTCCACTGCCAGATCTTCTCAGCAGATGCCTGGTGCTGGCTACCCATTTTCTTGAGTTGTTCCCTCACAAATTCTACCGGCACACGATCCAGCAGAATGGTTTCGGCATCGCGTAACTCGGGGTTGGTCCATATCGGTCGCTTGCCTCGCCCCGAAAGGATGATGATGGCATTTTCTGTGGCCAAAAAGGGCACCAGGATATATTTTTCAAGTTCAATCCTCAGCTTTTCGTCGCATTCATAAATCGAGTCGATCAACAATATCGGGGTTCCATGCATCTTCGCCAGACCTCGCGCCATATATTCGGGGCGGTTCTCTTCGTCGAGGGAATCGATAAACTCAATTTTTAAATAAGCCCCTAATTTTTTTAGCAAGTTAACCAGATCAGTCGGTTGAAAATTTCCCTGGGCATTCAACCAGATATTGGGCAGCTTCTCAAACTCTGGAACATCATAGGGGAACAGGCTGACCAAAAAAGGACAGACCCCGCTTGCTTCTTGCGCTAGAAAATAATGATACAAATCAAGTAAAAAGAATGTTTTACCTGCTCCCCGGTCTCCCTCGACAACAAAGACCCTCTTTTTGGGACGATTGATTGCCTCCAGGAAACCATCCTTTTCTTGACGGTGAACAAGCCTTTGGGTGTCGAACGTTTTATGGGGTGGTAGATTGCCTGGCATCTCTCTTCTCCTCGAATACATCCATGTTCGAAATGACCCCTGCATGCCGGGCTTTCTCGAGCAAGGCGCGGGTCTGTCGAATCATCAGGCGCGGCAGTTTCTCACGCTCGCACAACTGCCGCGCCAGGTGAAGTTCCACATTGCGCAAATTGGGTGCACTGACAGCATCCAGGCTGTCGAACGCCCCCTGCGAAGCCACATACAACCTGCGCCGAATGACTTCTGCCAGCAGGCTGTCGTCCCACAGCAAAGTTGCGGTTCGGATTTCACCAGGGTCAAAACTGGCAAAATCGGCTACGGATATGGGTAGAAAAAATTTTAGATAGATTTTTTGGGCCGCCCATGGCTTTACCATCATCATCAGGGGTTTCAACCAGGAATACAGTTTCTCTGGTGATGTCGTTTCGATAAAGCCATCCAGCCCATCCAACAGAATATGGAAGGCGCTGACATCAAAGATTTGCCTGGTTTCTTGTAACAATAAGGTGATGTCATGGGTTGTGAGTGGGTGAAACCGGGTTTCTTTCAGACAGGCAAACAAACGGCGGTGTGATTGGCCAAACTTCTGAATACCCGAAAGGGCATTGACCCTCAGCAATTGTTCAATTTCCTGTATAGCATCCGCATGTTCAAGGACATCGAGGAGGAAGTCGAATTGATAGGACAGAAAAGATAGCAGGGATTTCGTTTTCTCTTGATCTAACTTCGCAAGCCGTAAGAAAACATCGGGGTATGAAATCAAGTAAATCAACAGGGAGCGTGCCAGCGAGCGGCGTATCCCAGAAAAATGACATTCGGGGTCTGGCGAATAAGTTTCTGGAATATAGGTTATGGGCAGTTTGACGCCGCGTGTCCCGCGGTACACCTGCTCTGTATAAACCCGCAAAGCACTTTTACCTCCGCCACGTTGGGCGAGGATGGCTGCTGATTCATCTCCCCAGGCAATTTCCACAGTCTTCGGAACGACGAGATATTCATGTAGGCGCGCATCTTTGGTTGAATCGAGGTATTGGAAGGGGTCGAATAAAAGGCCAAACGTTTGAAACATGATATCCCTTGCCTACACATCCACCCTGCCCGGTCAGGGCAAAATTGGCATGACAAAAACGGATGCCAAAGTAAATCCACGCTCTCCTATGGGATAACTATACGCTCTATCCCTCACAGTATCCCTGGCAAATCACTTGCAGATACCTCGCACTTTTCTGACATTTATCTGACAGTCCCTTTCATACTATCGTATGCCGCAATTCCAACCCGAGTCGCGGATGGGTGACCAGGTAAACTGGCGTTTGGGCAGACGGTTCGATTCGCTTGCGCAATCGGTAAATGGCGGTATCCAAAATAGCCCGCCAAACGGATTTATGCACCCAATCTTTATCACGCTGGCCCGGGATATACGCCATACCTTTCAAGGCGCAAAAATAAAGCTCTTCAAGGCTACAGATTTTCCCCGGCCGTTGGTACAAATAAAGCAACAACTTGAACTCAGTTTCTGAAATAATAGGCTCAATCCGTTCGCCAATTTGCACTTCCTGTCGTTCAGGAATCAGGCGCAAGCGCGGCTGCTGTGACATAACATCCGATAAGGCAGCGAGACATTGCTCTGATGTAAGCGGCTGCTGTTTGGCCTGAAATGCGCCCACCAGCCGAGAGGCCATTTCCAGCCATTGGCGCGGGTTCCCCGCGCCATGCTCCGCGAAGAATGTATGCACAACAGGATCGGAGCAGATATCCGCCAGGCCGAAACCAGGCCGATGAAAAGCCAATGAAAAACGCAATTCCAGCAGGTTGACGAGTTGTTCATTTGTCCAGGTTAGCGCTAATTCGCGAATGCGATGCGCAATAACCCCTGATGTAGATTGAATAATTTCGCGATAGGCCAGGGGCGCAAATAATTTGAAGGTATATTGGGGAATATCAAACACCGCCAGGGTAGAAAGCAAAGCATCAATCATCGCCAGTAGATACTGTTCTGACTGGGGTGGCCAACGATCCAAACCATCTACCAACCACCAGACACAGGAGTATTGTGCTTGGTTCAACACCCGCATCAGCATCCGAAGCTGATCGGATAGACTGGCATCGTCTTTAAAGATTGGGGTTTCGGGTTTATCCAGAATGGCCAAATACCAGTTAATGGCATCGGTGGCTATGGCTGCGCTGCAGCTTTGGATGTAAAAACTGGCATCGAGGGGCAGGTAGCGGCGAAAATACCACGCCAGTGCTGCCGCAAACCACCCCGGAGGTTGTGAGATGCGCGTGGGCAGTTCGCCATGCAAGATCAACCATTCCAATAAAGCCCGCATCATCTGGTGCAGGGCGGCATTCGTCAGGGGTGTACCAGAAAGGTTGGTAATCGGTTCTGGAAGCCAGGGTATCACCAATACTTGTGGCGGTGCATATTGTTGCAAAAACAGCCGTAAAGCGGTTTTTCCAGCACCAGGCAACCCATAAAGAACATATGATTCATGGGTCGTATATTTCTCCACGTTGTTCGCACCGACGAATACCTGCATCAACCAGGTCTCTTGTTCGGCCTTAGGCGTAGCAAAGAATTCTGCGGGGCGTTCGGGAAGGCTCATGGCAATACCTGATCCAATTCGTTGGGATCGATTTCAGATATTTTTGGCGAATGCTTCTGCATGTGGTTGTTTAGCAACTGATGAGCCATACGCAAAATTGTACCCGGTGAACCATTCGCGCGTGCAACAAACTTCGCTTCCATTTCATCAAGCTGAGGGTGAGCGGCGAACAGGTCGCCAAAATGTTTTTCACCGCCAGTTGCCAGGCTGACGCGTTCTTCCAGGAATCGCTGTCGTAAATCTTCATCGGTCATAGATAAAACATTGTTCAGGGGTGTCTTCGGATCGGCCAACAAAAAGCGTGCTACGGCAATTTTTTCGCATTCCAATTCTTTGGCAAACGTCTCAGAAAGTTGCGCATCCTCTCGAACATCGTCCTGGCCAAATGGAGAAACTTGCGCGTAAAGGAAAAGCGTTTGGTCGGTTTGCGGTGGGCGCAAAGCCAGCCACCCGGCCTTTTCGCTGGCGGGGAATTGCTGATCGGGTTTCGTCGCTTGAATGTGCCGCACAATTTGCGTTTCGGCAGGTAGCGATAAAATTTGAATCGCCGCGACCGAACCATAGTGCCAGACGATCAGCCGCGCCAGCGCTTCCACCTGCCATAGCCCCATTTCTTTGGCTGCATCGGGGGCATTTGCCAATGTCCGCAGCCAGGCCACAGCAAGGTTATGTAACAGGTATTCACCAAACGTCACCGCTCCAGACCAAACCGGGATCACATCGGGCAGCGCGGGCACAAAGAAAGTTTTACGACTTTGCGTTCTCAACTCAATCGAATTGAACGCCCGGCAAAATTGATAATAGCCCGCGCGTAAGTCCCACGCATTGTGAAAATGACTTGTGCGATGCGCAAAAAGTGAACCATCGAAACAAAAGCGAACAGACGCCAACAGCGGGAAATCATCTCCGCGCTTATACTTGAATTGTTCATTCCATTTGTCATCGAAGGGGGCAAAACGCATTTTCCAGTCAGACATACCCCACTCGCCTTGGTCAGGCACATCTATTGCCTGGCGCATAAAGCGCTTTTGCAGAGGGTATAGCTCTGGAGGAAAAAGTGAGGCATTGCGAGGAGAATCATCTTCTTTTTGCAGTTTGATTTCTTCGATAGCGGCTCTTTGTTCCGGCTGCGCTTTCTTAGAGATTTTTTCTGCCTTTTCTGTCCAGGGCGATGTCTCAGATGAATAATGTTCTGGCGACCTGGATTTTTCAATGACAGTAGCGATGAATTTAGCAAAAGCGCCTCTAAAATTCTCCTGCTGCTCAGGATTCCACTCATCCCAATCATACAAATCTGCGTCAATTTCATCTAGAAATGCTCGAACAGCGCCTCGTTTATATGAATAGTTTTCAATGCCAGCGATCAAGGTGTCAATAGCCTTCTTGCGTTCGCTCCGCTTCTGTTCATCCAATTGCTTCAAAGCAGCGAAGGCTGCTGTGATGATCGTAATCACCACGCTGCTGCTTTTGAACAATTCAACCCAAAAGCGACGCTCAAGAGCAGCGGGCAAACCCTCAAAGAAAATCTCTTCGGTGACAATGCTCTGACCACGCGACAGAATCTGGATGGGGAGATATTCTCCCACCTTCGGTTCCATGTGAGATACCAATACCTCGACGGCGGTACCATTGCCTGGCAAAATCAACAGGAGGGTGGTTTCCCAACGCGTAACACTATCCTGCTGAAGCCCAAAGCGCAGCCGGGCAGATTGCGTGGAAAGTTCTACCACCTCATCAGCACAAAGATTCGTGCGGCAATCCCACCAAACCAAAAGCCTTGCTGGTTCTTGCGCTTCATAATGCACCCGATAAGGATACGCGATGCGCAAGGCGTAATTGTCTGGCATGTAAATTCTCATGTCTTGCACATTGCTTATTCCCCCATAAGATTGCGCCCAGGTGCTATTGACCCACACCAACAAAACAAAAGTGGCCGACATTACAAGCCAACGGTTCTCACGCCAGAATTTTTTCATCCCTTCGCGGATGATTAATAACCCTGGTACGCAAGCAATATCCAGAAGCAGAAAACGCCAATGCGCATGCCAAAAATCTGGGAAAAATAATAAGATGGTGATAAGCGCAACAAACGATAAAAGCAATGGCATTTTCCAGCGCCATTTCAATTTTTGGAAGAACTGTCTCGCACCAGTGGTATTTGAACGCACTCCCATCAGTATTTGGCTAATGCTTTTCCCGCCGCGGCGCATATTATTGCCATCTTTTTTCTGAGGCATATAGCATCCCTCACAAGAATGAAACCAGCGCTATGCAGATAAAAAGATTATACAACAGTGCGGGCATTTTCAGCGGCATGACGATATGAACGCCCGGTGTGTGTCATACACACCAAAAGCCGGGGATGATCTCCTTGCAGATCATCCCCGGCTTCATACACGGCGGTTCCATATTGTTTCGCCCTCCTTTTACCGAAATTTGGTGATTACCTATTGTGGCTTGATAGCGGCGGCGATTTGTTATGGTGCAAAATTGGGTTCATCGTTCTTGCCTTTCAGTTCGCCCAGGGTAAATTGTCACGCGAAGGCAGCCTGGGGTCATCGTTATCGGGCCAGATGGGACGGGTGTTTTGGATGAAAATACGCTTGTGTCGTTGTTTTCTCTCCCGTTCGCGAGCCAGCATGGCGGCAGTAGATGGCTGGCGACGTTCGGATAAGTTGGTCGCGGCGTATATTGTCTCTGCCTGTAACATGGCAAGTTTGTAAGACTTCAGGCTCGCCGTAAATCCCCAAGCAATCAAGGTGACACCGCCAGCTACAAATAGCACCAGTACACCCTGATTAACGGTGATGAAAAGGGATGAAAGAAATTCGGCATAGCGTTGATCCAGTATTTTTTGGTTTTCTAATGTATAAGCGGCGCGTTCCGCCGCCATTTCGACCTCCTGCTTGGCTCTTTCCAGGTCAAGCAGACCTTTCTGATATTCGATCTCATTCGTTTTGGACATTCCATCGGCTGTCGAGTGTGCAATTTGGGGTTGAAGCCAGGTTGGATTGCTGATGAAAATTCCCAACCCCAAAGCCAACACAATGATCACAATCAGCATGGCAAATGTCCATTGCATTCCATTCGAGCCATTATTCTGTGGGTACATATTCGCCTCGCTTTCTGGTCATGGGTTTGCATTTCTGTAAAGATAGTAACGCCAATTGGTTTCAAGATATCTATAATGTATCTTTAGCAACCCTGTCAAAAGAATAGCGGCGCTCTCACTCCTTTCTGACAAGTGTCTGACCTTGAAGGTTTGCTCCCTTTATGGCATAATCCCGCCAACGCACATCCAAAAGCGATGATGGAAACGAGTACGCAGGCCAAACCCCTGTCAGCGACCCCGGAAGCGGTGTGAGCCGGGGCAGGAAGGCCAGCCGAAAATCCTTCCGGAGCTGCGATCTGAAAGCGAATTGCAGGTTGCAAGTAAGAAAGCCGGTTTCGCTAACCGTTACCAGGGCGCAGAGATTTCTGACAATTTTGCCAGCGTCTTTGACAAAGCTGCCCGTTCATTTGAGCGGGAAGCAGGGTGGTACCGCGAGGGCCTATCAAGCAGGCTCCCGTCCCTGTCTGGGATGGGAGCTTTTGTTTTCATAAAACGAGATTCGAATAACGAATCTCGAAGGATCGAATTTCGGAGGTTCACCATGTTCAAACCTGTTTCCCCCAAACTTGACGTCGTCAAAATGGAAGAATCCCTGCTCAAACTCTGGCGCGAGCAAGGCACTTTCCACAAATGCGGCGAACAGCGTAAAGGCGGACTGGAATATGTTTTCTACGAAGGCCCGCCTACCGCCAACGGCAGACCCGGCGTCCACCACGTCCTCGCCCGCGCCTTCAAAGATATTTTCCCGCGCTACAAAACCATGCGCGGATACCACGTCAGCCGCCGCGGCGGCTGGGATACGCACGGCCTGCCGGTGGAGATCGAGGTCGAAAAACGCCTCGGTTTCACCAACAAAGGTCAGATCGAGGCCTACGGCATCGCCAAATTCAACGAACTGTGCCGCAAATCGGCCTTCGACTACATTCAGGATTGGGAGCGGCTGACCGAGCGCATTGCCTTCTGGGTAGATTTGAAGACCGCCTACGTCACCTTCACCAGCGACTTCGTGGAGAGCGAATGGTGGATTCTCAAAAACTTCTGGGATCGCGACCTGCTCTACAAAGGCTACAAGATCGTCCCCTACTGCCCGCGCTGCGGCACGCCGCTCTCCGACCACGAGGTGGCCCTTGGCTACGATGACGCCTCCGACCCGTCGGTGTTCGTGCGCCTTCCGCTGGTAGATGACCCCAGCACCTCGCTGCTCGTCTGGACGACCACGCCCTGGACGCTGCCCGGCAACGTGGCCGTAGCCGCCCACCCCGATGTAGATTACGTCATCGTCGAACACGACCTGCCCGAGGGCGGCACCGAAAAACTCATCCTGGCGCAAGCCCTGGTCGAGAAGGTCTTCCGCGGCGAGCCGGTGCGCGTCTTTGAAACCTTCAAGGGCAGCAAGCTCGAAAAACTGCGCTACAAGCCGCTCTACACCTTCATGGTTCCCGACAAACCCGCCTACTACGTTGTCCTCGAAGATTACGTCACCACCGAAGATGGCACCGGCCTGGTTCACACCGCCCCGGCCTTCGGTGCCGAAGATATGCAGGCCGCCAAGCAGTACGACCTGCCGATCCTGATGACCATCGGCCCGGATGGCTGCTTCCTGCCGGAAATCAAACCCTGGCGTGGCGTGTTCGTCAAAGATGCCGACCCGCACATCACGCGCGACCTCGATGAGCGCGGCTTGCTCTACCGCGCCGAACGCATCACGCACACCTACCCCTTCTGCTGGCGCTGCAAGACCCCGCTGCTCTACTACGCCCGCGATGCCTGGTATATCCGCACCAGCCAGTTCAAAGACCAACTGGTCGGGCTGAACAAAGCAATCAACTGGGTGCCCGAACACATCCAGGCCGGGCGTTTTGGCAACTGGCTCGAAAACAACATTGACTGGGCCTTGAGCCGCGAGCGCTACTGGGGTACGCCGCTGCCCGTGTGGGAATGCCAGAACCCCGACTGCCGCCACCGGCTGTGCGTTGGCTCGCGCAAGGAGCTTTCCGACCTGGCCGGGCGTGACCTCGAAAAACTCGACCTGCACCGCCCCTACGTGGACGAGGTAGTCGTACCCTGCCCTGAGTGCAACGCCGATATGAAGCGCGTCACCGACCTGATTGACGTGTGGTTCGATTCGGGTTCGATGCCCTACGCCCAGTGGCACTACCCCTTCGAGAACCAGGAAACCTTCGAGAGCCAGTATCCCGCCGATTTCATCTGCGAGGCGGTGGATCAGACGCGCGGCTGGTTCTACTCCCTGCACGCCATCAGCACCTTGCTCTACGGCAAGCCCAGCTACAAAAACGTGATCTGCCTGGGGCTGATCCTGGATGGTGAGGGCAAGAAAATGTCGAAATCGCTCGGCAACATCGTCAACCCCTGGGATGTACTCAACGCCCACGGGGCCGATGCCTTCCGCTGGTACCTCTACACCGCCACGCCCCCCGGCAACGAACGCCGCTTCTCGGTAGATTTGGTCGGCGAGGTGGTGCGCAACTTCACGCTGACGCTATGGAATGTGTACAGCTTCTTCGTGACGTATGCGCGGCTGGATAACTGGACTCCTAACCCCCTAACGCCTAACTCGCCTTCCGGTTTAGACGCCTGGCTACTCTCCAAACTCCACACCCTCGTGCGCGACGTCACCACCGCCCTCGACACCTACGATGTGCCAGGCGCTACCCGCCCAATCCAGGAGTTCGTAGACGATCTCTCGAAGTGGTATCTGCGCCGCTCGCGCCGCCGCTTCTGGAAGTCTGAAGCCGATGCCGACAAGCAAAGCGCCTACGCCACCCTGCACGAGGCCCTCGTCACCGTCGCCAAACTGCTGGCCCCCACCATGCCCTTCCTGGCCGAGGAGTTGTACCAAAACCTGGTCGTGGCGGTTGACTCGAACGCACCTGAATCAGTGCATCTCGCTGATTGGCCCACGTTTGACGCCTCACGCATCCGCGAGAGCTTGAACCGCGACATGGCTGCCGTGATGAAGCTGGCCTCCCTCGGCCACGCCGCCCGCAAGCAATCGGAGATCAAAGTGCGCCAGCCGCTGGCCGAGGCTATGTTCGCCGTGGCCAACGCCGACGAAGCGAATGCCATCACCACCTACGCCGATTTGCTTTCGGATGAACTGAACGTCAAAAAGGTCAGCGCGTTGGGCGCGGCTGGCGAAGCGGTTTCGTACACGATCAACCCGCTGATAAAACAGTTGGGACAGAAATACCGCAATAAAATGCCCGCCATCCGAGCCGCCTTGATGGCCCTGCCCGCCGATGCAGCCGGGCGCGCTCTGCTGGCGGGGCAGCCCGTCTCGGTGATGGTGGACGGCGAAAGCTACGAAATCTTGCCGGAAGAAGTGGAAGTACGCAGCAACGCCAAAGAAGGCCTGGCCGTGGCTGTTGACGGCGGTTATCTGTGCGCCCTGCAAACCGAGCTGACCCCCGAACTGGTGGCCGAGGGCCTGGCGCGTGAGTTTGTCCGCCGCGTGCAAGACCTGCGCAAATCTGCCGATTTCGACGTGGCCGACCGCATCACGCTCACCTACGCCGCCACGCCCACCCTGGCCGCCGCCATCGAAACCCACCGCGACTACATCATGGGCGAAACGCTGACGGTGGAATTGCGAGTGAGCGATTCCACAAGTGGACCAGAAGTCACGTTCGATGGCGAGACGGTCCAATTCGAGATCGCAAAGGCCCACTAAATCACCTCCCCCGCCTGCACTGTAAAAAAACACGAAGCGGATTTCGGGATTGCGCAGACACCGATTTCAATCGGTGGTTCGACAGAAAAAAACAGCCCCCGGCTGGCTTCAGCCGGGGGCTTTGTTGCATAATTGAAATGGAAATGTGCGGCAGATGCCACTCAAACCCCATTCATCACCGCAGGAATCAATAAAAAACCACCTTGTGGGTAAGACAGGTTAAAATGCCAGCTTATTGGTTGCCAGCAGCAAGAAAGCGCTCACCGTGCAAGACCAAAGGAGCAGCATCACGGCGATGACAAAGCGCTGCGGGGCGGTCATGCCCAAAATGCGCTTGCTTTTGGCGCGTGGCGCTTCTTGGGCTTCAAAATCGAGGCTGGGGTCTTCAAAGCCCTGGCTGGCATCCTGGCGTAATTCGTCGAACATAAGGCCTCCTCATTCCACTGATCCTGCAACCGCATCCAGGGGTCGCAGTCGAACTTCTCCAAACTGAACCGTGACCACATCGCCCGAACGCGTGGTCACTTTCAGCGCACCATCTTGGGTCAACCCGGCTACCTCGCCTTCCACCAACAACGGCAGTGTACCGGTATGGCTTTGCTCACCACTGCCGCCCTGGAAAACCTGCACCCGCTCGCCGCGAAAAGCCAGGCGTTTTTCCCAGGCAGAGATAAAATCGGCGTGGCCCATGCGCTGCCGCCAACGCAAAAACTCGACCAGAATGGCGTGCAGCAAGGCCAGGCGGTCTGTGGGGCGGTGCAGTTCGTCTTCCACGCTGGTAGCCGGGAAGCGCAGGCGCGCCGCGGGCAGCACGCTTTCACTGACCGAGGTCGAAGCCACGTTAACGCCCATGCCCAAAATCACAGCAGCCAGAGAGTCACCCGTCCAGTGGGCCTCGGTGAGGATGCCCGCCAGTTTGCGTCGGTTGACGAGGATGTCGTTGGGCCATTTGATCTGTGCTGGAAGCTGGTAGGAATTGCGCAGGGCATCGCATACGGCCAGCGCCCCCAGGGCCGTCATGCGGGGCAGTAAGTTTTGATCGGCCAGGGTGGGGTAGACGATCAGGCTGGCGGCCAGCGCACCGCCGGGTGGGGTAATCCACTGGCGGCCAGCGCGGCCGCGTCCGGCAGTCTGCTCATCGGCCACCACCAGCGAAAGGTTGCGCGCCCCCTGGGTGGTCCACTCGGCGGCCATGTCATTGGTCGAGGTGACCTGGGGCAGGTAACGAATTGCACCAAGCGGCAGGTCTTGCAGGGTTTGTTCCAGGCTGAGTTGATCCATGATGTTTATTGTATCAGAGTTACACAAAACGCTCACCTGGGGCAGTTTATTTTTGTTTTTCCAGGCGCGATTTTACATACTCGAAAACCATCGGCAGCACCGAGATCAAGATAATGGCGATGATGACGATTTCAAAGTTGTGCTGAACGACCGGGATATTGCCGAAGAAATAACCGGCAAACGTGAAGATCGCCACCCACACAATCCCACCGACCACGTTGTAGGTGATGAACTTGGGGTAGGTCATGGCGCCCACCCCGGCCACGAAGGGGGCAAACGTGCGCACGATGGGGACAAAACGCGCCAGGATGATCGTTTTGCCACCGTGCTTTTCGTAAAAGGCGTGCGTTTTGTCCATATATTCCTTTTTGAGAAAACGCACCTTGCCGCTAAATGCCCGCGGCCCAATGTAGTGGCCGATCCAATAATTGACCGTATCACCCAAGATCGCGGCAAAACCCAGCAGAACAAACAAAATGCCCACATTGAGCGGGCTACCTTCCACGGCCGCCAGCGCGCCAGCGGCGAAAAGCAGCGAGTCGCCAGGCAGAAAGGGGGTGACGACCAGGCCAGTTTCCATAAAAATGACCAGGAAAAGCAGCACATAGGTCAGCTGTTGATATTGGGTCACAATATCGGTCAGAAATTTATCGAGATGCAAGAAAATATCAACCAGTTGAAGCAGGAGTTCCATGATCAGACGTTTCCTCGTTAGAAGAGATCGTTTCTACGGCAGACAGGTTTGCCTGGGCAGAAACATTGTCAAAAGCGGGCATTATAGCATGGCGCGGCGCGGCGTTTTGAGCCAATGGGGCATTTCGGGCCTGCGATGCCTCGCGTCGCAGCGCCGCGTTCATCGCCAGCAGTAAGAGCAGCATCAACATGCCCAACACACCAGCAGCAATCACCTGGAAGAGGACAATATCATCCAGCATACCGGTTGCCTGGGTGCCCAACACGCCAAAACTGACCGTCAGAACATTCCACAGCCCGTGGATGAACACTGCTGCAAGATAGGCGGCTACCAGACGCAGGAAACGGCCATCGCGCCAGGTGGCGGCCAGCCCCCACCCCACCAACGCCGACGCGCCGATGTGCATCACCGCCGTACCCGAACGCGCCAGCACAATGGCCGCCCAACTATCCAGGCTGGCCGCGCTGTATCCCAGGTTTTCCATCAGGGCAAAGCCAGCGCCGCTCAACGCCCCGGCCACAAAGCCTTCGGCGGGTGTCAGCGCACGGCGGGCCAGCAGCCACACCCCAATCGGTTTGAGCAATTCTTCGAGCAATGGCACCAGCACGCCCAAAAAAGCCCCTGCCGCATAAAGCAGCACCGGTGTTTGCAGGTAGGGTAGCAAATCGGCAGCAGCCTGTTCGGGAGCAAGATCGGGCTGCGCGTTGAGCTGTTCAACCAGCCCTTGCAGGGTTTCGAGCAGGCCCGGTTGGGTAGATAAGGCAATCAGCACGCCTGCCAGCACCATCAAGCCCAGCACAATCTCCAGCGTGATGATGAGCGCCGGGCCCAGCACCAGCCCGCTGGCAAACACACCCCATTTACGCTGCGCCGAGCCATAAGGCAGGCGATACCCCCCCAGGTGGATCAGCCAGACAATCGGAACCGTGATCGCCAGCAGGTGCAGCGGCGGGAGCAGAAGCCATGCTACTGGCGAGTTGGCCTCGGCCAGCCAACTGCCGGCGATGAGCGCCACCGGCAAGATCACCAGCAGGAGCAGCAGCAAAATGCCCTGGCGCGGCAGCCAGGCAGGGAAGGTGGTTGCCGCCCGGCGGCCGCGCAGCCGCAGCAGGGCGAACCAGGCCGAGGACAGGGTCAGCATCCCGGCAAAGCCCGTCCCCGAGGCCAGAAGCAGCGCCGCCAGCACCTGTTGCGCCTGGCCGGTGCCAGCCAGAATCACCCCCTGGATAGCAAACAAAGCCGCCAGACCCAATAATCCCACGGCTGCCACAGCACTGGCAATCAACTGCACCAGCGAAGCCGCATCCCACTGCCCTGTCATCGGCAGCGGCGTGGAAATCTCGCTTGCCTGTTCTCCAATTTCACGCATCATCCAACCTGCAACTTTCCAGCCTTCTCAACATCACTTCTCTTCAATGCTCACCCGCAAAACCCGATCCGCTTCAGGCAGGGGGTTATCGGTTTGGGGGTTGCGCAGTGTGAGCGAGCGCAGCACATCCATGCCTTCAATCAGGCGACCAAAGATGGTGTATTGTCCATCCAGGTTGGGCGCGGGGGCATAGGTGATGAAAAATTGGCTTCCGTTAGTATTTGGCCCGCTGTTAGCCATGGCTAACAGACCGGCCTGATCAAATTTCACGTCAGTGTAAATTTCGCTCTCGAAAGCATAGCCAGGCCCGCCAAACCCCGTGCCTGAAGGGTCGCCAGCCTGGGCCATAAAGTCGGCAATGACGCGGTGGAAAGGCACACCTTCATACCAACCCTCGCCAGCCAGAAAAACGAAATTGTTCACCGCCAGGGGCGCTTGATCGGCAAACAGTTCCAACACCAGGTTGCCCCGGGTCGTTTCGATGGTGGCGAAGTATTGTTTGTCGCCACGGATGATCATAGGCGGGCAAAAATCATATTGCCGGTTTTGCAGCAAGGATAACTGGATCACCGTCGAGAGCATTTCGTAGCTTTTGGGCAGGTCTTCGGGCCACAATTGGTTATTCAGCACCACAAACGGCGTTCCGGGCAGGCCAATTTGCTGGCCCCTTTCCCAGGCATCGTTGGCGATCTGGACAATAACGGGGTCGGTCAGGTCTTGCTCGAATTGGACGGTATCCAGGTCAAGCGCGGTAGCCTGCTGGACAAGCCAGGGGGCGAAATCTGCCAGGCTGAGCAGGCCCCATTCGCCCTGTTTGGCAAAGAGGAGGTCGTGCATCTGCCAAAATTTACCCTGCCGCCCGGCAGCCTCAGCCGCCTGGGCCGCCAACCCGGCCTTATCGTGGATGCTCATCAGCGGAAAGTGCCGAAAAACGAAACGCACATCTTGTGGAAAATCTTTAGCAATGCGCGCCAACACGGGCGCGACAGCCGCGCAGCCGGGTCACTGAAAATCGCTATATTCGAGCAATGTAACCGTGGCCGTGGGTGGGCCGATCACCCAATCTTGCTCGCTGATCGGGCCAAAGATTGAATCTTCCGGCGCGACCGGCGAAGGCTTGATGCTGACGACGGTACAGCCGGGCATCATATTGCCCGGGTTGACCAGTGGCCGCGTGGCGGTGACTGCCAGGGTGGGCAGCGTGGCCCGGGTTGCCGTGGGCTGCGCAATGGCCGTGTCGGTCGGAGCGGCCTGGGGCGGCGTGGTTGGCGGCGCGCCGCAAGCGGCCAGAATCAATGCCGTCAAGATCAAGGAAAGGGTAGCTTTTTTCATTAAGGGGTACCTTACTTCGCGATAACTGGGCTGCGCCAAAATTCCACCCTGGCGCGCAAGGTCACAACATTTCCTGCCGTCCGGCCAGGGCGCGCAGCAACGTATTTTGGTCGGCATATTCCAGGTCGCCGCCAACGGGCAGACCGCGCGCCAGGCGGGTGACGTGTACCCCCATCGGGAGCAATTGCTGACGCAGATACATCGCCGTCGCATCGCCTTCCATGCTGGGGTTGGTCGCCAGGATAATCTCGCGGATACCGCCTGCCCGCACGCGGCCCAACAGTTCGCGGATGCGCAAATCATCTGGCCCGATGCCTTCGATGGGCGAAAGCGCGCCGTGTAATACATGGTAACTGCCCTCGAAGCCCCCGGTACGCTCCAATGCCAACACATCGAGTGGTTCTTCTACCACACATAAGGCACCGGTCTGTCGTTCGGGGCGCTCGCAAATTTCACACACCGAGCGCCCGGCAGCGGTGATATTGAAGCATACCGGGCAGTAGGCTGTGCCAGATTTCAGGTTGAGCAGGGCGCTCGCCAGGTCTTGCGCCAGGTCTTCGGGTGCGCGCAGCAGATGGAAGGTGAGTCGCGAGGCCGTTTTGGGGCCAATGCCCGGCAGACGCGAGAGAGCGTTGATCAGGTCTTGCAGTGGCGTGGGGAGGAGCATAGGGGGCAGGGGGCAACCTAAAAGGGCAATCCCAATCCCCCGGTCAGCGGGGCCATGCGCTCTTCCGCCAGCTTGCGCGAGGCGTCGAGTGCGCCGTTGAAGGCGGTCAGCAGCAGGTCTTGCAGCATATCCACGTCGCCGCCTTCGGCCACGTCTTTGAGCAGGTCGGGGTCTACGGTGATGGATTGGCAGTGCTGATCGCCGGTGATGACGACCTTGATCGCGCCGCCGCCCGCGCTATATTCGACAGTTTCCTCGCCGAGTTTACCCTGCGCTTCCATCATTTGCTGCTGGAGCTTTTGCAGTTGGCCCATCATGTTGCCGCCGCCCATGCCGCCCATGCCTTTGCCGCCGGGCATCTTAGGGGTTTTGTAACCTTTTGCCATAATTCGTTCCTCCAAAAAGTTTATTGCACATCCACAATTTCGCCGCCCAGGTCGCGCACCGCTGAGGCCACCATACCGTCGTGATCTACTTCGGGCGGTGGGGCGCTGCGCTGTGCGGAGACGGTGGTGCAGCGAATATGGATCGTTTCGCCGATCACTTGTTTCAAGATATTTTGGACAATCTCGATATTTTCGGGCTTTTCCATTTGTGATTTCAACACGTCACTGGCGAAGCCCAGGGTAAGGATGTTTTCATCCAGGTGACGCGAGCGCACCGAGTTGAGCAGCCCGGCCACATTGCTCTTCTGCTGTTTGACCAGGTGAACGACCTGCCGCCAGTTTTCTTGCACGCGCTTACCCAGGGCCGACTCGCTGACTGGCGCAGGTAGGTGAGCAGGTTCAGGCGGCGGCATTGGCCGCGCCGCGGCTGTGGGTGGCGGGGCGGCTGGCCGCGCCGGCTGCGCCTCCATTTGCGGCGCAGCGGGAGCTTCTTGGGGCGGGGTGATGGCCTCGACAAAGGCCATTTCAAGCGGCAGGCTGGGCTGCCACGCGAGACGCCCCTCCGCCGCCGCGCTGTTGAAAGCCCGGATCACGCCGAGTAGTTCGGGGGTGGCAAATTTTTGGGCGTGGCGGGCCATCACGGCGCGCGTTTCTGGTGTGGCATCCACCTGGCTGGCGTTGCCGAGTTTGATCAGCAACAGTTGACGCAGGTAATCTACAATCTGCCGGGCAAACTGACGCGGGTCCGAGCCGCCATCCAGGCTGTCGTGGATGTGCGCCAGACCCGCGGCAGAATCGCGCCCTTGCACGGCCTCAATCACATCGAGGACGATCTGTTCGGTGGCTGCGCCCAACACCGTTTGCGCCAGTTCGAGCGTGACGGCCTGGCCGGTGGAGGCGAGCTGGTCGAGCAGCGAGATGGCATCGCGCATCCCCCCGGCAGACTGCCGGGCGATCAGCGTTAACGAGGCCTCATCTACGGCGATGCCCTCGCCGGCGGCCAGCTTCTTCAGGTTGGCAACGATATCGTTGACCGGGATGCGGCGAAATTCATGCCGCTGGCAGCGCGAAAGAATCGTAGCGGGAATTTTGTGGATTTCGGTGGTCGCCAGGATGAAGATGGCATGGGCGGGCGGCTCTTCGAGCGTTTTGAGCAGGGCGTTGAAGGCGGCTGTCGAAAGCATGTGCACTTCATCAATGACATAAACCTTGTAGCGCCCCTGGTTGGGCGAAAAGCTGATCTTGTCGCGCAGTTCGCGCACATCTTCCACAGAAGTATTGGAAGCGGCGTCAATTTCGATCAGGTCGAGGAAGCGGCCCTGGTTGACCGCCATGCAGTGTTCGCAGGTATCGCAGGGGCGGCTGGACAGGTTGGCATCCAGGCAGTTGACAGCCTTAGCAAGCAGGCGGGCGCTGGTGGTTTTGCCTGTGCCACGCGGCCCGGCGAACAGGTAGGCATGAGCCACACGCTCGGCCACGATGGCATTGCGTAAGGTTTGCACAATATGTTCCTGGCCGATCACTTCGGCCCATTGGTGCGGTCGCCATTTGCGATAGAGGGCTTGGGTCATGGGTTGGGGTCTCGATCCAGAGGGTAATCGTGGGGCAATTTTACCAGTGCTTCCCCGGGTGACTGCCACCGATCAGGGGGCGGTGAGGCGACTAATCTCATCTCAGGGAATTGTAAACGTGGCTCTCGTATTCCCTTGCGCATCCAGGATGGTGGCGGTCTTGCCACGCTGCCAGAGAGGTGCGGCCAGCCCCCAGTAGAGCGCAGTGACCGATGGCTCACCCGCCCGGGTATAAACGCTGATCTGCCCGCCGGATCGTAAAATAAACTGTGGGAAGGTGAAGGTACTGCCAGCGCCATCGGTAATCTGCCAGCCGGAAAGGGCAAGTTCGCCGCCGTCGGTCAATTTGATTTCGATGCGTTCGTTTTCCAGGTCGCCAGCGCCAATCACGGCGCTGATCAGCAATTGTGGGGTGGGGGTGGCGCCGGTGGCCGTGGCCGTGGGGCGAGGGGTTGTGGTCGCTCGTGGCGTGAGGGTGGGCGAAGGCGTATCGGTCGGCCCGATGGTGGGGGTGAGTGTTTCGGTGGGCGGAGGCGGGATGAGGATATCCACACCGCTGATGACCCGGTTGGGGTCACGCATATCATTCAAGGCCATCAGTTCTTCCAGGCTGACGCCGAAATAGGCAGCAATCCCGCCGAGGGTGTCGCCCTCTTTGACCCGGTAAGTGACAATGCCGCGCGTGGGATAGGGTGTGAAGGCTTCGGGCGGGGCAGTGACCACCCGGGTGATGATCACCACGCCACTGCCGGTGGGTAAGACCACGTTGGCATTGGGGTTAGCCGCGACGTTGGTCAGCACCAGGGCCAGTTGGCTGGTCTGATCGCCCCCGCCAGGCTGCGCCCAGGCCCATAGTTGCAGCAAAGCCAACGTGACGCAGGCAGAGACGAATATATTGATCAACAAGTAATAGAGCAGGCGTTTGAGCTTCATGCGCTACGAATCCGCATGGCATACAAAGCACAAGAGCGGGAATAGCTCCCGCTCCTGTGCAACGGCGCTTGGGCAGGCGCTAATCTTGTTCCATCACCGGCAACACCACCGTGAAGATCGTTCCCTGGCCCAACGTCGACTCAGGCCAGATGCGCCCCTGGTGATTTTCGACGATGGATTTGACAATCGCCAGCCCCAGGCCGGTGCCGGGGGTGTCGCTGGGGACATTGCTGGCCCGGTAGAACTTGTCGAAGATATAGGGTAATTCGGCTGGTGGGATGCCTGGCCCATTGTCGGCGATGCGGATGATCACCTGGTCGCTCTCGGCCTCAGCGCTGATGGCAACTTTGCCGCCAACCGGCGTGTACTTGATGGCGTTGCCCAACAAATTGGCAACTAACTGGCGCAGCCGCACCGGATTGCCGTAGATGGATGGCAAAATATCTGGCACATTGGTCAGTAGCTTCTGATGTTTTTCTTCGGCTCGGCTGCGTAGACCGTCAACGGCATAGGTGATGATGGCCGAGAGCGGAACGACTTCCTTGCGGGCATCGAAGCCGGCCTCAATGCGCCCCAGGTCGAGCAAATCGTTGATCAACGAGGTGATATTGCTGACGCTGAACTGGACACGATTGATAAATTCGCGCTGCGTGTCGTTGAGCGGCCCCACGCGGTCAATCAGTTCGATATAGCCCAAAATAGCTGTCAGCGGCGAACGCAGGTCGTGGGAGACGGTGCTGACGAAATCGCTCTTGATGCGGTCGAGTTCTTTCAGGTGGGTAATGTCTTGCATGGTGATGGCGTAACCCACTTCGGGAACGGGCGTCAGGTGGGCGTTGTAAACTCGCCCATCTTCCAGGGTGATTTCCCCCCGCCTGGAGCGGTTTTTGGCATCGTCGTTGATCATTTCGAGCAAGTCGGGGTGCAGAATCAGATCACGCACCGGTTTGCCGGTCAACACGCCATCTCCCAGGTTGAAGGCCATCCGCAGCGTGTTGTTTGCCAGGATGACGCGGTCTTCCAGGTCTACCACCAGTACACCGTCATCCACCTGGGTCAGGATCGTTTCAAAGCGTTTCCGTTCAATTTCGGTGCGAGAGTAAAGACTGGCGTTTTCGATGGCAATGGCGGCGTAATCAGCCAGGGCCGAAACGAGGACCAGGTGTTCATCGTGAAAGGGATGCCCGCTTTGGCGGTTATCTACGCCCAACACGCCGATCAGTCGGCCATGTACCTGCAAGGGAACGTAGATGAGGGTATGCACCAGATAGGCTGTTTTGATTTTCTGCGGCGTGGGGGCATCAATGGCAATCGGCTTGCCGGTGCGTAAAACCTGCCCGGCCAGCGAATCTTTGATCGGCAGGCGAAACTGGCGGGCAAATTCATCCTGAAAGTTGCGGCTGGCACGCATGTACAACTCACCGGTGGTTTCGTCCAACAACAGCAGGCTGCCTTCTTCAGCGCCGGTGAGTTCGACGGCCGAATCGACCACGGCGGTCAGCACATTATCCAGATCGAGCAAGGCTGTTACCGTGCGCCCAATGCGTTGCAGGGCTTCCAGGCCGTCTACGCGCTTTTGCAGCGTTTTGGTATGCCGCCGCACTTCCAAAATAGACCAGTCGGAAAAGGTCTTGGTGCGTTGAATGCCGCGGGTTACAGCCTTGAGCACATCGTCTGAGCGCAAGGGCGGGTGCAGGTAATCTACCACGCCAACGCGCAGGGCCTGAAGGGCCAGCCGTTCGTCATAAGAATTGGTCAATAAGATGATCGGCAGGAGGGGGTAGCGCTTGAGCAGTTCGGCGGAGAATTCCAGACCTTTGCCATCGGTTAATTGATCGCCCACGATCATCAATGCGGGAGGGGTGGCTTTGGTCAGCGAGTCAGCCGTCTTGGTCTCTGAAGTGTAGGTTACTTCATAGCCGGCGGGGCGCAAAATCCCCCGTTCCAGCAGGCGAGCCGTTTCTGAACTTTCATGGACGATGAGGACGTGGGGATTTGCCATAACCGGTTAATTCCGCCTGTGAAACCTATTTGACACCCATCGAAGCAGCAGACGTATCGAGCATAGATTTGATCGATTGACTGCTTTCCATGGCCCCGCGCAACAGCCGATTTTGCTCGGTGTTGAAATTGCGGTTGCCTTCTGTCACCAATAATTTGAGATTGGAAATCAAGATTTCCACCTGTTCGGTCATTTGTTCGCGTAAAGCACGCAGGGCTTCATCTTTGGCCCGCTCGCTCGATTGGGCATTTTCGGCGGCCATTTGCATGGCCCGCGCCCGTTCTTCCACGGCGCGGAACAATCGCAGGTTGACCATCGAAATAGAAGCATAATCGGCCACAGCTTCGAGCAGGGCCTGGTTGCTATTGCTGAAGGGCTGTGGCGCTTTGCGCACAACCACCAGCAAGCCAACCACATCATTCTTGATTTTTACCGGCATCACCAGGGCCGATTGTCCCAGCCGCACCATTTTGTTGAAGCGCTTGAGCGCTTCGCCGTGAATGGCAAGCGGTTCGCCCGAAAGCGCCACCAGCGAACTGATCCCATCATCCCATGGCTGGCCGATCTTTTCTACCACGCTTTCAGGGAGGTTGCGGCAGGCGCTCAAAACAAAGTTTTTCGAGCGCTCGTCCTTGGTCAAAATCCAACTGCTGTCCGATTCGGTCACATAGACCGCGCCTTCGAGAATTTTATCGAAGAGCGCCAACTGATCGGTGATGGAGGTGACGGCTTTGCCGATGGCAAAGATGGTGGTCAACTCACGCACCCGGCGTTGCAATTCCTGGTTGGTTTGCTTGAGTTGGCGGGCCAGGTTTTCGCGATCAGAGCGGGAGCGCACTTGCTTCAAGACGCGCTCCACGGCTGAAATCACCTCGGCTTCGCGCACCGGCCAGATTAAATAATCAGCCGCGCCCAGGCGAAAAGCCTGGATGACATCGCCTTCAGCGCCTTTGCCAGCCAACACGACCACCGGCACTTCAAGACCCTGCGAGGCCAGGGCCACCAGCAGGTCTTTGCCGCTCAAGCCAGGCAAATGTAAATTGGCGATGATGACATCCGGGGCAAAGCGCATGGCTTCTTGAATGGCCTGCGATGCCCCGCCGACCACGTTGACACGGTAGCCCATTGGCTGAAGTGTTTGACGGGCGATCAGATCGCTGATTTCGGGATCGTTTTCGACAACAAGGATGCGTTCTTGGGAAGGACTCATGGTATCTCGGCTCAGTGGTTGTTAAAGAAAGTCATGTTATGATCATAGCACGGATACGCAAAAAACGGGAGGCGGTTTTGCAAACAGTTCGGTTAGCGTTGCATAAAAAAATCAAACCTGCTCTTGACTTGCCATAATAGCCGCGCATACAATCTAATTGAAATAGGTGAACAATGCAATATCAAGACTACTACAAAACTTTAGGCGTCGAGCGTTCTGCCGACGAAGAAACCATCAAAAAAGCTTATCGCAAACTGGCGATGCAATATCACCCTGACCGCAACCCGGGGGATGCCCAAGCGGAAGAAAATTTCAAGCTGGTCAATGAAGCCTATCAGGTGCTCAGTGACCCACAGAAGCGCGCCCGCTATGATCAACTGGGACAATCGTATACCCAATGGCAGCAACGCGGCGGCTCGCCGGGCGGCTTCGATTGGTCGCAGTGGGATACAGGCGGTCAACGCGTCAATATCAACCTGGATGATCTTTTCGGTGAAGCGGGCTTCTCGGAATTTTTCAGCCGCATCTTTGGCGGCATGCCCACGGGCAGCAGCGGCAGCCCCGACTTTGGTTTTGGCAACCGCAGCGCAAAACCTTCCCAACGGCTTGCAGTACCCATCTCGCTGGCCGATGCGTGCCAAGGCACCACCCGGATCGTTGAAACAGATGGCAAGCGTCTTGAAGTCAAAATCCCGGCTGGCGCACGCACTGGCACCAAGGTACGCGTGGCCGATGCCCTGGCGGCTGGTGATGGCCGTAAAGGCGATCTTTTCCTTGAAATTGAGGTCTTGCCTGATGCGCGTTTCGAACGCGACGGCAGTAACCTGACCACGCGGGTAACGATTGATCTGTATACAGCCGTCCTGGGTGGCAACGTTAAGGTGCCAACCCCTACCGGCAATGTGCTGCTGACCATTCCCCCAGGCACACAACCCGAACAGACGTTCCGGCTTGCCGGCCAGGGCGTGCCACACCTGCGCCAGCCGCAAACGCGCGGTGATCTGCTGGTCAAAGTGAAGGTGACTTTGCCACAACAATTGACCCCGGCGCAAAAAAGTCTGTTTGAGCAGTTAGCGCAAATGGTCTCATCAACTTGAAGGAGGTGAAACGAACCCTGATCTTGGGGACACGTCCATAATGTGGCTGCGCCTCTGGCGCGGCCTCGTTCTGTGATCCATTCTTGAAAGGAGCAACCTATGTTAACCGAAAGCGATTTGCGAGAACTCCTGGAATATCAACCCGGCCATCCGGTGCTGAGTGTCTATCTCAATACAGACCCTGCCGCTCAAGCCGATGGTCATAAGCTCCATTTGCGTACCATGCTGAAGGATGTGAACCTGCCTGATGATGTGGCCGCGGTGGAGCGTTTCTTTTCCACACAATACGACGGTTCTGGGCGGAGCGTGGCGATGTTCTCGTGTGCGCCCGATGGCTTCTGGCGGGCTTATCCCCTGGCGATTGCGGTGCGCAGCCGGGTGCGGATCAACTCGCAGCCGCATGTGAAGCCATTGGCCGATCTGTTGGACGCTTTTGGTGGGTATGGTGTTGCCCTGGTGGACAAGCAGGGGGCGCGGATGTTTTATTTCCACCTGGGCCAATTACGTGAACAAGATGGCGTGCTGGGTGAAGAAATCCACCACACCAAGCGTGGCGGCGCTTCTACTATGCCAGGCCATCGCGGTGGCGTGGCTGGCCGCACCCGCCACGAAGAAGAAGTGACCGAACGGAACATGAAAGAGGCGATGGATTTTGCGATCAAGTTTTTCAGCGAAAACCATGTCCGCCGGGTTTTGATCGGCGGCAGCGATGACAATGTGGCCCAATTTCGCTCGCATTTACCCAAAGCCTGGCAGAGCCTGATCGTGGGCAGTTTCCCGATTGGCATGACTGCCAGCCACGCCGAGGTGCTGGAAAAGGCGATGAAGGTAGGCCACGAAGCTGAGCAGCACCGCGAAGAACGCCTGGTGGAGACCCTGATCACCAGTGCGGCCAAAGCTCATGGCGGCGTGGTACGCCTGGCCGATACCTTACGCGCTATCCATGATGGGCGGGTGCATACCTTATTAATTCGTGAAGGCTTGCGCGAGCCGGGCTATCGCTGCCAGGGCTGTGGCTTTGTGACCGCTCAGGAAGCCCGCAAATGCCCCTATTGTGAAGGTCAATTTGAAAAAATCGCCGATGCCGTAGAAATGGCCGTCCACCAGGTGATGCAGCAAGGCGGCGAAGTTGAGGTGCTTCACAGCGAAACGCTCACCAGCCAATTTGGGCATATCGGGGCGTTGTTACGTTATTAATCCGTTGCGGTGTTCAGCTATTTCAGCAAAACTTCCCGGCGGCCACAACCGCCGGGAAGTTTTATCGGGCAGACCAGAAATGAAATCGGCCACTGAGCGGCTTGTACACGGGTATAATTATTCCTATCTGTGTCCACTTTAGTGCAAAGAAAGAGGCAACTATGTCCAATGATACGCTGACGGTTACGGATAATCGCACCGGGAAAACCTACGAAATCCCCATCGCCAATGGCACCATCAAGGCCATTGATCTGCGCCAGATCAAAACCAGTTCGGAAGATTTTGGGCTGATGGCTTACGATCCGGCTTTTTCAAACACCGCTTCTACCAAAAGCAAGATCACCTTTATTGATGGCGATAATGGCATCCTGCAATATCGTGGCTATCCCATCGAACAACTGGCCGAGAAAAGCACTTATCTCGAAACCGCTTACCTGCTCATCTATGGTGAATTGCCCACGGCTGAGCAGTTAGCGCAATGGGAACACGAGGTCAAAATCCACACCCTGTTGCACTCGAACATCGAAGACCTGATCCACACCTTCCGCTACGATGCCCATCCGATGAGTATGTTCATCAGTGCGGTGGCTTCGCTGGCCACGCTCTATCCCGATGCTCGCCAGGTCACCGATCTGGAGAAACGCCACTTACAGGTTGTGCGCGGCATCGCCAAAGTGGCCACCATAGCCGCTTTCACCGCCCGCCACAACCAGGGTTTCCCCTTCAATTACCCCGATGATGGTTTGAGTTACATCGGTAACTTCCTCAAGATGATGTTCAAGATGACGGAAGTTAAATACGAGCCACACCCCGTGCTGGAACGCGCCCTCAATGTACTTTTCATCCTTCATGCCGACCACGAGCAAAACTGCGGCACCAATGCCATGCGTGTCATCGGTTCATCGCAGGCCGATCCCTATTCCGCTCTGGCCGGGGCAGCGGCGGCGCTGTATGGCCCACTGCACGGCAACGCCAACGAAGAAGTGCTGCGAATGCTCGAAGCGATTGGCGATGTCAAAAATGTCCCTGCATTCATCGAAAAGGTGAAAAACCGCGAAACACTTTTGATGGGGTTTGGCCACCGCGTTTACAAGAACTACGATCCGCGCGCCCGCATCATCAAAAAGATTGCCGATGAAGTATTTGAAGTAACGGGCCGCAACCGCCTGATTGACATTGCCCTCGAACTCGAACGGATTGCCCTCAGCGACGATTACTTCATTTCCCGCAAACTTTATCCTAACGTGGATTTCTACTCTGGCATCATCTACCAGGCGATGAAGATGCCCATGTCCATGTTCACCGTGCTGTTTGCCGTCCCACGTACGGCTGGCTGGATTTCGCACTGGCTCGAACTGCTGTGCGATAACGAGCAGAAAATCTCCCGCCCGCGCCAGATCTACCTCGGCCCCGAATGCCGCGACTATGTGCCGCTGGACGAACGCACCCCCCGTAACCCCGTGGGATGCTGGTAGGACCTGAAAGGGCATGGCAAGTGTGCCCACTTGCCATACGCGCCTTGCGCTATCGGTGAAACGTGATAAAATACGCCCCGCTCGATTTCAAGCGTCCCGCTTGATCGCAAGGCAAGTTGCCCCCGTAGCTCAATGGATAGAGCGCCTGCTTGCGGAGCAGTAGGTTCGGCGTTCGAGTCGCCGCGAGGGCACTGAAAAACGAAGGTTTCCTTCAAACACAAAAAGGCTCACCCCACATGCGGTGAGCCTTTTTCTTTTCTCCGTATCGAACCATCCCCTGGCATGGGGATATGTCCTGTCCGTGGTATCATTCGCCCCATGCGTCGGAAAAGAAGTTCGCCATCGCTGGTTACCTTTGTTGCCGTGTTGTGCTTGCTGGGGGCAACCATTCTGTTCGCATTCCAACTGGTCAACTTCAGTCGCCTGTGGGCCAGCTACCCAACGCAAATGACGGTCAGCAATGTGCCGATTGGCGGCTTGAACCGCCAGGAAGCCGCCCGCCGCTTGCTCGAAGTCTACTCGCAGCCGGTCGAACTGCGCTATGGCGAGGCCCGCATTCAATTGCAACCAGAAACGGTCGGTTTTGAAGTAGACCTGGATGCGGTGCTGGCCGCGGCTGAACAAGAACGCACGCGCCTGCCCTTCTGGTCAGCTTTTTGGGATTATCTCTGGGCGCGCATCCCCCCCACCGTCAACATCCCCTTGCGTTTTACCTATTCTGAAGACCGTTTACGCGCCTATCTGGAACAGGACATTGCACCGCGCTATGATACCCCGCCCGTACCGGCGCTCCCTCAAACCGGCACAGTCACCTTCGCCCCCGGCAAACCCGGTGTCAACCTCGATGTGACACGCGCCATCCCATTCATCGAAGCCGCGCTGATTTCGGCCTCCTCGCGCACCGTCACGCTGCCATTTCTCACCGCCGCGCCGCCTTCTCCCGCTTTCCAAAACTTGAACGTGCTGCTGCGCCAGACGGTTGAGCTATCCGGTTTCGATGGCGCCATCGGGGTCTATTTGCAAGACCTGCAAACCGGGCAGGAAAGCCATTTTGTCTACAACCTGCGACAGCCCCTCAGCCTGCCACCCGACCTGGCCTTTACTGCCAGCAGCACGATCAAAATTCCGGTGATGATTTCAGTTTTTCGTAACCTGGATGGCGATCCGGGCCTGGAAGTCTCGGTCAAGATCGAGGAAATGATCGCCAAATCGGTCAACCCTTCGACCGATTGGTTGATGCAAAATATCCTCGACAAAAACCGCGGCCCCCTGCTGGTCACCGCCGACATGGAAACACTCGGCCTAGAAAGCACTTTTTTGGGGGGCTATTTCTTCACCGGCGCGCCATTGCTGCTGCCCAACCGCCAGACCCCTGGCAACACCCACCCCGAAGCCAACACCGATCCCGATCTGTACAATCAAACCAGCGCATCTGAAATGGGCATGCTGCTGACCGATCTGTATCACTGCGCCGACCAGGGCGGCGGGGCATTGGTGGCCGCCTTTGGCGATGAGATCACCCAGGTCGAATGCCAGCAGATGATCAATCAACTGGCCGAAGATAAAATTGGCGTGCTGATCGAACTGGGCGTGCCAGATGGTACACGCGTGGCCCACAAACATGGCTGGGTCAATGACGCTTTCTTTGTCACGCACAACGTGGCCGATGCCGCCATCGTCTACACGCCGGGGGGCAACTTCGTCCTGACCGTTTACATGTATCACCCGGTGCAGATCATCTTCGACTCAGCCAACCAATTGATCGCCGACCTGGCGCGCGCCGCCTACAACTATTACAACCTCCCCTGAAGGAACTTCCCATGTCAAAGGTTAATGCTGCCCCAGCACAGCCCTCGAATATGTTGCCCCGCCCATTGCTCAACCTGCTCAATTTGCTGGTAATCTTGTTGGTTGTGCTGGCGGGTGTGCTGGCATCGAACCTGGTGCAGCCGGGCAGTATCTTGCCTGCGCCCACCGCCACGCCCACGGCCATTTCTCTGCTCGATGCAACGCCCCGACCACGCGCCACGCCAACATTGACCCCTCCGTGCAACTGGGCAGCGTTAATTCAAGATGCCAACGCCACCGATAACACAGTCAGCGCCGGGCAAACCTTCACCCAGCGTTGGCAGGTCAAAAATATCGGCACTTGCACGTGGAACGCCGATTACGACCTCTTCTTCGTCATCGGCAAAAATATGGGCAGCCCGGCGCAAAAATTGGGCCGCGAGGTGGCCCCCGGGCAGACGATTGACATCGCCATCGAACTGATTGCCCCCGAAACCGCCGGCAGCTACATTGCCACCTACAAATTGCGCAGCGACGATGGCGTCGAATTTGGCCTCGATTTCGATTATGACCAGCCCTTGTGGGCCGCCGTCACCGTTAGCGAATAAGGATTGCCCCCTGGTGACCGTAGATACCGCCTCCCATCAAGCCAAAAGCTATACCGTTTCCACGCCCGTATACGAAGGCCCGCTCGATTTGCTCTTGCAGCTCATCGAGCGGGCCGAATTAGATATTACCCGGGTGGCGTTGGCCCAGGTGACCGATCAATACCTGGCGCACCTGCGGGCGATGCGCGAAACGGCCTCTGCCGATGAGGTTTCAGCCTTTTTGGTGATTGCCGCCCGCCTGGTGCAAATAAAATCTGAAGCGTTGTTACCCATTCCGCCCACACGTCAGCCTGGCGAAGAAGACCCCGGCGAGACCCTGGCGCAGCAGTTGATCGCTTACAAGCGCTACCGCGAAATTGCCACGCTGCTGGCCCAACGCGAGGCCCAGGGGTTGCGCACCCACCTGCGCCTGGCCCCGCCGCCGAAAATCGAGGGGACGGTGGATCTCAGCGGCCTGACCCTGGCCGACCTGATCGCCGCGGCGCGCGGCATCTTCGCCCCTGACAGCCGCCCACAACTCCGCACGGTGGTCAGCGCCCCCAAAGTGACCATTCGCGACAAGATCAAGCTGATTGCCAGCACCCTGCGCCAGCGCGGGAACGCCACATTCTCGCTTCTCTTGGGCAACCGGCGCACCCGCCTCGATGTGGTTGTCACTTTCCTGGCAATGCTCGAACTGGTCAAGCGCCGCCTGGTAGATATCACGCAGAACGGCCTGTTTGGCGAGATTGACATCGCCGCCAGCGAAACCTGGGACGAGGACAGCGAGTTCGAACTGGAATTTGGGGAGTAGTTGAGGCGCTTATTTCAAAATGCGTAAGAGAATATCGAGGTGTTTGGCGGCACGCGTGATGGGCATTTCGGGGGTGGCCGTGCCATCCAGGCAGTCGAGGAAGTGGGGGACGAGTGTGCCGTTGTCGTTGGCGGGGTGGCCGGTCATATCCACGGTCAGCGTCTCTTTTTGCACGCTGCCTTTCCCATCGAGGGAGAAATGGGTCATTTCGTTGGAAGTCCAGGTGGGCCAATCGAAAATGAGTGTGCCTTTGCTGCCGTGGATGCGCGCCTGACCAGGGACTTCGGCGATAGCACCGGCGCCGCGTTCGATGTATAGCGTCAATGGGGGGTCAAATTCCAGGTAGGCCGCGCCATGTTGTTCAACATCAGCCCCTGGAACAAGGCCCGACATATTGCGCAAATCGTTGCGGTGGAATGAGCGCACCGTGCGTAACTGATGACGATCCCCCAAAACTCCCAGCAAGAAAGACAATTCATAGACCGCAAAATCAATCAGCGGCCCGCCGCCGGCGGTCTTTTTGCGCATGGCCCACGCGCCCTTTGCGTTGTATTCGATAAAGGTCGTGGGCAAGATGAAGTTGTAATGAATGTGATAGACATTGCCCAATTTGCCGCTTTGAATCAAGTTTTTGACAAATGCGTACTTAGGCTGGAGGCGGGCGTGGCGGCACGAGCATTCGAGCAGCACCTGGTTGGGATGCTTTTCCGCTTCGATCAGCAGGCGGTACATGCCCGAACGGGTGATGGCCATGGGCTTTTCAAGCAGCAGGTGCTTGCCCGCTTGCAGGGTGGCAATGGCCATTTGCACATGCGTATGCGGCGGCGAGCAAACCACCACGGCATCTACCGCCGGGTCTTTGAGAATGTCGCGAAAATCACAGGTGCCATGCGGAATGGCATATTGCTGCTGCGCTTTTTCCACGCTGGCTTGCGTGGCCGCGCACACCCAGGTTACTTGCGAGCGCTCGTTTTCCTGAAACATACCCAGGTGATGCTGCGCCCACATCCCGGCGCCGATAACGGCGATATGATATTGTTTCATAAAGACCTCGCTTGGTGAAATGGTTTGAATGTTGAGACAGAGACATCAACCAGCCAGTTTGCCAAACCGCTCATAGGCATCTTGCCATGCTGCGGATGGCTTTGGCTCGAAGGTTTCTACGTCGAATGACTGTCGCACCACCTGGCGGGCTTCTTCCCATGAGGCGATCTCGCCCAGGGCAATCGCCTGCGCCAGCAGGTTGCCGATGGCCGTGGCTTCGATAGGCCCGGCCACCACGGGGCGGCCAGTGGCGTCGGCAGTGAGTTGCGAGAGCAACCGGTTTTTCGTCCCGCCGCCGACGATGTGGATGGTTTCGACCGGGCGGCTGGTCAGCGTTTCGAGCTTTTCGATCACCCAGCGATATTTGAGCGCCAGGCTTTCGAGCGCGCAGCGCACGATGGCCCCCTTGCTCGTGGGCGCCGGCTGGCCGGTGCGCACGCAAGATGCGCTGATGCGGTCGGGCATGTTGCCGGGCTTAAAAAAGGCCGCGTCGTCGGGGTCAATGAGTGAGCGCAGGGGGGCGGCGTTTTCGGCGGCTTGTGTGAGGACATCATACGTCATCTCGTCACCCTGGGTCGCCCAGGTGCGGCGAGATTCCTGCACCAGCCACAAGCCGTTGATGTTCTTGAGCAGGCGGAAAGTGCCGTTGACGCCGCCCTCGTTGGTCAGGTTGAAGGCCAGGCTGTCGGCGTTGATCACCGGCTGGCGCACACTCGTTCCCACCAGCGACCAGGTGCCCGAACTGATCCAGGCCACATTTTCGTTGGCGGCGGGTACGGCGGCTACGGCAGAACCCGTATCATGGCAGGCCGGGGCGATGACGGGGATGGGGGCGATGCCGGCGGCAGCGGCAATGGCCTGGCGCAGCGGGCCAAGCACCGTTCCGGGCGGCACGATCTCGCCGAAAATACGCGTGGGGATGCCGAGCTTGTCGAGCATTGCGCTGGCCCACGCCCCGCTGTGCGGGTTGTAGCACTGCGTGGTGGTGGCATTGCTGAACTCATTGGCCTTGCGACCGGTCAGCCAGAAGTTGAACAGGTCGGGCATGGTCAGAAAGGTTTGGGCGATGTCGAGAGCGGGCGATCCCTGTACGACCATCGCATAAAGCTGAAACAGGCTGTTCAATTGCATGAATTGAATGCCGGTTTGGGCGAAAATTTCTGCGCGCGCCACCACGCCGAAGGCTTTTTCGACCATGCCATCGGTGCGGCTGTCGCGATAGTGGTAGGGCGTGCCGATCAGCACATCCTGGCGGTCGAGCAGGCCGAAATCTACCCCCCAGGTATCCAGGCCAAGCGAGGCCAATGGGCCGCGTTCGGCAGCCATGCCCAGGCCCTTGAGCATCTCCGCCCATAGGCCAAGCGTGTTCCAGTGGATGCCGTCGGGCAGTTGTACTGGCCCATTGGCGAAGCGGTGGATTTCTTCGAGTTGGATGCGTTCCCCGTCAAATTTCCCCAAGATGGCGCGTCCGCTTTCAGCGCCGAGGTCGAGTGCCAGCAAATTCAGGTTTTTGTGCATGGTGGTGTCTCCTCAACATTCTAAGTGCAGTCATCTAGGCCCGCAGGTAGTCATACACTTTTTGCAGCGCCGCTTCGGCAGAAAGTTCTTTGTTGGTCTGGCGGTCGCCATCCCACACAAATAGCCAGGCATTTTCGTCATCGTCTGCGCTCAGCCCAATCCATACCGTTCCCACGGGCTTTTCTGGCGTGCCGCCATCTGGCCCGGCAATGCCAGTGACCGAGAGGCCAATGTCCGCGCCGAGGGCGGCGCGCACGCCGCGCGCCATCGCCAGCGCCGTCTCCCGGCTGACCGCGCCGTGGGTGTTGAGTGTATCCCACGGTACGCCCAGCGAATTGGCCTTAACGTCATTGGCATAGGCGATGATTCCCCCCAGGTAAGATGCCGATGATCCCGGCACATTCGTCAGGCGATGGCCGATCAGCCCGCCCGTGCAAGATTCCGCCGTTGCCAGCGTCAGGCCGCGGGCGGCCAGTAATTGGCCGAGTGTGAGTTCAAGGGAAGGTGGATTCATCAAGAATAGGCGTAGGGGCGTATGGCATACGCCCCTACATCAGATGGCAGTTTCGACCAATTCAATGTAATCTTGCGTGACCATCTGCTCGGTGGATGCGCCCAGGCTGGTGAGCAGGGCGGCGGCCAGTTCGGCTTTGCGCTCGGCGTCACGGCGGCTCCAGGTGCGGCTCTTGACTTCGAGGAAGTAGCCCAATTCAGGTTGGGTGACGTGATCGAGGTTGACGTAAAACTCAGTGCCTTGATACAGCACGCGCCAGCGCAGGCGGTCTTTGGTGATGACGGTCTCGTGATCGGGCTTGAAGTATTCGCGGTAAAAGCGCAGGCTGTGGGTGGCGGGGGCCAGGTAGCGGCTGCGCGAGAGCAGCACGTCGCCGTCGAAGCGGCGTTCGCGTGCCACGCCGACCAGCGTCAGGCGGTAGCGCACATTGCTGATCTCGCCATCTTCGGCCACGAACTCGTCTTCGCGGTAGCGCAGGCGGCCCTGCTTGGGATCGGCAAATGAGAAGTAGGTGTCGAACTCGCGGTAGTGGCGGTGGCGCAAAATCTCGATTTCGGGGTTTTCGATGCCCGCCAGAACTGGCTGCGGGCCGGCGATGCGCACCTTCACCTGCACCTCGAAACTCTCGCCCTCCTGCGCTCCGCCGATGGCAAGCAGCTTGGATAGCACCGAGTTTTCGCGCGCCATCAGGAAAATATCCACCTTTTTGGCGTATTCCTGGGCCTGGCGCAGGATTTCGGCTTCGTTTAGGCGCAGTAACTGCTGGCCGCGCATCAGCCATTCGCCGTTGACCATCACATCGGTCACGTCGCTGGCGTGGGCGGCATACACCAGTTGGGCGTAGACGCCCTGCGGGTCGCGGCGGAAGCGTGGGCTGTTGTGGGGGCGATTGATGTCCACCAAAATCAGGTCGGCGCGTTTGCCGGGTTCGAGCGATCCGGTGATGTGGCCGAGGTGCATGGCCTGTGCGCCCATGCGGGTGGCCATCGTGAGCGCCTGGACGGCCGGCAGGGCGGTGGGATCGTTGCTGACGTTTTTTGCCAGGAAGGAGGCCAGGCGGATTTCCTCGAACATATCCAGGTCGTTGTTGGAGGCCGGGCCGTCGGTGCCGATGCCCACATTGAGACCGGCTTCGAGCATCTGGCGCACGGGGGCAAAGCCGGAGGCCAGTTTGAGGTTGGATGACGGGTTGTGCGCCACGCCGGCGCGGTGGTGCAGCAGGGTTTTGATCTCGCCTTCGTCAATGTGAACGCAGTGAGCAGCCAGCACTTTGGCATCGAACAGGTTTTGCTTTTTGACGTAGGGGACAACCGGCATGCCCCAATCGTTGCGGGCGTTCTCCACTTCGAGGGCGGTCTCGGAGATGTGGGTGAGCAGGGGGACATCGAACTCGACGGCCAGAGCCGCGCTGGCCCGCAATATCTCCTGCGTGCAGGTGAAGGGGGCGTGCGGGGCCACCGATGGGACGATCAGCGGGTGGCCGACCCATTTTTGGATGTATTCGCGTGAATAGGCCAGCGATTCTTCGTACGAGGCGGCGTCGGGGGCGGGGAACTTGAGTACGGTTTCGCCGCACACGGCGCGCAAACCGGCGTCGGCGGTGGCCTGGGCCACATCGCTTTCGTAGTAGTACATGTCGGCAAAACAGGTGACGCCCGTGCGCAGCATTTCGGCGCAGGCCAACTGCGTGCCAAGCCGCACAAACTCTGGCGAGACAAACTCGCGCTCGACCGGCATCATGTAGCCGAGCAGCCACACGTCCAGGCGCAGGTCGTCGGCCAGGCCGCGCAGCAGCGTCATGGCGGCGTGGGTGTGGGTGTTGATCAGGCCGGGCATCAGCACCTTGCCGCCGCAATCTACCACTTCGGCGGTGGGGAATTGGGTGCGCAAGGCGGCTTCTGGCCCCACAGCAAGGATGTTTGCGCCCTGCACCGCCAGTGCGCCGGGTTCGTATTGGGTCAGTTTTTCGTCCATGGTGAGGACGATGGCGTTGGTTAAGAGAAGAATCGGATTCATGTTTGCCTTGATCTACTTTACCGGATAAAGGGTCATGGCTGGCTCCTTTTCACTCCTTGAGTACACCCATGTCTCGCAACACGGCCACCGGGTTGGCCATCTTGCCATCGGCCCCCGGCCACAGCCAGGCGACCCGGAACTGCAAATTGGGCACGGCCACCGAGTAGAGGATGCCCTCGCGTGGGGCGACTTCGATCAGCCTGGTTTGCTGGCGCTGGAAGAACTGCGTCCCTGCCGGGCCGTAGGGGTCAACCAGCCAGATTTCCTGGACGCCGGCCTTGTCGTAGTTTTCGAGCTTGACGCCACGGTCATAGCGGGCGGTGGCGGCGGAGAGAATTTCGATGACCAGATCGGGGGCTTCGATCAGTTTTTGGCGGGTGATGATGTGGGTGCGCTCACGGCGGACGAACAGGATGTCGGGTTCGTAGGTTTGTGTCTCAGAGATATAGATTGGGGTGCGCGAACCGCGCACTTCACCCAAATCGTACCGACTGACATACATTTTCAAGATGGTCATCAAGAGGGTTTGCAATCGTTCGTGTTCTTCAAACGCGGGCGGCGACATAAACATCTCTCCTTCGATCAGTTCGGCTTTCTGCGTCTCTGGGGCAAACAACATAAACTCAGCATGCGTCAGCGGGGCTTCGTCTTCCACCCGCTGCACGGGAAAATTGAGGTTCGTTTCCATCATCCATCGCCTCCAGCAAATACATCTTTTCTCCGCCGGGCGAAATGAGTTTTCGCACTACAACGAGCGGAGCAAATTCAACGCATGGTTGACCGCCCAGCGCGGGGCGTAACTGGGCGGCCCGCCATAGGGGCGGGCAAACTGCTGTGCGCCATCGGGCGTGATCAGCACGATAAAGATTTCCTGCTTCTCGGGGCCGGGGTGCAGCAGCACGCCCAGGCCCACCTCGGCGCCGCGGCCCTGGCGGTAGGTTTCGACCAGCTCGCAGAAATCGTCAGCCTGGGGGCGTTCGGCCAGGGTTTCGCCGCCGCGGAAAGTTTCGGCGGGGGCGGCGGCCAGTTTGCGCAGCAGTTCGCCGCCCAGCCCGGCTTCAACGGCGGCCAACGTCCAGGTGCGGCCGGCCAGGGCGGTCAGCGCCGCGCCTTCGAGGGTATCGCCATCGGCCCCGTAGACCCATGCGCCCAATCGCTGGCGTAAATCGGCTTCGACCGGGGCGATCAGGGCCTCGGCGGCGGCGGGGGAATCGGCTTTGGCGGTGATGCGTACATCCACCTGGCCGGAATGCGCCGCCAGGCCGACGGTGGGGTTGGCAAGCGCTTCGAGGTCGCCGATCAAATCATCAATGGACGATTCGCCCGCCCCGGCGGTGTGCAGCACACGGGCTTTGATCATGCCGCGCAGGTCGAAGCGCTGGCGCAGATAGGGCAGCACGGCATTTTGCAGCAGGTGTTCCATTTCGCTCGGTACGCCAGGCAGTGAGATGACCGCCTGCATGGGCGTCTCCATGATGAAGCAGGGGGCGGTGCCAACCGGGTTTTCCAGCGGCAGTGATCCTTGCGGGATGTAAGCCTGGCGTTTGTTGTTTTCGGTGGGCAGGCGGCCATAACGGGCAAAACGGGCGCAGATTTGCGCCCACAATTCGGGGCGGTATTCGGTGGGGACGCCAAAGGCCAGCGCCACGGCCTCGCGGGTGGGATCATCCACCGTAGGACCGAGGCCGCCCGTGGTAATGATGATTTGGGCGCGTCCGAGGGCTTCGCGGATCAGGCTGGCGATGCGCCCGGCGTTGTCGCCGACGGTGGAGGTGCGAAACAGGTCTACGCCGAGGTCGCGCAGGTTGCGGGCGATGTAGTGGGAGTTCGTGTCCACGATTTCGCCGAGGAGTAGTTCGGTACCGATGGCAATAATTTCAGCAGAGGGCATATTCGACTCCTTCCATCCGATTTTAGCACAAGACCCCGCCAAAATTGGCGGGGTCTTGTGTTGATGCTTTTGGGGGGAATAAGAGCTATGTCGTCATCAAGGAATTTTAATCGTATTCCCGGCAGTCAGCGTATAGGGTTCAGCCAGGCCATTCAGCGCGGCGATCATCTGCGGATAAACATCGCCAAAATGGCAGGCAATACTGTAAATGGTGTCGTTGGTCTGTACTTTGTAATCGGCTGGGTGGGCGCGCAGGGAGCGTTCACCGGGGAATGAGCCAGAGCCCGGAATCTTCAATTCCTGACCCACATAGGTGCGGGATGAACTGGTCAGGCCGTTGAGTTTCAGCAGTTCATCGGGGTTGACATCGAAGCGGCGGGCCAGGCAGTAGGGGAACTCGCCTTTTTCCAGCTTATAGGTTGCCGGCCGGGGGGGAATGGTGGGCATTAGCGCGGAGGTGGCCGTCGGCGGGACGGGGGTCTGCGTCACCGCGGGGACATTGATGGCAACGGCGGTTTGGGTGCCCATATCGCCCATGTTTTGGTCATTAGCATTGGTCGCGCCTGGCACGGGGGGTTCGGTTGTGGGGTTCGCACCGCCTGGCCCCTGGGAGGCCGACCTTGTGCAGGCTGCTACGGTCAGTGCCAATACCATGATCAGGATGATAACGAGAGAACGTTTGGTATTCAACATTTCTTTGTCTCCTTCTTCGGAAAAATGGCCCACCTCGGATGCCGAGATGTAACATTTGGGCGATTGGGTTGGCACGCACCAGACCAAATTTATAGCTATACGCTATGATACTAGCACAATCCCAAAAACGCGTCAAGCGGGTTACGCCTGAAATTTTGCGTAAAACAAGCCGCTATGTTGAGAATGTTGCAAGATTTGGGCCAGCAGCGTTCAGAATAAGAAGGTATCTAACACCGACATGACGATGACGAACCCCACAATCAGCAAAATCAACACGCCAAGCGTGCTGGCGACAATCACCCCTGCGCCCGGCGGTTGGCTGGCGCGCACGGCCTCGCCGGAGAGAATTTGCTTGAGCGCTCTGGCGGCCTGTTGCGCCGCTTCAGGCGTGTGCCACGCCTCGACGCCAGCCCAATGCCACCCGACGGGACAGGCGGGCAGCAGCAATTTGCGCGCCGGGCTGGCCTCGATGGCTGCCAGCCAGTCTGGCGTTACGCCGCTTGCGGGCCGATAGATTGTCCATGGGAAGACCAGCACCCCCGCGGCGGCGATCTGCGCCGGCAAGGCATCACCGGGTTCGGCCAGGCTGATGGAGATGCCAGCGATTTCGCGCCGCGCCGCGGCGACGATTGCCGGCGCCCAGCCTTCTGCATCGGGCCACACAAGGACGGGGTGGGCGGCCCATTGTTCGCTTTGTGCGTGTTGCAAGCGGCGGCTATCGTCTCGGATGATATAGCCGTGGTAGAGCCACACACCCAGGGCCAGCAGCGCAAAGGCGATGGCCTGGGTCAGTTCGCTGGCAGTGACGGCGCGTTCGCCAAACAGGGTGCTGAGCAGGCGATAGACGATGGTAACGGCGCAGGCCAACATGGTCATGGTGGCCGCAAAAATGAACAAATATAAGTAGATGCGCCGTACCACGGAACGGTTTTCATCCATGCCAGGCTCGCCCGTTTGCAAGATGGCGTTTTGTTGGCTGCGCCAGGGCAAGAACCATACGGGCAGCCCGGCAATCAGCGCGGCGGTGAACCAGGCCAGTTGGTCTTTCAACAAAAAATTGGCTCCCTCGCTCATGGCGCGAATCAGCACACTCAGATCACCTCCCACGCCGAGCAAAAACGCTGCCAGGCCGATGCCTGCCACCAGGTAGCGGTACAACCGGCGAATGGCCGCTTGCTGAGGTTGTTCGGCAACCAGGCGGGCGTCGCGCTGCACCTGAACGGCATGATAGGCCCACAGCACGCTGTGGACGATCACCCACGCCAGCACGCTGCGCCAATCGCCCTGGGATTGCAGGCCCAACAGGCGGCGCAGCCAGCCAGCCAGCAAGATCGTCAGGTGACTGACCAGGCCGAGCGTGCCAATGAAAACCACCGCATACAGGTAAAACTTGCGCACAGCCGAAGCCTTCTCCTCGGCTGTCGGGCCATAGAACAGGCGCTGCGCCCAATTCCAATGAAGGAGCCACAACGGAATGCTGACCAGCAGCCAGGAAGCGGAAGCGACAACGGTGCGGAAGGATGGCCCACTGCCGGTCGGTTGGCGGCTGATATTCATCAACAACCACTGCAACAAATCGGCGCAACTGATAACCAAGGCCAGCAGGCCAATCCCGCTCAAGAACAGGGTGTAAAGCCGCCGCATCAACAAGGTGTTGGGCGGCAGTGCGATCAAATGGGCGTCTGTGCGGGCCTGGAGATAGTGATACCCCCACAGCGCTCCCAGGGGCAGCAAGGCTAACAACCCCTGTCCAACCTGGGTGGCATGGGGCAGTTGATAAGACGACGGCTCGTAGCGCAACAGCAAGTTGAGCAAACCACGCAGCACGCTCTCCACATTGAAGGCCAAGGGCAGTAAAAAGCCTGCCATCATGCCATACAGATACAGGTGGCGCAAGGCGCTGCTGCGTTCTTCAGCCTCGCGCCCGGCCAGCCGCTGCCCCCACAACCAGTGCGCCAGGTAGAGCGGAAAGCCGATCAGGATCATCGAAAGTGATAGGGCCACATCTTGCATGGGGACTTTTCCCTGCGTGGTGAGCAAATTGCGCAGCAACGCAATCAGCGCCCACGTAACGGCTTGCAAGCTGACCGCGCAGACGAGAAAAATGTACCAACGGCGGATGGTGGTCATGGGTCACCTCCAGACAGGTCTATGGGCAGTTTTCTGGCGTTTCCCAGCAGGGCCACCAGAAGGAATAATCGCCGCCGGCGATGCGCCAGGCTTCGCCAGAACGGGTGAGGGTGAAACGCGATGTTTCTGTGTATGTGCCATTATCGAACAGGCCGCCGCTGCGGAATTGGGTTAATTCGACGGTGACAACGGCTTCGTGGTCAAACAAAGCAGCCTGGTTCACCATGAAGGCTTTTTGATCGCCTTCCAACCCAAACTGCCAGGGGTTGGCCGAAATATCGCCGATGAACTGGGTGAGCGTGGGCGGATAGCCCGCCAACGACGGAGACAGGTAGCCGTACGCGCGGGCGAAATCTTCCTGCTGCAAGGCCAACAGATAGTTGTAGATCACCCCTTCTGGGGTGTGATCTTCCTGATAACCGGGTTGGGGTTGATTCAAAACCACAATAAAGGCTACCATCACCAGCAAGATCACCCCCGCGACAATGGCGATCAAAAATTTATCAGCCGATTTCACGATTCCACCTCCTGAAATGCACGAAAACCTTCAAACGATCACATCATCCAACACCTGGCGCAGCGTAGCCAGGTCGAGGTCTTTCTTATCCAGCAGGGCCATTGCCCCCGATTCCAGGCCCTGGCGGTGAAATTCGCGGTCTGGGTAAGCGCTGATCAGCAGGATGCGGCTGCGCGGGCAGAGGGCCTTGATACGCCGCACACAGGTGATGCCGTCGCGGTCGCCCAGCACCACATCTACCAGCGCCAGGTGGATTTCGACGCTTTGGGCAATGCGCACGGCCTCTTGAATGCCCTCGGCCTCGTAGATGGTGGCCTGCGGGTGCAGCTTGCCGATCATGCGCTGCAGTTGGGTGCGATAACGGGCGTTATCATCTACCACCAGTACAATCATCGTACTGGTATGTGGGCTGGTTTTGACGGGTATTTCGGCCTGGGCGGCCTCCTGACCGGGGGTGCCGAGGATTTGCGGATAGCGCATCACATAATTGACCGCTTCGAGGCGGCTTTCTACATCCAATTGGCGGTACAGGCGGGTCAGGTGATTTTCTACCGTCTTGACGCTCAAGTTCATCTGCTGGGCAATGGTCTGGTTGTCGCAGCCTTGTTGTAGCAGGCGCAGCAGTTCGCGCTGGCGCGCCGTGAGGGTTGGCACGCCGCCTCCGCCGCTCGTAGGCTGCATCAGCTTGCCGATCAGCGAGCTGGTAATCCAGCGTTCGCCGGCCAGCACCCGTTGCAGCGCCAGCTTGAGATCGTTGAGCGGCTGGTCTTTCAGGTGATAGCCATTCACCCCGGCGCCCAGCAGGCCCTGGACGTAGATGCTATCGTCGTAGGCGCTGACGACGAGGATTTTCAGGGCAGGGTAGTGCGCCCGAATCTGGCGGATGGCCGCGATGGGGTCGAAATCGGGCATGGTCACGTCAATCAGCAGGCAATCCACCGGCTGACGCGCCAGGGCCGCCAAAACCTGCGGGCCGTCGCCGACTTCATCCACCACCAACAAGCCAGGGATTTCGTCAATCATCTTGCGAAAACCCGCCCGCACGATAGCGTGGTCATCGGCCAGGAGAATGCGTGTAACGCTCATGGGAGTATTATAATGCCTCGCCATGAACGCACTTTTACAGGTGGTTAACCTTTGCAAAACTTTCGGCACGCTGCCGGTGATCCAGCAGGTCAGTTTTGCCGTACATCCCGGCGAAGTGGTGGGGTTGACGGGTAGCATTGGTTCGGGCAAATCGGTGCTGGTGATGCTGCTTTCGGGCCTCTATGAACCCGACGCAGGGGATATTTTCTTCGACGGGCGGCGGCTGAGCTGGCCGTTTCATGCGCAGGCGTTGGGAATCGGCGTTATTCACCAGCGGCCCACGCTGGCCGAACATCTCGACGTGGTCAGCAATATCTTCCTCGGCAACGAAATTGGCTGGCCGGCCAGTTTGGGCTGGCTGCGCATGCTCGATTCCAACGAAATGGCGCGCCAGGCCGACCTGCTGCTGACCCAGCTTGGCATCCAGGTGACTTCGTTGTATGAAAAAGTATCAAACCTTTCGGGCGAGCAGCGCCAGATGATCGCCATCGCCCGCGTGTTTACCTACCCGGCGCGCCTGATCGTCATTGACGAACCCACCGTTTCCCTGAGCTATCCTTATCAACAGCGCTTACTCAGCCAGATCGAAACCTGGCGCAAACAGGGCGTAGCGGTGCTGTTCAGCAGCAACAACCTCGATCACATCTTCGCCGTCACCGACCGCGTTCTGGTGCTGCACCAGGGACGCAAAGTGGCCGATCTGCGCACCGATGAGACCAACCGGGAGGCCATCGTCAGCCTGCTGGTGGGCGCAACAGACTTCACTCGCCTGACGCCCGCCGTGTGGGATTTCGACAGTTACGACCGCATCCGCGAAAACGCCGAAAAGCTGCGCTTCCACCAAATGCTGCTCGAAAAAGACCTGGCCGCCGAAGACATGCTCAACCGCCAACTGACCGGCCAACTGGCCGAACAGGTGCAGACGCTCGACCGCCTCAACCTGGCCCTGCAAGATGCCCAACGCCGCCTGCTCTCTGAACGCGAACAAGAGCGCAAACACTTGGCCCGCGAACTGCACGATCAGATCATCCAGGATTTGCTCAGCGTTAATTACGAACTGGAAGAAATGGAAACCGACCTGCCCGGCGCGGTGGGCGATCACCTGGCCGACGTGCGCCAGGGCATTCGTGAACTGGTTGACAACTTGCGGCGCATCTGTGGCAGCCTGCGCCCGCCAACGATTGACAGCCTCGGCCTGGGGGCAGCCATCCAATCCTACAGCCGCGATTGGTCGGCCCGCACGGGCATTCAGGCGCTGGTAGAAATTGACGCCAACCTGGGCCGTTTGCCAGAGGCGCTGGAATTATCGCTTTATCGCATTGTGCAAGAGGGGCTGAGTAACGTCTGGCGGCATTCTCAGGCCACACGGGTCACCGTTACTTTGCGCCACCCCACGCCGCGCAGTCTGCTCGTCTCGCTGGAAGATGATGGCGTAGGGTTGAATGAAAACTTTGATCTGGCGAGCCTGGCCGCGCAAGGTCATTATGGCCTGATGGGGATCAGCGAACGCGTGGCGCTGTTGAGCGGGCGCTTTCGTTTGCAGCGCTCTGCCTCGGGTGGGGCGCTCATGGTGGTGGAAATTCCGCATCCGCGTGTAGAAACCCCCACCGAAGTAGCCGACTGAATTGGGCAGCGCATGAATTGGGCGTGTTTCATTTCTGTTGGGCTGCTGGTTTCGACTGCGAACGAAGTTCGCCATCAACCAGCGTCGGTTGAGCTTGTCGAAACCGATTTTCAACTCAAATGGAATGCACCCAAATGAATTTCGCCACCCAATAGCGCTTACGAAAATTCACATCAAAACGAAAATAGGGGGAATCCCCCTATGGCAGCGGGGGGAGCGTTGATGACTTTGGCTTAAGATTTTGTTAAACTGATCAGAGTAAATTGGGAACCTGGTGTCTTAGGCTCAGGAGGTGTTCCGGCTGCGATAGTGTCTATTTGTTTCCTCACCTGATATTCACCCATTTGTTTCACTTACCCAACTTAAGGAGAAAAGAAAATGTTTAAGAAGCACTCGTTGTATGTGCTGGTGGCGTTCCTGTTCATCGCCGCCACCGTTTTGTCAGCCTGCGGCGGCGCGGCCACCCAAGCCCCCGAAGCCACCAAAGCCGCCGAAGGCAGCAAACTGGCCGTTGGCATTGTGCTGCCGACCAAAGACGAACCGCGCTGGATTCAGGACGAAACCCGCTTCAAAGACGCCCTGACCGCTGCCGGTTATGAAGTTCAAATTCTGTTCAGCCAGGGCGATTCGGCCAAAGAAAAGGCCAACGTCGAGGCGCTGATCAGCCAGGGTATCCAGGTTCTGATCATCTGCCCGCAGGATGGCACCGCCGCCGCCGCTGCCGCCGAAGCTGCCCGCGCCGCGGGTGTCAAAGTCATCTCCTATGACCGTCTGATCCGCGACACCGACGCCGTGGACTACTACGTGACCTTCGACAGCGTGGCCGTAGGCGAGGCCTGGGGTCAGTACCTCATTGACAACGCCACTGGCACAGGCAACAACCTGTACCTGTACGCCGGCGCGGCCTCTGACAACAACGCCTTCCTGTTCTTCGAGGGCGCCTGGAACAAACTCCAGCCCAAGATCGCCGATGGCACTTTCGTGATCAAGAACTCCAGCGAAGCCGTGGCCCTGCAAGGCAAGGCCACCCTCACCCGCGAAGAAATGGCCAAGATCATCGGCCAGGTGACCACCGAGTGGAAATTCGACGTTGCCAAGAACCTGGCGGAAGCCAACCTGACGGCGGCTGCGGCTGCCGACAAAGGCACCGTCTACATCGTGGCCCCAATGACGGCACAGCCCGCGCCATTGCCGATGCCTTCGCCGCCGACAAAGACGTGACCAAGTACTACATCTCCGGCCAGGATGCCGAAAAAGCCTCGGTGCAGTACATCATTGATGGCAAGCAGTCCATGACTGTCCTCAAGGACGTGCGCACCCTGGTGCAAGACGCCATCACCGCCGCCCTGGCTTACCTCAAGGGCAACACGCCTGAGAAAACCAATTCCTACAACAACGGCAAGATTGATGTCCCCGCCAAGCCGTCGGCCATCGTCACCGTCACCAAAGACAATGTCAAGGCCGCCATCATCGACTCGGGCTACTACCCCGCCAGCGATTTCACCGACCTCGATGACAGCGGCGCTGCCCCCACCGTGACCGGCAAAGTGGGCATCGTGCTGCCGACCAAAGACGAACCACGCTGGATTCAGGACGAAACCCGCTTCAAAGAAGCGTTGACCGCTGCCGGGTATGAAGTTCAAATCCTGTTCAGCCAGGGTGATTCGGCCAAAGAAAAGGCCAACGTCGAGGCGCTGATCAGCCAGGGTATCCAGGTTCTGATCATCTGCCCGCAGGATGGCACCGCCGCCGCCGCTGCCGCCGAAGCTGCCCGCGCCGCGGGTGTCAAAGTCATCTCCTATGACCGTCTGATCCGCGACACCGACGCCGTGGACTACTACGTGACCTTCGACAGCGTGGCCGTAGGCGAGGCCTGGGGTCAGTACCTCATTGACAACGCCACTGGCACAGGCAACAACCTGTACCTGTACGCCGGCGCGGCCTCTGACAACAACGCCTTCCTGTTCTTCGAGGGCGCCTGGAACAAACTCCAGCCCAAGATCGCCGATGGCACTTTCGTGATCAAGAACTCCAGCGAAGCCGTGGCCCTGCAAGGCAAGGCCACCCTCACCCGCGAAGAAATGGCCAAGATCATCGGCCAGGTGACCACCGAGTGGAAATTCGACGTTGCCAAGAACCTGGCGGAAGCCAACCTGACGGCGGCTGCGGCTGCCGACAAAGGCACCGTCTACATCGTGGCCCCAATGACGGCACAGCCCGCGCCATTGCCGATGCCTTCGCCGCCGACAAAGACGTGACCAAGTACTACATCTCCGGCCAGGATGCCGAAAAAGCCTCGGTGCAGTACATCATTGATGGCAAGCAGTCCATGACTGTCCTCAAGGACGTGCGCACCCTGGTGCAAGACGCCATCACCGCCGCCCTGGCTTACCTCAAGGGCAACACGCCTGAGAAAACCAATTCCTACAACAACGGCAAGATTGATGTCCCCGCCAAGCCGTCGGCCATCGTCACCGTCACCAAAGACAACGTCAAGGCCGCCATCATCGACTCGGGCTACTACCCCGCCAGCGATTTCACCGGCCTGCCGTAATCCTCCCTCCATATCGTAGGGGCGGATGGCATCCGCCCGATGGCATCCGCCCCTACACGTTCATTTTCAAACCAACCGAGCAGGAACAGCGATGGTGCGGATATAATTTGTAGTCGTTTCAACATCCCCCATCCCTGTTCCTGTTTTGTTCTACCGCCTGCGGAGTCCTTATGAAACCTCCCATTTTGGAGATGCAGAACATCACCAAAGAATTTCCCGGCGTCAAGGCCCTCAGTAATGTCAATTTTCGTGTGGCCGAGGGCGAGATTCACTGCCTGGTTGGCGAAAACGGCGCTGGAAAATCTACGCTGATGAAGGTGTTAAGCGGCGTCTACGGCCACGGTTCGTACAGCGGCAGCATCTTGTTCAACGGCCACGAGCAGAAATTTTCGGGCATCCACGATAGCGAGAAGGCTGGCATCGCCATCATCTACCAGGAATTGGCCCTGGTGCCAGAGCTGACCGTCTACGAAAACATCTTTCTCGGCCACGAAGTCACCCGCAACGGCCTTTTGGTGGATTGGAATGAAACGATCAAGCGCGCCGGTGAGATGTTGACCAGGGTGCGCCTGAATGTCAACCCGGCCACGAAAGTAAAAGACCTCGGTGTGGGCAAGCAGCAGTTGATCGAAATTGCCAAGGCGATGAGCCAGGATGTCAAGCTGTTGATTTTGGACGAACCCACCGCCGCGCTCAATGAAGATGACAGCGAAAACCTGCTGCAACTGCTGCGCGAACTGAAAAGCCACGGCGTGACGTGTGTGCTGATCTCGCACAAACTCAAGGAAGTGATCCGCATCGCCGATTCTGTCACCGTACTGCGCGACGGTAAGACCGTCTGCACATTAGACACCCACAAGGGCGAAGTCTCAGAAAACGTGCTGATCAAACACATGGTCGGGCGCGAAATAGACAACATCTACCCGCCGCGCCAGCACAAACCGACCGCCGAAATCGTGCTGGAAGTGCGCGACTGGAACGCCTACAGCCCCATCGTCGGGCGCGACATCCTCAAAAACATCAGTTTCAACGTACACAAAGGCGAGATCGTCGGCTTTGCCGGGCTGATGGGTTCTGGCCGCACCGAGTTGGCCTTGAGCCTGTTTGGCAACCCAGATGGCTACCACATCAGCGGCGAGATGTACGTGAAGGGCCAGAAAAAGCACTTCACCCACCCGGGGCAAGCCATCGCCGCTGGCGTAGCATACGCCACCGAAGATCGCAAAGGCGACGGGCTGATCTTGATCCAGGACGTAAAGCAGAACATCACCCTGGCCAACCTGGGCAAAATCTCCCGGCGGGGTGTGGTAGATAGCAACGCCGAGGTGAAGATCGCCAACGAATACAAGACCTCGCTCAACATCAAGACCCCCAGTGTCGAGCAGACCGTGGGCAACCTGAGCGGCGGCAACCAACAAAAGGTGTCGTTGGGCAAGTGGCTCTTCGTCCAGCCTGATATCTTGATCCTCGATGAGCCGACCCGCGGCATTGATGTGGGCGCAAAATATGAAATTTACACGATCATGAACCGCCTGCTCGAACAGGGCATGAGCATCATCATGATTTCGTCTGAACTGCCCGAGGTATTGGGCATGAGTGACCGGGTTTACATCGTCTCTGGCGGCAAGATCGCCGGAGAATTGCCTATCGCAGAAGCCACGCAAGAGAAGATCATGGCGTTGGCGACCAATTATTAGTGCCTAACCCGCGAACTCCTTGCACAAAAAACAAGGATTTCTTGGATTAGCGCCCTGGTTGTTCCGCTTTATGCGGGTTAGGAGGCCGGAATGTCGTTCGTTACAGATTTACAGAAGGTTTTGCGGCAAAATATCCGCGAATATGGCATGTGGATTGCCCTGTTTGTGATCATGGCCTATTTCACGGTGACGACCAATGGCACGTTCATTTCGTCACGCAATATCGTCAACCTGGTCAACCAGTCGGGCTATATCGCCGTGCTGGCCGTCGGCATGACGTTGGTGATCGTCATCCGGCAGATCGATCTCTCGGTAGGCTTTTTGGGCGGCTTCCTGGGCGCGATTGCGGCGATTGCGATGGTGCAGTGGGATTTGCCCGTCCACGTGGTAATCCCCTTGACGCTGGTCTTGGGCGCTATCGCCGGGATGCTGACTGCTTTTTTGGTGGCGCAGTTGAAAATACCATCATTTGTGGCTTCGCTGGCCGGCTGGTTGATCTATCGCGGGGCGATCCTGGTTGTGACCGAAAGCACCGGCACGATCATCATCCCCGATAAAACCTTCAACGCCATTGGCAACGGCTTCATCCCCGACATTTTCGACCCCGAAACGGCCTTCCTGCCAGGCATCCACAAACTGACCCTGCTGCTGGGCGTCCTGGCGATCATCGCCCTGATCATCAACGAGGTCAACGACCGGCGCAAGAAGCAGGCGTACAATTTTGAAGTGCTACCGCTGAACCTGTTCGTGATCAAGATGGTCTTCATGTCGGTCTTGATCGGCGGCGTGATGTGGGTGCTGGCTGGCTACCAGGGCCTCTCGTGGACGGCAGTGGTGGTGTTGATCGTGGTGCTGATCTACGACTTCATCGCCTCGCAGACAGTGTTGGGGCGGCACATCTACGCCGTGGGCGGCAACCCTGAAGCGGCAGAGTTGAGCGGCATCAGCGTCAAAAAGATCATCTACGTTGTGTTTGGCTCAATGGGTATGCTATCGGGGTTGGCGGGTATTTTGTATGCCTCCCGCTTGCAATCGGCCACCACCACCGCTGGCAACTTGTGGGAACTGGACGCGATTGCCGCCGCCTACGTGGGCGGCGTCTCGGCGGCAGGCGGCGTGGGTAAGGTCGTCGGGTCAATCATCGGCGCGCTGGTGATGATGTCGCTCTCCAGCGGCATGAACCTGATGGGCATCGGCATCTCGTACCAGTACATGGTGCGCGGCGCGGTGCTGGCCGCAGCAGTGATCTTCGACGTGGCCACGCGCAGCCGGGGGAACTAAGGGCAGCGAATGGAGAAAAGAGAAGCCAGCGAGCAACATCGCTGACAGAGCAAACGAAACGAGCGACCCTGGATACCACAGGGTCGCTCGTTTCGTTTGCTGCCGAAAACCGGTTGGCGGCGCGCCGGCGAACAACCTGGCAGCCATTCTTGCCGAGGGATGAAATATCTAGTTTGACAATGTCACATTTACGTAGGGCCGTTGGTTGAGCCTGTCGAAACCAACAAATTCGCCCACGAAAAGGCTGGTTTCGATAGGGGTTTCGACAAGCTCAACCCAAGTCAACCAGCGAATTTGCTTAATGTGACATTGTCAAACTAGGTGACGTTTTATAATTGATCCATGCCACCCCCAATCCTTGCCACCAAGCGCCACATCCCCGCGCCACGCTTGCAATTCGTCTCCCGCCCACGCCTGGTGACGCGCCTGAACGAGGGCCTGACCGCCGGGCGCAAACTGACGCTGCTCTCGGCCTCGGCGGGTTTTGGCAAAACCACCCTGCTCAGCGAATGGATTTCGGCTCCGCCGCTCCTGGCAGGAGCGGGGCCGGGGGTGCGGTGCTGCTGGCTCTCGCTCGACGAAGCCGACAGCGACCCGGCGCGCTTCCTGCTTTATCTTGTTTCTGCCTTGCAGATGGTTGCACCCAACCTGGGCGAAGGGGTTGGGGCGGCCCTGCAAACGCCGCAGCCACCGCCCCTCGCAAGCCTGCTGACCGGCCTGCTCAACGAGATAGCTGAAATCCCCGCAAAGGTGATCCTCGTCCTCGATGATTATCACCTGCTTGATTCCCCGGTCGTCGATTCCGCCCTGGCCTTCTTGCTCGAACACCTGCCTCCGCAACTGCACCTGGTCATCGCCAGCCGCGAAGACCCCAACCTGCCCATCGCTCGCCTGCGCGCCCGCGGCCAGCTCACCGAACTGCGCGCCGCCGACTTGCGCTTCAGCCCCGCCGAAGCCGCCGAGTTCCTCAACCGGGTGATGGGGCTGAATCTCACCGAAGCAGATGTGGCCGCCCTCGAAGCCCGCACCGAAGGCTGGATCGCCGGGCTGCAACTGGCCGCGCTGGCCATGCAAGCGCCCTTTGCCGGGCAGGGGCCGCGCGACCCGGCCAGTTTCATCCAATCCTTCACCGGCAGCCACCGCTTTGTGCTCGATTACCTGCTGGAAGAAGTTCTCCAGCGCCAGCCGCCCGATATCCAGAATTTCCTCCTGCGCACCTCCATTCTCAACCGTCTCTGTGGCCCGCTGTGCGATGCCGTGATGGGCAACCTACCCGCTTTCAACCTGCAACCCTTCGACCAGCTCAGGGCAGGCACTGCAACCTTCACCCTCGAAGCCCTCGAACACGCCAACCTGTTCCTCATCCCCCTCGACCACGAACGCCGCTGGTACCGTTATCACCACCTGTTCGGCGATTTGCTGCGCCAGCGGCTCGGAAATCCTGCCAATCTCCCTGCAGCGCATGTACGCGCCAGCCAGTGGTACGAGGAAAATGGCGACCTGGCCGAAGCCTTCCACCATGCCCACGCCGCCGCCGATTTCGCGCGCGCCGCCCGCCTGGCCGAAGCCGCCTGGCCGGGCATGGAAGGTTCTTTTCAATCTGCCGCCTGGGTTGGCTGGGCCACAAAGCTGCCGGAGGCGATCGTGTGCGCCCGGCCTGGGTTATGCTACCAGCTTGGCCGGGCTTTCTCCGATCTCGGTGAGCCGGAGACGAGCGAGATGCACCTGCGAAATGCCGAACACGCCCTGGCCCAAGCGCCCAACCAGGCCACGTTAGCGCCCCTGCCAGGCAACATTGCTCTGACCCGCGCCTACAACGCCCAGGTGCAGGGCAAATGGGTCGAAGCTGCCCAATACGCCGAGCAGGCCCTGCAAATCATCCCCGCCGAGGATATTTACCGCCGCGCCCAGGCCGCCATCACCCTCGAATTTACCCATTGGGCCAGCGGCAACCTGGAGGCTGCCCTTGCCGCCATCCACGACTGGATGGCCGATATGCACAAGTTGGGCAACCCGGTCTTTGTGATTGCCAGTGCCTTCGCCGAGGCCGATCTGTTGGTCGCGCTGGGGCGGCTGCGCCAGGCGATTGCGGCCTACCAACGCGCCCTGCAACTGGCTGCCCAAAGCGGCCGCGAAGCGCAACAAATTACCGCCCACCATCACCTGGGACTGGCGCTGATTGCCCACGAACTTGGGGAGGCTGAAGCGACGGCCCAACACCTGCAAACCGCCGCCGACCTCGGCCAGCGCACCACCCTGGTAGACTGGCAGCACCGCTGGAAACTGGCCCAGGCCCGCTTGAAAGAAGCCGCCGGAGACTGGGAAACCGCCCTGGAACTGCTCGACGAGGCCCGGCGGGTTTACGTCAAGAACCCGGTGCCCATCACCCGCCCGGTCGAGGCCATGCAGGCGCGGGTTCACCTCAAACAAGGGCAGCGCGACAAAGCCGAGGCCTGGGCGCAGGAGCGGGGAATTGCGCTCACCGATGAAGCCAGCTACCTCGCCGAATACGAACTGCTCACCCTGGCCCGCCTGCGGTTAGAGCATCCTGGCGTCCACAACCTGCTGAAACGTCTGCTGGCGCTGGCCGAAGCGCAAAAACGGATGGGCAGCGCCCTCGAAATCCTGCTGACTCAGGCGCTTGTCTGCCAGGCGCAGGGCCGCCAACCCCAGGCCCTCGCCGCCCTCGCACGCGCCCTGGCCCTGGCTGCGCCCGAAGGCTACTTGCGCACGTTTGTGGACGAAGGCGAAGCAATGCGCCTGCTGATTGCCGACTTTCGATTTTCGATTGCCGAACGCGCCCATCCGCTGCTCGTGTATGCCGATAAACTCCTGGCTGCTTTTCCACAATCAGCCATCAGAAATCAGCAATCAGAAATGCTATTGACTGAACGTGAGTTGGAAGTGCTGCGCCTGGTTGCCCAGGGGCTTTCCAACGCTGAAATCAGCCAGCGGCTTTACCTGGCCCTCAGCACCGTCAAAGGCCACAACCAACGCATTTTCGACAAGCTGCAAGCCCAAAATCGTACCGAAGCAATAGTCCGCGCCGGCGAGTTGGGTCTGCTCTAATCCCCAAAACAGTACCCCAGTTCAATACTTAAGTCGCTACCCGGCAAGCGCGCCAACCGGTATAGTTGCACGCATGAAACCAACGCACCCCGTTCACTACGAAATCCGCGTCGCAGGGCAGTTGCCCCCGCAATGGCAGGACTGGTTCAATGGCCTGGACATCGCGGCGGAAAACGACCAAACCCGGATCTCCGGCCCGGTGGCTGACCAGGCGGCGCTCTATGGCCTGTTGAAAAAGGTGCGCGATTTGGGGCTGGTGTTGGTTTCAGTCAACCCGATTAGCCATTTACCGAAGGAGTAAAACCCATGAAAGCGATCATCCAAACCAACTACGGTACCCCCGATGTCCTGCAACTGGCCGAGGTAGAGCGGCCCGTGATCAAAGCGAACGAGGTGCTGGTGCGTGTCAAGGCGGTGTCCATCAATGCCGGGGATGTCTACACCCTGCGCGGCGACCCCTGGCTGACCAAACTGATGGTCGGCTTCCCCAGGCCGAAAAACTACATCCCCGGCTGGGACGTGGCCGGGGTGGTCGAGGCGGTTGGCCCCCAGGTGACGCAGTTCCGCCCCGGCGACGAGGTGTACACCACCTGCAGCCGCGCCCTGGCTGAATATGTGCGCGTGGCCGCCGACAAACTGGCGCTCAAGCCTGCCAACCTGACCTTCGAGCAGGCCGCCGCCGTGCCCACCGGCGCATTGACCGCGTTGCAGGGCCTGCGTGACGCTGGCAAGCTGCAAGCCGGCCAAAAGGTGCTGATCAACGGCGCTTCGGGCGGCGTGGGCGTGTTTGCCGTGCAGATTGCCAAAGCGCTCGGCGCGGAAGTGACCGGCGTGTGCAGCGCCAGAAATGCCGACATGGTGCGCTCGCTTGGCGCAGATGCCGTGATTGACTACGCCCGCCAAGATTTCACCGCCAACGGCCATCGCTACGACCTGATCCTCGACAACGTCGCCAACCACTCCTTCGCCGACCTGATGCGCGCCCTCACCCCGCAAGGCAAAATCATCCCCAACAGCGGCAACGGCGGCATGGGCTACGTTTTCAAAGCCTTTTTGCTCTCGCCGTTTCAGCGCCAGGTGGGCAGTATGTTCCTGACCACCCCCAATGGCAAAGACCTTTCCCTGCTCAAAGCATGGATCGAGGCCGGGAAGGTCAACGTGATCGTTGACCGCACCTACCCCTTCAGCCAAACCCAGGCAGCCTTCCGCTCGCTGGAAAGCGAACACGCCCGCGGCAAGGTGGTCATCAGTCTGCCGTAGGGTGAGATTAATCTCGATCTACCGAGAGGAGAACACCCATGGACACCCAAATCATTCTCTCCGCCACCTGGGTTGTGGTCATGCTGATTTACCTGCTGGGCGATGTGCTGCGCATCTACAGCGGCGACATGGCCAAGATGATGGCCGCGACACCTTTTCCGCAATACACCTGGCTGGTCGCGGCGATATTGATGCTGCTCCCCATCCTGATGGTTTTCTTCACCCTGGTACTGCCGCAGCCCGCCAACCGCTGGGCCAACCTGATCGTGGCGGGCTTTTTCATCCTGTTCAACCTGGTCGGCCTGCCCACCTACCCCTCGCTATACGACAAATTCCTGTTGGTGGTCAGCATGGTTTTTAACGGTGTGACCATCTGGTATGCCTGGAACTGGGGCTGAGGTTCTCCCATCCAGCAAAAAACGGCTGACGAACTCAGCCGTTTTTTGATTCAAGTTTATGTAAAAAATACTTGACAAAGTGTATATCTCGATTTACTATATGTTCGCTTAAGATTACTCAAAGTAAAACCTGACAGACAAGCGAGGAACTATGTCCTATCACGAAAAACGCGCCATCGTCAATATGTTCACTTCTGTGCTGGTCACTGCCAGCTACTCGGTCTACCTGTACGTCCGCTACCTGGCCGGGGGCGGGGAATTTGCCAACGATCCCGTCTTTTGGGCCAAAGCATTCCTGGTCTTCATCCCCATTTCGATTGTCGCCAACATCATCATCACCATCATCTTCACCATCCACTACCGCCTGACAGCCCACGAGGAGGAACCCGCCATCACCGATGAGCGCGACAGGCTGATTGAACTCAAAGGCAGTCGCAACGCCCTGTATACCTTCTCGATGGGTGTGGTGCTGGCGATGATCACGCTGGCGCTGGGGATGCCCATATCGGTCATGTTTATCACGCTCATTTATTCCGGCCTGCTCTCCTCGCTGGTAGACGAATTGACCCAATTTGCGTTGTATCGCAGGGGGTTCTGATGAGCGACTGCCCCATCACCAACGTTATTCGCAGATATCGCTTCAACACCGGCGAAATGACCCAGGATGAACTGGCCAAAAAAGTCGGCGTCACCCGCCAGACCATCATCGCCATCGAAAGCGCCAAATACTCCCCCTCGCTCGAACTGGCCTTCCGCATCGCCCGCGTGTTTGGCGCAACTGTCGAGGAAGTCTTCTCGTTCAATGACCCAAATTTTGTAAGGGCAAAGGAATAAGAAAGTGAAAAAGATTTGTATTATCGGCGCTTCTGGCAAACTCGGCCAGTACATGCTTCAGCACTGCCTCGACCGGGGCTACCAGGTGGTCGGCGTCTGCCGCGAGCGCAGCGTAAGCAAGCTCGATGCCTACAAAGAGCAGATCAATATCTACCCCGGCAACACCAACGACCGCGCGGTTATCCAGAAAGCGGTCGCCGGCTGCGATGGGGTGCTGACCGTGCTGGTTCCGTGGGGCAGGAAACACTACTCGACTGGTACAGCCCAGGCGGTGCTCGATTACACCCGCCCGGATGCGCGGCTGATTTTCTCCTGCGGCTGGCATATCACGCGCGATGGTCAGGATGTGTATCCCGCCTCGTTGAAACGGGATGAAGTCCTCGCCCACTGGATTGGGCGGCTGACCGGCATGATTGACCTTGACGACCAGGTGGAAGCCTGCCGGCGCATCTTTGCCAGCGATAAACGCTGGACAGTCGTCCGTGGCAGCGACCTGGAGGAAGGTGAAAGCCAGGGCTTACCCGTGTGGAGCCGCCATGTGGGCGACCCAATTCTGGCGAGCAACCTCACCCGCCGCGTAGATTACGCCCTGTTCATGGCGGCGGCGCTCGAAAACGATGCACTCGTCCAAGAAGCCCCCGCCATCGTCGGCTGCCAGACGCCCTCGGCGTTGGCATATCGAACGCAACCACAACATTTCTCGGAGATAGGATCATGAAAGCCATCGTTTTTACCGAATACGGTTCCCCTGACGTTCTGCAGCTCACAGAAATCCCCAAGCCCACGCCCAAAGCGAATGAAATCCTGGTGCGGGTACGCGCCACGCCGGTCAACTACGGCGACCTGACGGCGCGCGATTTTGCCCATGCCCGGTTCAACATGCCCGCCCTGTTTTACATCCCGGCGCGCATGACCTTCGGCTGGAACAAGCCCAAAATCACCATCCTCGGCAGCGAACTGGCCGGTGACATCGAGGCGGTCGGCAGCCAGGTGACGAAATTCAAGCCCGGCGATGCCGTTTTTGCCTACATCGGCATGAATATGGGCGCCAACGCCGAATACATCTGCCTGCCCGAAAACGGCATGGTGGCGCTCAAACCCGCCAATCTGAGCTATGCCGAAGCCGCCACCCTGCCCTATGGTGCCATCATGGCCACCAGCCTGCTCCAAAAGGCTAACCTCCGACCGGGGCAAAAAATCCTGATCAACGGCGCTTCCGGCGGGATCGGCGCGATGGCCGTTCAACTCGCCAAACACCACTACGGCGCAGAAGTAACCGGCGTGTGTGGCGCGCCTCGCCTCGATTATGTCAAAGCGCTTGGCGCGGATAAGGTGTGCGACTATAAAAAACAGGATTTCACCCAGAACGGCCAAACCTACGACGTGATTTTCGACATCCTGGGGCGGGTTTCGTTTGCCCGCGCCCAACAGGCGCTCAAGCCGGATGGCCTCCTGCTCTATGCCAGCTTCCAGGGCCGGGCAATTTTCGATATGCTCTGGACAGCATTCTTCAGCCGCAAAAAGGTGATCTGCGCCATGGCCGATGAAAAGGTTGCCAGCCTGGAACGGGTCAAAGCACTGGCCGAAGCCGGGAAAATCAAAGCCATCGTAGATAAGTGCTTCCCGCTCGAACAGACCGCCGACGCCCACCACTACATCGAAAGCGGCAACAAGCAAGGACAAGTGCTTGTCACCCTATCCTGAGAAGCTGTCTGAAAAGTCTTTGCGACACAGGTGCAACGCACTTTTTGGTTGATAAACGTTGCTATTTGCCAACCTAAACAGGCTAAAAAGCGCCTTGACCGGCAAAGAAGTGCGTTGCACCTGACTTTTCAGACAGCATCTGAGACAACCGACCACTTTGACAATGCCACATTTCTGTGTGGCCGTTGGTTTCGACAAGGGTTTCGACAAGCTCAACCCAAGTCAACCAGCAAATTTGCCTACTATGACATTGTCAAACTATCCACCTGACCAGCCTGAATCTTGGCCGATAGGCCATTATCAATGGTCGTTCCGCTTTATGCGGGTTAGGAGATTGTTATGAATGTCAAATCCACCCTGGTAATCTTCTTCCAATTCATCGGCGCGATGCTGGCTTTTATGGTGAGCCTGATCATCCCCGAATTCATCTCCCCGCTCTCACCCGAAATCATGGAAGCGGGCAAAACCGCCAGCGGATTCTTACCCACTGGCGCGGCTTTCGCCTTCAATGCCGCCGCCAATGCCCTGGTGCTGGTTTGGGCGGCGCGGCGCTCCAGCTTCAAGGGGCTGGCGCTCGTCGGGCAATTGCTGGTATTATCCTTTGGGGCGCAGGTTTTCCTGACCCAGATCGAAACCGCCTATTTTCTGAACGCCTTCCCCCTGCTGGTCGGCAACTTTCAGGTTTACAACCTGATCCTGCGCGGCTTGTTGACCTCGCTCTTGTTCTCCCTGCTCGTCGCCTGGATATGCGGCGGATTTTCAAAATCCTCTCGCCCGGCGGCTGCCTTCACTACCCCGGCAGATTCATCCCTGAAACATGGCGCCTGGTTGGGGGCAGCCTACTTCGCCCTATACATGATTTTCGGCTACTTCATCGCCTGGCAGGTGCAAGAACTGCGCGTCTTCTACGGCGGTCCCGCTGAACTGAACGGCTTTTTCGAGCAGTTTGGCGTGGCGCTCATGCAAACCCCCGAATCCCCGGTCTTCCAATACTTCCGCGGCATTTTGTGGCTGGTGTGCCTTATCCCACTTTTTCACGGGTTCAGCGGCACACGGCTCGAACTGGTGGCGCTCTCCACCCTGGCGTTCGCGCTCCTGCCCACCGCCCAGCTTTCCTTTGCCAACCCGCGGCGTTGTTGCATGGATGTAGAATGTGGTAAATTGGGGGCATGTCACGAAAAC
>CAZSFD010000024.1:0-58913 GCA_964606085.1 uncultured Anaerolineaceae bacterium
CCACGGTCAACCTGTCCATTTTTGAACAGGGCGAAACAGCCATCCAATTGCTTATGCAATCTATTGCCGACCCCGAACAACCGCCGCAGGCCATCACCATGCCCACCTCGCTGGTGATCCGCCGTTCGTGCGGCTGTCCACTGTAAGCAGGGGTCAGGCCGTTTTCCCCCATGCCCAAAACGTCGGCACGAACAACACGCGTTCGCCACGCCGACGAGCCTGGCGGTCGCGTTCGCGCCAGTGAGCGATGTCTGAAGCGCTGAGGCCTTCAGACATTTGCTTTAAATCGTTTTCCAGTACCTGCCATTCGCCTTCCCAATCCAGGCTGGTGAGCGCCTCGGCGGCCCACTGCCCGCCCAGCACCCCGCTTTCGATTTGGCGCAGCCCGGCTTGCTGGAAGATGCCGGCCAGCTTGCGTCCCAGGCAAGGGTCAGCGCCTTGCTGGCGCAGCGCAGTGCTTTGCAGCGTGCCCAGGGTGGCAAATTCGGCGGGGAAATCTATCCGCCCGCCGTAATCGGGTTCGGCCAGGGCCAGCACGCTGCCGCCGGGCCGCGTGACGCGGGCCATTTCGCGCACAGCCTGGGCCGGGTCGGGCAGCCAGAGCAGGACGAAGTGGCACAGGGTAACCTCGAAGGAGTGGCTGGCGTAGGGAAGCTGGCCGGCATCGGCCCTGGTGAGCAGGGTGTTGCCGCGCGCCGCCAGGTTAAGATGGGCGGCATCTATATCCAGGCCGTGGATGTGGGGTGCGTGTTGGCGCAATTCATCGAGCAGTACCCCGCTGCCGCAGCCGACCTCCAAAACGCGCCGGGCAGTGGCTAGCCCGGCGCGTGGATAGAGATAGTGGCGTAAGCTGCTCGTCCAGGCGGCCTGCTGCAAGAAGCGTGTGTGCCAGTTGATGGCGGTGAGGGGCATGGCAACCTGGCGGGCGGAGATGCGGCGGCGAAACGCCGCACCTCTGCAGGATTTAGCGCAGGATGATCGGCAGGTAAATCAGATTACCGCCTCCAATGGTGCGGGTGACGGAGATGGGGGCGCTGGGCAGGATGTTGGGGAAGGAACCATCGGGGCTGTGGGCGGTGATGTTGTTCCAGTATACGCCATCGGGGACACTGTTGCCGATGAGCGCCCAGAACGCCAATTCGACGGTACAGCCGAGTTCCTCACCGCACTCGTTGGGCAGATCGATGTTCGCCCAAACGGGTTGTGCGCCGCCTGGGCCGAGGCTGATCGGCGCGGGGTAATCGCCTTCGGGTGACATTCGCAGGTAGGTGAAACCGGTTGGCAGGGTATCGGTCACGGTGACGGAGCCATAGTCGGTGTCGCTGACGTTGATGAGGGTGATGGTATACGGCACGACCGAGCCTGGGAAGGCCACATCTACCGCGGCGCGCTTGATGATCCCGATCACTGGCACCACGCTGACGGGCTTGCTGTATGCCGGCAGGAAGTATAGTTCGTCATCAATGGCCGATAGGCGGTTGGTGTAATCGCCAAACAGGGCGGAGGAGCGCAGGCGCAGCTTCCATTTGGTTTTGCCCGGGTTAAAGGTGAGGCCCGACCAGATCAATTGACGGGTGTCGGGGTTATAGGTCGGCTCGTTGCCGATGATCATGGAATCGTAGGTAAACCCGGCGGGGATGGTATCAATGAGTGAATCGATCACATAAGCATAACCATCTTTATTGTTGATTTCCAGGTCATATTCCACAAATGAATCAACCGGCACCCATGTCGATAAGGCTTTTTTCGTGAGCGCAACCGGGTAAGGGTCAACTTTGATCTTGCCTTCGCCCAGGGGGTTGGGGCCGGTGCCCAATTTGCCCAGGCAGCCGTTGTTGGCTGATGTTTGCAGTTCGGGTTCGTATGTGCGGGTGTTGGTGGTAGGTTCTTGATCGGGGTCGGGTACAACCTGCACCAAGAAGACGATGTCGGTGTTGCTGTTGCTGGATAGCGTCAGTCCGCTCCAGGTGATGACATCTCGGCCTTTACTATCAACCGTAATAGAACTTGGCCCTTTCCCATCAATCATGCGGATATAGCGAATGGCGTTATAGCTGTCGAGTGGCAGCGTCAGCACCAATTTACCGCTGGTGATGGTATTGGGTGAGCCATTGGTGAGCCGGAAGGTGTAGGTGACAAACGAACCTGGGGTAACAGTGCTGCGGTAGGGGATCAGGTCGGTGGTGACGTGGGGGTTGATCACCAGCGGCGCTAACTTGGTGGCGTTGCCGGCCCAAAAATCGAACGGTTGGGTATAGTGCTGCATCACCGCGCCGCGTTCGTTGTAGTAGGTTTCGGGGAGGTTTTCACAGCCAATGTCGGTGGTGACGCGTGCTGTGAATCTGCCGATCCATTCGCCGCCGGGGCCAATGGTATAGGCCGGGTTGATATTGATCACTGCCGGGTTGCCATTCGAGCCGCCGACCTGATAGAACCCCTCCGGCAGATAATCTTCGACGCGATCCAGCGTGAATGAGTCTCCCACATCGCTGACATTCAACAGGCTGATTTCGTATTCAACCTCAGCACCCGGATACACTTCTTCGGGGTCTACGGTTTTGTTGATGCGAATCGGCGGGTCAATGGTGATACAGGCAAAGCTTCGGCCGTTGCGAGCGGGAATGTGCGCATCGGGTGAACTGGCGCTGAGCGAATTGCAGTATTTCCCCGTCCACGAACCATCGGCATAGGCGGCAAAAGAGAGCAGCCGCACTTCACCCGCACGCACGCTCAAGGGTTCCCAGATAATCGGGTTGTATTGGTAGCCTGCGAGCGGTTCTGGCCCGTAGGTCATGTACAGATAATGGGTGGTGCCAAAGAAGGGGTCGCCGGCAATGGTATCGGTCAGGCGGATGTTGTTGATGGTGTAGGGAGACAGGTTTTCGAGGGTGATGGTGTAGTAGACGGTCAGGCCGGCTTGAATGGTTGAGGGCGTTACTTCTTTATCCATCACCAGCGCCGCATTAACGCGCACGCGTGCCAGTTCATCTTGTAGGCTGAACGGGATTTCGGGGTGGTAGCCGTTCAGTTCGTTGTAATAATACTTATAGGTCTTGTTGTCGTCTACAATGGTTTTGCGCGGGATGCTGACCACAAAAGAGACCTGGGTGTAGCCCCAGGCGGGCAGGTCAACCACCCACACCAGGTCGCGCCCGGCATTGAGGATTTGCGCCGGGGCCGGGCTGCCATAAGCCGGGCGGACATAGGTGAACGGCAGCGGGTCGCCGGGCAGGGTATCGGTTACGATCACGCCGCTGATCGGTTCATTGTGTGGGTTGTGAACGGTGATCGTGTAGGTCACTTCTTCGGTTGGAAATACGCTTGGGGTCGTTCCGAGCATATTCTCCGCGATGGCTGCTTTCTGCAGCAGAGAGGCCACCTTTACATTGGCATTGACCTTGCCATTCACGGCCAGCAGTTTGATTTCATCTGAACTGGCGCGATAACTGGTTTTGGTATTGGCAATGTTGGAATCGGTGGGCGCGTCCACATTTACAACCACGCGAAAAGTGACGATGACCTCTTGTCCAGGGGAGAGCGGCTCAACCAGATGCCATGTGACCAGGTTGGTTTCCTCATCAAAGCTGCCGCCCTGCCCGGCATCCAGGAAGGTTGTGCTGCCTGGCAGGGTATCTGAAACGACAATGTTGTTGGCGGGGAGTGAGTCCTGGCGCACGAGGTTGGCAACCGTGATGGCATAGTCCAGAATATGCCCCGGCAGCACCGGGTTGGGGTTGACAATTTTTGACAACGACAAAATGGGGCCCGATAAAACCGCCACCGTGTCATCCTGGCTGCCGGTAATGCTGCTTTGCGTCGAGAAGATTTTGACCGCATTGCCCAGGAAACGAATGGGCTTACCTTCGCCTGGCTCATAATAGGTAATCACGCGGGTGTGGAAAATGATCGTTCCCGAGGCATTGGGGCCTAAGGTGGGCAGTTGCCATTCCAGGATCAGGTTTTCAGGGTTGGAAAATTGGTTTAATGGAATGTTGGGGAAAGATGTATAGCTGCCGTCGAATACCTGATAACTGCTTAATGAATCAGAGATGATCACATTGGCAATGCTGCTGCCGGTGGTGTTGGTATAACGGATGGTATAGGTCAGCGTGCCGCCTGGCTGCACCTGGTTGTTGTCGCGTGGCGTATCTACCACGGTTTCGACCGCCAGGTTGGCCAGGATGGCATCTGGCCCTTCGTAGATGATTTCCTGGGCATCGCCCATGCCCCTGGCGCTTTGCAGAAAAAGGATCGCCAGGATCACGCCCAGGAAACCGGCCCAGAAGAGGGCATAAGGTTTTCGATTGGGGGTTTTGTGTGAGTCGTTCATTTACTTGCTGATAGCCTCCTGATTGGGGAAAAATTGTAAACGGCCTGTGGCGCCGTTCAGATTCATTTCTTTACGGCTTTCCAGATGTCATCCCATGCGTCGTGCAAGAAATTGCCCAGCACCTGGTTTACCCCTTGTGCTGGCAGCACATCGCCATCCGGCTCCACATAGAGCCAGGCGCGCCCGGCGCCATCGGGCGGCGCTTCTTCGGCAGCGCTTTCAAGTGTGGCGGGGTTGAAGGTGGAATAGGGAACGGGCAGGTCCCACACCAGGGTCAGGCCAAGCGTTGCGGCATGGTCGCGCATGTTTTCGAGCGTGGTACGCAGGGCGCTGTCGGTGGCGGTGAGCGAGAGCGTGCGGATATTCATCTCGGCCAATTTTTCGATCACCCAACTGGTGCGGGCGGCGTTTTCAGGGGTGAGCGTGAGGTGGACGACCAGGGCGATGTCGGCAGAGAGGGCATTGCTGAGCGCGGCGGCCACGGCCAGGTTATCGGGCGCCAGGTTGAGCATGATGTGATCGAGGCCAGTTTGCAGGATTTCGTGCAGGTAAGCCGGGTCGCTCAGTTTGCGGCCATCGGTCAGCAGGCCAGAAACCTGCCCCAGGTGTTCGGCATAGCGGATGAGTTCGGGCAGGTCGTGGCGCAGGGTGGGTTCGCCGCCGGTGAAAACGACATGCGGGATGCCCGCCTGCCAGGCTTTATCGAGGATGGTTTTCCATTCGGCGGTGGTCAATTCGCGATCCACGCGTTTGGTGGGCGCATATTCGGGGTTGATGCCTGCGGGCAGCTGGTAGGTGAGGGCGCAATCGAGGCGGAAGGGGGCGGAGACGGGCTGTGAGTAGGGGGCGAAGCGGTCGAAGTTGAGGTAGGTGACCGGGTCGAGATCGGGCGTGCTGACCAGGGTTTTCAGGCGTTCTTTGAGGTCGCGAAAATCTTGTTTGGCCTGCGCGGCGCGCACGCGGTAACGGGCGGCCACAGCCCTTGCTGCATCATCGTCGGGCGTATTGGTGACGATATGGTAGGCATATTCGGTGGCTGTCGGGTTGAGGTGCATCACCGTCGAGGCGTTGAGGATCAGCACCCCATCGCCATCAGGTTCGATGCGCAAATGCAGGCGGTACGGAATCTCGGCATCGGGGGGGGCCTGGTAGTGATACGTGCCAGCCGCCGGGGCCGGCGGTGGGGTGAACAGGCGTTGGAAGGCTTGGCGAATGGATGTCATGGCGTTCTCCTGAGGGGGCAGCCCCCGCCGCATTCGGGCAGCAGGGCGCATTCGTGGCATTTCTCGGCGACATAGCGCCGTTCACGCAAATGGATCGATAGGTCGTGATTCCAAATCGATTCCCACGGGTCGGCGAGCAGGTTGCCGAGGGCGTGGTAATACGACTGGCAGGGCAGCACATCGCCATTCGGTTCGACGCACATATTGTACAGCGCCGCCGTGCAGCCCTTGACGCCCAATTCGAGCGCCATCGGGTCAAAGCGGCAGTATTCGGTGGGCGTGTACCAGATCAGGCGTTGGTTGGCGGCGTCGGTTTTGCGGCGGGCCGTTTCGAGCAGAGGCGGCAGGGCGCTTTCGGGCAGGCCAGTTCCCACGGATGCGCCGCGCCCGGCGTAGATCAGGGCGTTCAAGCCCACGGTGGGCACGCCTTCTGCGGCTAAAAAATCGAGCGTGGCGGCAAGTTGGGAACTGTTTGCTTGCAGCAGGGTCGTGTTGGTCATCACATATAGCCGTGTAGATAAAACGTTGCGCAGGCCGGCTATCGTTTGTTTCCAGGCCCCTTTGGCGCACACCAGGTGGTCATGCAGATCGGCATCATGCGATTCGACGGTGATTTGCACATGATCCAACCCGGCCTCGACCAGTTGTTGCACGTAGCGTGGGTCAGCCAGCCGCCGGGCGTTGGTGTTCAACCCCGTCACCTGGCCCTTCGCCTGGGCATAGGCCACCAGTTCGGGCAGGTCGTCGCGCAGAGTGGGTTCGCCGCCGGTGAAAACGATATGCGGGATGCCCAAATCCCAGCAGCGGCCAATCACCGCTTTCCAATCGGCTGTCGAGAGTTCAGCCGTGTGGGGCGTGTTTCGTGTTTCGGCATGGACGGTTGCGTTGGTTGCGCGCAGGTTATAACAATGGGCGCAGTCGTTGTTGCAGCGGTAGGTCAGCGCCAAATCCATGCGATAGGGAGCGGAGGGGCGGGCGCTGAAAGGGGTGGTCGTTTCCAGTTCCAGTTCGTGCAGCGGGCAGACGCCATCCGGGCGGATCAGTTCGGACAGTTGCTGGTTGAAGGTTTGCAGGTCGCTTTGGGCTTGCTGATGGCTGACGGAATAGGCATGACGGATCACGTTCACCGCCTGCGCCTGAGGCGTCTTCTGGAGCAAGAGATACGCCATCAGCACCGCCGTCGGGTTCAGGTGCAGCACGCGGTTGGCATTGATCAGCAGCACGCCGCTGCCATCGGCATCCACGCGCAAGTGGACGCGTGATTGCTCGCCGGGATTTTCGATGAGATAGGGGTGGAGTCCGGTGGCGGGGTGTGTGCCGTTTTTTCCCTGCCCATTGAAACGGCTGCGGATGGTTTGCCACAGATTCATAGCGGCTATTTAGCGGTCTTTCTGAAGATCATAGCGGTACGCATTGGTTTCCCAACGCGTGAACCCAAGTTTTTGATACAGTTGGTTGGCGGCCACGCGCGCTGGCCGCGAGGTGAGGTTGACACACCTGGCCCCACGCTGCCGGGCTTCTGCGATGGCGGCCTGGGTCAGCGCTTCTCCCAGACCCTGGCCGCGGGCGGCTTCATCCACAATCACATCTTCGATCCAGGCGTGCAGGGCGGTGGGGGTGCGGTAGAAGGCCACCGCCATCGAGCCGACGATGTGCCCCTGCTCATGGCGGGCCACATACAGCGACACATTGGGCGAGGCCACAATCTCCTCGAGTTCTGCCGCGGTTGGCGGGATGCCCGTGGGCGAAAGCTGCGGGATCAACCGCTCGAAAGCGGCCACCACTTCGGGGGTGATGTGGGTGAGGCGTGCAATGTTCACGTCAGCGTCCACCACCGGCGCAGGCGCAGGCGCACCCCGCGCAGGCGCAGGCACAGGCGCAACTGCGCCCACCACTGCTGCCGCCGCTGCGATACCTGCCGCTGCCCGAAGATGTTTTCGGCAATGGGTTGGTCACGCCGACCACCCGATTGGTGAAATCGGTCACATTGCCGATCACGCCGCCCGCAAAGCCCTCGATGCCGGTGACGATGGATGCGGCAAACTCAGAGCCGGGCACCCGCGCGCCGCCCAGGGCAACCGGCCGCGCGCCGGCAGAAGGCACCGTCATGGTGCTGCGTTTTTCAAAGCCAGGGTCGAAGCGCCCCCACCACATCGGCACGAACACCGGCGACTGACGGAAGACATCGCGTGTGCGGTCGTTGAAGTCGCGGTCGAGCATCGTCCATTCCATCACTTCGTCGAATTTTTGGCTCTTCACATCGGGGGTATTGGCGGCTTCCACCTGCGCCCAGGCTTTTTCGGTGATGCTTTTGTAGTACGTGATCGTTTCTTTGCGGCTGAAGCCTTTCATTTTTTCGGTCACACTTTTGATCAGGTTGATCATGGTCGTTTGCATGGCGCGGCGGCGTTCGGCGCCTTTTTCTTTGAAGGCGGCCAAAAATTCGGTCTCGTAGCCGCGCAGTCCTTCGGGCTGCGGTTCCATCGGTTTGATTTCCAGCGGCTCGCGCGAGATCACTTCGGCCGCGTCTTTCTTGATCAGGGCGAACAGGATCATCGTCAATACCACATCTACCGGCTGTTCCATCAGCACGGCGGCTTCCACCGCCGTCAGGCCGCGCTTGATGCCATGCCCTTCGATGGAGATTTTCGGCGGGAGATATTGCTTGCGGCGCTTGCGGTCGCTGAGAATGGTCAAGATGGGGATGCCAATGCCCAGACCCATAATGAACAAAGGCCCACAACATTGCGCCATGCTGCCAACCGCCATTACCACGCCGCCGATCAGCACTTCAAAAAACGAAACACGTACCACGGCATCTTCGGGGACATCGTTTTTGGGGAAGGATGCGCCGAACTGATAGGCCTTGTAACTGTTGGCGTTGGCGTTGCGCCAGGTGTAGGTGATGCGGCCTTCCGCGTCGAAGCCGGTTTCGGGGCTTTCAGGAAAGCCCGCCGGCGGCTTGTGCCAACGCGGCTCGTCTGGCTGCACGCCAGGCGGCAGGTGAAAGACCACGGTCAGGTCTGTGTTGCCATGCACATACGATGAGCCAAACCAGGTCGTACCGAAGACGGCGCTGACATAGTTTTCGTCGTCGTCATCAGGATAAATCACCTGTTTGATCACGCCGACATAGGCGTGGACGCTGCCGGTTTGGCCGTAAGGAATCGATTCTTGCCCCAACACCAACGCCACGCCCGAACCATCTCCCTGGTATTCACTTTTCGAGATGCTGATGGCCTTGCCGTCAACATCAGCGTAGATGCTGCTGATGTCGAAATGGCTGTTCGGCAGGCCCATATCTACATATTCAATCGGGTCGCTCGATTCGTTCTCGAAAACCCACACGTAATCCAAGGCAAGCGTCCCATCCTGATTCCAAAAGGCGTGGACGGTGGCGCTCGGCACCTGAAAATAATAGGTTTGCGCTGCTGCCCGGCCCACCCACGCCATCAGGAAGCCCAGGAAAAGAAAAATCGCCAGATACCTTTTTTTCATAATCCCTCCGCACCTACCACTTCGGCTCTTCGGTCAGTTGATAGGTTGTTTTGCAATAGGGGCAGTTGACCACCGGCGCACCCGCCACCATCTGAATGTTATCCATCGTCAGCACGCCGCCGCACGACTGGCATTTCATCGTTTCCAGGTTCACATCGCCGGGCAGGTCCACTTTCAGGGTCACGTTTTGCGTCGTACTGCCCGGCTGCGGACGCAGGGCCAGCCACGCCAACACCACCCCGCCCGCGATCATCAGCACGCTGACGCATGAGATTAACAAACCAACCACAAAACGCCCCGCAGCCTGCGCATCCCCATTTCCCGATGCGATCAAAAATAACAATCCAAGCAAGATCAGCGGCAATGCCACCACAAACAACAATCCCGCCCCCACGAACATTAACGTTTTACTCGAACACATCCAAAACCTCCCGCGAAACGCGCATCACACAAAACGTGCGCCATCCCATATAATCGGCCCAAAGTTTGGCTGAATATTTGCGATGGGACTATCTACAAATGCCGCCACTATGCCATTATAGCTACACCTAATATGAAATGACAAGCACTTAAAATAAGTGTTAGTTGTGCATACCGCCTGATGCAATTGGGAGTGTTTCACTTGCGTTGAAAATCGGTTTTGACAAGCTCAACCGACGCTGGTTGATGGCGAACTTCGTTCGCAGTCGAAACCAGCAGCCCAACTCAGATGGAATGCACCCGATTCAATTTTCAAAACATGGGAGGGATGATGAAACGAGCATTTCTGACTTCGCTGCTGCATTGCAGCCTGCCCTGGGTGTTGGCCGTTGCCGCCTTGTGGGCCTGGGGCCAGATCGCCAACCTGGGCGCACAGGCGGCCAGCCTGGAGGCGCACACTGGCGATGTTTTCATCAACGAACTGCACTACGACAACCTCAGCAGCGATGCCCAGGAAGGCGTCGAGATCGCCGGCCCCGCCGATCTCGACCTCACCGGCTGGACGCTGCTGGCCTACAATGGCAACGGCGGCGTGGTCTACGACACCCTGCCGCTCGACGGCGCGCTGCCCGACCAGCAAAACGGCTTCGGCACGCGCTTTTTTGCCCTGCCAGGGCTGCAAAATGGGCCCAACGACGGCCTGGCGCTGGTGGCCCCCGGCAACGTGGTGGTGCAATTCATCAGCTACGAAGGCGTGCTGACCGCCACCGACGGCCTCGCTGCCGGCCTCACCAGCACCGATATTGGCGCGGCCGAAAGCAACGCCACCCCCCTCGGCCACTCGCTGCAACTGAGCGGGCGCGGCCAGCGCGCCAACCACTTCACCTGGGCCGGCCCGCTCCTCGCCACCTACCATGCCGTCAACACCGGGCAAACCTTCGCCCTGCCCGGCCTCGATCTGACCAAGTCTGCCCCGCCGCAGGTTTCACCGGGCCAAACCTTCACCTACACCTTCGTCATCACCAACAGCACCGGCATCCCCCTCGGCCAGGCCACGCTCACCGATACCCTCCCCGCCAACCTCACCTTCCTGAGCGCATCTGACGGCGGTGTGCTGACCGGCAGTATCGTCACCTCCTGGGCTTTGCCCACCCTGCCCGCCCGCGCCGCACTCACACGCACCCTGACCGTGATCGCCCCGGCAAGCGGCCTCATCACCAACAGCGCCTACGCCATCATCTCGACGGATTGGCTGACGCCCACCTTCGGCGCACCCGTCGTCACCCGCATCAGCCCGCTCGAACTCGCCGTCGCCCAATCGGCCGCCTCCTACGGCGTGAGCGGCGAGACGCTGACCTACGCCATCACCCTCACCACGCGCGGCACCATCAGCGCCACCCACCTGACCCTCACCGACACACTGCCCATCAGCGCCACCTACCTGGCCGATACCAGCGGCGCCGCGCCCCTCCTCACCGCCGGTCAGGTGATCTGGTCGCTGCCTGACCTGCCGCCCGATAGCTCCTGGGGGTTCACCGTCACCGTCCTCGTCAGCCAAAGCCTGCCCGGCGGCACGCGGCTGACCAACCACATCATCGCCCACACCGCTGCCCCCGGCGACGACCCCGCCAACAACACCGCCGCCGCCCACACCCACATCTACCCGCTCATCCCCCTTTACGACATTCAACATATCCCCGATCCCCTGGCCGACGATGCCTCGCTCTACACCGGGCAGGTCGTTTGGGTCGAAGGCGTGGTTACAGCCGAACCCGGCGAGATCGGCACAGCGCAAAACAACTTCGTCATCGCCCATCCCGACGGCGGGGCGTGGAATGGCCTGATGGTGTACCAGGGCGAGGCCTTCGCCGCGCAGCACATCCCCGCCGGCGCCTTCGTGCGTCTGCTCGGCGAGATCGCCGAATATCACGGCATGACCGAAATCAACATCCGCCAGGCCCCCCACGCCTTGCAGGTGAGCCGCGCCAGCCACCCGCTGCCCGCCGCGACGCCCTTGCAGACCGGCCAGTTCATCTCGGCCACGCAGGCCGAAGCCTGGGAAAGCGTGTTGATCGAGTTCCGCGATGTCGTCATCACCAGCTACGACCCCGTCGTCGCCGAATGGCGCTTCAGCAACGACGGCCAGCCCGCCACCGCCGACGATTTTGGCCGCATGGATGGCGACCTCACCTTTCAGCCGATTGTCGGCCAACGCCTGAATTTCGCCCGCGGCATCGGCTGGTATGCCTTCGGCAAATACCAACTGCAACCCCGCTGCGATGCTGACATCGCCCCCCACCGCGAGACGCCCATCCTGACCAAAGCGGCCCCGCCCTATGTGCCACCCGGCGCGCCCTTCACCTACACCCTCACCCTGCAAAACTTCACCGGACAGCCCCTCACCGGCATCGTCATTACCGATGCGCTGCCCGCCAACGCCGCCCTCGCCGCCGTGCTGGATGGCGGCAGCCTGGAGGCCGGCGCGCTCTCCTGGCCGCTCGCCAGCCTGCCCGACCAGGGCCAGGCCCAGGTGCGCTTCGTGGTCGTGGCAACGACCACCCTCGGCGCGCCGATCTGGAATGCCCACTACACCATGACCGCCGCCAACTGGCTCACGCCCACCCTCGGCGCGCCGCGGCTGACGGTGGTTGGCGAGACCACGCCCATCGCCCTCATCCAGGGCGATGGCCCCACATCGCCGCTGGAAGGCCAGGCCGTCACCGCCAAAGGGGTGGTGGTGGGTCTGTTCGAGGGCAATTACTCGGCGGGCGGCATCTTCGATGGCTTCTTTTTGCAAGACCCGCTGGGCGATGGCAACCCGGCCACTTCCGACGGCATCTTCGTCAACGGGTTTGCCGATGTCGCCATTGGCGAGTGGGTGATTGTCACCGGAACGGTGCAGGAATTTGACGAGTACGATGGCGCTGCCTGCCCGCTGGACTGCCTGACGCAGATCAAACTGCCCTACGGTGCTGGCTATCAGGTGTTGGGCGGCGGCGTGGCGTTGACCCCCACCCGGTTGCAGCCGGTTGGCGGCCCGCTGGCCGGCGCGGCTTACTTCGAGGCGCTCGAAGGCATGTTGGTCAGCCTGCCGCAGACGGCCACCGTGGTTGGCCCCACCAGCTATGGCGCGGTGACGGTCATCCCTGGCGATCAGGCAGTAAGGCGCGTGCTGCGCGGCTCGCCGCAGGAGGGCATGACCTTTGGCGTGCGTCACTGGCTGCGTTTTGGCGGTAAATTCCCGCCCGCGTTGAGCGTCGGCAGCGTCATTGCGCCGTTTGCCGGGCCGTTCACCTGGTCATTTGGCGGCTACATGGCCGTCACGCAGCCCGGCGAATTCTGGACGCCCGTGTACACGCAGCCGCTTCCTGCCAGCCCGCCAACCTGGGATGCGCCCGCCGCCGGGCAGTTTAGCGTGGCTACGTTCAATACCTACAATTTCGATTCGACTGGCAGCAAGCTCGATAAAATCGTCAAAACCATCCAGCAGATGAACGGCCCCACTATTTTGGCAATCCAGGAGATTTCGCCCACCGCGGTGATGGCCGATTTCATCGGCGACCTGGCCGCGGCAGGGTATCCGTATGATTACGCCTACTCCCCGGCCAGCCACGGCATCTCGGTGGCCCTGTTGTGGCGTTCAGACGTGATTACCCAGGCGGCCTGGACGACCTGGCAAAGCTGTTCGCCCGCTGGCTCTACCGCCGCCAGCTACGACCCGCTGTGGGCCGACTGCCGGGCGCAGGCGATGTATCCCACCTTCCCGCGCCGCCCGGTGGTGCTGACCGCCACGCTGGCTATCTCTGACACCGCCCGCCAGGTTGTCATCATCGCCAACCACCTGAAATCCAAGCTGGGCGGCGCGCTATCAGATGCCATGCGCCTGGCCGAAGCCGAATTTTTGGCTGCCCAGGTGGATGCTTTGGCGGCGCAGGGCCAGGAATGGGTGATTGTGCTGGGCGACCTGAACGATTATGAAGACTCGCCCCCTTTGGCCGCTCTGACCGCCAGCGGCAACCTGACCGATACCTGGTACACGCTGCCGCCTGCCGAACGATACAGTTACATCTACCACGGCGTTTCGCAGGTACTCGACCATATCCTCGTCTCGCCAGCCTTGCTGCGCCAACTGCTGGCCTTTGCCCCGCTGCACTTCAACGCCGACCACCCCTACGCCGCCTACGCCGAAGATGGCACGCTGGCCTGGCGCGCCGCCGATCACGACCCGCTGGCGGCCACATTCCGTTTGCTATCCCGTTTTTGGATTGCGCTGCCTGTGGTGATGCGTTAAATGGTTTTTCCGGCTGGCGGCATAAAAAACCTCCCAGGTTTTGTTGACCTGGGAGGTTCGTTTTTACTTCGTCACCATGGCCGTCACCACTGCATCGCCTCGCAGTGACATACAGTTGACCCCCTGCACATTGCCGTCTTTGGGCGGCACTTCCTCGGCCATGAAACGGATGATCTTGCTCAGTTTCGAGATCATGAAGATGTCGTCGCCTGGTTGTACGGCCAGGGCGGTGATCAGGTCTTTGCTGTTCATAATGATCTTCCCCCCGCCGCCAGCCGATTTATTGGCCGTAAAGTTGCCCATCACACGGATTGTCCCACGGCCTTCTGCATCAGCCAGGAAGACCTGGCTTTCATCCACCACCGAAACAATCCCCACGGCCCGGTCGCCGCTTTCCACCCGCAGCCCCAGCCCGCCCTGGGGGGGGATGAGCTTCTCGGCAAAGCGAATCCCCTTGCCCGATGTGCTGACCACCAGCAGGTCGGCATCGCCAGGGGTGCGGCAGGCGGCGGTTAATGGCCCGAATTTGCGCGTCTCAAACATGGCCGTGCCGGGTTTCATGTATTCGCCAAAAACGTGGTGGCGCAGGTAGCGTACGAAGCCATCCTGGCTGAGCAGCGCCACCGCGCCCTGGGCTTCATCGGGCAGGGCCGCAATGAAATGTTCATCGGGTTGCAGCACCCACTTACCCAGGATAGATTGCCCCTTGCAGCGCACTTCGCCCTCGATGATTTGCGTCACCGGCAGACGGAAGGCGCGCGCCTGGTTGGTAAACAGCAGCAGGTGGCGTTCCGGTTCGGCGGTCAACAGCACGCGTACCGGGTCTTCTTCCGGGGTATCCAGGTCGAAAATGCCCATGCCGCCCCGCCGTTGACGACTGTACTGGTGGCGTGTGGTGCGCTTGGCGATACCATTGCCGGTGATGGCGATGACGTTGATGTGCGTGGGGGGTTCATTCAATTGCAGCGGCGGCAAGGGGGCTTCGCCGTCGCTGGCATTGCGCACAGGCGGCGGCACTGGTTTGCGCGCTTGAATGGCCTGGACGGCGCGCAAACGGGCCAGTTCGCCTTCGAGAAATTCGATGTAGGCCCGCGTGCCTGGGTCAAGCTGGGTGAGATCGGGTCGGGTGACGCTCATAACGCTATTTTAACACTGAATGCCCAGTTTATTGAGATGATACCCAGGCAGTCACCTTTCAAAACTGTGCTCGCTATTGTCTTTGACGGGTTGCTTTTGGTAAACTATTGAAACCAGAACGCGGTATTCAGGAGTTGAGAATGGTACAGCCTGTTGGACACTTTTATCGGATTTTGGTCGTGGATGATGTTCGTGAAAACCTGTTTGCCGTGGAGCGCTTGCTGAAAGATTTGCCCGGTGTGCAGGTCTTTACAGCCCAATCGGGAGATGAAGCCTTACAACTTTCATTAGAGCATGAGTTCTGCCTGGCCGTGGTGGATGTGCAAATGCCGGGCATGAATGGGTATGAGCTTGTCTCGCTTTTGCGCAGCAATCAGAACACGTCCCAATTGCCGGTGATCTTTTTTAGCGGGGTTTTCTCCGATGAAGACCATCAGCGTCAGGGTTATGCCGTGGGCGCGGTGGACTTTATCAGCAAGCCTTTTATGCCCGATATCTTTCTGAGCAAGGTGGGCGTTTTTATCAACCTCTATGAGCAGCGCCTGCAATTGGAACATTGGAATCATTCGTTGGAAGACATGGTTTTTCAGCGCACTGCCGAATTATCCCGCGCCTATGATACGACCCTGGAAGGCTGGGCAAAGGCCCTGGAACTGCGCGAACGCGAAACCGCCGGTCACAGCCGCCGGGTGGTCATGTTGACGCTGCGCATGGCAGAGATGATCGGCATTCCCGCAGAAGAGCGCGTTCACATCCACCGCGGCGCATTGCTGCACGATATTGGCAAACTGGGCGTGCCTGATGCGGTCTTGCACAAACCCGGCCCGCTCACCCCTGAAGAGTGGGAGATCATGCGCCAGCACCCGGTTTTTGCTTACCAACTGCTGCAAAACATTAGCTTTCTGCGCAAAGCCCTCGATATTCCCTACTGCCACCACGAACATTGGGATGGCACAGGCTATCCGCGCGGCCTGAGCGGCGAAGATATTCCCGTGGCGGCGCGCATTTTCACCCTGGTAGATGTCTGGGATGCGCTCAATTCAGACCGCCCCTACCGCCCGGCGTTAGCGCATGGGCAAGTGGTGGATTATTTCCAGCAAGAGACCGGTCGTTATTTCGACCCGTGCCTGGTAGACATTTTTCTCAACCTGGTGCAGCGCGACGATTCCTGAACGATATTCAAATAAACATGATAAAATTGGTATGAATTATCCGAAAATAATCAGGAAGGGCCGCATGGACGAAAAAATCCTCACCATTCACCCCTTGGGCAAGCAGGGTGTCCGAATCAGCAAGGCAAAATACGATCAAACGCGCAATGCCATCTTGACGGCTTTGCGTCAGCGCAGCCGCATGACTTTCGTGGAAATTGTCGAAGCGGTCGAGTTTCAGTTGAACGGACATTTCGATGGCTCGCTGCCCTGGTATACCACCACGGTGAAACTCGACCTTGAAGCGCGCCGCGAAATTGAACGCATCGAGCAAACCAAGCCAACGCAGTATCAACTGGCGGGGGCATAAACATTCACCGAAAAGAAAGGAAATTTGATTATGGCAGTTCGTACTTCATCCGCAGTTTGGCAGGGCACGTTGAAGGAAGGCGCTGGCACGATGAAACTCGCCAGTGGCGCTTACGAAGGCCCGTTCACCTTCGCCTCCCGTTTTGAATCAGGGCAGGGCACCAACCCCGAGGAACTGATCGCCGCCGCCCACGCCGGCTGCTTTTCCATGTTCCTCTCGGCGCTGCTGACCAAGGCCGGCTTCACGCCCACCCGCATCAGCACCACCGCCGCCGTCCATCTGACCGAAGGCCCCACCATCAGCCTGATCGAACTGGTCAGCGAGGCCGAAGTGCCTGGCCTGAGCAACGAAGCCTTCCAGGAACACGCCGCCGCCGCCAAAGCCGGCTGCCCGGTCTCCAAAGTGCTGGCCGCAGCGGAGATCAAGTTGACGGCGAAACTCGTCTGAGCAAGAATTGCATCGGTTTATCATCGTAGCACAGGATTAATCCTGTGCTACGTGTTTTTCAGGAGCTTCTATGCTGCGTTGGATCGCTTTCTTACGTGCCATCAATGTCGGCGGTCACACCGTCAAAATGGATGCCCTGCGCCAGATTTTTCAGGAAATGGGCTTTGCCAGCGTGGAAACCTTCATCGCCAGCGGCAACGTGATCTTTGACGCGGATGCCGGTGATGCCGCGGCCCTCACTGCGCTCATCGAAACCGAATTGCAGGCCCGCCTGGGATATGCCGTTGCCACATTCCTGCGCGCGCCTGCCGAACTGGCTGCCGTAACCGCTTACCAGCCCTTTCCGCCCGAACAGATGCAAAACGCCGCCGCCCTGAACATTGCCTTCATCGCCGCGCCGCTCGATGAGGCTGCCATCCAAAAATTGATCGCCCTGCGCACAGAAATAGACGATTTTCACGTCCACGGGCGCGAAATCTACTGGCTGTGCCGCAAAAAGCAGCGCGAATCCACCTTCTCCAATGCTGTGCTGGAGAAGACCATCCAGCGCCCGGCCACCCTGCGCGGTATCAACACCTTACAGCGCATGGCGGAGCGTTACGCTGTATAATCCCCCCATGCCCACCCTTTCCCACCTCGACGAACACGGCCGCGCCCACATGGTAGATGTTAGCGCAAAACCCGACACGGAGCGCATTGCCGTTGCCAAAGGCGAAGTGTCTATGCGGCCTGAAACGCTGGCGTTGATCCGCGATGGGGCGATTAAAAAAGGGGATGTACTGACCGTGGCACAGATCGCCGGCATCCAGGCGGCCAAGCGCACCGCCGACCTCATCCCCCTCTGCCACCCCCTGCCGCTCACCCAGGTCTCCGTGCGCCTCGACCTCGACGATGCCCTGCCCGGCGTGCAGATCACCGCCACCGTGCGCACCAGTGGCAAGACCGGCGTCGAGATGGAAGCGCTCACCGCCGTCTCGGTGACCGCGCTCACCCTCTACGATATGACCAAAGCCGCCGAGAAGACCCTGCGCATCGGCAACATCCGCCTGGTCGAAAAGCGCGGCGGCAAAAGCGGCGATATCTTCCTCGAACCGCATGACTAAAATCCTCTTCTTCGCCACCCTCAAAGAACGCGCCGGCACGCGCCAGCTCGACCTGCCCCTTGCCCCCGAAGCCTGCGTGCGCGACCTGAAAGCCCTGCTGGCCGAACGCTTCCCCGCACTCCAACCCAGCCTGCCCACCGCCCTGGTCGCCATCAACCGCCACTACGCCTTCGACGACGACCCCATCCCCCCCGACGCCGAAATCGCCCTCTTCCCCCCCGTCTCCGGCGGCTAACCACCCTTTCACCCTTTCACCCTCTCACCTTGTCACCCTCTCTCCCCACCCTCCTGCTCCTCACCGAATCCACCCTCGACCTCGACGCCCTCACCGCCCACATCACGCTCCCCACCACCGGCGCGGTCGTCCTCTTCACCGGCACGGTGCGCGCCATCACCACCCGCGACAACCCCCATCAGACCACCGCCCTCGAATACGAAGCCTACGTCCCCATGGCCGAGGCCAAAATGCAGCAGGTGGCCGACGAAATCCGCCAGCGTTGGCCCACGGTGGAAGGCATCGCCATCGTTCAGCGCCTGGGCCGCCTCGGGCCTGGCACACCCACCACGCTGATCGCCTGTTCGGCTGCCCACCGCGACACGGGCGTCTTCGAGGCCGCCCGCTACGGCATAGACCGCCTCAAAGAAATCGTCCCGATCTGGAAAAAAGAAATCACCCCCACCGGCGAAGAATGGGTCGAAGGCCCCTACACCCCCACCCCCTCCGACCTTTAAGCCTGCCCCATGCCCTCCTGCCTCAACTGCCACCGCCCCTACCCCGCCACCGGCACGCCCTACCGCTGCCCCAAATGCCGCGCCCTGTATGATTTTCCTCAACCTGCAAACCTGCAACCTGCAAACCTGCAACCTGCGCTTCCCGGCATCTGGCGCTACCGTTCCGCCTTCAACCTCCCTGGGGATGCCCCGGTTGTATCGCTCGGCGAGGGCAACACCCCCTTGATCTGGCTGGAGGCCTGCGGGCGGCGCGTGGCGGTCAAGTGCGAATACCACAACCCCACCGGCTCCTTCAAAGACCGCGGCGCCGCCACGCTGGTCAGCTTTTTGGCCGGGCGCGGCGTGACCGAGGCCATCGAAGATTCCTCTGGCAATGCGGGAGCCGCCTTTGCGGCCTACGCCGCCCGGGCCGGGATCAAGGCGCGTGTCTTCGTGCCAGAGGCCGCCTCGGGGCCGAAGCGCCGCCAGATCGAAGCCTACGGCGCTGAAGTGATCGCCGTGCCGGGGCCGCGGGCCAATGCCGCTGACGCCGCGCTCAAGGAAGCCGATGGCGGCCTGCTGCGTAAAGCCACGCCCTACGCCAGCCACGCCTGGCTGCCCTTCAACCTGCCCGGCTATGCCACCCTGGCCTACGAACTCGTCGAACAGCTCGGCGGCGCGCCGGGGGCGGTGATCGTCCCGGCGGGGCAGGGCGGGCTGCTGCTGGGGGCCGCGCGCGGCTTCGAGAACCTGCGTATAGCTGGATTGATCGAGAACGCCCCGCAGCTCATCGGCGTGCAGGCGCAGGCGTGCGCGCCGCTATGGACGCTGGCAACCTTTGGCCGCGCCGGCCTGCTGCGTGTGACCGAATCAGCCACGCTGGCCGAAGGGGTGCGCGTTAAAAACCCGCTGCGCGGCGAGGCGGTCATCGCCGCCGTCGAAGCCAGCGGCGGGCAGTTCGTAGCCGTCCCCGAAGAATCCATTTTGCCCGCCCGCGACCAGCTTGCCCGGCGGGGGTTTTATGTAGAGCCAACCTCGGCCATCGCCTGGTGCGCTTTCGAGCAGTTGGCAAACGCACTGCCCGACCCGGTGGTCGTCGTGCTGACCGGCTCTGGGCTGAAATTTGGATAATTTGGAGGCAATATGGAACGCATCGTCATTACCGGCATGGGCACGGTCAACCCCACCGGCTTGAATGTGCAGGAAAGCTGGCAAAGCCTGATCAACGGCAAAGCGACCACCGGCCCGATCACGGTGGTGGACTCTAGCGCCATGTTGATCAAGATCGCCTGCGAGGTGAAGGGTTTCAACCCCGAAAATTATATGGCGGCTACCGAAGTGCGCCGCCGCGACCGCTACGGCCACTTTGCCACCGCCGCCGCGCAGGAGGCTATCCGCCAATCGGGTTTGCAGGTGACGGAAGAAAACGCCGGGCGCATTGGAGTGGTCTTTTCATCGGCCATTGGCGGGTTGAATACACTGGTCGAAAACAGCAACCTGATCAACGAAAAAGGCCCGCGACGGGTCAGCCCGTTTATGATCCCCATGTTCATTTCAGACGGCGCGGCGGCCACCATCTCGCTCGATTTTGGACTGCAAGGCCCGGCCTATTCCGTTGTCACGGCCTGTGCTTCGGCGTCGGATGGCTTGGGCGTGGCGTGGATGATGCTGCGCGCCGGCATGGCCGATGTGGTGGTGGCTGGCGGCAGTGATGCGCCGATTGGCCCGGTGGGCGTGGCCGCCTTCGACCGCATTGGTGCAGTCTCGCGTCGCAACGACGATTATTCGATGACCCCGCAACCTTTCGACAAGAACCGCGACGGCCTGGTGATGGGCGAAGGGGCCGGGGCGCTGGTGCTGGAGCGTGAAAGCCACGCCCGCGCCCGCGGGGCAGAGATTTTGGCCGAATTTGCCGGATACGCCTCGACGTCCGACGCCTACCACATCACCGCCCCGCATGAAGATGGGCTGGGCGGCGCTCGGGCGATGAAGCTGGCCCTCGAAACCGCCGCGGCCAACGCTGATGAACTGGGTTACATCAACGCCCACGGCACGTCTACCCCGCTCAACGACGCCGCCGAGACCAAAGCGATCAAGGCCGCCCTCGGCCAACGGGCGTATAATATCCCCGTTTCATCCACCAAATCTATGACCGGCCACATGATGGGCGCCACCGGCGCGGTCGAAGCTATCTTCTGCGTGCAGGCCATTCGCCAGGGCATCATCCCGCCCACCATCCACTACCAGACCCCCGACCCCGTCTGCGACCTGGATGTCGTCCCCAACGAAGCCCGCCGTCAGCCGATCACCCTGGCGATGAGCAACGCCTTCGGTTTTGGCGGTCATAATGCGGTGGTGGTGATCAGGAAGTATTTGTAAGTCGAAAATCGTCATTCGTTATTCGAAAATCGTCATTCGTAATTCGCATAAAAAGCATCACCGGTTACGAACAACGATTTTCGAATAACGAAATTTGGAAATCATGGAATGCCAGATTCCCGCCTTGGGGAGGGCGTCTGGGGTTCCCTGGGTTCCAGGAGGAAAAGATGCGTACTCAGGAGAACCGGGAGAAGTGGACTCTCCCGGATATTGCCTGTCACTTGGGGCTGCAATTCAAAGATCATCGCCTGCTGGCGCGGGCACTCACGCACCGCTCGTATGTCAACGAGCATCCCGAAGCGCTCGAAGATAACGAACGCCTGGAATTTTTAGGCGATGCCGTGCTCGATTTTTTGGTCGGCGCGTGGCTGTATAACCGCTTCCCCGATCTGCAAGAAGGCGGCCTGACGCGTCTGCGCGCCGGGCTGGTGGGCAACAACCAGTTGGCCGAATACGCCCGGCAGATCGAACTCGGCCCGGTGATGCGCCTGGGCTATGGCGAATCGGCGGGCGGCGGGCGTGATCGTTCAGCGCTGCTCGGCTGCACCTTCGAGGCATTGGTGGGGGCAATCTACCTCGACCAGGGCCTGGAGGCCGTGCGCGCCTTCGTCGAACCGCTGCTCAAATCGGCCCACGCCGTTTTAGATACCGCCGGGCGCGACAGCGACCCCAAAAGCCGCTTGCAAGAATGGGCGCAGGCCAACGGCTACGGCTCGCCGGTCTACCACACCGTGGGCATCACCGGCCCAGAGCATGAGCGCGTCTTCGAGATGGCTGTGATGCTGGGTAAGGAAGAATTTGCCCGCGGCCACGGGCCCAGCAAGAGTGCCGCGGCCAAGTCGGCGGCGCAAGCTGCGCTGGATAAAATTGAGTTGGGGTAGGTTGGTATAATGGATTTCAGCTTGGTGTGAAAGGGTCTAACCCCTGATGCCTTTGCACAAAAAACAAGAATTTTCTGGCTTTGTACCCTGGTTGTTCCGCTTTATGCGGGTTAGGATGCCCTATGAAAGGCGAGATTGTCGAATTTTCGTACGAAGTTGAACTCGGGCCAGACGACAAACTGACCCTGCCCCTATCGTTGACGGAGCATTTAAAGCCGGGGCGATGGTTGATCACCTTCCAGCCGTTAGCCACTGGCGCTTATCGAATACGCGATCATAGTGCTTTTCTAAACGGATACGCTCCCGAAGATGAAGGGTTATACGATGATCCAACCGGGTGATTTTTGGGTCGCCGAAGTCCCTTATACCGATGGCCGTGGCGCAAAAAAACGCCCGGTGCTGATCCTTTGGCTGGATGGCGCGGACGCGGTTGGGCCGGGTGACATCAGATGATGCGCTTCGCTTGAAAACGGTCTGGCAATCTCACATTCGTTTGCAATTCTAAATGCGTCTAAAATCCCTCGAACTTCATGGTTATAAAACCTTTGCCGCGCGCACCGAATTTCAATTCTCCGAGCGCGTCACCGCCATCGTCGGGCCAAATGGGTCGGGCAAGTCGAACATTGCCGACAGCTTGCGTTGGGTGCTGGGCGAGCAGTCGTTCACACTTTTGCGCGGCAAAAAGACCGAGGACATGATCTTTGCCGGTTCCGAGCAGCGCCCGCGCGCCAGCATGGCCTCGGCCACGGTCATTTTCGACAACACCGAAGGCTGGCTGCCGATTGACTTTACAGAAGTAGCCATCACCCGCCGCGCCTACCGCGACGGCGAAAATGAATACCTGCTGAACGGACAGCGCGTGCGCCTGCGTGACGTGTCTGAGCTATTGGCCAAATCGGGGCTGGCCGAGCGCACCTATACCATCATCGGCCAGGGGTTGGTAGATACGGCGCTTTCGATCAAGGCTGACGAGCGCCGCCGTCTGTTCGAGGAGGCCGCCGGCATTGGGCTGTACCGCTCGCGCCGCGAAGAATCGCTGCGCCGCCTGGAGACCACGCGTCACAACCTCGAACGGGTGCAAGATATTTTGGCCGAACTGCTGCCGCGCCTGAAAAGCCTCGAACGCGCCGCCCGGCGCATGCAGGAATACGAACAAATCAAGGCCGACCTGCGCGTCATCCTGCGCGATTGGTACGGCTATCACTGGCATCACGCCCAGGCGGAGCTAACCGAGGCCCGCGAAGCCGCCCACACCCAGGAAACCGCCCTCGAAGAAGCCCGCCGCGCCTACGCCGGCCTGGACGAAAAACTGGCCGCCGCCCGCGACCAGATTTCTGGCCTGCGCGGGCGGCTCAACTCGTGGCATCGCCAACTGTCAGCGCTGCACACTCGCCGCGAAACCGTCAGCCGCGATTTGGCCGTGGCCGATGAACGCCAGCGCTCCCTGGCCGGGCAGCAGCAAAACCTCGCCGCCGAACGCGCCCGCCTGGAAGAAGAACTCTCCCTGCTTGGCGAACGCCTGCAAACTGCCACGCAAGATGTCCAAACCCGCCAGGCTGAACTGGCCGAGGCCCGCGCCCAGGCCCAATCTGCCCGCAAAGCCCTGCAAGAACGCCAGGCCGAGCGCGCCCTGGTGGAAGAAGATTTGCAGCGCACGCGGCAAAATCTCTCGCAGCTTGGCGGACGCCAGGGCCAGTTGCAGGCGCGCCTGGCCGAACGCGAGGCCCAGGCGCAGCGCCAGCAGCAGAGCCTCCAGACCGCCGGGCAGGCCCTGGCCGCCGCCGAAAAGGACGTGCTGGCTGCCGAAGCCCGCTGGCAGGCCGCGGTGGAAGCCCGCCGCGCCGCCGAGGAGAAACGCCAATCTGCCGAAGCCGCCCTGCAAAGTCAGCGCGAGCGCCTTTCGCAAGCCGAAACCGCCCGCAAGCAACTGCTCGACACGCGTTCCGCCCGCCAAACCGACCTGGCCCGCCTGAAAGCGCAGGCCGAAGTGCTGGAACAGGCCGAACGGGCGCTCTCCGGTTACAGCAGCGGGGCCAAACTGCTGCTCGAAGCGGCGCGCCAATCGAAGCTCAAGGGCGTGCGCGGGGCGCTGAGCAGCCTGCTCGAAGTGCCTGTCGAATACGAAACCGCCATTTCGGCCGCGTTGGGCGAGTACCTCGATGCCGTGCTTGTCAACGACGAAGATTTGGATGCCGCCCTGGAAAAACTGGCCGGGCAGAATGCCCGCGCCGCTTTGCTCCCTATTCGCTCCCTATTCGCTTCCCTGCCCCCTCTCTCTCTGCAAGAGGGGCAGTCAGCCGCACAACTCGTCAAAGCGCCCGCCGAACTGCGCCCTGCAGTGGATTTGCTGCTGGGGCAGACCTGGATTGTGGCCGACCGGGCAGCAGCGCGCAAGGCGTTGGCCGGGCAGCGCGAGGATTACGGTTTGCGGGTGGTGACGCTCAAGGGGGAAGTGTTCTATGCCAGCGGGCCGGTGGTGGCCGGGCTGGAGGGCAAGGGCGGCACGTTAGGACGCACCCGCCAGCGGCGTGAAGTGCAGGAAAAGTTAGCCGAGGCCGAGAAACGCCTGGCCGAGGTGGAAGTGCAGGTGAAGACGGTGGATCAGACGTTGGGGATGCTCCAAACCGAAGGCAAGCGCCTGCAACAGGAGCAAGATGCCGCCCGCAGCGTCGAACGTAACGCCGTCAATGCCGCCGGGCAGGAAGAACTGACCCTCGAAAAGGCCCGCCGTCAGTTGACCTTCCAAAAAGAGCAGCAAACACGCCTCGAAGCAGAAATCGCCCGCGGGGTTGAAGAATCGCGCCAGATGGCCGACGAAGTGGCGCAGTTAGAAGCCAAACTCCAGCAGGGCCGCGCCCGCCAGCGTGAACTGAACGCCGCCCTGGCCGAACTTTCACTGGACGAATTTCAGGCCCAGGTATCCCACTGGAACACGCGCATTGCGGTGGCCGAGCAGGCCGTGGGCAGCGCCCAAAACCAGCAGCGCGAACGCCAGGCCGCTCTCGACGCTGCCAAAAAGCGCCAGGGCGGGCTGGAAGGGCGTGCCGCTGATTTAATGAAAAGCCTGGAAAGCCTGGCCGCCGAAAAAGAGACGCTGCGCCAGGGTGAAGCCGCTGCCAACCAGGAAATTGACGCCCTGCAGGTGCTGATCGAACCTGCCGAGGCCGAGTTGACCGCGGCTGAGAAAAATCAGGAGAGCCTGCAAACGGTCGAAAGCGCCGCCCGCCAGGTGATGAGCCAGGCCGAGCACCGCCACGCCCAGGCCAAAATTATCCTGGCCCGCCGCCAGGAGGCGCTCGACAGCCTGCGCGGGCGCATCGAGGATGATTTTGGTCTGGTGGCCTTCGAGTACACCGAGGAAATCTCTGGCCCCACGCCGCTGCCATTGCAAGGCATGGTGGAGGCGCTGCCGGTGGTCAAGGAATTGCCCGTGGATATGGAAGAAAACATCAAACGCCAGCGGGCGCAGCTCAGGCGCATGGGGCCGATCAACCCCGACGCCCACAAGGAATTTCTCGAAGTGCAGGAACGCCACGATTTTATGACCGCCCAGATGGCCGACCTGCACGCTGCCGAAGCGGGCATCAAAGAAGTGATCGCCGAACTGGATGTGCTGATGCAGCGTGAATTTCGCAAAACCTTCGACGCCGTGGCGCACGAGTTCCGCCAGACGTTTACGCGGCTCTTCGGCGGCGGCTCGGCCAAACTGGTGCTGACCGACCCGCAGGATTTGACCAACACCGGCATTGACATCGAAGCCCGTTTGCCCGGACGCCGTGAGCAGGGGCTTTCGCTGCTTTCGGGCGGCGAGCGCAGCCTGACGGCGGTGGCGCTGGTCTTTTCGCTGCTCAAGGTTTCTCCCACCCCGTTTTGCGTGCTGGACGAGGTGGATGCGATGCTCGATGAAGCCAACGTGGGCCGCTTCCGCGACCTGCTGGCCGAGTTGGCCGCCACCACCCAGTTTGCCATCATCACCCACAACCGCAACACCGTCCAGGCCGCCGATGTGATCTATGGCATCACCATGGGCCGCGATTCGGCCAGCCAGATTGTCAGCCTGAAGTTGGATGAAGTGAGCCAGGTGGTGGATTAATGATCCGTGCTGTGATCTTCGATTTCGATGGCTTGATTGTTGAGACCGAAACCCCCATGTTGCGCGCCTGGCAGGAGACCTACCGGGCCTACGGTCACGAGTTGCCCGTCGAACGCTGGGCGCTGACCATTGGCAGTGATGACTCGGCTTTCGATGCAATGGCCGAGTTAGCCCGCCTGGTAGATGGCCTGGATGTCGAAGCTGTGCGCGTCCGCCGCAGAGCGCGCGAACTCGAATTGGCCGAGGCGCAGCCGATTTTGCCTGGCGTACTCGCGACCCTGCAAGCCGCCCGGCAGCAGGGCCTCAAGCTGGCGGTGGCTTCGAGTTCGTCTTATCGGTGGGTGGGCGGCCATTTGCTGCGCCGCGGCCTGCTGACCGCGTTCGACTGCGTGATCACCCGCGACCTGGTGGCGCAGGTCAAGCCCGCGCCTGACCTGTACGCCCTGGCAATTCAGGTGTTGGGCGTGATGGGCCATGAAGCGATTGCCTTAGAAGATGCCCCCAACGGCATCCTGGCGGCCAAACGGGCGGGTCTGTTCGCCGTTGCCATCCCCCACGAACACACCCGCCGCATGGATTTCAGCCAGGCCGACCTGCGCCTGGATTCGTTGGCTGACCTGCCGCTGGCCGAATTGCTGACCTACAATTACCGATGATACAATGACTTGAGACGGCCATGAGAAGTGAAGAAGGTGTACATATGAATTCACAAGATATTGTGACCAGGCTCAAAGAATTGAAACCCATCATCATTACCCGCTATAAAGTGAGAGAAATCAGTCTATTTGGCTCTTTTGCTCGTGGAGAACAAGAGGAAAGCAGCGATATTGACTTATTGACGGAGTTTGATGACAACGCTGACCTATTCGACTTGGTAGGACTGGAATTGTATTTAGAAGATACATTCAATCGCTCGGTAGATATTGTCTCAAAGCAAGCCCTTCGTGTCGAGCTACGCGAAACAGTGTTGCAAGAGGTTGTGTCCATATGAGAGACTACAGCCTGTACCTGAAAGATATTTTGGCGGCAATAGAAAGCATTGAGTATTTTATTGCAGGAATGGGCCTGGAAACATTTCAGGATGACGATAAAACAAATAGCGCAGTCATGCGGAAACTTGAAATCATTGGAGAAGCGGTCAAGCAAGTACCTGATGATGTACGTCAACAGCACGCTCAAATTCCCTGGAAAGAAATGGCTGGCATGAGAGATAAGCTGATCCATTTTTACTTTGGCGTGGATTATCATTTGGTGTGGAAGACGATTACCGAACGGCTGCCATGCGTCAAACAAGACATCGAGAAGGTCTTACGGAATATGGATTAACCATCGGTTGTACTCGGATGCGGCAAGATCGTGCTTACTCTGCTGTTGGAATTAACGCCTTCAACAGTGGTTCGCGCCAGGTTTCGGTTTCGGGGTCGTAAACGCCAAAACCGGCGCAAAACTCCCAATAAGCCCACGAATAGCCATATTGTTCGGCCAACCGGGCCACGGCATCTGTCCAGGTGAGGCGGTCTTCCATCTCGGCTTTGCTGTATGCGCCAAATTCGCCGAGGAAGATCGGGCGTTGGTGGCGGGCGGCCCAATCGGCAACCAGCAGAAAATCACCGTTCATCAGGCGGCGTTCCATGTTGGTGCCTTTCCAGGTGGTGCCCAGCCAGGCTTCTGAACCGTCTACCCATTCGGCGCCCTGGTGGGTGAAATGGAAGGGCAGGTAATAATGGAATGTGACGATCAGGTTGCGATCCTCTTCGGGCAGGGTGAGCAGTTCGAGTTCGGCGGTGCCGCCCCAACCGCCGGGGCTGACGATGATGGGGCGTTCGGGGTTGCTCTGGCGCACCACGGTCAGCGTGTCGGCGAGTAATTGATTCCAGATATCACCATACAGGTTGGTGTTCGGTTCGTTGAGAATTTCAAAGTAGACCTGGTCGGTGGGGGCATCCTGGTAGCGTTCGGCAATTTGCTGCCACAAGCCAATGAAGCGCTGGCGATGCCCGGCGGGGTCTTCCATCACTTCAAGGTAGTGGTGCATGTCTATGATCGCCACCAGGTCGTTTTGGATGGCGTTGTTCACCGCCCAATCTACCCGTTCAAAGAAGACGGCATCTATCGTGTAGGGGGCTTCGGCCAGGGCATGGGCGGAAAAGCGGATGGGGATGCGCACGCTGTCGAAGCCGGCCTGTCGGATGGCCGGGAAGTAATGTTCTTGCAGCGTCACGCCCCATTCGCCTTCGGTGGGGGCTTCGAGGGCGTTGCCCAGGTTGACGCCGCGTCCCAGGCGGTGGGCGGCCTCGTACATGGGGCCAGCCGGGGTGGGGCTGAATTGCGGCAGCGGGCTGGGGGTGTAGGTGGGGAAAGGCGTGGCCGTAGGCCTGGCCGCCGGGATGGTGGGCATGGCGGTCGGCTGAGCGGCCTGGCTGCACGCCGCCAGGGCCAGCAGCAGGAATGCGATGATGAGCAAGTGTTTGGGGGTCATTGTAGCTGTTCCAACATTTTGAAGCTGATCAACTGCTGGCGCTGTTCGTCCCACAGGTGCAGGGATGTGCATTTGAAGCTCTCCCACAGGGTCAGCGGTTTGACCTCGCCCAAGAAAGCGATGTTTTTATGGCAGCTTTCGAGCAGGTAGTTGGGGATGCGCGGCCCCAAATGGTGGATGTGGTGGAAGCCGATATTGCCGGTGAACCATTGCAGCAGGTGCGGCAGTTTGTAGTACGAAGCGCCCCGTATGGCCGATTGGAAATAATCCCACTGCCCGTGGCGCGCCCAATACATGCCGGGGAATTGGTGCTGCACGTAAAACAGCCAGATGCCCGCCGCGCCGCTCATCCATAGCAGGGGCAGTTGGATCATCACATAGGCTTTCCAGCCAATCGTCAGGCTGGCGAGGATGAAGATGCCCAGCAGCGCCACGTTCGTCCACACGATGCTCCATTTTTCGCGCCGGCCATCGCCCGGGTGGAAGAAGCGCGGTAAGACCAGGAAAACCCACAGCGGGCCCAGCCCGAACATAACCAGCGGGTTGCGCATCAGGCGGTAGGCCAGGCGTTTGATCCACGGGGCGGCGAGATACTCATCCACCGTCATCGTGTACACATCGCCGCCGCCGCGCCGGTCGAGGTCGCCAGAAGTGGCGTGGTGGATGGCGTGACCGCGCCGCCACGACTCGTAGGCCGTAAAGGCGATCACGCCGGCGATGAACCCGACGATGCTGGCAGCGCGCTGCGATTTGAAGAAAGAACCGTGGCCGCAATCGTGGAAGATGATGAAAATGCGCACCGCAAAACCCGCCGCTACGACCATGAGCGCCAGGGTCAGCAGGTACGAAATCGAAAGCGACCAGATCATCAGCCCCCACAAGATGAAATAAGGCACAAACGAATTGATCACCTGCCGCACGCTGCGGCTCAAAATGGGTTTCTGATAAGGTGCAATGGCCTCGCGCCAGGTTTTGTTGGAAATGGCGTTGGACATGGTTTGCCTCCTGATGAAAAGGATGTGTTCTCTAGGAACGACAGGACGTGATGGTGGCGAGTATAAATGCGCTTGACCGGGTTTGCAATAGTCCACGACAATCGAGATCGCGCTTGCAATGGCCGGATAAATTTGCTATATTCAAAGTAACCAGGCGCAATCCAGCAGCGCAACATCCCGCGGGAAGCCTGGCGCACCGTGCAATTCTCCTTCACGCCCGCCACCTTGTTGTGGCGGTTTTTTGTTTCACGGCCCTGAAAGTGCCTAACCTGCGACCTCCTTGCACAAAAAACAAGGATTTCCTGGGTTAGCGCCCCGATTGTTTCGCTTTATGCGGGTTAGGAGGACCCCATGGCAGTTATTACCATTTCACGTCAACTGGGCAGCGGGGGCGATCAAATTGCCGAGCGCATCTGCGAGCTTTCAGGCTATCAGCGCTTCGATAAGCACATCCTGGCCCGGGTGGCCGCCGAAGCCGGCTTCTCGCAGGAAGAAATCATAGACTATTCTGAAAGCGATCACAAAGTGCAAAACTTCATTGACCGCCTGCTTGGACGCACCCGCCCCCTGGCAGAGGTGCATATCTGGCGTGAAAGCGCCGACGGCGTGCGTGTCAGTGAAGCGATCCCGATCAGCGAAGAACACGTTCTTTCGCTGACCCGCATGGCTATCGAGGCGGCTTACAAGGAAGATCACTTCGTCATCGTTGGGCGCGGCGGGCAGGTGATCTTGAAAGACCGCCCCCTGGCCTTGCATGTGCGCATCGAAGCCCCGCTGGAAGACCGCATCCAACACGTGCGCGCGCAACCCAACCTGGCAGGGCAATCGTATGGCCTCTCCTATGAAAATCGGCGCGCCGCCCAAGATAGGATCGACGCCAGCGATCAGGCCTCTGCCGACTACTTGCAGCGCTTCTACCAGGTAGATTGGCGTGACCTGTCGCTCTACCATCTCATCCTCAACAGCGCCCGTCTCACCACCGACCAGGCCGCGCGGCTGATCGTCGCCGCTGCCGAATCCATCGAACGCGAAAAAGAAATGGCCTGATCCGCTGCATGGTCGCTTAAAAGCAAAGGGCCTCGTGGCAACCACGAGGCCCTTTGCCTGCGCTACCCATTAATACTGGACAACCATTCCCAGCACCATGGCCACCACCATCAAAATACACAAACCATAGAAAACGATTTGCGTGGTGGTCAGTTTGTTTTGGTTTTTGGGGGCTTTCTTTTGTGCCATACCTTACCTTCTTTCCATAAAATTGGTCGGTTTGATCCGACACCGGCGCGCAAAATTCGGCGCAATTATACCCCCGCCCCTGGCTGATACTGCGCTTTCAGTTCGGCCACCGGCAAGGTGATGTACCCTTCATCCGCATGACCGAGGCGGGTGGTCTGTTCGGGGTGGTTGGCGGCCAGCCAGGCCGTGTAAGCGGCGGCCAGCGCATCCAGTTCAGCCGGCGAGTGCAGGTTCTTGAGCGGCAAAATGCCCTGCAGCAGGCGGTGGCGGGTGATTTCCTCGAAAACGTCCATCGCATCGGGCAGGCGCACCTTTTTATCGTACAAGATCAACTGGCGTTGGATGCGTCCCTCGAACGACTCTTTGGCGAACGGGATAACACCCAACAAGGCGCAGAAACAGCCGTGGGGATACGTTTCGAGCCATTGCAGGGCCTCCTGGCTGCCAAAAGGCCGGTAGCCCACCTCGGCCAGGCGGCGGTAGAACGTAAACCCCTGGCGCACCCAACCGGGGCAAGCGGCTTCATTCGCACCGGTTGGCGTGCAGTGGATGTGATGCTGGCGCAAGTGATACTCGGCCAGACGAAAGCCGGTCCAGCGCCCTGGTTTCGGCGGCGGCGTCAGCGCCTGGCGCACTTCAGGCCGTTCGAGCAGGCCCAGGGCCGGCCCACTGGGAGCGCACACACACGTGTACGCCTGGCGCTGCCCGCCGACAAAAGCCAGCACCTCGTCCATTTCACCCTGGCCGAGGGCCAACAGGCGCAGGTCGCCATCCAGGGCAGCATAGACAAAGGGCCGCTGTCCGGCGGTAGGGTCAATGCCAATGAAGGTGGTATGGGTGAAGAGCATCGCGGGTTGCTCCATCGGGGAGAAAAGTTCGTACCAGTATGCCCATTATCTATCGAAACCAGGCAGAAGGCAAATCACCCATGACAGGCGTGATAAACTTGCCCCCAGGAGTTACCCATGAAAATAAAATGGATATTGCTCATCCTGCTGATGCTGTTCCCCCTCGCGCTGGCGGCCATGCCCGGCGAAGACGCGGCGGCGATCCGTTTTGCGGCAGACCGGCCCGCCCAGGAAGCCACCCCGCAACCCGCTGAAACACCCGCACCGCGCCCGCCCTCCGAAGCCGGGCAGAACATGATCTTGATCGTCGGCGCAGCCAGCCTGGTGTTGATCGTTTTGATTGGCCTGGGCCTGCACCATCTGTTGCGCCAGCGGGCGGCCAAAGCATGAATCTGGCAGATATTACGGAATGATCTGCCAGATGCGCGCCCCCTTGCCCTTTTCGCTGCTGCACGAACCCGCCAGGCCGCACTGCGCACACCCCCCATCCTCACAACCGGCCAAATCTTTCAACTTCCCCATCTGCTCCAGGTGACCGAGCATCACCTTCACCATTTGCGGCGAAGTATTCAACCGCGTTGCCAGTGCAGCCGCTTCCAGCGTGCCCCCTTTTTGAATTTCAACCAATAATTGCTCAAGCATATTCACTCCGCATACGAGGCGCAGCGCAGGGGTATCCTGCGCTACATCAGCATTTCGGCCAGCGCATAGACCACAACACCCGCCGCCACCGAAACCACCAGCATCAACGCGATGTTGAACAGCGTCCAGCGCCAGGAGCCGGTTTCTTGTTTGATCACCGCCACCGTGGCCGCACAAGGGATGAAGAGCAGCGTAACCGTCAGGAAAGCCAGCGCCGTGGCCGGCGAATAGGCCGCCGCCAACGCCCCCGCCAGGCCAGCGCCTTCGGGCGCGCCATACAACACGCCCAACGTGGCGACGGCGTTCTCTTTGGCCGGGAAGCTGGCCAGCAGCGCCACGGTCAGTTGCCAATCCATGCCCATCAACTGGCCCACGGGGGTGAGCAGCGAACCGATCTGCGCCAGGAAGCTGGTTTGCAGGTCGCCGTTGGGCAGCACCGAAAGCGCCCAAATGATCACTGAAAAGGCCAGGATGGTCGTCCCCGCTTTCTTGGCAAATGACAGCCCGCGCTGCCACACCAGCAGGCCGATGGTGCGGGCGTTGGGCAGGTGGTAAAGCGGCATTTCCATCACAAAACCAGAGCGTTCGCCGCGGAAAATGGTGCGATTAAGCACAACGCCCAGCCCCACCAACGCCGCCAGCGAGAGCATCACCAATCCCCACGAAACCAGCGTGGCGTACCCGCCGAAGAAAACCGGCGTGATGAAGGCCAGCACGGCCAGCCGCGCCGTACACGGCACCAGCGGGGCTACCATAATGGTCAAGAAACGGGCCGGGCGCGAATCGATCACCCGCGTACCCATGATAGAGGGCACATTACAGCCAAACCCCAGGAACAGCGGCAAAAACGACTTACCGTGCAGCCCCATCAGGTGCATGGCGTTATCCATCACAAAGGCGGCGCGCGCCATGTAGCCCACATCTTCGAGGAAAGCCAGGGCGGCGAAGAAAATGACCATGATCGGCAGAAAGGTCAGCACGGCGCCGGCCCCGCCCAACATCCCATCCACCACCAGGCCGCGCAACCACAGCGGCGCGCCGGCCAGGGCGGCGGTGGCCAGTTCACTGACGCGGGCCACAATCTGCACATCCAGCCATTCCTGGATCGGCGTGCCAACGGTGAAAGTCAGCCAGAAGACCAGGCCGAGGATGCCCGCCAGGATGACCAGCCCCCAGAAAGGGTGCGCGGCCCAGCGGTCGAGGCGTTGTGTCAGGCCGATTTGCCCGGCCCGGGGGCGAACCACCGCGGCGCGGATCATGCGTTCGATCCATTCGTAGCGGCCTGAGGCAATCGCCAGCAGGGCATCGTCGTGGGCTTTGAGCGTTTCGGCCACCAGTTCGCCGCGTTCGAGCGGCAGGGCGGCGTTGATGCGTCGGGTCATTTCCTCATCGCCTTCGAGCAATTTGAGCGCCGCCCAATCGGCCGGGTAGGGGGCTGGCACAAAGCCGGTGATGGCCTGGACGACGGTTTCGAGGATTTGCTGGTGGTCGGCGCGGATTTCGGGGCGGCGCGGGGTGAGCGCCATTTTGCCCGTCAGCACATCATCCACTGTTTGCAGCAGGTTGCGCACACCCTCGGCCCGCGTGGCTGTCAGGGGGATGACCGGTACACCCAGGGCGGCTTGCAGCACATCGGCTTCCACGTGCAGGCCCTCCTGTTCGGCCACATCCATCATATTCAGCCCGATCACCAGCGGCACCGGCAGGCAGATCAACTCGGAGACGAGGTACAGGCTGCGCTCCAGGTTGGCCGCGCTGACCAGGGCCACCACCACATCGGGCTGCTGGCGGATGATGAACTCGCGGGCGATCACTTCTTCGGGCGAGTTGGCGGTCAGGCTGTAGGTGCCGGGCAAATCCACCAGTTGGGCGCTGCGCCCGCCGAGTGGGAAGCTGCCCTCGCGCCGTTCGACGGTTTTGCCAGGCCAATTGCCCACGTGTTGGTTGAGGCCGGTCAACAGGTTGAACAAGGTAGATTTGCCCATATTGGGCTGACCCGCCAGGGCAATTAATGGGGCGCGCTTCTGGAGCGCGGCGGTGGCAGGTTGGATGCTTGCAGGTTGGGGAGGGGTGTGGCAGTCGCTCATGCTTCTCTCCGCTGGACGAGAATATGGTTGGCCTCGCCGCGTCCCAGCGCCACAAAGGAACCGCGCACCGAGACCAGCAGCGGGCCGCGCCCGTGGTTTTGCGTCATCTCAACCGTTGCGCCGGGCGTAAAGCCCAGCGACACCAGCCGGCCGGCCATGTGCCGGCCCGCACAAAATTCAACGAACACAGCTTGTTCACCAGGTTTCAACTCAGCGAGGGCAATGCAAGGGTGTGGATTGGGGTTCATACGATGGATGCTTTCCTTGACGGCAGGGGTGGGCAGGATATAATGAAAACACTTAATTCGCAAGGTTATCTTTGAGAAATTTTTTATATTAGCTTATACTAATGCGAGTATAAGCGATTCTGGCTGATTTTGCAATACCATCCTCCCTTTCACTTTTGAATAGAAATCCGTAGGATTGTGCGATGACGGATACAAAACCCAGCGCGACCATTGAGAATTACTTGAGTTTGTTGTTCATCTTTGAACGCGACGGTGAACCCGTGGTGGGTGCGCGGATTGCCGAACAATTGGGTGTGACGCCGCCCACCGTCACCAATACCCTCAAACGCATGGCGCGCGATGGTCTGGTAGACCTGGACTCTTCGCAAGGCCCCACGCTGACCGAGCGCGGGCGCGCAGCGGCCCAATCGGTCATGCGTCGTCATATCCTGACTGAGTGGATGTTGGTGCGCCTGCTGTCCTGGTCGAAAGTGCATGAGCAGGCGCACAAAATGGAACATACCATTTCGCAAGAAGTGGAAGATGCCTTGCAGCGTGAATGGGAATATCCCAAAACCTGTCCGCATGGCAACCCCCTGCCCGGTTATGAAGATATGGTGGCGGCCTGGCAGCCGCTCACCGAAGTGCCACGCCACCAACCGCTGAGCATCCGGCGCATTCACGAATTGGCCGAGGAAACCCCTGGCCTGCTGGCTTTCCTCGAAGAAAAAGGCCTCACCATTGGCCAGCAAGTGCGCGTGAGCGAAGTGCTGCCGTTCAATCAATCGCTCACCCTGTGCCTGGCCGATGGCCGCGAAGTATCGCTCGGCCTTTCCACGGCGCGCTACATTTTTGCCGAACCCGCCTGACGGCTCCTTCCATGTCTTCCATAGACGAAATCAAATCCCGCATAGACATCATAGACCTCGTCTCCGAGAACGTGCAGTTGCGCAAATCGGGCAAGAACTACACCGGCTTCTGCCCCTTCCATAGCAACACACGCACCCCGGCCTTCGTGGTCTTTCCCGATTCGGGTTCGTGGCGCTGTTTTGGGCAGTGCAACGAGGGCGGCGATATTTTCAATTATGTGATGAAGCGCGAGGGGCTGGATTTCGGCGAGGCGCTCAAATACCTGGCAGAGAAAGCGGGCGTGCAGCTCAAACCGATCACCCCGGTGCAGCAAGAAGCCGCCGAGGAAAACGAGCGTCTGCGGGCGTTGCTCGAAGAAGCCGTCACCTTCTACCGCCACCACTTGCTCAACACCCCGGCGGGCAAACCCATCCTCGATTATCTGCACACCAAACGCGGCCTGAGCGACGCCACCATCGAAGCCTTTGGCCTCGGCTACGCCCCTCCCGGCTGGGACAATGCCCGCCAACACTTTCTCGCCAAAGGTTACACCGAAAAAGACCTGCTCGACATCGGCCTGTTGACCGAACGCCAATCCGATTCACCCCCCCCCCATCCCGAATCACGCAACACCTACGACCGCTTCCGCCACCGCATCATGATCCCTATCCGCGATGAACGCGGGCGCATGGCCGGCTTTGGGGCGCGCATCGTCAATCCCGATGACGTGCCGAAGTTCCTCAACTCGCCGCAGACGGAGCTTTTCGACAAAGGCCGCCTGCTCTACGGCCTCGACCGCGCCCGCAAGGCCATCCGCGCCAGCGAAGTGGCGGTGATCGTCGAAGGCTATTTCGACGTGATCGCCGTTCACCAGGCCGGGTTTGAGAATGTCGTCTCGCCGATGGGAACGGCGCTCAACGAGGGCCAATTTCACCTGCTCAGCCGCCTGGCCAGGCGCATCGTGCTGGCGCTCGACCCCGATGCCGCCGGCGACAAAGCCACCCTGCGCGGCCTGCAAATTGCCCGCCAGACGCTGGAGCGTGGCAGCGAACCGGTCTTCGACGCCCGCGGCCTGCTCGGCTTCGAGGCCCGCCTGCAAGCCGACATCCGCGTCACCACCCTGCCGGAGGGCCTCGATCCCGATGAAGTTGCCAACCGCGCCCCCGCCGAGTGGCAGCGCATCATCGAGAACGCCAAGCCCATTGTCGTGCATGTGATGGAGATGCTGGCCGCCGGGCAAAACCTGGATGACCCGAAGGTCAAGAACGCTGTGGCGGCCCAGGTATTGCCGCTGATCGAAGATGTGCCCAGCCCGATTGAGCGCGATGCTTATCGCCAGCGCCTGGCGCGCCTGCTGCGGGTGGATGAACGTTCGCTGCTGGCCGCCACTGCCCCACGCCCGGCCCGCCAGCGCCCACGTCCCACCCCCGACCGCGTTCCCGCCCGCCCGACGCCTGCCGAGCAACCCGCTGCCTCCCCTGCCGCGGCCAATCCGCTCGAAACGCACTGCCTGGGCATTCTGCTGCGCCGCCCCGATCTCATTTACAACGCCGACCGGGTGATGCAGGAGGCTGGCCTGCCCCGCCTGGCCGCCGATGATTTTTCGCGTGCCGACCGCCAGGCCATTTTCCACCTGGTGCGCCAGTCGCTCAATCAGACCGACGCCGAGCCGCTCGAATTTGTCCTCAACCGTTTGCCGCCTGATCTGGTCGAAGCGGCTGACCATGTGTTGGCGCAGACGGCCCGCCTCGACCCCAAAAGCGAACGCGTCCTGGAAGATTTCCTGCGGGCATTGCTCGACCTGCGCCGCCGCAGTTTGCGCCAGCACATTGACTATTTGCGTTACCTCATGGAAGAATCGCAGCAGCAAGGCGATTTGCGCGCCGGAGAATATGGCCAGATGATGCTGCGCAGCGCCAAAGTGTTGGACAGCCTCGACCGTACCATTGGCCATTACACCCATCGTTCGGTAAGTTGAACGCTTCAATTCCTGAAAGGTGGTAAAGATCATGCGTAAGAACAACGGTTCGCCTGAACAAGATGACGATGCCGCCACGCGCCCCGGCAGGCCAGAACGCCCTGGCATCAACCTGGATGATATGGATGATCTGGTTGCTGAGATGGATGATGATGTGGAAGTATACGAGCCAGATGAACGTGCGCTGACCGTGGAGATGCAAGACCTGGAAGGCGCTGAACGTGAAGACCCGCTCGAATTGGTGAAAGTACCGCGCCTGGCTTCTGAATTTAGCGAAGACCCGGTGCGCCTGTACCTGAAAGAAATCGGCATCATCCAACTGCTGGATACCGACCAGGAATTCTGGCTCTCCACCCGCATCGCCGCCAGCCGCTGGGTCGACTCGCTCAATCGCGGCCATCCCCTGGCGCGCGAAGGTGTAGTTGGAATCGCCAATGTCTTCGACGCTTTGTACGATGAACTGATCACCATTTGGAAGCGTGTCCTGGAAGATACACAACGTCTCAACTATCCCTGCCCCGATCTGGCACTGATTGTTGCCGAAACACAATTGTTACACCAGGTATGGAACAGTACCACCCCATCTTACCTGCGTTCTTACCTGGATAACGGACGGTGGGGCATTGATCGGTTATGGGACGGCGTGGCGCGCAAGGCATTCGCCGTGTTCACCTATCTGTACATGCTTCCAGAAAGCACTGCCGAGCATTTGCTCACTTACGTCAAAAAGCATAACGATTTACCCCCCAAGCAAATCTTTCGCGATGCCCTGCCCGAAGATGCGGCGCTGGAACTCGAATTGCAAGACATCCGCCTGCGCGCCCATGAAGCGCGCCAGATTCTGATCAGTTCCAATTTGCGCCTGGTGGTCAGCGTGGCGAAACGCTACATCGGGCGCGGCAGTTCGTTCCTCGACCTCATTCAGGAGGGCAACCTGGGCTTGCTGCGGGCGGTTTCCAAGTTCGACCCCACGCGCGGCTACAAGTTCAGCACCTATGCCACCTGGTGGATCCGCCAGTCTATCAGCCGTTCGATAGCCGACCAGGCACGCACCATTCGCATCCCCGTTCACATCTTTGAATCGATCAACCGCCTGTTGCGCATCCAGCGTAAACTGACCCAGCAAATTGGCCGTGATCCTTCTACCGAAGAACTGGCCCTGGCGGCCGGCTTTCTCGACCCCAAAGATGAGGCGCTGATCGCCCAGGCCAGCGCCGATGGCGACGCCCTGCCCCCCGAAGTGCGCCGCCGCCTGACGCGCGCCGCCGCCAAAGTGGGCCGTGTGCTGCAAGCCGCCGAAGAACCCATGTCGCTCGACAGCCCCGTCGGCAGCGAAGACAGCAGCCAACTGGGTGATTTCATAGAAGATGAGGAAGCTATCGAACCGATGGATGCCGCCGCCCGCGAAATGCTGCGTGAACAGGTCAAAAGCGCCCTGGCCGTCCTCTCCGAACGCGAACGCGAAGTGCTGGAACTGCGCTTCGGCCTGACGGATGGCAAGGAGCATACGCTCGAAGAAGTGGGGCAATACTTCAACGTCACCCGCGAACGCATCCGCCAGATCGAAGCCAAGGCGCTGCGCAAACTGCGCCACCCCACCCGCAGCCGCCCGCTGCGCGATTATTTGTAGCCAGTGCGACCTCCCAGGTGTGCAAAACCTGGGAGGTCTTTTTTAGAAGGATTAAGGATAAATAATATCTACATTGTGAAAATTGACACAACCTCCCCGCTGTGATAAACTTTCGCGCACGTGAGGCCCAATGATCCCCCCTGAATACTATCCCCTGGCTGTATTATTTACCCTGGCAACCGCCCTGGCACTTTTGGTGATTGCCCTGGGGCATCTATTTGGCCCGCACCGCCCCAGCGAGCGTAAGGCGCAGCCGTACGAGTCGGGTATGCGTCCTATTGGGCCGGGTATTCGCCGTACGCCAGTGCGCTTTTACCTGATAGCGGTGTTGTTTATTCTCTTCGACATCGAAGTCGTCTTTTTCTTGCCGTGGGCGGTGGTGTACCGCGAATTGGGCGTTATTGGACTGGTGGAAATGGGTACATTTATTGGCATCTTATTGGTAGGTTTTGTGTACGCCTGGAAGAAGGGAGCGCTCGAATGGGAATAGAGCAGAAAGCAGCCGATCTGGGCGTGGTGACAGCCCGCCTGGAAGACGTGGTCAACTGGGCGCGCACCGGGGCGATGTGGCCGATGCTCTTTGGCCTGGCGTGCTGCGCCATCGAAATGATGTCGGCGCAGGCGGCCCATTACGATATGAGCCGCTTCGGTATGGAATTGATGCGCGCCAGCCCCCGCCAGAGCGACCTGATGATCGTGGCCGGGCGGGTCAGCCGTAAGATGGCCCCCGTGCTGCGCCGCCTGTACGACCAGATGCCCGACCCCAAGTGGGTCATCTCGATGGGCGATTGTGCCTCGTGCGGCGGCGTGTTCAACAATTACGCCATCGTCCCCGGCGTGGATGAGATCGTGCCGGTGGATGTGTACGTGGCCGGCTGTCCGCCGCGCCCCGAAGCCCTCATCCACGGCATTATTACCCTGCACGAAAAGGTCAAGGGTGAGAAGTTGACCGATTGGGCCTAATGTGAACAATCGCAAGCCTGATCCTGATGAAATGCGCATAGATCGTATCGTTATTTTACAAGCGGATGATCTGATGGCATGGGATGAACCGATCCTGGTAAGGCCTGAAACCCGTTGTGACGACATAAGTCGTCTTGTCCACATAAAACGACTTACGTCGTTACTACAAGATGGTAAACAGAACGATGATTGATTTACTTCAGGTTGTAGAGAGTCTTGAGTCTCGTTTCAACGGTAATGCCTGCCAGTTCTGCGGCGATCTCAGCGTGATTGTCCCGGCGGAGCATCTCGTCGAGGCGGTGCGTATGCTGCGCGACGAATTCGGCTTCGACATGCTCTCCGACGAAACCGCCTCCGATTACTGGCCCAACGAGCCACGTTTTCATGTCGTCTACAACCTCAATTCCTTCAAACACCGCGTTCACATCAGCTTGCGTGTGCCGGTGACTGGCGAGAACCCCACGCTGCCCAGCATCGAGCCGCTCTATCCCAACGCCAACTGGCACGAGCGCGAAATCTGGGATATGTTCGGCATTCGCTTCGAAGGCCATTCGGATTTGCGCCGCATCCTGATGCCCTACGATTGGGAAGGCCACCCCCTGCGCAAAGATTACCCCCTCGGCTACGAGGAACCCCAGTTCACCTTCAACTACGATGAGATCGCCGTGCGCAAGCACCGCGCCACGCGTGAGGAAGCCTGACCATGCCGGAAACTACCGAAGTCACCCTCGACGAACTTCGTCACCTCGTTTCCGAGCGCGCCCTCACCGGCGAGACGGTGCTGCTCAACATGGGGCCGCAGCACCCCTCCACGCATGGCGTGCTGCGCCTGCTGCTTGAACTGGATGGCGAGATCGTCGTCAACTGCATCCCTGATATTGGCTTCCTGCACACCGGCATCGAGAAAAACATGGAAGCCAAACGTTACGAGCAGGCCGAGGTGATGACCGACCGCATGGATTACCTCAACACGGTTGGCAACAACCTGGCCTACTGCCTGGCGCTCGAAAAGCTGGCCGGCCTCGACGTACCGCCGCGAGCGCAGGCCATCCGCGTCATCCTGACCGAATTGCAGCGCATCGCCTCGCATTTGGTCTGGTTGGGCACGCACGCCCTCGACCTGGCGGCCATGTCCATGTTCCTCTACTGCTTCCGCGAGCGTGAAGCCATCCTCGACATCCTCGAGATGTGTTCCGGCCAGCGCATGATGACGACCTACTTCCGCCCCGGCGGCCTGTGGCGCGACGTGCCAGAAGATTTCGAACTGACCGTGCGCCGCTTCGTGCGCACCTTCCCCAAACGCATTGATCAGTACGAAGCCCTGCTCACCCGCAACCCGATCTTCCTCGACCGCACCCAGGGCATCGGCGTGATTGCTGCCCAGGATGCCCTGCGGTGGGGTCTTACCGGTCCCAGCCTGCGCGGCTCCGGCCCCGATTACGATATTCGCAAAGTCTACCCCTATTCGGGCTACGAGCAGTACGATTTCGACGTGCCAACCGCCACCGCCGGCGATGTGTACGCCCGCTACCAGGTGCGCATGGCCGAGATGCACCAATCGCTGCGTATCGTCCAGCAAGCGCTAGATAAGCTGCCACTCGGCCCGGTGCGCTCGAATAACCGCAAGTTCGTCCCGCCGCCGCGCTCCGAAATTGGCGTGAGCATGGAAGCGTTAATCCACCATTTCAAGTTGTGGACGGAGGGCTTCTCAATCCCCAAGGGCGCGGTGTACAACCCGGTCGAATCGCCGCGCGGCGAACTGGGCTGCTACCTCGAAAGCGACGGCACGCCCAGGCCCCACCGTGTCCACTTCCGCACGCCGAGCTTTGTCCACCTTCAGGCGCTGCCAGTGCTTTCCAAGGGCCACCTGGTCGCCGACCTGGTGGGCATCATTGGCAGTGTAGATATTGTGTTGGGAGATGCGGATCGGTGATGAATATGTTGATTGAACAATATCCCGACGAAATCCAGGCCATCCTTGCCAAATATCCGCCCGAATACAAGCGGGCGGCTTTGATGCCGCTGCTACACCTGGCGCAGCGCGAGAGCGGCTACGTGTCACAAGCGGCCATGCGCGAGATTGCCGCCCTGTGCGCAATCGAGCCGACCGAAGTGGCCTCCATCGTCGGTTTTTACACGCTCTATTACGACCAGCCCGCCGGGAAATACCGCATCCAGGTCTGCACCGATCTGCCATGTGCGTTGAAAGGCGCTGAAAAGTTCTTGGATGAACTGTGCGGCAACCTGGCGATCAAGGTCGGCGAGACCACGCCCGATGGCCTGGTGACGGTGGAAGCGGTCAAGTGCCTGGCGGGCTGCGATCATGCGCCCATGTTCCAGGTGCAATCGGGCGCGGGCATCGAATATCACGAAAACCAGACGGTCGAGAGTGCGCTGAATCTTGTAGGCGCTTGGCGCATGCAACCTACTGATTCATCTGTAGCAAGCGATGATTGACATTGAAAAGCAAGTGGTTTATTGGCGCGACGGAGCTGTTGAAGATTGGGAGGTGGCTCAAGATTTGATCAAGCAAGGCCGCGTGCGGCATGGCTTGTTTTTTGCTCATTTGACGCTAGAAAAAGCACTCAAAGCGCACGTGTGCCAAAAAACGAGCGATTTAGCCCCAAAAATTCACGATTTAGTGCGCCTTGCAACACTCGCAGGATTATCCCTTACGCAAGTCCAATTGGATTTGCTGGCGGTTTTCAATACGTTCAACCTTTATGGCCGTTACCCAGATACGTTTTCAGCTTCGCCTTCGCGCGAGCAAGCCCAAAAATACATTGAACAGGCAAAAGAAATTTACGAATGGCTGAAGAATCAATTATCGAAAGCGTAAAAGAATACCTGCAAGAGCTAACGAACCAGGGTTTATTGGTGCGCTATGGTGTACTCTATGGTTCTCAAGTTCGTGATGATGCCACGGAATTAAGTGATATTGATCTATTGGTGGTATCGCCAAAATTTGATACGCAGCGCGCCTGGGATGACGTGGCTTTTTTATGGAAGATTGCTGGCCGTATGGACAGTCGAATCGAACCAATCCCTTGCGGTGAAATCCAGTATCAACAAGATGACAGCAGCGCGATTATCGAAATTGCCCGACGCGAAGGGCAAATTATTCCGTTGGCCGTATAACCATGCCTGAACACATCCTCCTCCGCCATCGCGACATCCCCGAAATTCACCGGCTCGATGTATACCGCCAGCACGGCGGCTTTGAGGCGTGGCGCAAGGCCGTCACCAGCCTGACGCCCGACGGCCTGACCGATGTCGTCAAGGCTTCGGGCCTGCGTGGGCGCGGCGGGGCGGGCTTTCCCACTGGCGTGAAGTGGGGCTTCACCGATAAGCGCAGTTGGCCGCATTATGTGGTCGCCAATGCCGATGAGTCAGAGCCTGGCACATTCAAAGACCGCGAGATCATGTCGCGCAACCCCTACCAGTTCCTCGAGGGCCTGGCGCTGGCGGCCTACGCGGTGCAGGCCAATGCTGCCTACGCCTACCTGCGCGGCGAATTCTGGCCGATTGCCGCCCAACTCGATGCCTGCATCGCCGAGATGGAAGCCGCCGGACTGTTAGGTGATAAGCTTTTCGGTACAGATTATTCCCTGCGTATTTACACCCACCTGGGGGCTGGCGCGTACATCTGCGGCGAGGAGACGGCTTTGCTCGAATCGTTGGAAGGCAAGTTAGGCCAGCCACGTTTGCGCCCACCTTTCCCGCCGGCGGTGGGTTTGTTCGGCAAGCCGACCGTGATCAACAATGTCGAGACGTTGACCAACGTCCCGCCCATCGTGCGCAACGGGCCAGATTGGTATCGCTCGTTTGGCACGGAGAAATCGCCGGGCGTCAAAATTTTCTCGCTTTCGGGCTGCGTCAACCGGCCCGGCAACTACGAACTGCCGCTCGGCACCACCTTCCGCGACCTGATCGTGGGCAAAGGCGGCGGCATCCCATATGGGCGCAAGATCAAAGCCATCATGCCGGCGGGCAACTCGTCCTCGCTGATTGTGGCGACCGATGACGCCCTCAATACCCCCATGGATTACGAATCCGTCCCCAGGCTGGGGGCGCAGCTTGGCTCGGCCTCCGTCATCGTCATTGACGATTCGGTAGACATTCCCTGGCTGCTCAGCAAAACGGTGGATTTCTTCAAACACGAATCCTGTGGCAAATGCACCCCCTGCCGCGAAGGCACCTACTGGATGAGCCGCATCACCCGCCGCATCGCCTCTGGCGAGGGCGGCCCCGCTGACGTGGCGCTGCTCAAGAACGTAGCGCTGCAAATCAAGGGCAAGTGCTTCTGCGCCCTGGGCGAGTTTTCGGTGGAAGCGGTGCTTTCGGGGCTGGAACGGTTTGCGGGCGATTTTGAGCGACAGGAAAAGCCCTATGATTAAATCTCTGATGGTTGATAATTTTACTGTCTTTTCTCAAGCCAAATTTCAGTTCAGTCCACAAATCAATGTAGTGGCTGGAGAGAATGGCTCTGGGAAATCGCATTTATTGAAGTTGCTATATTCGACTTTCGCTGTTAGTGCTGAAGAAGGCCGAAAGCCAAATGCGTTGCAGCCCACAAAAAACATTTTGCAATCTCGGATTGCAGAAAAGATTTTGGCAGTATTTCGTCCCGAATCGTTGGGGCGGTTGGCCAGCCGAGTGCAAGGTCATAAGCGTTGTGAAATTGCTTGTGCTTTTGATGATACTTCTCTCGATTTGCAGTTTAGTTTTGCCACACAGAGTAAATCAGAAGTTCAAGTTGACCTTTTGCCCACAGAGTGGGTAGAAAAATCCCCTGTGTTTTTGCCAACGAGCGAGATATTGACAATTTATCCAGGTTTTGTCTCTTTTTACGAAGGGCATTATTTGGATTTCGATGAAACCTTGCGAGATACGTGTTTACTCTTAGGAAAACCGGCTTTTCGAGGGCCACGTGAGGCAAAAATTAGAGAGATGCTACTCCCTCTGGAAGAAATGATGGGCGGTAAAATTATTTTGGAGGCACATAGTGGTCGTTTTTATTTGGATATCCCCGGACAAGGGAAATTAGAAATGCCCCTGGTGGCAGAAGGTTTGCGTAAATTGGCCATGTTGGCCCGGCTGATTGCGACTGGCAACCTGCTTGATAAAGGGTATCTGTTTTGGGATGAGCCGGAGGCGCATCTGAATCCGCGTCTTATCAAACAAGTTGCGCGCAGCATTTTGTTATTGGGACAAAACGGCATTCAAGTGTTCATTGCGACACACAGTTTGTTCTTGCTGCGAGAATTGGATATCCTTCTCCAAACGAGTGACTTTCAATCTATGCAGCCTCGTTTCTTTGGCCTGCAGATCGCTGAAGGTGGCGTTTCTGCGCAACAGGGTGACAGCGTTGATGATATTGGTTCGATTGCTGCTTTGGACGAAGAGTTAATGCAGTCAGATCGATATATGGCTATTGGATAAGCGAATGATTATCACGGTAGATACATTACAGTTTCATTTTCCTGACGAATGGCCTGTTGTGACGTGTTTTGACACATGGAGCTTTTATCGTAACCAGTTTCAGCGTTTGCAAGGCATCAAGGCTGTGGATCTTATCGCTTTAGATATCAGACATTGCATGTGGCTGATTGAAGTCAAAGACTATCGCCACCATGCGCGTACGAAGGCGATTGAATTGGCTGACGAGATTGCCTTCAAAGTAGTTCATTCGTTAGCAGCTTTGTTGCCTGCCCAGGCTAACGCGAATGATGAAAATGAACGGCAGATGGCCAAACGATGCTTGTCGGCTCACCAGTTAAGGGTTGTTTTACACCTCGAACAACCCATCAAGCACTCTAAATTGTTTCCTCGTGCGATTGATCCAGCCAATCTTAAACAACAACTAAAGCAAGGTCTCAAGGCAATTGACCCCCATCCGCTTGTTTTGGAAACAACTTGCATGGGAAATATCAGTTGGGAAGTGTATGCCTAAAACCATCACCTTGACCATAGACGGCCAACCCGTCACCGCCCCGGCTGGCACGATCATTGTAGATGCGGCCAAGCAGGTGGGCATTGATATCCCGGTGTTCTGCTACCACCCCAAGATGCACCCGGTGGGGATGTGCCGCATGTGCCTGGTGGAAATTGGCCGCCCGATGATCGACCGCGCCACCAACCAGCCCGTTCTCGATACCGATGGCACGCCGAAAATCCAATTTGGTCCCAAGCTCGAAACCTCCTGCACCACGCCCATTTCCGAAGGCATGGTGGTGATCACCAATTCGGACAAGGTGAAATTTGCCCGCAGCGATGTGGTCGAGATGATCCTCACCTCGCACCCGCTCGACTGCCCCATTTGCGACAAAGGCGGCGAATGCCCGCTGCAAAACCTGACGATGGCTCACGGGCCGGGCGAGAGCCGCTTCCTGTTCGACGAGAAGCACCACGCCCAAAAACACGTCCCCCTGGGCGAACTGATCTTCCTCGACCGCGAGCGCTGCATCCAATGTGCGCGCTGTGTGCGCTTCCAGGATGAAATCGCCGGCGACCCGGTGATCGGCTTCTACAACCGCGGGCGCAGCCTTGAAATCGTCACCTTCTCCGAGCCGGGTTTCGACTCGGTCTTCTCAGGCAACACCACCGACATTTGCCCGGTGGGGGCGCTGACCACGGCTGACTTTCGCTTTGGGGCGCGCCCGTGGGAGTTGAAGGCCACGGCTTCGATCTGCTCGCACTGCCCGGTGGGCTGCAATATCACTTACAACGTGCGCCGCGAGGCCAAAACGGGCGGCTATGTAACCATCAAACGGGCCATGCCGCGCCAGAACGAAGCCGTCAACGAGATTTGGATGTGCGATAAGGGGCGCTTTGGCTACGAATATACCCAGGCGTCTGAACGTCTGACCACGCCGCTGGTACGCCAGGACGGCGAGCTTGTCCCGGCCAGTTGGGATGTGGCGCTCAACTTCGCCGCCATTGGCCTGCGCGAGGCCGGCAGCCAACTGCTCACCCTCGCCAGCGGACGCCTGCCCAACGAAGACCTGTTTACGCTGCGCCAGATGGCCGAAGGCGTGGGCGGCAAAGCTGCTCTGTACACCGACATGGCCGGCGGCGATCTGACTGCGAAATTTGGCGTGGCCCCTGGCACGAACTTCGCCGCGCTGGGCGCAGAAACGGCCATCGTTGTCGTTGCCAGCGATTTGCACGAGGAAGCGCCGATCTGGTATCTGCGCGTGAAGCAGGCCGCCGAACGCGGGGCGAAGGTGATTGTGGCGAGTGGGCGGGCGACCAGGTTGGAGCGATATGCGAAAAGGGTCCTTCGTTATTCGTATGGCGAGGCGATTGATTTGAAGCCTTTGGAAGAAACGCTGGCGCAAAGCGAAAACGCCGTGATCCTGTTCGGCAGCGACGGCCTCGGCCTGGCGGGTACGGCCCAACTGGCACGTTCCTGCGCCGACCTGCTGGCGGCCACCAACCACGTGGGCCGCGCCAACAACGGGCTGATCGGTGTATGGCCGCGTGCCAACGACCAGGGCGCCTGGGATGTGGGCCTGCGCCCGGCAGACGATTTGTTTACCACGTTGGGTGATGCAAAGGCGATCTACATCGCCGCGGCCGATCCCTTTGGTGACGATCCATCCCTGGTTTGCACCTTGAGCGAACCCTTACCCGCTTTTATGGTGGTGCAGGAACTCTATCTCACCGAAACAGCCAAACGCGCTGATGTGGTCTTCCCGGCCCAGGCTTACACCGAACGCGAAGGCACGTTCACATCGGGCGAGCGCCGCGTGCAGCGTTTCTACCCGGCCGTGCCGCCCCGCCCCGAATGCCGCCCCGATTACGTTATTACCGCCCAATTGGCCGAACTGGTGGGCGTGAAATTGGAAAGCCGCGCCCCGGCGGCCATCTTCACGCAAATTCCGGCCTATGCCGGTCTCACCTACCGCCAACTGGCCGCAGTGACCGAGCAACTGCCGCTGATGGGCCGCGGCGATTTATATTATGGCGGCACCTCCTACGAAAACAAGCAGGGCCTGGGCGTGCAGCTGCCACTTTCCAATGAGCCGCTTGCGGATAGCCAACCCGTTGCCGTAGGCACACCCGTTGGCGATGGCTTGCTGGCTGTCCCCATCACCCGCCTGTACGACCGCGGCCAGACCGTGCGCCCGGCGATGCTGCTGCATGAACGCATTGGCGAACCGTGCGTGTGGTTGAACCCCGTGGATGCGCCTGCACAAGGCGAGGTGTGCCTGGCCCTGAATGGTGAGAAATATGAAGCGGCTGTACGCGTGGATGAGACAGTGCCGGAAGGTGTGGTCTTGATCCCGCGCAGCATGGGTATTCCGCTTGATGCGCCAATTTACGTTACCATTGTCGAAAAGGTAGCCCATGCAATTTGAAGACATCGCTAACGCTCTTCGTGCCAGGCGTGTGCGGATCACCGATCACGCTGATGAAGAAGCACAAGCGGATAGTCTATCATTCGATGAGATTTATACCAGTGTTATACAGGGCGAAATTATTGAAGATTATCCTGATGATTACCCATTGCCCAGTTGTTTGATTTTGGGCCAAAGTTTTGCTGGTGTTGCTATTCATAGCGTTTGGGCTTATAACCCAGCTTCACAATGGGCCGTTCTCATTACCGTGTATCGTCCCGATCCACAACGATGGATTGACGGGCGTACCAGGAGGCAAAAATGATGCCATTCCCCAAATGCCCAATTTGTGGGGGCGAGATGGTTGAAAAAGAAGTTGAAAAGTTGTTACGCGGCGGATCAAACACCGCAGTAATGCGTGTGTACGCCGAAGTGTGTTTGCATTGTGGCGAACGGTTGTATTCGCAAGAGACGGTACAGCGTTTCGAGCAGGTTCGCTCTCGTTTGGCCAGCGAAGAAGTGGCTGATTTTGCGCCGATAGGACAGGCGTTTGAAGTTGTTGCGTAAAGCATGTAACATGCTCTGTTGAAATTCACAGAACACGTTACGCTCAGAGGCTTTCATGGATTGGTTCTTACTCCTCGAATGGACAATCAAAGCGGCCATGATGCTGCTGATCTTCACCGCCGGGTTTGCCTATCTGACCTGGTTCGAGCGGCGCGTGCTGGCGCGCTTGCAGGTGCGCGTAGGCCCGAACCGCGCCGGGCCGTTTGGTTTGCTGCAGCCGGTGGCCGATGGCATCAAGTTGATCTTCAAAGAAGAACTGATCCCCGCCAAAGCCGATAAGATCATTTTCATGCTCGCCCCGGTGATTACGGTCATCCCGGCGCTGGTGGTGACGGCGGTCGTGCCGTGGGGGACGCGCGTGACGCTCTTCGGGCGTGAAATTCCCCTGCACATGACCGACCTGAACGTGGGCACGCTCTATATCGTGGCGATCACCTCCATTTCGGTGTATGGCATCACGCTGGCGGGATGGGCGTCGAACAACAAGTACGCCATGCTCGGCGGGCTGCGCGCCTCGGCGCAGATGATCAGCTACGAGCTGGCGTTGGGCCTGGCCTTCGTCCCGGCGATTATGATCGCCAGTTCGATGAGCCTGGCGTCGTTCGTCGAGATGCAGCAAGAAATGGGAATGATCCGCTGGTGGCTGCTGCAGCCCTTGGGCGCGTTCATTTTCCTCATCGCCAGCATCGCCGAGGTCAACCGCGCCCCGTTTGATATGCCCGAAGCCGAGCAGGAACTCACCGCCGGTTACCATGTGGAGTATTCCGGCATGAAGTTTGCCCTGTTCTTCATGGCCGAATACATCAAAATGATTGCCGTCAGCATGATTGGGGCAACGGTGTTCTTTGGCGGCTACTGGGGCCCATTTGTAGATGAACTGCCGATTTTGGGGCCGATCTATTTGACGCTGAAGTGCGTGTTTTTGCTGTTCTGGATGGTCTGGCTGCGGGCCACCTCGCCGCGCATCCGCTATGACCGCCTGATGGCCTTTGGCTGGAAAGTATTGCTGCCGGCGGCGCTGATCAACATTGTCATTACGGCGCTGTTGCTGGCAGTGTTCGGGCAAGTTTTATAGGTAATTGTATGGCAAACGAGAAGAAACCCAACGTATTTGAACCGCTGATCGAACTCGGCCGCGGCATGGCAACCACTTTCCAGGCCATATTCGAGAAGCCGGTCACAATCCAATATCCCGAAGAGAAGCGCCCGGTGCGTGAACGCTTCAAGGGCCGCCACGAACTGCACCGCTATGACAACGGCCTGGAAAAGTGCATCGGCTGTTCGCTGTGCGCGGCGGCCTGCCCGGCAGATGCCATCTTCGTCGAAGCCTCCGAAAACACCGACGAAGAGCGCTATTCGCCCGGCGAGCGCTACGCCAGCACCTACGAGATCAACTTCTTGCGCTGTATCTTCTGCGGCTACTGCGAAGACGCCTGCCCCACCGAAGCCATCGTCCTGGGCGACAACTACGAACTCTCCTTCACCGACCGCCGCGACGCCATCTACCCCAAAGAGATGCTGCTCGTCCCCGTGCCGCCCGGCGGCCAGCCCACCCCGCAGGTGACGCCCCCCGGTGTGTTTACCCGTTCGGTACCGAAGATGGAAAACCCCACCGATTGAAAATTGTTGATTTCTGATTGCTGATTGGTTGAATAATCAGCAATCAGAAATCAACAATCAGAAATAATCCATGACCCTGCAACTCATCTTATTCATCATCCTCGCCCTGATAGCGATCGCCTCCGCCCTCGGCATGTTGCTCAGCCGCAATGCGGTGTACGCGGCGCTGTTTTTGGTGGTCAATTTCTGCACCATCGCCATTTTATATCTCACCCTGCAAGCGCCCTTCCTGGCCATTGTACAGGTGACGGTGTACGCCGGGGCGATCATGGTGCTGTTTTTGTTCGTGATCATGCTGCTTGGCGCTGAACGCCTGAGCGCCGGCGAAAACGAAGTCACCCGCTGGCAGCGCCCGTTGGCGATGATCCTCGGCGTGGCGTTGCTGCTCGAAACCGGCTATATCCTGCTCACCCAGCAAGAATGGCTCTCGGCGGCCCCCGTCCTCGAAGAAGGCTTCGGCAGCCCGCAGGCCATTGGCCGCCTGCTGTTCAACCAATACGTCCTGCCGTTCGAGATCACGTCCATTCTGCTGCTGGTAGCCATGATCGGTGCCATCGTCCTCACCCGCTGCCAGCCGCATGAACAGGGAGGCCTGCCATGATCCCGGTCGAGTACTACGTCATCCTGTCGGCCATCCTGTTCAGCATCGGCGCCATTGGCGTTCTTACCCGCCGAAGTGCCATTCTCATCTTCATGTCGGCGGAACTCATGTTCAACTCGGCCAACCTGGCCTTTGTGGCTTTTGCCCATCACTATGGCCTGATGCAAGGCCAACTGATGGTCTTTTTCGTGATGACGATGGCCGCCGCCGAAGTGGCCGTGGGCCTGGCGCTGATCGTCACCATCTTCCGCACCAAGCACAGCATTGATGTGGATCAGTTGAGCGAACTGAAGCACTAATCGGAGTTTTTATGGATTTGTTCAGCCTGGTCCCCCTGGTAGTTTTTCTGCCCTTGTTGGGGATTTTGATCAATTTGATTTTTGGCAGCCGGATGGGCGAACGCGCCATTGGGACGGTGGCTTCGCTGGGCGCGGCGGGTTCGTTCGTTGTGGCGGTGCTGTTGGGCGTGGCGCTCAGCGGCCACCCCGAAGGACAGACCCTCTCCCTCGCCCCGTGGATCACTATCGGCGGCCTCGACCTGGCCTGGGCCTTCCGCGCCGACACGCTCTCGGTGACGATGATGCTGGTGGTGGCCGGGGTGGGCACGCTGATCCACATCTACGCCATCGGCTACATGCACGACGATGTCCGCCACAACGGCGACCCGGCGCGCTACCGCCGTTTTTTCATCTTCCTCAACCTGTTCATCGCCATGATGATGATTTTGGTCAGCGCCGACAACTACCTGATGCTCTTCGTCGGTTGGGAAGGCGTGGGCCTGTGTTCGTATCTGCTGATTGGCTTCTGGTACGACAAGGGCGCCGGCGGCATCGGCAACGCCGTGGCTGCCAAGAAAGCCTTCCTCACCAACCGCATCGGCGATTTCGGCTTTCTGATCGCCGCCTTCCTGATGTTTGGCGCATTCGGCTCACTCGCTTTCGACGATGTCTTTGCCCAGGCGGGCAGCGTCGAACCGGCGATACTCCTGGCAATCACACTCTTCCTGCTGCTCGGCGTCACCGGCAAATCGGCGCAACTCCCGCTCTACGTGTGGCTGCCCGACGCCATGGCCGGCCCCACGCCCGTCTCGGCGCTGATCCATGCCGCCACGATGGTGACAGCCGGCGTGTACCTGATCGCCCGTTCCTACGCCCTCTACTCGCTGTCTGACACCGCCCAACTGGTCGTCGTGATTGTCGGGGCGGCCACGGCGCTCTTCGCCGCCACCATTGCCGTGGTTCAGTTCGACATCAAAAAGGTGCTGGCCTATTCCACCATCAGCCAACTCGGTTTCATGGTGGCGGCGGTGGGCATGGGCGCGTACGTGGCGGGCATGTTCCACCTGATCACGCACGCCTTCTTCAAGGGCTTGCTCTTCCTGGCTGCCGGGTCGGTCATTCAGGGCATAGAGCGCGGCATGCACCACGGCGATCACGTAGACCCCCAGGATATGCGCCACATGGGCGGCCTGCGCGGACGCATGAAACTGACCTTTGGCGTATACCTGATCGGCGCGCTGGCGCTGGCGGGGATTGCCCCTCTGGCGGGTTTCTGGTCGAAAGATGAGATTTTGGCATCTGCCTCGCATTACAACCTCGCCATTTACATCGTTCTCAGCCTGGCCGCCTTCCTGACCGCCTTCTACATGACCCGCCAGGTATGGCTGATCTTCTTCGGCCAGCCGCGCAGCGAAGCCGCCCAACACGCCAGCGAAAGCGCCCCCGTGATGACGCTGCCGTTGGTCGTGCTGGCGGCGTTGGCCGCCCTGGGTGGCGCGCTCAACCTGCCCGGCACGCACTTCCTCGAAAGCTGGCTCGAACACACCATCTACCCCATGCCTCACGGCAAGTTCGAGCCGCTGGTGGCGCTGGTATCTACCGTGATTGCTGTGGCGGCCATTGCCCTGGCTATCTTCCTTTACCGTCGCGAAACTACCGCCGAGCCGCTGCAAAAACTCCCCGGCGGCCTGTTCCAATGGCTGGCCGACAAATGGCGCGTGGACGAACTCTACGAACTCGTTCTCCTGCACCCCTACCGCCGCCTGGCCGCCTGGCTGGCTGAAATCTTCGACACCCGCGGCATAGACGGCCTGATCAACGCCATCGGCGCCACCACCCGCGAATATGCCATTTTCCTGCGCGAACTGCAAACCGGCTACGTGCGCACCTACGCCGAAGCCGTGCTGATTGGCGTGGTGGTGATTTTGGCGTTTTTGATATTTCGCATGTGATGGAACTCAAGCTAATCCAAGAGATAGCTAGAAACAGTGGCTGGTTTTTTACGGACCATGCTGTGCGACAAATGGCGAAACGTGACATTACCGATGTAGAAGTAAGTGAAGCGGTATTGTCTGGTGAAATTATCGAGGAATACCCTGACGATAAATACAGCCCCAGTTGTCTGATTTACGGGCGCACAAACACGAATAAGCATTTGCACGTTTTGTGTTCGTCGCCGCCCCGGGTTCGGGTTGTAACGGTTTATGAACCTGATGAGACAGAATGGGTCAATCATCGGGTACGGAGGTAGATATGAAACAATGTTATTACTGTGGCGGCGAGTTGGTTGAACAATTGACCACTTTCGTTTACGAAACCAATGGACAATTTCAAATTGTCCGTAATGTACCGGCCTTTGTTTGCTCACGCTGCGGAGAGAAGGAATATACCCAGGAAGTAACTCGCGAAATCCTCGAATTTCTCCGGCATCCATCCACGCCTGTCGAAATTCTCAATATCCCTGCCTACGATCTCGAACCCGCCGAAGCCTGACCTTCGATCTGCAACCCTTTTATGGACTCCCTCCTCCTCACCCTCGTCACCTTCTCCCCCCTGCTCGGCGTGCTGATCCTCCTGCTCTGGCGCGACCACCAAAAAGATGCGCTCCGCTGGACGGCGCTGCTCTCCTCGCTAACCACCTTTGGCCTCTCGCTGTGGATGCTGGCACGCTTCAACCCCGCCGACGCCAACTTGCAGCTCGTCCTCGACCGCACCTGGATTGACGCCTACACCTGGAAGGTCAGCTACTTCCTCGGCGTAGACGGCCTGAGCATCTTGCTCGTGCTGCTGACGACCTTCCTGACGCCGTTGGCCATCCTATCCACCTGGAAGGCGGTCGAGGAGCGCGTCAAGGCGTTTATGATCTTCTTCTTGCTGCTGGAAGTGGGTATGTTGGGGGTTTTTCTGGCGCAGGATTTGGTGTTGTTCTTCGCCTTTTGGGAGTTTACGCTGATCCCGATGTATTTCCTGATCGGCATTTGGGGCGGTGAGCGACGCCAATACGCCGCGCTCAAGTTCTTCGTGTTTACGATGGCCGGTTCGATCTTCATGCTGCTTGGCATCGTCTGGATCGGCGTCAACATCCAGTCGTTTTCGTTGGCCGAATTGAGCCAGGTGACGCCCACCTTGCCCGCCGATTACCAGATGTGGCTCTTCCTGGCCTTCGCCGCCGCCTTCGCCATCAAAGTGCCCATGTGGCCGCTGCACACCTGGCTGCCCGATGCGCACGTCGAAGCGCCTACGGCCGGGTCGGTGATCCTGGCGGGCGTGCTGCTCAAGATGGGCACCTACGGCTTCCTGCGTTTCAACCTGATGCTCTTCCCCGATGCTGCCAAACAGGCGGCCCCGTGGATCGCCGCGCTGGCCGTGATCGGCATCCTCTACGGCGCGGCGGTCTCGCTGGCGCAGAAAGACGTGAAAAAGCTGGTGGCCTATTCGTCCGTCAGCCACCTGGGGTTTGTGATGCTTGGCCTGTTTGCGCTGAACACGTTGGGTGTGCAGGGCGCGATTTTGCAGATGGTCAACCACGGCTTAAGCACCGGGGCGTTGTTCCTGCTCGTGGGGATGCTCTACGAGCGCCGTCACACCCGCCAGATGGAAGCCTTCGGCGGCCTGTGGAAGGTGATGCCCGTGTATGGCACGCTGACCCTGATTGTGGCGCTCTCTTCGCTGGGCCTGCCGCTGCTCAACGGGTTTGTGGGCGAGTTCACCATTTTGCTGGGCAGCTTCCAGGTCAACCCCTGGCTGGCTGGCAGCGCCGCCGTGGGCGTGATTTTGGCCGCTGTCTACCTGCTGCACATGTTTCAACAGGTCTTCCTCGGCCCGGCGGATAAGCCCGAAAACCAGGGCTTACCAGACCTGACCGCCCGCGAAATTGCGCTCTTGCTGCCTTTGCTGATCTTGATCGTCTGGATCGGCGTTTATCCCAAGCCTTTCTTCGACCTGATGACCCCCGCGGTTGAGCGATTGCTGGCCGCGCTGCAATAATCCGAACCGCTTATGAACTCTGCCGAATTTTTCTCGAACTTCCAGTCCATGTTCCCCATCATCCTGCCGGTGATCAGCGGGGTGATCCTGCTGCTCGTCAGCGCATGGACCCCGCCGCACCGCCGCTGGCTGGCCCCGCTGTGGGTGGCGCTGACCCTGGTGGTCACGCTGGGGCTGATCCTCTGGCAGGGGCCGGCCGATGCCACCGCCTTCGATGGCATGGTGGTGCGCGACGGTTTCAGCCTGTTTCTGGCGGCGATCCTGCTGGTGAGCAGCCTGGTGGCCGTCGGGCTTTCGGTGGATTATTTCCGCTGCGGCGGGGAGTGCCGTTCGGAGTATTTCGTCTTGCTGCTGTTCAGCGTTTCGGGCATGATGTTGATGGCCGAAGCGCTCGACTTGATCATCGCTTTCCTGGCGCTCGAACTGCTCTCGCTGCCGCTGTACGTGCTGGTGGCTTCGGCATGCCGCCAGGCCGAGGCGGAAGAATCTTCGCTGAAATACTTTTTGATGGGGGCTTTCTCCAGCGGCTTTGTGCTGTATGGCGTGGCGTTGATCTTCGGCGCGACAGGCTCTACCAATATCTATGCTCTGTCTGAAATCTTCCAAAGCGGCGCTTTCAGCCAGCCGCTGCTGCTGATTGGGGCCGGGATGCTGTTGGCGGGGTTCAGCTTCAAGGTGGGGGTGGTGCCGTTCCACATGTGGGTTCCCGATGTCTACCAGGGCGCGCCGGCCCCGGTGACGGCGTTCATGTCGGTGGGGGCCAAGGTGGCCGCTTTCGCCGCCTTGCTGCGCATCTTCTTGATCGCCTTTGCCGCCATCAGCGCTGAACTGGCCTCGCTGGTGTGGATGCTGGCGGCGCTTTCGATGCTGCTGGGCAACCTGGCAGCCATCCCGCAGAGCAGCCTGAAACGCATGTTGGCCTATTCGAGCATCGCTCACGGCGGCTACCTGATGATGCCGATGGTGGCGCTGGGCGAGCAGGGCCGTCCGTTGGCCGATGCTGTGGCATCTATTCTCTTTTACCTGATCGTGTATGCGTTGGCGAACCTGGGGGCGTGGGCGGTGGTGATCACGCTCGAAAAAGAAAATGGCGCGGCGGTAGAAGTTTACGACCTGGCCGGCCTGGCGCGTAAATCGCCCTTTTTGGCGGTGTGTATGGCCGTGTTCATGCTATCGCTGATCGGTATGCCGCCGCTGATGGGGTTCGTGGGCAAGTTTTACCTGTTCAGCAGCGTGGTGCAGGTGGGGCAGGTGTCGCTGGCGCTGGTGGGGCTGCTGGCCTCGCTGGTTTCGGCGGTCTATTACTTGCGCGTCATCGTCGTCATGTACATGCGCCCCGGCGACCCCGAACTGCACGATACCCCCTTCATCCGCCTGACCGCCGGGGGCATGGCGCTGGGGCTGCTGGTCTTTTCTATCTTTGCCACGCCCATTTTTAATTGGCTGTGGCGGCTGGTGTTTGGGGTACAGCAGTAAGCGCTGGATCATTCGTGATTTACCTGCCGCTGCTGAGCATCGGCTGACAGGGCCGTTGGTGGTTGAACGGGCAATAAAGCGGCGGTAAGTTTACCTGGCTTCAAGCCGGTCATCTACCGATGACTTCACTGCAAAAAAGTACTTTAAACCACGGAACACACAGAATACACGGAAGAAAGCCAGGAAAATGGCTTGATGCAAGGGATTTTTTTTCTGTGTGTTCCGTGGTTTCCGTGGTTTGATAGGCTTTTTGCAGTGGGCTCACTGATGAAAAGCTTGCTTTCAAAACAGCTTCAAATTGCGTGTTTAACTCGGCCAACACTGCCAGCACAGTGCCACGGTTTTGGTTGGTGGCGGCCACAATGTTCTAATTGGGGGGTGGTTAGTCGAGGGGGCTTTTGACGGCCAGGCCGCCTTGTTTGAGGACATGGGTGTAGATCATGGTGGTTTTGACATCTTCGTGGCCGAGGAGCTCTTGCACCGTGCGAATGTCATAGCCGGCTTCAAGGAGGTGGGTGGCGAAGGAGTGGCGGAAGGTGTGGCAAGTGATTCGTTTAGGGATGGCGGATTGGCGAGCGGCGGCGGTGACGGCTTTCTGCAGACCGGATTCGTCGGTGTGGTGGCGGCCTTCGCTGCTAGCCCTCACTCTCCCAGGGGGCAGACGAGGGTCGAGGGAGCGTTTTGCGGCGGGAAAGACGTATTGCCAGATCCATTCCTGGGCGGCGTGGGGGTATTTTTCGGCCAGGGCGTAAGGGAGGTAGACGCGGCCATAGCCTTCGGCCAGGTCTTGTTGGTGCAAAGCGCGGACGCGTTCCAGGTGGGCCTGCAAGGCGGGGATGATGCTGGCGGGGAGCAGGGTGATGCGGTCCTTTTCGCCTTTGCCGTCGCGGACGATGACCTGGCGGTATTCGAAGTCCAGGTCTTTGACGCGCAGGCGGATGCATTCCATGAGACGCAGGCCGGATCCGTAGAGAAGTTGGGCCATGAGGCGGTGGGGGGCGAAGCTGTTGGGGGTGTTGGGGATGAGTTCGATGACGCGGCGGGCTTCTTCTTTGGTCAGGACGGTGGGGATGTTTTGTGATGGTTTGGCGTGGACGATTTCGAGGTTGCCGGGGAGTTCGATGTGGAGGACGTCGCGGTAGAGGAAGAGGAGGGCGCTGAGGGCCTGGTTCTGTGTGGAGGCGGAGACGCTGCGTTCGACGGCGAGATGGGTGAGGAAGGCGTTGATTTGGGGCAGGCCCATGTCTTTGGGGTGGCGAAAGATGCCCTGGGGGGTTTTGTGAAAATGGATGTAGCGGCGGATCCAATCCAGGTAGGTTTCTTCGGTGCGGTAGGAGTAGTGTTTGAGGCGGGCGGCCTGGCGGGCCTGGTCGAGGAGTTGGGACATGGGGGATTGTAGGAAGGGCGGAGAGAAGTGGTTGCGCGGCGGGGTGTTTTTTGCTATACTAACGCAAGTGTTTTTTGCGGTCAAGTGGTGAGTGGTGGTTTTGGAGGAGATGGGCAAGCAAGCGGGTTAGGGAAATGAAAGTGTTTACCTGGGAGATTGTGGGCGAGGATGGGTTTGGGAGAGTATAGGATGCAGACGCGTTCGACGGTGTACCCTGGGCAGCGAGGCAGCAAGAAACTGGTGGATGAATATGGGGAGCGGTTGGTATGTGTGCGCTACCGATATGATGCGGCGAGGGGGAAGCGTTATAAGACGGTGGAGTTGATTGTGGAAGAGGTGGATTGGTGTCCGATGCGACGGGGAGATGATGTGGTGGCGATTCGGGTTGGAGTGGATGAGGTGGAAGTGCGGCGGCAGGTGAAGATGGCGCGAGGCGTGTGGCATCAGGGTCGGAAGGTGTGGTTGTTGCCCTACGAGCGAGTGGCGGCGTTGGGTTTGGAGGGGCGGATTGTGTTGGAGGATGGATGATGGGATGATGTTTGTAGATGTGTAAACCTTCTGTGTGGGTGATGTTTGTAGATGCGTAAACATCACGGTGACAGGGGAAAATGTTTGTAATCAATCTAATTTAAGTTGGGCGGCGCGCCGAACGAGCGAATAAAGTCACGGAAAGATGGCGGTTATCCA
>CAZSFD010000025.1:0-57562 GCA_964606085.1 uncultured Anaerolineaceae bacterium
CCCTTCGCTAATTTCAGAAAAGGCGAAACACCAGTTTTAGATTTGGAATTGCTGAATTTACACGAATAAAAACCAAAAATTCGTGCAGATTGGTGTAATTCGTGGTTTAGAGAGCAAGTAGCGGGAAGAGATCACGCTAACTCCCAAAGACCCCAAACACAGGCGCTATTGTGTCCATTTGCTTCCTATTCGTTGACCCATTAGATTCGCGGTTATAATTACTTTACCCCAAATGGTAACGTTACCATAATCAGCAATCAAAAATCAACAATCCCAAATCCCCAAGGAGTTCCCCATGAACCGACTGATTGGCTCTCTCCCCAAGATCGGCATCCGCCCGACGATTGATGGCCGCCTGGGCGGCGTGCGCGAATCGCTCGAAGAACAGACGATGAACATGGCCCGCCGCGTGGCCGCCTTCCTCAGCACCAACGTGCGCCACGCCAGCGGCGAGGCGGTCGAATGCGTCATCGCCGAACGCTGCATCGGCGGCGTGGCCGAGGCCGCCCAATGCGCCGCCAAATTCGCCCGCGAAGGCGTGGGCGTCTCGCTCACGGTCACCCCCTGCTGGTGCTACGGCTCGGAGACGATGGATATGGACCCGCTGATGCCCAAGGCCGTGTGGGGCTTCAACGGCACCGAGCGCCCCGGCGCAGTCTACCTGGCCGCCGTGCTGGCCGCCCACAACCAGAAGGGCCTGCCCGCCTTCGGCATCTACGGCCGCGATGTGCAGGATTCCGGCGACACGTCCATCCCCGCCGACGTGCAGGAGAAGCTGCTGCGCTTCGCCCGCGCCGGGCTGGCCGCCGCCACGCTGCGCGGCAAAAGCTACCTTTCGATGGGCGGCGTCTCGATGGGCATCGCCGGTTCCATCGTTGACCAGCCCTTCTTCGAGAGTTATCTCGGTATGCGCGTGGAAGTGGTGGATATGTCTGAGTTTATCCGCCGCATGAACGAGGGCATCTACGACCCGGTGGAATTTGAGAAGGCCATGCAGTGGGTGAAGGCCAACTGCAAAGAAGGCCAAGACATCAACGCCCCCGAAAAGCAGCGCACGCGCGCCCAAAAAGACCAGGATTGGGAAAATTCGGTCAAGATGGCGCTGATCGCCCGCGATCTGCTGATTGGCAACCCGCGCCTGGCCGAACTGGGCTTTGGTGAAGAGTCCCACGGCCACAACGCCATCGCCGGCGGCTTCCAGGGCCAGCGCCATTGGACCGATTTCATGCCCAACGGCGATTTCCTCGAAGCGATTTTGAATTCCAGCTTCGACTGGAACGGCCTGCGCCAGCCTTACATCGTCGCCACTGAAAACGACGCCCTCAACGGCACGGCCATGCTCTTCGGCCACCTGCTCACCGGCGGGGCGCAAATCTTCGCCGACGTGCGTACCTATTGGAGCGCCGACGCCATCCAGCGTGTCACCGGCTACCGGCCCACCGGCCTGACCGAACAGGGCGTGCTGCACCTGATCAACTCCGGCCCGGCGGCGCTCGATGGCACCGGACAAATGGAAGTGGATGGCAAGCCCGCCATCAAACCCTGGTGGGATGTGACCGAAGCGGATGCCCAAAAATGCCTGGAGGCGGTCGAATGGTGCGCCTCCGACCTGGGCTATTTCCGCGGCGGCGGCTGGTCTACCGATTTTCTCACCCGCGGCGGCATGCCGGTGACGATGAGCCGCCTCAACCTGGTGAAAGGCCTCGGCCCCGCCTTGCAGTTGGCCGAAGGCTTCATCGTAGATTTGCCCGCCGAAGTCCATGCCAAATTGGACGAGCGCACCAGCCCCACCTGGCCCACCACCTGGTTCGTGCCGCGCACCAATGGGCAGGGCGCGTTCCGTGATCCATACTCGGTGATGAACGCCTGGGGCGCCAATCACGGCGCCTTCGCCTACGGCCACATCGGCGCCGACCTGATCACGCTGGCTTCCATCCTGCGCATCCCCGTCTACATGCACAACGTGGATGACACCCAAATCTTCCGCCCCTCGGCCTGGAACGCCTTCGGCACCGCCGACCTGGAAGGGGCTGATTTCCGGGCGTGTGCCAACTACGGGCCGCTGTATCGGTAGCCTTTCGATCAGGCTGATCTGAAAATAGCCCCGTGGCGCAAGTCTCTGACTTGCGAGCGCTGAATTGCGCACGCTCGCAAACCAAAGGTTTGCGCCACGGCGGCCAGCCCATTTCATCAACCCGCTTGTCGAATGACGCCACATGGCCTATAATGTGTTCACAAGCAAACCCTATCGAACAGGAGGCAGCCATGGGCGAATTGACCGTCGGTGTGCGCGAGTTGCGCAATAATCTGAGCACCTATTTACGCCGGGTAAAAGCAGGCGAGGTGGTCACAATCACCGAGCATGGGCAAGAAGTGGGCCGGATCATGCCGCCTGAAGTCAGCGTGGAAGAGCGGATGATGCAAATGGTTCGTTCTGGTCAGGCCGAATGGAATGGACAAAAACTGAAGCCGCGTATTCCCTCGGTGCGCAATACTGGCGATAGTCTGATTTCGGATTTATTGGTCGATCTGCGCGAATGAACATTTATCTTGATTCAAGCGCATTTCTAAAACAGTATGTCGAAGAGCCTGGTTCGGCAGATGTGCGCGAATGGGTGCAAAACGCCACCTGGCTTGCTTCATCGCAAATTGCACGAGCTGAGATAGCCGCTGCCATGGCGAAATCGGTGCGGGTGGGGCATCTTTCAAAAACGGATGCCTGGCAAGCCCTGGTGGATTTTCGCCAGGATTGGCCGACATACTTTCAGTTGAAGGTTTCTGAAGCGTTGATTGCCCGCGCCGATGAATTGGCCTGGGAAATGGGCTTGCGCGGTTATGATGCTGTGCATTTGGCTTCGGCTGAACACTGGCAGAAAACGATCAATGAGCCGGTCATTGTCGCCACCTTTGATCGTGAACTCTGGAAAGCCGCGCAAGCCTCTGGCTTGCGGGTTTTGCCCGAAAAATAGATTGATTCTTGGAGGAGCTTACATGGAAATCGAAAACATCACTTACCTGGGCTGGAATTGTGTTCGCCTTTCCAACAGTGTGGTTGACCTGGTCGTCACGCAAGATGTGGGGCCACGGGTGATCCGCTTTGGCTTTGTTGGCGGGGCCAATGAGTTTAAGGAATATACTGAAATGGCCGGGCTGACCGGCGGCGACGAGTGGCGCATCTACGGCGGCCACCGCCTGTGGCACGCTCCCGAAATCAAGCCGCGCACTTACTTCCCCGATAATTTCCCGGTGAAAATTGAAACGGTGGGCGATTTTGTGCGCGTGACGCCCCCTGAAGAAACCAGCAATGGCATCCAGAAGCAGCTCGACATCCAAATTTTGGGCGAGACGGCGCAGGTGAAGGTGACGCACCGCCTGACCAATACCGGCGTCTGGCCGGTGGAACTGGCGATCTGGTGTCTGTCGGTGATGGATGTCGGCGGCGTGGCGATCATCCCTGTGCCGCCGCGCGGGCCGCACACCGAGTTCCTGCTGCCCACGCACTCGATGACGATGTGGGCCTACACCAACATGGCTGATCCGCGCTGGACGTGGGGCGAAAAGTTCATTCTGCTGCGCCACAGCCCCAAAGACCAGTGGCCGCAGAAATTCGGCATGTCTGTTCCCGATGGCTGGGCGGCCTACGCTCATGGCGGGCGGTTGTTCGTCAAGCAGGCCGCCTACATCCCCGGCGCGCCCTACCCCGATAACGGCTGTTCGATGGAATTTTTCACCAGCAATGAGATGCTCGAAGTCGAATCGCTCAGCCCCATGTTGACGCTCGAACCCGGTCAGAGCGCCGAGCAGGTGGAAACGTGGACGCTGCTCAACGACATTCCCCAACCCAACAGTGAGGCCGATGTGGTGGCCAAGGTGCTGCCGGCGTTGCAAGCGGCGCTGGCAAAGTAAACCCATTCCCCCTGGCCTTTGAACAAAGCCACCCTCATCGCCATGATGAGGGTGGCTTTGTTGTTGGTATGAAAACCGTACGTGGCGCAAGTCTCCGACTTGATAAATCTACCGAGCAGCTTTGACCGCTTCGTACAACGCCAACAAATTTTCGGTTGGTGTGCGCGCCTGCACATTGTGAACGGGATTGAAAACAAAACCGCCCCCCGCACCGAAGATTTCGATGCGTTCCTTCACCTCGGCGCGGATTTGTTCGGGCGTGCCGAAGGGCAGCGTGTTTTGCGTATCCACCCCGCCGCCCCAAAACGTGAGTTGATCACCAAAGCGCTCTTTCAGGCCGCGGGCGTCCATGCCGGCGGCGGTGGTCTGGACGGGGTTGAGGATGTCGAAACCGGCTTCGATAAAATCGGGGATGAAGGCGACGACAGAACCGCACGAATGAATAAAGGTCTTCCAGGGGGTGTGGGCGTGAACCCAGTCGTTGACGGCTTTGTGGAAGGGCTTGTACAGGTCGCGGTAGGCTTTGGGCGAGATGAACGGGCCCGCTTGCGTGCCGAAATCGGTGCCGGTGATGAAGACGGCGGCGACACGCTCGCCGACCACCCCGGCGACCTTCGCCAAATTGGCGATGCCAATCTCACACTGGCGCTCGAACACCTGCCAGACGTACTCGCGGCGGGTCTTGGTAGACATATACCATTCGGCGATGTCGCGGATGCCGCGCGGCTGCTTCACCCACGGCACAGGAACAAGGGCAATATCGCCAAAGGCCGTGCCGCCGAAGTTAGCCAGGATGGCGCGGTCACTTTCAGCGGCCAGGCGCTGGTATTCATGGGCGAAGTGCGCCAGGTCAGCATCGGAGATGGGGCCAAATTCTTGCAGGTTGTCGGCGGGGTCGAGGGTGGCGTCGTCAATGGGCGGCTGGCGCACCAGCGTGTCGAAGTAGTAGCCGCCAGCCGGCATGTGACCGCTGGGCGGGGCAGATTTGTCACCTTCGGGGTACATCAGCAGGCTGCCATCGGGTTCGGGGTCGGTATTGAAACCTTCAGGCACCAGCACCGGCGTGCCGTTGAAATTCCACTCCTTCCAGTTCTGGTTGGGAAAGCCAAACATGGTGCGCGGCCCGCCCAGGCCCACCACATCCACCCCCAGGGCATCGAGCAGGTCGGGCGCAGCCTCGCCGAGCATTTGATACGGCTCCGTCACCTTCACGGGCGTTCCGGGCGCATCCAGACCAAGCGCCTGGCGCAGGGCATAGATGGAGACAACGCTCATCCCGGTCACGGCGCTGCCGCCCAGGTCGAGCGGCACACGGTCGGGTGGTTGGTGATTCAAAGCAGCGATCAGGCGTTGATATGAGTTCATTGGGGTACCTCCTGGCCGAAATTATACCCCCGGCCTCAGAATCACGAGAGCCAGGCCCACCGCAGCCTGGCTCTCACAACAAGGAGGAGAAGAAATGTTTACCGCAACGATATGATAGCACGCCCTCCGCTTTTGCGCTTGACGCCTGCCCTATGATTACCCCACGATGGGCTTGCGGTTTTGTAATTGTGGCCTTCAAACTATCCCATAACCGGCACCGGCTGCGGCGCGACAACGCATTGTTGGTACCACGCCACCATATCGGCCAGGCTGTCGCGCAGCGGGCGGGCCTGATAGCCCAACGCTGCCGCGGCTTTAGCGTGGCTGATGTTGGCATTGCTGCGCAAAGTCTCCAGCGAATAGGGCGTGAAGCGCGGTTTGACCCGCGCCAGGCGGTAATAGGCTGGCATCACCCGCGCCGCCAGGTGCGCCAGGCCAAAGGGAATTTTGATGCGCGGGAACTTGCGCCCGGTCAATTCCCACAACGTATCTACCAGGTGGCGCACACTGAGATGCTCGCCCGACAGAATGTACGTTTCGCCGCAGCAGCCATGCTCCGCCGCCAGGATCATTCCAGTTGCCACATCGCGCACGTCCACGAAATCGTACGCGCCATCCACGTAAAATTGCGGCTTCGCTTTCACGCAGCCCAGCACAATCTCACCAATTTCTGAGCGACGGAAATCGTACGGCCCCACTACGCCCGTGGGGCACACGATCACCGCATCCATGCCCTGGTTGACCGCTGCCAGCACGCGCAGCGAGGCTTCTGCTTTGGAGCGGTCGTACGCGCCCACGGGATTGTTGGGATCGAAGGGGATGGTTTCGTCAACGACCGCGCCATGTGGCACGCGTTGGATGGCGTGAATGGAACTGGTGTAGATCATGCGCCGCACGCCCGCCTGCAGCGAGGCCAGCATCACATTCAACGTCCCCTCCACATTCACACGATGCACCATTTCGTTGCGCCCCGGCATGATCGAAATCATCCCCGCCAGATGAAACACACGATCCACGCCGCGCAGCGCCGGGCCGAGGCTGGCCAGGTCGAGGACATCGCCGCGCACGATGTCCACAGCTACGCCTTGCAGGGGCGCATCATCCTCGCCACGCCACAACAACGCCCGCACCTGCTCCCCCCGCGCCACCAGCGCACGCACCAACACATTGCCAATATGCCCTGTCGCACCCGTCACCAGAATCATACAGCCCTCCAGCATTCAAAAGATTGGATAGGTATTGTAGTGAGTTTGCCGAAATGGACAACACACACTTTCGTTAGATTGAGTCATTGGCTACGGCACCACCAGGTGGGTACGGCGCGCCGACAGACCTATGGTTGCCAGCGAACCGGCGTTGAAGGCCAGGTAATCGCTTTCCACGCCGTCGCTGAAAACCACGCCGCCTTCAGGAATATGCGACTCCAATCGCAACTATTGATTGCTCTGATAGGCGGCGCGGCGGTCTTTGCGGCGGGCAAGTTCGCTGGTGTAGTGGCGTCCGAGCGTGTCGGCGTGTTCGGTGATCCAGTCCGTCAGGCGGGTGTGGCCGGCAGGCGGCGCGGCGGTGTAGAGCAAATCGGCCATCAGGCCCTCGATTTCATCGTGCGTGATCATCACATCCCCCACCAGCGCGCCGATAATGCGCCCGGCGAAATAACCCGCCTGGGGCGGCACGCCGATGATCGGCGTCTTCACGCCAATCAGTCGGGCAATGACAGCGGCCAATTCGCGGTAGGTAAAAGTCTCTGGCCCAATAGCATCTATGATGACATTTTGGCGGCTGGCGCCCTGCTGCACGGCCAGATCGGCCAGGTCTTCGACGTAAATGGGTTGCAGGCGGTAGCCCCCATCGCCAAAGACGCCGAAAACTGGCAGGTGGCGCAAAGCCCAGGCAATGTTGTTGATCAGGATATCTTCGCGGCCAAATAACACCGTGGGCCGCAAAATGGCATATGCAAGGCCCGATTGGATCAACGCCTGCTCCAATTTGGCCTTGCCCGCAAAGTATTCGAGCGGCGATGCGAGCGACGGATTGGTGATGCTGACATGGACGAGGCGCTCGACGCCAGCCTGTTTGGCGGCCTCGAATAAGGCCAGCGTATTGCGCACGGCATCGGCATGTTTGAACAAGGGGTGATTGAAGCGCACCCAATAGGTGTTGTACAGCACCTGCACACCTTCGAGCGAACGAGCCAGTGCGCCAGGGTTGTCGAAATGGTATGGCTGGGCCTTGATCTGACCGCCAAATTCGTTGGCGCGGTCAATCGAATTGGTGAGGGTGATCACCGTCTGCCCGGCGGCCAGCAGCTTACGGGCGATATATTTGCCCGAATAGCCAAAGGCCCCGGTGACGGCATGGCAAAGGATGGGTGAAGCCATCGCAAGTCTCCTTCCTAAACAAGTCCACCATTAACAAATAAGCCCCCAGGGTTTCCACCCTCGGGGCTTGTAAGGATACTGTTGATCAACCGGCCGTCAATCAGCTTTTAGCAGCAGGTTCGCTGGCTGGTTTAGCTTCTACACTGGATTCAGCTTTGGTCTCAGCCTTTGTTTCGACGGGTTTTTCGTCAGCAGGTTTAGCGCCAGAAGCGAACTTCTGCCCTGATGGGGATTTGTGATCGGTGGCATAAAAGCCTTTGCCTTTGAAGACAATGCCAACAGGCGTATAAACTTTACGCAGAGATTTCTTATTGCACTCTGGGCAGCGTGTCAGCGGTTGGTCAGTGAACTTTTGCTGACGTTCAAAACGGACACCACAACTTTCGCACCGATATGTATATACTGGCATAAAGCACCTCCTACTGTGCTAAAAATCAAACGCATTATAGCGCGCGCAGAGATGAATTGCAAGACGAGGGCGGTATTTCTTACAAATCTCTTATTCAGCAAGGCGGCCTGCCGCAGGCGATATGGGTAAGGTAAAGGTAAATACGCTTCCCCCGCCTTCGCGCGGTGCGACCCAAATCTCACCGCCATGCGCTTCTACGGCCAGGCGGCAGAATGTCAGGCCGAGACCAGAACCGCGCCGCCGCCCTTTTTGGCCGGGAATTTGCGTGAAGCGATCGAACACTTTATGGCGATACTCTTCAGGGATGCCTGGTCCCGTGTCGCTAACTGAAATCGCCACGAAGCCGGGGGAGTGGTTGGCCACCGAAACCGATACCTGCCCGCCCGCTGGTGTAAACTTCAACGCGTTATCCAGCAAGTTGGTCAAGACCCGGGCGATTTTACCCTGGTCGGCGCGCACCTTAGGCAGTTCAGCAGTCAACTGATGGCGCAAAATCACACCAATTTCGTTCGCCTGGGGCATAAAATCGCCCAAAAGACCCACCACCACGCCAGCCGCGTCGAAATCGGCCATCATCAGTTCCATCCGGCCAGCTTTCAACCTGGCAATATCCAACAAAGACTCGATCAACCCCAAGACGCGATTGGCGCTATTGAACGACACGCGCAGGGCCTGGGCCACCAGTTCATCCGATTTATGGGTTTCAGGGAGGGTGCTTTCTAAAATATCTACGGCGCTCAAGATGGCGCTGACCGGCGAGCGCAAATCGTGAACGAGGGTTTCGGTGATCAGCTCACGCGCCTGGGCCACCTGAGATTCTTCGGTGACGTCGTGCAAGACGATCATCCAGCCAATGGGGTGGCCTTCTTGCGCCAAAACCGGGCGAACCAGGCGTTCGAGTACCTTTTCGGGCTTGGGGTCCGAGATATTGAAGGTGGCCTTGCTGATTGCAATTCCCTGCCCTTGTGCAATGCCTTTCGCCAGCGATTCCAATTCGTAAGGTGTATACCCGATCATACGCAAAGAAGTGGAAGGCAGATCGGCCACAAATTTGCCCATCAACGCTTCAGCCGTCAAACCCATGATATTTTGAATGGCCTGGTTGACCAGCAAAATACGGCCGGTTCGGTCGAGCATCACCAGACCGTCACTGACCGAATTCAACACTGCGGCGAGCTGGTCGCGTCCGTGGGTTACGCTTTGGAACAACAAGGCATTTTGCAACGAAATGGAGATTTGCGATGCAATACCATGTAAAAGCTGCAAATCTTCTTCTTGAACCCGTTGGGCCTGGGCAGCGCAAACCACCAACATGCCCAGGCGTTGACGTTTGACCACCATGGGGAAGATCACAGTCTGGCGGTCAGTACACGATGCCAGCAAAATGGGCACGGTGGGTTTTCCTGGCTCGATGCGGATCAGGGCTGTATTGAACAGGGCGGTACGAAGGACGGTCAGTTCGCTCTCTGGAATGAAAGCGGGCAGCGAGAGATCAACCGGTTCGCTGGCGGCGCGCACCTCATACAAGGTGCGGCCTTCATCCCAAAAATATGCCCCCACTGCGCTGCCAGGCAGCGCCGCTTCCATCGCCTGCACAGCCGTTTGCATCACACCATCCAGGTCGGGCGTAGCAACCAGGCGAGCGCCCACCTGGTATAACGTGGATTGTTCGCGCAAACGGCGTTGTATCTCGACGTACAGTTCAGCATTGACTACCGAGACGCCAGCCTGCGTTGCCAGTTGACCAATAAAAGCCTGATCATTCTCTGAATACGCGTCGGGCTGCTCGCTTTCAAGAGTCAACACGCCCAGGACGCGCTCCTCATGCATGATCGGGATGCTGAGTTGCGAACGCGCCTGTCCATTGGTCAGGTCTACATAGCCAGGGACGCCGCGTGTATCGCCAAGGCATAGCGGCTGACGGGAAAGCACAACCTGGCCTGAAAGGGTCTGGTTGACCGCATAATAGCTGGCTACATTGGGGTAGCCTCGCGAAGCCTTGACGATCAATTGATCGGTCATCGGGTCGTACAGGCTCAATCCACCCCACTGCGAGTTGGTAAAACGAAGAGCGTAATCGAGGATCATCTCGAATAAGCGTGGGGAATTGATGGCCGCGGCCAATTCGCGGCCTACATTTTCGAGGATGGCCAGTTGATCGGCCCGGCGTGCCAATGCCCGGTCGGCCATTGCATACAGGCGAGCGTTGGAGGCCGCCAGTGCCGCCTGATAGGCCAGCGTCTGCACCAGTTCGATCTCTTCGGGGGTGAAGCTGTGCGGGTGATCGTAATATACCGACAGAATACCAATCCGCCCATCAGGCGTTGCCAGGGGGAAGTCAGCCAGGGCTTGAATACCTTCAGCCGCCAGCAGGTTGACATAAGCCATGTCGAGGGTTGATTGGCGTACATCGGCGATAACCACCGGCTGATCGCTAAAGACATAGCGGGTACGAATATCTTGGACTGCCTGTAACGAGTTAGTTTGGGCGACAAAGCGCTCGGAGAGTTTTTCGCCATGCGCCAGCCAGGAATAATTGCGCTTCTCATCATACAGATAGACGGCGCTGCGCTGGCCCACCACCAGGGCGATCACCGCTTTGCACACCTGGGCCAATACATTTTGCGTATCCAGGCTGGCCGTGATCAACGCCATAATGCGGTTAAGTGCCTCGAGTTGGGTGGCGCGGCGCTGGGCCTGCTCATAGAGCAAGGCGTTTTGGATGGCAACGCTGACCTGTCCCGATAAAATGCTCAGTAACTCCAGATCGGCCTGGGTGAACTGCGTATCTGGCAGGGTGGAAAACACAGCCAGGCAGCCAAAGGTGTGATTGGATGTCATTAAAGGCACGCCAACCCAGGCTTCCGTCTTCTCGCTGCTGGCAGGCAACCCCGCCTGGGCCAGGGCAGCGCGGTGGCGGGGGGTGATCAACATCGGTGTGCCATCCCGAATGACCCGGTCCGTCAGGCGTTCTGGCTCCAGTGGGCGCGGCGACCAGTCGCAGCGGGCGCCATTTTTCACGGCCAGGGGGTATTTCAACAGGCGATCTTTTTCATCATATAAGGCCACATAAAAATTACCCACCCGCAAAAGCTGTGTAACTTGTTGGTGAATGACGGCCAGCAATTCATCGAGTTTGAGTGTAGAACGCAGCACCTGGCTGATGTTATCAATTGTGGATAGTTCTTGCACACGCCGCTCAAGTTTAATGCGGGTGATATTCATGCCATAAAAAAGCGCCGCCAGGGCCAATGGCACACCCACCAGCATCACCAATACACCAGGGGCCGGCGCAACATACGTCAGCGGAGCAATCGCCAGGAAGGGCAACGGGATCAATTCGATGAAGAATAGTTCCGCCAGGCTGCGGCGAAATTCTGCACGAGGCAGACGTTCGACATACATCAATCCCAGGTATAGCGCGGATTGAATGATAGGAAATAACAGCAAGGGCGGTAAAATTTCCGGCCAGAACGCGCGAAAGCCATCATAGCCCTGCGTCCAGCCGCCCAGGGTCAGCGCGACGGCGAGGGGGATCGCCTGCGCTCCGAAGACAAAACCAGCATCCAAAAGCTGCGGCGGGCGGGGCAAGGCCGAAAGCGCCCCCAACTGCCACGCCAAACGGCGGAAGATATAGCCAAAAGCAATCCCCAACAAAAGCGACCACGCAACCACTTGTGAGCCAAACAACAAGCCGCCCCCTAAAACAACCACGTGCATCAACAATAGTTCGATACTTCCCACACTTACCGGTAACAGCGCCAGAAACGGAATAAATATCGCTAAAACAAGCCCTTCCCAATGTTCAACCCGGTGGTTCATGGTGGCATAGAACCAGGCACCGATCCCGACCAGGGCAATCAAAATTCGATAATACTTGGCGAAAGCGTATTGCGGCGGCTTCAAGGTTTCACTCACGGGGTTGGGGTAACGGTGGGTAAAGCAGGCGTACCAGCGGTGACAGATGGTTGCAGGGTGGCTGAACCGGCTGACGCTGTTTCACTGGCTTCTGGGGTGGGAGTAAGGGCGATCAGGCTTTTACGGGCCTCTTCGAGCCACGCTGCAGGAACATTGGCCTTCGGCAGCGCCAGCAAGGCTTCCCATTCGCGGATGGCAGATGGGATGTTGCCCACCGTTTGATAGATTTGCGCTCGCCAGTGATAAATTTCGGCGAATTGAGCATCCGTCTCAGCCAACTTGAGCGAGGCGGTCAACTGGTTGACGGCATCGGTATTACGCTCTGCCGCGAAAAGCGCCAGGCCCAATTCCAGGCCAGTTTGGAAGTCTTGCGGTGCATATTGGACAGCCTTGACCAGGTCATTGACCGCCGATTGGGCATCTTCTAGCGCCAGGTGGGTCAGGCCGCGGAAGTGATAGGCCTCTGGCAGTTGCTTATCCAATTCGAGCGCTTTATCCAGGGCATCGAGGGCCAATGGATAGTCCTCGCCCATGAGGTAGTAGACCTGGCCCATGGCGGCCCAGGCGGCGGCATTTTCTTTATCATACGCCAGGTAATCATGGATGTATTGGTAAGCCACCTGGGGTTGGTCGTTCAGGAGATATGCCTGGCCCAATACCAGGTAGGCTGGCAGCAAAGTCGGGTCCAGGTCAAGGGTGCGTTGGGCATTATCCAACGCCAGGCGTTTTTCACCCTCTTGCAGGTTCAGTTGGGCACGCAGCAGATAAAGCCAGGGGTGATCTGGATTCAACCCTGCAATGAATTGTAAATCTTCCAGAGTCCCTTCAACATCACCCCGCTCAAAACGATAAACCGCCCGTTCCAGGTAGGCTTCCAGGAAGGCTGGATCAGACTCAATGGCAAGGTCGAGGTCTTTGCGCACATCGTTGGCCGGGTTGATAGCCAATTGCGTGCGCGCCCGCCCCAGGTAGGCCGGTGCAAACAGCGGGTTGGTCTTGATGATGGCATTGAACAGGTCGAGCGCTTCTTTATAGCGTGTCAGCAAGCGCAAGGCTTCGGCTTGATAATAGGCCACATCGGAAAAATCGGGCATTTCGGTGCCAGCCTGCTGCATATTGCCCAGCATCTTGGCATAATCGCCCTTGTCATAGGCTGATAAGCCGGAGCGATAGGCTTCACTGATGTTATGAGGTGTGGCAATGTAACGCGGGGTGGGGGTAAAGGTCGCGCCTAGCAAGGCTGACAATGGCGTCAAGCCCGACAGCGTAGCGGTAGCCGTTCGCACAGAGGGCGTGGCTGTTGGCGTTGCAGAAGGTGTGGGCGTATCGGTATCCCAATTGGGTGTTACCGGCGGGGCGGTGTTATAAGCAAAGGGCAAGCGGTTGCTTGGCTGCATCAAAATCCCGGCCAGGCAACCGCCGATGCCGATCACCAGGAATATAACCACGACGACAAAACCGATCACCACCGGCCTGGCACGGAAAAACGGCGGCAATCGCTGCCACACACCAGCCAGCCCGCTTTTCGGTTCTTCTTCTGCGGTGGGTAATTCGGCAGAGGCGCTCCATTTGCGCTTGGGCGGCGGCACCGGGGTAACTTTCTCAGCCGCGATGCCGCTTGCCAGGATCAGACCCCGCCGAGCAGCCGCGTGTTCGGGGTTCAATTTCAATGCCTGCTGCAGGCAGTACTGGCGCTCATTGGCCGAGTCCACCATGGCACTCATCCATACCCAATACTCTGCATTTCCCTGGTCAGAACGTAACAAACGCGAGAGCAAATCTTTCGCCCGCGCCCTTTGCCCCTGGCGGGCAGCACTGACCACTTCAGCAAACATCTTGTCGAGATCATCAGACATAGTTAACCTTTTCGCGAGAGGGCCTCAGGGCAAGTCTAGCACAGCCGGGCCTAACCAGCAAGCACAAGCGAAAACATTTGTTCCGGTTATCCTGCGCTGCTTGCATTCGCCTGATTTTTATGCTAAAATCCGCCTGCCGCGGTGGTCAGAGTCTCAACTCTCGCCAACCGCTCTTTCTTTCTAAGGGCAAGTTTTCCTTTCGAGAAACCACACAACCGCTGTGGTTTTATTATATCAAGTTCAGGACTCAATCAAGATGGCGCCATCGTTTCTAACCCGGCAGGGCTACCAAAAACTTCAGGACGAGTTAGACTATCTGCGTACCACCAAACGGCAAGAGGTTGCTGACCGCCTGCATGAAGCCATGGAAGGCGGCGAGTTAATCGAGGACGCCGAATATGAAGCGGCCAAAAACGAACAGGCCTTCGTCGAGGGGCGCATTCAAGAACTCGAAATTTTGCTGGCAAACGCACATTTGATCGAAGATGAGATCGTCAAAGGCGATGTGGTGCAAATCGGCTCAACCGTCACCATCCAAGATGGCGACAACGAACCAGAAATCTACACCATCGTCGGGCCGGCCGAAGCCAACCCGCGCGAAGGACGCATCTCGAACGAATCGCCATTGGGCCGGGCGCTGATGGAACGTCACGCCGGCGATACCGTGCGTGTGGATGCACCCGCCGGGTCGTTCACCGTCACCCTGGTCAAGGTCGCCTAGATTTGGGGCAGCCATCATCGCCCCGCGCTCAAAGACGCAGCGCGGGGCTTTTTGTTTATTTTTGGAAGGAGCATTGTTATGAGCGCTGATTTAACCACCCTGGAACAGAACCGCCTGGAAAAAGTTCACCGCCTGCGCCAACAGGGTATCGAACCTTACCCCACCCGCGCCGAGCGCAGCCACACCAGCCAGCAGGCCCTTGCTGCCTTTGAAGCCGAAGAAAAGCGCGGCGAGCAGGCAGCCCCGGTGCCGGCCACCCTGACGGGCCGGCTGCGCGCCATCCGCCCGATGGGCAAGTTGACCTTCGCCCACATCGAAGATGGCGACGGGAAAATCCAACTATTCTTGCGCGCCAACGACATCGGCCAGGAGGCGCTCGACCTGTTCAACCGCGAGTTCGACCTGGGTGACTTCGTGCAGGCCGCCGGCGAGTTATTCCGCACCCGCACCGGCGAAATCACGCTCAAAGTGACCGAATACCGCCTGCTGGCGAAAGCGATCACCCCGCTGCCTGCCGCCAAAGATGAAGTGGTAGACGGCCAGGTGATTCGCCACGCCACCCTCTCTGACCCTGAAACGCGTTACCGCCAGCGCTATGCCGATTTAGCCGTCAACCCGGAAGTGCGTCAGCTCTTCCGCCAGCGCGCCGCCATTACACGCGCGCTGCGGCAATTTCTCGATGGCGAAGGCTTCCTTGAAGTGGAAACGCCCATTTTGCAACCGCTCTACGGCGGGGCGGCAGCGCAGCCCTTCGTCACCCACCACAACCAGTTGCACCAGGACCTTTATCTGCGCATTTCATTCGAGTTGTATCTCAAACGCCTGTTGGTGGGCGGGCTGGAGCGTGTGTATGAAATCGGGCGCGATTTTCGCAACGAAGGCGTGTCCTTCAAGCATAATCCCGAATTTACCCAACTGGAGTTCTACTGCGCCTACTTCGACTACCTGAAAGTGATGGAACTGACCGAAAAGATGATCTGCTTCGTGTTGGATCAGGTGGTCGGCTCGCGCACGGTCATTTACCAGGGGCAGACGATCAACTTTGCGCCGCCCTGGCGGCGGGTGGAGATGCGCCAGGGGATTTTAGAGACCGCGGGAATTGACATCGCCGCCTGCGCCACCGCCAGCGAGTTGGCGGCTGCCATGCAGGCCAAAGGCATCCACGCCAAACCCGGGGCCACACGCGGCAAACTGGTGGACCAACTGCTGGGTGATTTTCTCGAACCGACGCTGATTCAGCCCACCTTTTTGTACGATTACCCCCGCGACATTTCCCCGCTCGCCAAAAGCAAACCCGGCGACCCACAAACCGTGGAGCGCTTTGAGGGCTATGTGGCCGGCTTCGAATTGTGCAACGCCTTTACCGAATTGAACGACCCGATTGACCAGGAAGCGCGCTTCATCGAAATGGGCCGCGACTACGCCGCCGACGACGAAGAAAAACACCCCCTGGATGAAGATTACCTGCGTGCCATGCGCTATGGTATGCCCCCCAACGGCGGCTTCGGCATGGGCGTTGACCGCCTGACGATGCTGCTGACCGACAGCCCCAACATCCGCGAGGTGCTGCTCTTCCCCCACCTGCGCACCCGCGACGATGAATAAAAAGCAAAGAGCCTGGTTGAAACCAGGCTCTTTTTTCAGTCTTTCACCGGCTGTGTCGGCGGGCAGAAACGGGCCGCCAGGGTGCTGAGTTCGGCAAAGCCAATCGGTTTGACGATGGTCAGCGTGGCCTGATCTTGCAATTTTTCGGCCATGCGGCCATCGGCGGTGAGGATGATGATGGTTGCGCCATCCAGCCGCCGGTCGGAGCGGATTTGCTGCAACAGATCGGGGCCATCCACGCCGGGCAGGTGAATATCCAACACGATCAGGGCGGGCAGCGTTTCCATCAACCGTTTTTGGGCCAGGCCGCCATCGAGAATTGCTTCAATCTGATAGCCGGCCATTTCCAGCGATTTGGTGAAAATGAAGGATTGATCTTGATCGTCTTCGATGACCAGGGCCAGGGGTTTCATGGGGCAAGTCCTTTCTGCGGCGTGGTGATTATATCAGTTTGCCGGGAGGTTTTTTGCGTGCGCGCGTACAGCATTACAACGCTCACAATCGGAACGTTTGCACAGTAAGGCCAAACGGTCAGCCGCCAATATCCCGGTGACCGTTTGCACCAGGGCGCGCAACGGAACAGCACACACCAGCGCATCACCCACGCCAACCTGGCGCGTGGCGCTTTTCAAGGGCGCATCCAATTGACCAAAGCCATCTGAACAGCCCGGAAAAGCCGGACATTCGACCACCCCCTGCGGCGTGAGCGCCCAACGGGTGAACTGCATACGCCCGGCCACCCGTTCGGCGTAATGGACGCTGGTATTGACGGTGTGATCCACCCCCAGGAGCAATACCCAACCCTGATCGGCGTGCAGGATGTGAATGGGAGCGAGGGGTTCGGTGAGCGATTGAGCCAGCAGGGCTTGTTCAACGCCAACGCCAGCGAAGGACAGAATGGGATGGCTGGAGCGGCGCGCTTTGGCATGCTGCCGCAGGGCTTCGGGAAGCGTGCCGATCATCTTATCCACCGGCAGGTCGGGGGTGAAAAAATCGGCCATGCGGTTGGTGTCTTTGCCACTGCCATATTCGATGGCATTGTCCGCCGGGCCGACTTCGGGGGTAAGCATGGTTTTGTAGGTGAATGCGGGGGCGAGCAGGTGGTCAAAGGAGGCCAGCAGCGCTCCCAGCAGCGTGTCTACGCCGCCGTGGATTTCGCCAAACGAGGACATGGCCGCATGGAAAATGACCGGGCGAGTGCGATCAAGTTCGAGTTTGCGCAGGCCAGTGAGTAAATCGCGAAAGGTTAGCATGTCAGACCACCACTTCTCCCAGGGCGCCCAGGACGCTCATCAGGGTTGGATAATCGTCGCGCAGCAGGGCGATCAGTTCTTGCATGGCCGCTTGCGCCCAATCGGGGTCGCCGCCCTGCGCATGGGCCGCACGCGTTTGCCGGATGTGGGCGGCGAGCAATTCGCCAATGGGTAAATCGGCGGCCCGCAAGATATGGCGAAAATAACCAAAACGCCCACTGCCGGTAAACTGGCGCAATTCATCGCCTTCGCAGCGGTAGATGGCATCCAGGCTGAGCGGCGGGCGAGGGGGCAACAGATGTGAGATGGCCTCGCCCTGGCGGTAGCCAACTGCCAGCACGCTCATTTCGATGGGGACGTTGCGATTTTGGCGTTGGTCGGCAATGACATTTTCTTGCAATTGCCCGGCAGTGACCAACTGGCGCACCAGGCCGTCATCGTCAATGTGAATGTCGTGGATCAGGCCGTAGACGTGATAATCGCCGGGCAGCGAGACGCGCACCAGTGCGCCAAATTCGGGGGCGTGCGCCTGGTCAACACGGCAGCCGACGACAAAGCCGGTGGTGGAAGAGCGAAGGAGACGTCCGATTTCGAGTGGGGGCATGGTGGCAGGTAGCAAGTAGCAGGTTACAAGCGGGTGCGACCGGGGAGGGATTTGGCGGATTGTTTGTAGGAGACTTCGTCTACGGGCAGGCCGCGTTGAGAGAGTTCTGTGATGATCATTTGGGTGATTTGGGCTTGCTCTTCCAGGGTGACGACGGCGGTTTCGTGGGCGCGATGTAAAAGGTAAGGGTAAGGGCGGCTGCCCATGATCTGGCATTGATCGATCAGGGCGGCGTGTAAGGCGTTCAACTTTTCGGGCGCATCAGCCACCCAGGCAGGGATTTCAACGCGCGCCAGCCCGGGGGCATCGGGCCGGCCCACGTTCAGGTAAAAGAACCGCAGCGCCAGGCCGCCAGTATATTTTTCGGCTGATTTCGATTGTATCTCGAAAATGGCTGAACGTTCGCCAGGGGCGAGATGGTCACGGTAGAGGGCGCGGTCGGTGATACCACGCAGGGGGCGGTAGTCGCGGATTTTTTCGAGGGATTCGCCGCTGGCGCGGGCCACTTCAAGCAGGCGGACGACGAGATCGGCACCGGGCTTATCCACGTAACCGGCGTTTGCCGCGCCGAGGCGTTGCAAACGCAGCAGGGCATCGAGATAATCTTTGAGGCTGGCGCGATACTCGGCAGCGTTTTCGCCATCGCTGGCCCCCCACAATTCAAGCGGGCCATCGGTGAGAGCGAGGAGGGGGGCGCTGCCGCGGGCCGCCTCGGCCAGGTCGGCCAGCGCTCGGCGTTCAGCCAGGTCACGGCGCAGGGCGACGACGCTATCTGTCAGGTTGTACAGGGCTTCATCGTAAAACAGTTCACTGCGGATGGTGGGGGTGGGAGCATCGGGCAGGCCGCAGGTCATTTGGATCGTGCCGACGTTGATCAGGCCATATTGCACGGCTGCATGGCGGTCGGGGTTGATTTGCGAGCCGTCGGCGGCCAGCAGGGTCAGGGGTGAGGGCAGTGGGGGCGGGGAGATGTGCGCCGTCAGGGGTTCGGTCAACGGCATGGCGCAACGCAATTTGTCATCGTAGCGTAAGGCCAGGGCAACCTTATGGCGCAAGGCGGGGATTTCGTCAGCGTAGTGAGTGAGCCATTCACAGGCGTTTTGGCGGGCAGCCTGGAGCAATTGGGCGCGCTGTGGGGCTTTTTCGCCCAATGTGCGCACCTGTTCAGAGACTTGTTGAAAATCAATCATGTCAGGAGAGGGGGCCGGTCTTTTTGCGCGGTTTGGTGCGCAAGATTTCATATTTATCGCGCAATTCCAGCAATAGTTCTTCCTGGCGGGTGGCAATGAACTGACGCAGTTTCATTTCGGATTCCGACCCCGGCTGCAATTTGAGGCCAATGCGATGGGTAAACTTGCCACGCTCCTGCACACTGGCAACCGCGCCGCGGAAGTGAAGCTGTTGGCCGGGCGATAGCTGCACATCTACCATCACTTCTGAATTGATATCGAATGCCAATTGCCCAGACTGATAAGCGGCAAAGGTGACAATGCCCACCCCATTCATCGAAACATCGGCCAGAATACCTGGAATGCGCCGCCCACTGCCGTTATAGACTTCCGCATCTGCCGGCTCTTTGGGTGCAACCCGCACGGTCATGCGGTTACCCACCGAACTGGTAGCCAGGTCGAAACCGGTCATGCGCACTTCTCGCGAGGCCACGTCTACTTCGATACAACGGGCATGCAACATGCCAGGCAGTTGGTCGCTTTGCAGGTAGGTGTATTGGTCTTCATCCATGCAGACCAACTGATATTCATGCACAATGGCGCTGACCACCTGGGCTTCCACGCTCAAAATGCGTCCTTCATAGTTGATCGGGATGCCGTGATAGGTATTGAAAAATTTAATCGGACGGCCCTGTCGGGCGATTTCACCGATCCGTTGGAGAAAACCAGTACCAGCCATGTTGATCCTGTAAGGAGTAGGGCGAAATGAACTTCGTTCTGCCATTAATGGTCACGACGGCGCAAAAAGGCTTTGGTGATTTCTTCGGCCAAGGCGGGGATGAGCGCAAAGCCTACCACGACAGCCCATTCTACCGGGGCAAGAAAATGCGTGTCGAAGATGCCCTGCAAGAATGGCACGTTGACCACCAGCAGCACCAATAGCAGCGACAAACCCACGGCATATTGCATATACCGGTTCGAGAAGATGCCTATGCTGAAAACCGATTCGCGTTCGGAGCGCACCGTGTAAGCTCGGAATAACTCGCACAACGAAAGGGTGACGAAGGCCATCGTTTCTGCTGTTTTCACATCTACACCGCGCCAGTCGTATTCGAGCAGGAATTTCAGCGGGTTGATCCCATCGGGTATGCCATCGCCAGTGTTGAGATGCCACATCAGGCCCAATAAAAACGCGCCCAACACAGCCCCGGTTTGGGCGAAGGTCTGGATCAGGATGCCGGTGCGCATCGAGCCATTGATGATCGGTTCGTCGGTGGGGCGCGGCTTGCGCTTCATAATGCCGGGGTCGCCTTTTTCCATGGCCAAGGCCAGGGCGGGAGCGCCATCGGTGACGAGGTTGAGCCACAGCAGTTGGATCACGGTCAGCGGCATGGGCAGCCCGGCCAATGTTGCCAGGAAGATGATGGCAATCTCGGCCACATTGGAAGAGAGCAAGAAAAAGACGAACTTACGGATGTTATCGTAGATGATGCGCCCCTGCTCTACGGCGGCGACGATGCTGGCGTAGTTATCGTCGGTCAGCACCATATCGGCGCTTTCTTTGGCTACATCAGTGCCGGTGATGCCCATGGCCACGCCAATATCGGCGGCCTTGATCGAGGGGGCGTCGTTGACGCCATCGCCCGTCATGGCGACAACTTCGTTGTTAGCGCGCAACGCCTGGACGATGCGCAGCTTGTGTTCCGGCGAGACACGGGCGAAGACGTCAGTGCGTTCCACTTCGCTGACCAGTTGCTTGTCATCAATTTTGTCCAGGTCTGCCCCAGTCAACACCTGATGGCCGGGGCGCAGCAGGCCGATGGTCTCGGCGATGGCGCGGGCGGTGTTGGGGAAGTCGCCGGTGATCATAATCGTGCGGATGCCGGCTTGGGTGGCATTTTGCAGCGCCGGGGCCACCTCGGGCCGGGCGGGATCGATCATGCCGACCAATCCACAGAAAATGAGTTCAGATTCAATGGCGGCAATATCGTTGAGATCGGGGATTTCTGCCACGACTTTATAGGCCACGCCCAATACCCGCAAAGCCTCCTGGGTCATGGCGTCGTTGGCAGCCAGGATGCGCATGCGCTGATCGTCATTCAAGGGCGCCGGGGTATCATCCATCTTTTGGTAGTGATTGCACAAACCCAGCACCATATCGGGCGCGCCCTTGACCGCCACCACATAGCCCTTGTAGCGGCGCTGCTCGTCGAAAGGAGAAATGTCTTCGGGGTGCGGGTCTTTGATGTGGTGGACGGTGATCATGCGCTTGCGCCCCGAATCAAAGGGGATTTCCTCCACGCGCGGGTAAGCCTGGTTCAACGGACGGGGCAGCGCACCGGCTTTGGCGGCGGCCACCAGCAGCGCGCCTTCGGTGGGGTCGCCAATCATGCGGTAGGTCTGTGCGCCATCCGATTCGCCAGAGATTTCCATCTCGGCATCGTTGTTGAGCGCCCCCACCCACAACGAGGTCATCATCGCCTGATAATCAACCAGCGCAATTTTCTTGCCATCCTCCAGGAAATCGCCTTGCAGCACGCGGCCAGGATTGGTGACGCTGATGAATTTGCCATCGGCCCACAGGCGGGTGACGGTCATCTCGTTTTGCGTCAGGGTGCCGGTTTTATCGGAACAGATGGTGGTGGTAGAACCGAGCGTTTCTACCGACGACAGGCGGCGGATCAGGGCGTGGCGGTGGATCATTTCACGCATCCCCAGGGCCAGGCTGATCGTCACCACAGCAGGCAGGCCCTCTGGCACGGCGGCAATTGCCAGGCCGACGGCCAGCATGAACATCTCCAGCGGTTCGTGGCCGCGCAGCCAGCCCACCGCGAAGACCACCGCACAGATCGCCAGCGCGGCCACGCCCAAGGTCTTGCCCAGTTGATCGAGGCGCTTTTGCAGCGGCGTTTGCTCTTCATCCACGCTTTGCAGCATGGTGGCGATCAGGCCGATCTGGGTGCGCATGCCCGTCGAGGTGACCACGCCGCGCCCGCGCCCGTAATTGACCACCGTGCCCATGAAGGCGGTGTTTTTGCGGTCGCCCAGCGGTACGTTGGCTGCCAGGTTGATGTTGGCATCCTTCTGCACCGGCACCGATTCGCCCGTCAGGGCGGCTTCTTCCACGCGCAAGTTAATCGCTTCGAGCAGACGCACATCTGCCGGGATGAAGTTGCCCGCCTCCAGGAAGACGATATCGCCCGGCACCAACGAGCCAGCCGAGACAGTCTGCCGGCTGCCCTCGCGCAACACCTGGGCATCGGGAGCGGCCATTTTCTTGAGCGCCGCCAGGGCTTCTTCAGCGCGGCGTTCCTGCACAATGCCGAGGATGGCGTTGAGCAACACGATGGCGATGATGGCGGCGGCTTCTTCCCATTCGCTCAAGAAGGCCGAAATCAACGCCGCCACAATCAGCAAAATCACCACAAAGTTATTGAATTGTTCAAAGAGCAGTTGTAAAAATGTGGGGCGCGGGGCTTCTTTCAGTTGGTTAGGGCCGTATTGTTCCAGGCGTTTGGCTACTTCGGCAGATGAAAGGCCCTGGTCTGGCGGGGTAGCCAGTTGCGTCAGGATTTCATCAGCCCGCAAGGCGTGCCAGGTTTGTTGGGTTTCGGGGGAGGGAGAGGTCATGAAGGCTCCGTGATGGGAATTGGATGGCATGATGTGGGCGGTGAACCGTCAGACAGGGTTCACAGGCTGCCGAACGCGGCGATTATAGCATCAGTAGATAAAAATCAAACCCTTAGGGTCTTGGTGGCTAACGCGCGCGGTAAGCCAGGAACAGGTCGCCTTCGGTCACTTGCAAAGCGAGCAAGAAAAAGTTCTTGGGACGCAGGATTTCGTCGTTGACGTAACGGGTGATAGCCGCCGACAGGCTTTCAGGCGTAAAGAGCAGGCGGGCGGGCCAGTTCAGCGCCAGCGATTTCACAAGCAGGCCGCCGTTGCCATCCACACGAAAATCACCGCTGATCTCGATGGGCAGGAAAAGCCAATATGTTTCGAGATGCAAGGCGTCCTGATCAAAGGTGACCTGACCGTCTTTCAGCGCAAACGATTCGCTCCACAACGGCGCGAGCAGCGTGTTAGCCCGGTTCTGGCTGACGCTCACGGTTTGCACCGGGCCAGAATAGATGGCGATGGTAAAGGTCTGCCCAATGTGATCTTCGATCTGTTCGAGCAGCATCCGTTCGATGGGCGGACGAACCACGAAGAAATGCAGCAATGGCAGGCCCACCAACAACAGGAGCAGGATGCCCAGGCAGCCGATCCCCAGGCAGCGCGGGTGCCAACGGCGCGAGGTGGCTTTCGGGGCTGGCAGGGTTTCGACCGGCCTGGTTTCGACTGGGAGACTCTCTCCCCGCTCAACCAGCGGGGTTTCAACAAGGAGATTCTCTCCCCGCTCAACCCGCGAAGAGTCCGCCGGTCGAGTTTGTCGAGACCCGGTTTCGGCAGGCCTGGTTTCGACTGGGAGACTCTCTCCCCGCTCAACCCGCCGGGTTTCGACGGGGAGATTCTCTCCCCGCTCAACCGGCGCTGATGCCGCCAACATCGCATCCACATCTTCGGGAGAAAGCTGCTTGGGCGGCTCTGGCTCGGCAGCATTGCGCAGCAACGTGCCGCACAGTGAGCAAAATTCCTGCGCATCAGGATTATCTTTCGAGCAGATCGGGCAGCGAATACTCATATCAGCCTCGCTCAATTCTTTTCATACGCCTGACCATCGGCAGCCGGCGGCACGGCGCGGCCCACCACACCGGTCAACACCAGAATGGTCAAAATATAGGGCAGCATCTGCGGGATTTGCGAGGGGATGTCGGGCCGGTAGATACTGACCGTTGTCGTGACGCTGGTGCCCATGCCAAAGATCAGCGCCCCAATCAGCGCCCCAAAGGGCGACCACTTGCCAAAGATCATCGCCGCCAGGCCGATAAAGCCCAGGCCGTTGGTCATCAGCGGGTTGAACACGTCCACCGCTTCGAGCGTGAACCACGCCCCGCCCAGGCCAGCGATCAACCCGCCGATCCACACGTTGGCGTAACGGGTGAAATAGACGTTGATGCCCAGCGTATCGGCAGCCCGCGGATGCTCGCCGACGGCCCGCGTACGCAACCCCCAGGGAGTGAAAAACAAGACATAATTCAGCACCACCACCAGGATCATCATCACGTAGGTAAGCGGCTGCTGATTGAACAAAATCGGCCCGATGATGGGAAGGTCGGCCAGGAAGGGAATTGGCAGCTTGGGAAATGTCCCCGGCCCGGCGGGCAAATTTTCGGCCAGAAATTGACGGTAGCAGTAGCCCGTCACACCAATCGCCAGGATATTGATCACCGTGCCGCTGATGATCTGATCGGCTTTGAAACGGATCGAGACGACCGAATGCAGCATCGCCAGCAGCAGCGCCGCCGCCAACGCCAGCAGCAACGCCAGCCACCGGCTGGCATTGCCGGCGGCGGCTGGCCCCAACACCCCTTGCAGTCCTTGGAATGCAAACAAGTTAACGGCATAGGCCACCATGGCCGCCATCAACATCTTGCCTTCGATGCCAATATCCACCACCCCCGCCCGCTCGCAGATCACCCCGCACAGGGCGGCGAAGGCGATGGGCGTCGCGACGCGCAAGGTCTGCGCCAGCGTATCCACCACGCAGCGCTGATCGCACTTGCCGCCGATCACCAGGTTCAGCAGCGCCCACGCCGCCACCAGGCCAATTAGCGAGAAAAGCCACGTCAGGGCCGAGCGAAACCATTTGGGTTGTCCAGTTCTTGTTTTCATCACTAGCCTCCCCACCCACGCGTCAACGGCGCTTCGGTTTCCGCCGCGCCCTCGTCGGGCTTCTTCATACGCGCTATCCAACGCACAATGCCCGGCGCAGAGACGAACAGCAGCGCCAACGCCTGGATCAGCGAGATGATGTACTTCGACACCCCCGAAGTTAACTCCATCAGGTCGGCCCCGTTGCGCATCGCCCCGAACAAAAATGAACTGAGCAAAATGCCAAAGGGATTGTTCTTCGCCAACAAGGTGATGGCGATGCTGTCGAAGCCATACCCACTGGAGAAAAAGAGCGGCAGACAGCGGCAAATCGAAACGCCCAACACCTCAATCGTCCCGGCCAGGCCGGCCAGCGCCCCCGAAAGCGCCAGCGCCAGCACCACGCTGCGGGTGGTATCCACCCCGGCATACTGCGCCGCATTGGGGTTGGCCCCCACCGTGCGCAGTTCAAAACCCAGCGTCGTTTTCTGCAATAACCACCAGACCAAAACCGCCGCCAGCACTGCCAATATCAGGCCGACGTGCAGACGGTCATATTGATCCTGGAACGGCCACCACATCCGCGTCAACGGCGGCAAGATGACGAAGGCCAGCAGGCCGCCGATCACACCCGCCCCGGCATAGACGGCCCGGCGTTTCAGCGGCGTTTGGAGGCGCTGCTGCCAGGCCGGGCGCAACGCCAATGCTCGCACAATCAACGCCGCCATCAGCGCCACGAACACGGCCAGGGCCAGGGCATTCAGCGGGTCTTGCAGGCGTTCGGGGATGGCCGCCAGCGTCCACAGTTCGGCATTGGGCGAAACGCGCGGCGTCTGCACCGCCGTAGAGTTGGTGTCGCGCAGCGGGCCGAGGATGAGATATTCCGTCAGGCGGAAGGCCACGTAATTCATCATCATCGTGCTGATCACCTCATGGGCGCCCGTCTTCACCTTGAGCAAGCCAGGGATGCCCGCCCAAACCGCCCCGCCGAGCATCCCCGCGCCCAGGGCCAGCGGCAGGTGGATGACGGCGGGCAAATCCTGGGTAAGCTGCCCGGCCCAGGCCGCGCTGATCGCCCCGACGTAAAACTGCCCTTCCACACCGATGTTGAACAACCCGCTCTTGAAGCTGATCGCCAACCCCAGGCTGAGGAAAATATACGGGATCGTCGCCACCAGCGACTCGGAAAAACCGCGCTGCTTGAAGAACGCCCCGCGCAGCAAACCATAATAGGCCTCGAACACCGCCAGCAGGCTGCCGCTGGTAAGCCAGATCACCACCGCGCCAATCAAAAAAGCCACCCCCAGGGCGATCAAGGGCATGCGCATGGGCTTCCACAAATTGCCCACCGCCTGCCGAAAGTTGTTTTGCGGAGTAACGCTCATTTCAGCCATGCGCCCCCTCCTTGACACCCGCCATCAGCAGGCCCAGTTGCTCGCGCGTGGCGGTGGCGGCATCGAGCGTATCGAGGATTTGTCCCTTGTAGATCACAGCAATGCGGTCAGAAAGGCTCATAATTTCATCCAATTCGGCGCTGATCAGAAGAACCGCCGCGCCGCGGTCGCGCGCTTCGACGATGCGGCGGTGAATAAACTCGATGCTGCCCACGTCCAGGCCACGCGTCGGCTGGCTGGCGATCAGCAGCGGGGTAGGCACGTTCCCTTTCGCCATGCGTGAAATCTCGCGGGCGATAATCACCTTTTGCTGGTTGCCACCTGAAAGCGACCCGGCAGTTGTCATCACGCCCGGCGTGCGCACATCGTAAGTTTTGACCAGTTCGTGCGCCTCCTGCCAGATGAAGCGCTCATTGATTTCGATGCCCGTGGCGTAGGGCGGCTGGTAATAGCTGCACAGCGCCAGGTTGTCGCGGATGGGGAAGGTCAGCACCAGGCCGTGTTTGTGGCGGTCTTCGGGAACGTGTGAGACGCCCGTTTCCATCACCTGGCGTGGCGTGGCGTGGGTGATGTCGCTGCCGAGCAGCGTCACCTGGCCGCCGGCAGCTTTGCGCAGCCCGGTCAGCGCCTCGGCCAGTTCGGTCTGCCCGTTGCCCTGCACGCCAGCAATGCCCAAAATTTCGCCGGCCCGCACATTCAGCGTCACCCCGTTCACCGCCGGGTGCTTGCGATCATCCAAAACTTGCAAACCTTCAACCTTCAACACAACTTCTTGTGGTCTGGCAGGCTCTTTCTCGATACTCAGCAGCACCTTGCGCCCCACCATCATCTCGGCCAGGGTTTCGCGCGTGGCCTCGGCAGGCTTCACCGAACCAACCATCTGCCCGGCGCGCATCACGCTGATCTGGTCGGCCACGGCGAAGACCTCGCGCAGTTTGTGGGTGATGAAAATGATGGATTTGCCCTGTTGCACCAGGGAGCGCATGATGACGAAGAGATCGTCGGCTTCCTGGGGCGTCAATACAGCCGTGGGTTCGTCGAGGATCAAAATCTGCGCCTGGCGATACAGCGCCTTGACGATCTCCACCCGCTGCTGCGCCCCCACCGTCAGGTCTTGCACGGTGGCATCGGGTTCCACCGCCAGGCCATATTGCTGGCTGAGTTGGCGAATGCGCCCGGCCACACTGCGCCGATCCAACACGGCCAGTTGGCCCAGGCGTTGGGTGGCTTTCGTCAGCGATTCCTGGCCGAGCATGATGTTCTCGGTGACGGTAAGCGGCGGCACGAGCATGAAATGTTGGTGTACCATGCCGATGCCGTGGGCGATGGCGTCATGCGGATTGCTGATGCGAATGGGCTGGCCGTTGAGGTGAATTTCCCCTTCATCCTGCTGGTATAGGCCATAGAGGATATTCATCAGGGTAGATTTCCCGGCGCCGTTTTCCCCCAACAGGGCATGAATTTCACCTGGCCGTAGGGCAAAATTCACATGGTCGTTGGCGAGGACGCCGGGAAAGCGCTTGGTAACGCCAGAGGCTTCGAGGGCAAAGGTCATGGGATGTTCCTGGATAAAAAATTGGAGGGTGCTTCGTCTGAAGCACCCTCCAATTATAGCCGGAAAATTTCGGCAACGAGGCGTGGCAGCCACGCCACGCTCCTTTAGGGCTGGTAGCCGGTCTGGATCGTGCCGTCTTTGAGGCCCTTGGTGGCTTCTTCGATCTTACCCTTCACTTCCTGGGGAATCTTGCTGTCCCAGTCGTGATAGGGGGCCAGGCCAACGCCGCCATTTTTGATATTGGCCGTGTTGATGCCCGCCTTCGAAGTGCCTTCTTTGACAGCCTTGAGGTACTCATACACCGCCACGTCCACGTTCTTGGCCGCGCTGGAGAGTAGGGCGTCTTTGACTTCGGGGTAGGTGTTGTACTGGTCAACATCCACGCCAATCGCCATCAGGCCGGCTTCTTTGGCGGCCAACAGGCCGCCGTTGCCGGTGTTGCCGCCCACGCCGAAGACCACATCGCAGCCCTGGCCGATCATGCTCACGCCGGTTTCCTTGCCTTTGGCGGGGTCAATGAACGAGGGGATGTAGACGTTGAGGGCCTGGGTGTCCGCTTTCATCCATTTGGCGCCATTCTGGTAGCCAACGACGAAGCGCACGACGGGGGGGATTTCCATGCCCGAAACGGTGCAAACCGTGCCGGTCTTGCTCATGCCTGCCGCCAGAACGCCCGCCAGGAAACCAACTTCGTCTTCCTGGAACATCAGGCTGGTGACGTTCTTCAGACCGCCGTCATCGTAGCAGTCTTTGACTTCCGCGCCGCAGGCGGCTGAGCCTTCGGTGGGGAAGTAAGCATTGTCAATGATGGCGAACTTGATGTCGGGGTATTGCTTGGCTTTGGCCGCCGTGGCATCACCCATCAGGAAGCCAACCGAGATGATCACGTCGTAATCTTCGGTGGCGAACTGGTCAATGTTCTTCTCGTAGTCGGTGGGCTGCTTGGATTCGATGTAGTTGACTTCCCAACCGAATTCCTCGCCAGCTTTCTGCACGCCAGCCCAGGCCGACTGGTTGAAGGACTTGTCGTTCACGCCGCCGGTATCGGTGACGAGGCCGACCTTGAGTTTTGCGCCGCCGCCGCCGCAGGCCGCGAGGGCCATCGAGACGATCAAAACGGCAACCAACAACAGACTGATTCGTTTGAACATATTCTTTCTCCTTGTGTGTGAATATGAATGGGTTGTGGCGAGGGCCTCCCCTGCCGTTTTGAGTTTAGCACGAAGCGAAATTGTTAGCAACGTGTAAAACATCATAATTATTCCACAATCACCCAATCGCTGGCGCTGCGGCCAAAGACCTCGGGCGAGTACATTTCCTCAGCTTTGGCAGGCGGGGCGACGAACTTGCCGGGCGTGGTGGCGCGGGCGATGTAGCTGTATTCGTACACGCCATCCCACAGCAGCGAGGTGAAGGCTTCGGCGCGGGCATCGCGGAAGTTCTCGTGTTCGTACCACGTCCAGCGCCACCACCAGTAGTAGTAGGGTTCAGGCTGGGCGCCATCGGCGGGCGGGGCGTTCTGCGAGACGGCCAGGTCGGGGTTGACGATTTCGAGGCCAGCCGGCAGCGGGTCTACCAGCGCCACGTGATAGCGGCGGCTGTCGGCCACCATCGTGAGTTTGACACGTACACGTGCGCCCGCCTTGATGTGCCAGACGCCGTTTTCGTCGCGGGTCACGTCTTCGGGGTTATCCACGGCTTCGTAGGTGCGTTCGACAACGAAGCCCATATCGGTCGGCGGCAGGTTCAGGTCGGTGGGGGCGTAGCGCAGGCCCAGGCGGTAGTACAGGCGGCCCGTGCCATCTTTGCTGATGATCAGGTTTTGCAGGCTGCCGGGAGCGGCATCTACCACGTAGCTCATCGGCACGTTCGTCTGGTTGCGGTCGGTGGAGTAGCCCTGGAACTGGTATTCCCCGGCATACGTGTCGCCGAGCCAGATGCGGGCGATAAAGTCGGGCGTTTGGGCTTCGTAGGTGTCGAAGTAGCGCTTCATTGCCAGCAGGACGAAGATGTTCTCTTGCGTGCTGTTCCAGCGGCCGCGTTTTTGATGCGCCAGCAGGCCCGCCACCACCTTAGGGATCAGGTCAGACTGGGGGTTGTCGTTGATCAACGAATCGAGCAGGATGGCGTCGGTGCGGCGGTTGGAGCCGAGCAGGAGGTAATTCTGTTCGTCGAAATCGGTGATGAAGTTGGCCGCGCCAGCCGTCTCGACGACACGGTTGTTGACGTGCAGGCGGATGGCGTCCAGCGTGGTGGCATCGTCCAGCACCGGCCACAGGAAGCCCACCGCGTCGAGCATCAGGTTCTCCAGCCCGGCCTCGTTGACCAGGTTCAGCGCTTTCTGCGGGTCACGGTTGCCGGAGAGCATCCGCACGTACAGCGCATACGAAGACAGCACCCAACGCGTGCGCTGACTGTACCAACTGGGGTAATAACTCTCGATGTCGCGCAGGTAGTTGAGGGCGCTCTGCTGCATGTTGGCATCCACCGTGAAGCCCATGGCCTGCGCCCGCGCCATCGCGTGAGCGGCGTGGATGGTGTTGAAGGGGATCGAGTCGTAGCCGCGCCGCCAGTAGGGGAAGCCGCCATCGTAATTCTGGATGCCCTGCAAGCGTTCGAGGTCGCGCACCACCGAGGCCTGTATCGCTTCTGGCGAGGGCAGGCCATCCGCCTGGAAGGCGGCCAACACGTCTTTGAGGGCGGCCACGGCCAGGATGCGGGAGGAAAGCTGTTCGGAGCAGTCGTAGGGATACGAGACGAGATACAAGACGGCATCGGTGAGGGCTTGCAGCGCCGTGGACGAGGTGGTAATTTCAAGCCCGCCGTACTGCGGATACACGCCCGATGGCGTCAACAGGGGTTGGAAGACCGTCCCCTCGTCGAGGACGCCGTAGGTGGCGAAGGCTTCGGTGGTGGCGGGCGTGTAGACGGGCAGTTCGACGTTGGCGGCATCAGCATAATTGCCCGATACCGCTGCAATCTGAATACGGGCCGTGCCAGCCATCAGCGCCGCCGCCGGGAAGCGCACTTCGATGCGGTCACGGGCGGGGACGATAACACGCTTGCCGCCGGTTTCGGTCAACGTCAGGTTGGTGGCGGTGACGACGACATCCACGGTCATATCCAGGTCGGTCTGGTTTTGCAGGACGACCGGCAGTTCAAACGTATCGCCAAAGTTGAGGAAGCGCGGGGCCGAGGGGCGCACCATCAGCGGCAGGCGGGCGGTGACGTTGTTCTCAGCGGAGCCATACTGCCGTCCATCCGGCCCGACGGCGACGACCATGATGCGGTAGCGGGTGAGGTTATCCGGCACTTTGATATTGACCACCGCCTGGCCGCTGCCGTCGGTGGTGACGGCGGGGGCGAAGGTAGCCAGCGGGTTGAAGTCGGTGCGCACGCGGATGGGGGCGGCGGGTTCGCCGGAGGCCGCGCCAGCTTCGGCTTCCATCGCAGGGGCGGCAGCAGGCATTTCGAGGGACTTTTCCACCGTCTGCGTTTCCATCACCATGCCATCGGCCATTGTCTCTTGCCGGGCAAACGCCTGGTTCTGCGCTTCGGCGGCCAACGCCAGCGGGTTGGCCAGCACAATGCTGCCGCGGATGTAGTAGCTCGACAGGTCGGATGGCCGTTGGGTGTAGAAAATGCCCAGCGGGTCGGCCAGTTGGTAATTGGTGAGGGCCAGGATGGCTTCATCCACCACCACCACGGCCACTTCGGCATTGGGAACGGGGTTGCCATTGGCATCGGTCACTTGCAAGGCCAGCGTCGTCTCGCCGCCGGGTTCAAGTTCGCTGGCGGCAGGCGAGGCTTGCACATTCAGGGTACGCGAGGCCAGTGAGATGCTCAGCGTCATCGAGCCGCTGGCGTAGGCGGGCCGGGCGGGTACGCCTTCCATCGGTTCACCCTGGTCATCGGTGCGTGGGGCCGAGCCAACGGCATCCACCTGGATGTTCAGGTTGGGGATGTGGGCATCTTCGATGGGGATGCGCAAGATGGCGCTGCCCTCGGCCAGCGAGAAGCGTTCAGTGTACAGGATGCCACTGCGAGAAACGGTCAGCAGGCCCTCGGCAGGCAGGAAGGGTGATTGCACCAAAATTTCGGCCACATCACCGGGCTGGTAGCTTTCTTTGTCGGGGATCAGCGTGACCTGTTCCATCTTCACTTCGCGGGAGGGTACCAGTTCGCCGCCGCTGACCCAACGCGTGAAGACGCTCTGGTTGCGGCGTCCCTGGTCATCGGTGATGGTGGCGGTGATGCGGTATTCGCCGCCGAGGGGGGTCTCGAAGGTGCAGGAAACCGGCTCGCTGGCGGAGGTGACGTTGCAGGTCTGCACGTCGGCTTCCACTTCCTGCCACTGGCCGTCCTGGAATTTCCATTCCATGCGGGCGGCGCGGGCTTCAATGGTGCGCCCGGCCACGGCATTGCCGTCCACATCGGTGACGATCAATTCGATGGGCAGGGGCGTGCCTTTCTGGACGAAGTAGCGCTCGCTGCGCAGGCCCACGTACAGGTCAGCCGGGTGAACCAGCAGCGTGGTGACGCTGCTCCAGGCCTGGCGGTTGACATCCATCACCGTAGATTGCGCCACAATGCTGCGCGGGCGGGCGTCACCGCCCAGGCTGAAATCGAGTTGGAGATAGTGCGTTCCGGCGGCGTCGGTTTTGCCGGTGAAGGTTTCGTAGGTCTGGTTGCCGCCGTAATCGGGGCCGCTTTCGCGGTAGTACCAGAACCACCACGGCGTCCACTCGCCAAAGGTGAAGCCGGGCCAGTTGGGCGGGTTGTAGTTGGTGTCGGATGACGAGACATTCCAGGTGACATCGGCGTTGGGCAGCGCACCGCCGGCGTAGTAGTTGGCGTCCACCGCCAGCACCGCCGAGCCGCCAGCGAAGTAGGGGCCGGTGGTCTCATTGCGGGCGGTCACTTCAAATTCGGGGCGGCGGAACTCTTGAATCTGGAAGCCGTGATAGTACGTGCCGTACATGGCGCCGTTAGCGGTCAGCTCGATGTTGGCGTAACCCAGGTTGACGGCTTCGGGGAGGGTGAAGGCGAAGTCGAAGCCGCCCAGCGCGCTGACTTCGGCGCTGCCGGTGCCGATCTCGTTGCCCTGCGGCTCGGTGATGCGGTAGGAGATGCTCATGCCCCCGCCCACCAGGCCCACATCGCCGGTTTGTCCGCCACCGATGCGCCGCAGCCAGCCTTTGACGTGGATTTCCTCGCCGGGCTTGTACATCTGACGGTCGTCGAAGACGAACCAACGCAACTCATCCGATAAAGCGCGGGGCTGCCAGGGGGAATCGCCCCAATAGTAGGTGGAAGCGGGCAGCATGGCGAGATCGTCCCCCTGCCGGGCGGTCAGATACAACGCACCCGATGGGATGGCAAAGCGCGCCACGCCATCAGCACCGGTGGTTGCCAGCGAACCCGCCTCGCCGGCGGAGATTTCCAGCCCGGCCAGCGGAGCACCGTCTTTCAGCGCCGTGGCCCAGGCCACCATCTCGCTGTGGTCTACAAAGGCATCCAGGCCAATCTGCGTCACCTGCACCCAATGGAAGAGCGTGCGCCACTGCAATTCATCCTGGTTGAACAGGCCCACCGGCGGCTCGATGACGACGATCACGTGGCCGAAACCGCCGGTCAGGGCTTCGCCCAGGTCAATCGGCACTTCGGTCAGCTTGTCGTCGGGGGCGTTGGTGTTGATGGATGTATCCAGCACCTTCTTGCCGGGGATGCCGGGCGGGTTGTCGTTGCGCCCGCGCTCGCGCAGGAAAAACTGGAAGGCGGGCCAATCGGGTGGCTGCACAGCGTACAGCTTGACGTTGATTTTGCTGTAGTTGATGGCGTAGACGGAGAAGGTGGGTTTCTGCGCCGCCGGGTCGAGCGTGACAAACATCTCCTGCGGCCCGACCAGCACTGGCTCGGCCTTGCCGACCTCGAAACTCACGGTCTGGTCGTCGCCAAGCGTCTGACCGAAGATGTCTTGAAGCTGGCCGCTGATGGTCACACGGTAGGAGGTCTGGCCCTGCGAAGCGCCGCGGATTTCGATGGTGTTGCCGATGATGTTGGCCGCTGCGCCGGGCAGTTCGGGGGCGATCGTCAGCATGGCGTCGGTGTAGGCCAGGGGGTCAATGGGGTTGTTGAAGCGGATGTAGAAGGGTTGCAGCGGGCGGCAGGTTTCATCGCCCCAGTAGCAGCCGTGATCTTCGATGCGCAGCGGGGCGTAGGTGCGGAAGCTGTACGATTGGGCTTCGGTGGTGAGACGCGGGCCTTCGGCGGAGGGCGTGTTGGGGCCAATCTGCACGGAAATATCGGTGTCGAGTGGCAAGGGTTCGAGGGCCTTGAAGGCCATCCAGCGCCCCTCGAGGGCATTCTTCGCCAAATTGCTGACAGTTTCATCGGCGTCAATTTCGGCTTGCTCAGCCAGGCGGAGGCCCACATTCTGCCCGCCGGCGCGCACCTGAATGGTGGCGAGGACGGCGGCGGGGTCAATGCGCTGGTCGAAAACGATAAAGAAGATCGGATTTTGCGGCTGCGATTCGCCATAAGGCCACGAACTGACCAGCTTGACAGCGGGCGTGGTGAAGGTCCAGGTCACGTCTTCGGCCAGCACGCCGCCGCTCATGGATTGCGTGCCAGCGGGGATGGTGACGCGGTATTCGGTGGCCTTCGGCAGGCGGTCAATCAGTTCAGAGTCGTACTGGAAGTTGAGCGTCTTCGTGCCCATCCAGCGCCACGTGCCGGGCAGGGGCGGCTCGATCTGCACAGGGATTTCTTCGGCGGCCAGGTCTTGCAGCGTGCCGAGCGGGATCATCGGTTGGTTGAAGGTGATGCTGAGGAACGGCGCGACGGGTATCTCACCTTCGGGGCTAAACCGCAGCACTTGCAGCGGGCCATCGGGGACGATTTCGGGCGGCACGGCGGTTTCATCCAGCGGGAAGGGATGATCCACGGTCTCGCCGGTGCGCGGCGGGGGGATGGGGTCGGTGGGCAGCCGGAAATCGGTCTGGTCGCCGGTTTCGGTGGGGATGGCGGGCAGGCGGGCCAGGATGGCGGCGATCTCTTCGGGGGTGAGCGGGTCACCGTCTATCACGGGCAGCGGCACGTAGGGGGCGGGCTGCGCCTGGCCTTCGCTGAGTTGGAAGGAGATGGGCTGGTTGGCGGAGGGGTTTGTGGTGGACATATTCGTGTCACCTGGCACGGCTGTGCCGTTTGTTTGGGGGATGGTCTGCCCGTTTGTGACGGGCGGGGGCGGCTGTTGGCGCAGGAACCAGAAGATGCCGGTTCCCGCCAGCAACGCACAGCAAGCGCTGAGGACGATCCCGGTGAGGATACCACAGCGCAATTTGGTGGATTTGGGGGTTGAGGTAGACATGGGGTTCTCTCCTTGAATAAACGGGAAAGTCAATCTATGATTTCAGGGGGGGGTATTACTGTTGTGATGGTGTGCTTTAAAACGGGTGGCTAAGTAAGTGACAAAGGAGATGACAATAAAGAGCAAGCCGCAGGTTGCCGGTGGAATGCTACCCACCGCGGTCATGAGATATAGAAAGGCTGCAAACAAAATTCCACTGGCATAAGGAGCAATAATCCTCGATAACCAAAATATCGCCATAAGGCCACCAAAACCCAAAATGATGAAAGCAAATTGGCGTTTAATTCCATCCCAATAACTCTGCCTTGAGCGAACGAACTCGACAAAGCGGATAATACCCCACCCAATTAAAATGGATGTCAACGGGTCCCAACACAAACAACCCAACACACTAGGATCGGTCTTATGGGCCCTTGTCCACACACTGCCATCTTCGAGTGCGATAACATAATAGATATCACCAAAGAACCCTTCCCCAGACCATTGGGCACACGCAGCTATCTTGGTTGGTAAAGGCGGGAAAGTTCTTGGGTCTAACATGGTATCGCTATCACGATAGCAACGAAGATAATATCGCTCACCTGGGGGTGGATCAATAACATTCCACCATGAGTGCGTTTGTGATTCATAGCGATATATCTCGCCCGAAACCATTTCAATGGTAAAGTCTCTCGTATCCGAATTTGATAGAGTCAGAAAGCCAACAGGTTTCTCTGGCAAAACACCAAGATAAGTCCACTGAGCGAGCCAGCCTTGACTGGATAGATTTACATACCCATAGCTCAAAACAGAGCCAACAATGCCCAGCAAAATGGTGATCCAAAATTTCGATGTTGTGGACATACGCTCCATGATGACACCTTGCTCTCGATCCAAAAATAATGACAGCATAATCAGTATACATCGAAATATTCCCATAGCTTGACAGGCAGTTGATAAAAAACTGACATCTCTTGGCGGTAAAATTCGGTAGGGGCAGACGCATGGGTCTGCCCTGACTCACAAAGGACGAGCGCGTGAGTTCGCCCCTACCTACCAGCAAACCATTTTTCAGGAGGAACCGATGCCCAAAGGATTATTCGTTGACCAACCCGAACACGTCACCCTGCGTGAATACGACGACGCCCCGCTGGCCGCCAACGAGGTGCGTTTCCGCAGCGAATTTGCCGCCATCAAACACGGCACGCTCTTTCACATCTTCAGCGGCAAATCGCCCTTCGAAACCGGCTACTTCGACGGCGAATCGCGCCTATTCAAACAAAAGGAAGCGAGTAGCGGCCCCGGCGGGCTGGTCGGCCAATTTCTGGGCGATACCACCGTCGGCATCGTCACCGAGGTGGGCAGCGCCGTGGAGCAGTTCCGCGTTGGCGATCGTGTCTACGCCTACGCCCCGATCCAGGAGACTATCACCCGCCCGGTGGAACGCGTCAAGCCCCTGCCCGCTGGCCTTTCGCCCGCCGATGCCGTCTGCGTGGACCCGGCCTTCTTCGCCTATGCCATGATGCGCGACAGCCACGCCCGCCTGGGCGATGACGTGGTGCTATTCGGCCTGGGGGCGATTGGCCTGTTCCTGGTACAGATGCTCAAAATTTCCGGCTGCCTGAGCGTAATCGTGGTAGACCCCATGCCCAAACGCCGCGCCCTGGCCGAACGCTTCGGCGCAACACTGACCCTCGACCCCACCGCCGTAGATGTGGCTGTGGCCGTGCGCGAAGTTCTCGGCCGCGGCGCAGACCTGGCGATTGAATCGAGCGGCAGCTACCGGGCATTGGCCGAGGCCATGCGGGCCGTGGGCATGTGCGGGAAAATTGCCACGCTGGGCTACTACAAAGGCAACCCCGCCGCACTCGACCTTTCCGCCGAGTGGCATCACAACCGCCTGGAGTTGATCGGCTCGATGCCGGTGTGGGGCAACCCCAGCCGCGAATATCCCCTGTGGGATGAGGCGCGCCTGTTCTGCACGGTGGAGGCGCTCTTCGCCAAAGGGGCGATCACTTCGGAAGGCATCACAGACCCGATCGTCTCGTTGGGCGATGTCGCCGAGGCGTTCTTATCCATTTATCACCACCCTGACGAGGCGATCAAGTTGTCGGTAGCGTTCTAATCATCCATCTGTAGGGCAAGTTGCCGAACTTGCCCTTTACCAAAACGGGCAAACTCGGCAGTTTGCCCTACAAAAGCAAACACCCCTGGCGCTTTACCAGGGGTGTTTGTGTGTCAAAACCATCACGCCGCAAAAAATCCCACTGCCAATATCCCCGGCCCACCGTGGGTGACGATGGCGGGCGGCAGGTTGAAGATCGGCACATCGGGCAGCCCCAGAGCCAGGCCCAGATCATCGGCCAGTTCTTGCGCCTGCTCTGGCACGCCGGCGTGCATGATGGTCAGGTAGCCATCATGACTTTGCGGGTATTGCTGTGTCACCAGCACTTTCAGGTGGGCCAGCGCCTTGCGCATGGTGCGCTCGCGCTCGAACGGCTCCACGCGGCCATCTTTGAGCGTCAGCAGCGGCTTGATTTGCAGCATATTGCCCAGCAGCGCCGACGCCCCGCCGATGCGCCCGCCCTTCGCCAGGTATTCGAGCGTGGCTACCAAAAAATACAGCTTGCAACGTGGCGATAAGATGCGTAGGCGCTGCTCAATGACATCGGCGCTTTCACCAGCCTCCGCCCATTCGGCAGCCAGGCGCACCAACACACCCAATGGCGCGGCAATCAGGCGCGTATCTATCACGCGAATATCAGCGCCAGGAAATTCCTGCGCCGCCACCTTCGCGGCCCGCACCGTGCCGCTGACCTCGGTCGAGGGGTGAATGCACAAGATCGGTTCACCCAATGGCACCAATTGGGCGAAAACATCCACAAACAACTGTGGCGGCGGAGCGGCGGTTTTGGGCAGTTCACGCGCTGCCTGTAACTTGCGCATGAACAGGGCAATGTCCATGTCTATGCCCTCGGCATACGTCTCCTGGCCGAAATGGATGTATTGCGGAATGACGGGAATCTGGTAGCGGGCGACAATTTCGGGGGATAGGACGGCGGTTGTGTCAGCGACGATTTTTACCATGCGGTACCTTTCAAGGGCCAAAGTAGGCTTGCTGCAAATCGTGAATGTCAACGTCAGTGCGTTCCGCCAGGATGGTGAAGAAATCATCGGCATGGGCAACTTGCTGTGACATGCGGGTGGCGTAATCGTTCAAGAAAGCGAAGAAGGCTTCATCACCGATCTGGCGGCGTAGCTCATGCAAAAACAAGGCTCCGCGTAAGTATACAGCATTCCGATAAGGCACGAAACCGGGGTAATCGTAAATCGAAAGCCCGATCAGCCCCTCGGGCTGGTAAAAATCCACCCGCCGCGCCCACCAGGCCGGCAACGCAGCGGGGTAGACGCGTTCGTAATACAACACCTCGCTGTACATGCTCAAGGCCTCGTCCAGCCACGGTTCCTGGCCCTGGTCGTTGCCGATCAGGGCATACCACCACTGATGGGCAGTTTCGTGGACGGCAATGGCGGTCAGATAGTCGTCGGGCCGTCCGGCGTAGGTGTTGTAGAAGCCATTGCTCAGAAAGAACAGGCCGTCATATTCCATGCCATCCAGAAAATCGGCCTGTACCACGCTCAATTGCTCATGCGGATAGGGGGCAAATAGCTCAGAAAAAAGCTCCACCGCCCGTACCGTGTCGCTGATCACCTGCGGGGCCATGTGAGCGACGAACGACGAGCCGTAGTGCGTCACCGTGACGGTGCGACCATCAGGCAATGTGGCGACGCCGCTGGCAATTTCGTATTGGGCACTGGCCGAAAGGGTAAAGCTGCGTGCCGCCTGCATCTCGTAATGTGTGCCATCAGCCATCGGCAGTGCCGGAGCACTGGCCGCCAGCACCAACCCCGGCGGCGGATCGATCAGCGTCATATCCACCACGAAATCGGCGCTCTCGCTGACATCATGCTCACCGAAATAACCTGGAGCGTTGACCAGCCAGCCGCCTTGATAGGGCGGGATGGATGCGTACCAATCCACCAGATTGGTTTGGCGCTCGGTATAGCCAAATGGCACGGGGCGGTCGGCGTCGGTAGGGATGGGTGGGATGGCGAGGGTGTAGGCCAGCGAGAGGGAAATCGTCTCACCGGGGGCGAGCGGCTGCGGCAGGGGCAGGATCATGCGCTGCACGTCCCAGGCATACGAGGCAGGTGTACCATCGCCCCACGCCAGCGAAGTCAGCGTAAACGCCCCCGGCCAGCGGATCGGTTCGACAACCAGCACCAATTCGGTCAGCGGCACATCGGCGCGGTTGGTGTAGGTGATCTGTTCCTGCACGGTCAAAGCATGGGCGGTGTAATCGAAGGCTGCGGCGAGGTGGTAGCGTGTGCGCTGGTTGGGCGGCGGAGTGGCTGTGGCCGTGGGTGAGGGGAGGAGTGTTGATGTGGGGGAGGGGGAAGGGGATGCCGTAGGGACGGCTGTGGCCGTGGAAGGTTGGGTGGGGGTAAGATGCGGTGGTGTGGGAGTGGGCGATGGGGGTGTCTGGCAAGCGGCCAGGCATAGGAGCATCAAAAGGAACAAGAAACGTTGCATGGAGCGATTCTCCGGTGAATATCCGTAATTTATTTGGGTGCGTTTCATTTGAGTTGGGGCTGTCATTCCGAGCCGTTCTTTGGCGAGGAATCCCTGGGACATTTGCTGATTTGTGCCGAAGCAGGTAAGAAAAGGTGTGCGTTAGCGGGATTCCTCGTCGCAAAGAACGCTCCTCGGAATGACACAGCGAATTCTCAACTGAAATGAAACGGGTGCATTTCATTTGAGTTGGGTCTGTCATTCCGAGCCGCTCTTTGGCGAGGAATCCCTGGAACATTTGCCGATTTGTGCCGAATCAGGTAAGAAAAGGGATGCGTTATAGGGATTCCTCGTCGCAAAGAACGCTCCTCGGAATGACACAGCGAACTCTCAACTGAAATGAAACGCTCCCGAATGATTATCCCCCAGCCGAACGATCGTCTCTTCCATAAGGTCATAGAACGCTTCATCGCTCAAGCCCGCCTCAATTTTGCCGCGCACCTCGGTATGAACCGCATCCCAATCCAACCCGTTGAAGTCGGGGTACAGGTAATCCTGGTTGACAGTCGCCCATACTTGCTCAAACACTTCCAATTGCCTGGACGTCGAAAGAGCAGTCGGCGTGGGGGTTGGAATCCGCCCAGCTTTGGCAACAAGGCCCAAGCAACAACATATAAAAATGAAACCCATCAAAGGGCTGAATAGAAGCCTTGCCCATAGACGATTTGGTTTTTGGTTCGAACCAGAATTAAAGGCTGTATCGGTCATTTGACCCCAATCATCGTTTCGATTTCGGTCAGAACCACGGCCAAATCAGGTGCGTTGGCCGCAATCACGTCATTTCCCCCAATATGTTTGTGATGCGGCGCGGTAGGCAAATTGGGAAAATGATCCGTGTCATCATAACGGAATACCATCGTTCCGTCAGCGCGCATGTAATGATACGTGTAACTGACGCGTTGGACACTCGGCTCGGTGGTAACCAATTCTCTGAAGTGGAGTTGTGAACCATCTTTGAAGCGCACATCTCCGCGTACAAACCCTTCGGTAGATGTACGTTTCTCGCTGCGCACATCCTGAATTTCGACAACGCGCGAAAGGTTCAACGTGTCATGGATGCGCTGAAAGTAACCTGCAATTCCCCCTGGCATTTTCATTTCACACGCGCTTGTTTCAAGGTGATCTTTTTTTCTTCGAGCAGCGCCAACATCTTCGTCTCACCTTGCCATTCAATAAAATCCAACGTCTCGCCCAGATCATCAGGCGTGAAACGACGCAAAAACTCAGATGTATTCATGCCATATTGTTTCTCAAAGGCTGCAAGGCGAGTCTGAGTCAATTGGATGCCATGTTCGAGTTCATCCAGTTGACTTTGGATGGCATTTTTGAGCAATGGCTTGAGTTTCTTGGCATCTGGTGTCTGTATGGTGATTTGCTGTAACATGGTAAGCTCCTTGCCCGTGAAAAGCTCCTGGCAAACAAATTATACAGCAGGGTTACACATTACCATTGGAAATACCTCAGCATCCTCGCCTCCCGCCCCACCCTGGGTATAATAGCCTCAATCAGCGTGCAAACCCATTCGCAGCATCGCAGGAGGAGGCCATCATGCGCATCGTCATCATCGGCGGAACCGGACACATCGGCACATATCTCGTGCCACGGCTGGTGGAGGCCGGGCATGAGGTGATCAACGTCAGCCGCGGCCAGCGCCAACCCTACCAGGTGAATGCCGCCTGGAATTTGGTGGACTTTGTCCCGCTGGATCGCGCCGCCCTTGAAGCCGAGGGAACCTTCGGGGCGTGCATCGCCGAACTGGACCCCGAAGTGGTGATTGACCTGATCTGCTTCCGGTTAGAGAGCGCCCAGCAATTGGTGGAAGGGCTGCGCCAGGCCGGGCGGGTGCGCCACCTGCTGCACTGCGGCACGATCTGGGTGCATGGGCACAGCACCGTCGTCCCGGCCACCGAAGACCTGCCGCGCCGCCCGTTTGGCGAATACGGCCAGCAAAAAGCCGCCATCGAAGATTATCTGCTCCACGAAGCGCGCGTCAACGGCTTCCCCGCCACTACGCTGCACGCGGGGCATATCGTCGGGCCGGGGTGGCCGCCGGTGAACCCGCAGGGCAACTTCAACCCCGAAGTATTCACCCGCCTGGCCCTCGGCCACGAGATCACCCTGCCCAACCTGGGCCTCGAAACCGTCCACCACGTCCACGCCGATGACGTGGCGCAGGCCTTCGAGCAGGCCATCACCCACTGGCGCGCCAGCGTGGGCGAGAGCTACCACATCGTCTCACCCGCCGCGCTGACCCTGCGCGGCTACGCCGAGATCGCCGCCGGCTGGTTCGGGCGCGAAGCCAAGATCAAATTCCTGCCGTGGAAGCAATTCAAAGAAACCGTCACCCCCGAAGACGCCGCCGCCACCTACGATCACATCGCCCACAGCCCCAACGCCAGCATCGCCAAAGCGCAAAAACAGATCGAATACCAGCCGCGCTACACTTCCGTCCAGGCCGTGCGCGAAGCGGTGCGCTGGCTGATCGGGCAAAATATCGTTCAGGTTGAACGGCAATAAGTTATGTCCATGACACCACCATGAACCACGAATAACACGAATTTGCACGAATGATGATTTTTATTCGTGAAAATTCGTGTTATTCGTGATTTGAACACTTCCTCTGGAGAGTTCCGTCTATGACTATTACCCCTTTTGAAAAACCGATCACCCCCAATTGGGAGGGCCTGTTGCAGTGCATCACCCGCCAGGGCCAGCCCGCCCGCGTTCACAACATCGAACTCTACCTCGATGGCGAAGTCAAAGATGCCGTATGCGCCCGCTTCGGCATCGCTGACCACCTCGACGCCAATGACCCGTGGTACGCCCAAAAACGCGAGATCGCCATCCAGCGCTTCCTCGGCTACGATTACGTCGTCGCCGGGCCAGAAGGGTTGGAGATGCCCATCCACCACGTCGTCGCCGAAGATACCGCCGAAATGCAGCGCAGCGGCGGGCGGTCGTTTGTTGACCAGCACACCGGGCCGATCACCTCGTGGCAGGAGTTCGAGGCCTACCCCTGGCCCGATGTCGCCAAAGCCACCACGCGTGCCCTCGAATGGTACGAGCAAAACCTGCCTGACGATATGTGCCTGATTGGCGGACTCACCGGCCATTTCGCCGAAAATCTCTCCTGGCTGATGGGCTACGAAACCCTGTGCTACAAACTCTACGACGAACCCGACCTGGTGCAGGCCATCTACGAGCGCAGCCTGGCCATGGATAGCGCCGTCACCCGCCTGCTGACGCAGTTCTCACGCGTCAAGGTCGTGTGGGGTTCCGATGATATGGGCTACCGCTCAGGAACGCTGATCAGCCCCAAGGCCATGCGCCAATATGTGCTGCCCGGCCACAAAGCCCTGGCGCAGATCGCCCACGAGGCCGGCTGCGCCTATATTTTGCACTCCTGCGGCAAACTCGATACGATTATGAAAGACCTGATCGAAGACGTGCAAATTGACGGCAAGCACTCCTACGAAGACGTGATCACCCCGCCCGAAGAAGCCAAACGGCTGTGGGGCGATCACATCTCGATCCTGGGCGGCCTCGATATGGACTTCATCTGCCGCTCCGACGAAGCCGCTATTCGCCAGCGCACGCGCGCCATCCTCGCTGCCTGCCAGCCCGGCGGCGGCTACTGCCTCGGCACCGGCAACACCGTGGCCAACTACATCCCCCTCGACCACTACCTCGCCATGCTCGACGAAGGCCGCCGTTGGGCCGCGTAGGGCAAATTGAAAGTTGCCCTTGCCGATGACGGCGAACTGAAGTTCACCCTACCAACCAGGAGAAACGCCCCATGAAAACCCTCACCTCCCGCATCTTCCAGGCCGATTTCGACTCAACCACCGGCGCATGGGTCACGTTGCAAACCCGCCGCGGCGCGCCCCTCACACTGCTCAGCCCCGGCCCAGGATTCGACATTTGGGTGGATGGGCAGCCCTTGTGGGGCGAACAGCCCCGTCAGGTGACCGGGTTTCGCTTCTTCGCCGAAGGGCGCGGCGGGGCCTTCATCTTTGAGAAAGACGGCCTGCGCCTGACGCACTCCGTCGAACTCGACGCCGCCCTGCCGATGATCTACCAATCGGTACATATCGAAGTCAAAGACGGGCCAGATCGCAAACTCAACGGCGTGACCTTCATCTTGCCGGGGATGCGCGTGAACGATCCCGCCGACTGCCTCGTCCACACCCCCGGCCAGGCGCTTCCCCCCGATCTGCCCTACCCCCAGGCCGCACGGCTGCCGCTGGATCGCACGGTGGATCAGCCCACGCCAGCTTACCCGCAGGGCTGGCTCGAAACCGCCCCCGACCAAAGCCCCGGCCTGATCGCCATCGAAAACCCGGCGGCGGGGCGCGTCTTCTCGTGCTGGCTGCACTCCGAACAGGCCGCTGCCTTCCCCATGCTCGATGGCCGCGGCGAACGGCTCGATGTGTTGCAATTCCACCACCTGGAAGACTGGCTGAAACCCGGCGGCTCGGTCGTCTCACAGGGCCTGAACCTGCTGCTCAGCGAGGGCGATCTGCCCGCCCACCTGGCAGCATTCCGCCAGGCCGCCTACGAGGGAGCCATGGATTCCGCCAACGACGTGCCAGCCTGGCTGCAACAGGCGCGCCTGCTGCAAATTGACCCCTACCCGATCACCAAATGGACGGTGCGGCTCGAAGAAATCGCCGACATGGGTTTCAACATGCTCTATCTCATGCCCGTGTGGGCCAGCCAACAGGGGCATCCCTACGCCATTCACGATCACTACGCCATTGACGCTTCCGTCGGCAGCGTGGAAGAACTGCAAGACTTCGTCCGCCAGGCGCATCAGCGCAACATGAAAGTGCTGTTCGATTTCATCCCCCAGGGCATCGGCGATGCCAGCCCCTTCATCGAACGCCATCCCGATTGGCTGGTGCGCGACGAACAGGGCCGCCCCTTCGGCTCGCACGGCTGGGGCCCCAAACCCGGCGAAGCCCCTAACGGACACACCTACAGCCTCGACTGGGGCCGCGCCGATTACCGCCAGTATGCTGTGGCCTGGGCGCTGTGGAATGTGGAAACCTTCGATGTAGATGGCTTCCGCACCGACGCCCTGCACTGGAAAGAAGGCAATTTCGACCCCGCCAACACCCGCCCGGCCTGGCGCACCAGTTTCGGCGGCGTGCGCCTGGCAGCGGAACTGCGCGAAGAACTCAAAGAAGTCAAACCCGATGCGGTGCTGCTCAGCGAACTGTGGGGGCCAATTTTCCAGCGCTCGCACGATGCCGCCTACAACAACGGCTGGTTCGCTATGCAGCGCAACCTGGGCTGGCTCACCGGCCGCCCGGCCATCGGCGGGCGCGCCTACCAGCGCTGGCTCGCCCTCGACGAAGCCTCCCGCCCGGCCAACTTCCGGCGCGCCCACTTCACCGCCAACCACGATATGCCCCATGTAGCCGAAGCCGCCCGCACCAGCCCGTTGGGCGAGGCGGTCAGCTTCGTCCACGCCTTCAGCCAGGGCTTCCCCTTCATCACCTGGAGCGAGTTGGAAGGCCGGGCAGCCTTCTTCGCCGCCCTGCTCGCCGCCCGCCAGGGATTGAACGGCTACGAAGCCAGCTACACCGCCGCGCAGTCTGACCATGCCGACGTGTTCGCCGCCCTGTGGACGAAACATGACGCCCCCGCCCTGCTGGCCGTCGCCAACCTGTCAGACGCCCCGCTAGAAACCGTCATCAGCCTGCCGCACACCCCCACCAGCCCCACACAACGCTACGGCAGCGCAGGCATCAGCCTCGCCGCGCAGACCAGCGCCCTCGCCATCACCTTACCCGCCGGCGCGTATGCCCTGGTCGCGGTATAATCCGCCCGCTCTTTTCATAATGGGATCGGTACGTACGGGCGACCCTTCTGGGCCAAATGAAGCCTGTTTCGCCCCCATCCCACTTCCCAGAAAATGCTCTATCTGCCCTGGCGGGTCGCCCCGACAATAAACCTTCAAACATCCCAACCTTGCCCCTATGCTCGACAAAACCACCGGTATCGAAGCCCGATACGACGAACTGAACAGACTGCTGGCCGAACCCAATCTCGATTACCAGCGCATGGCCGAACTGAACAAAGAGCGCGTTGACCTGGAACCGCTCGCCAACAAAGCCCGCCAATATCGCCTGGCGCTGGAGCATCTCGACGAAGCGCGCGCCCTGCGCGACAACGAAAGCGACCCTGAAATGCAGGCGCTGGCCGAAGCCGAGATGGCCGAACTCGCAGAAACCATCCCCCAGCTCGAAAAAGCGATCAAGACCATGCTGATCCCCAAGGACCCGCGTGACGACCGCAGCGTGATCGTGGAAATTCGCGCCGGAGCCGGGGGCGACGAAGCCTCCATCTTTGCGGCTGACCTGTTCCGCCTGTACAGCCGCTACGCCGAAGCGCGCCGTTGGTCGGTAGATGTGATGTCGTCGAACGAGATCGGCGTGGGCGGGTTCAAAGAAATCATCTTCGCCGTCAAGGGTAAGGGCGCTTACTCACGGTTGAAATACGAGTCGGGCGTCCACCGCGTCCAGCGCGTCCCCGTCACCGAATCGCAAGGGCGCATCCACACCTCTACCGCCACCGTGGCTGTGCTGGCCGAAGTGGACGAAGTGGAAGTGAACATCCCCGAAACCGACATCGAAGTCGAAGTCTACCGCTCATCGGGGGCAGGCGGCCAGAATGTGCAGAAAAACTCGACCGCCGTGCGCCTGTATCACAAACCCACCGGCATGGTCGTCACCTGCCAGGATGAGCGCTCGCAACTGCAAAACCGACTGCGCGCCCTGTCCATCTTGCGCGCCCGCCTGTTCGAGATGGAAGAAGAAAAGCGCCGCAACGAACTCGAAGCCGCCCGCCGCTCGCAGGTTGGCACCGGCGAACGATCCGAAAAAATCCGCACCTACAACTATCCCCAATCGCGCGTCACCGATCACCGCATCAATGTCTCCTCCTACAACCTGCCCGCGGTGATGGAAGGGGCGATTGACCAGTTCATTGACGAACTCTCCACGCAAGAAGAATCCGACCGCCTGGCAGCCTCCGGGTTCGACGAAGAATGATGACCGCGTTGCAACGTTAAACGCTCTCCCCGCCATTGGGTATAATCATTGGCATGACCATACGTTGCGCCCAATGCGGTCTGGAATCGCAAGTCGAAGCGGCTTTTCACGTTGAACGCGGTTGGTTTTCCGCCCAACACAGAGCCTATTGTCCAACGTGCCAGCATCAGCGCGCCCTGCAAAGCGCCCGCAAAACCATCCTGGGGGGGTTGTTTTTCAGCGGGTTCAGCATTGCCCAACTGATTGGGTTCAATTTTCATCCCATGGCCTGGTGGCCGGTTCGCATTTCATTTGCGTTTCTGCTGTGCATCCCATTGATTTTGCTACATGAATTGGCCCATGCCAGCATGGCACGATGGCTGGGGTTACGCGTCTACGCAATGGTGATCGGCTACGGCAAAACCTGGCTCAAGGGCCGCCTGGGGGAAATTGACTGGGAATTTCGGCTCATTCCATTGGGTGGCATGACCGGGATCGCGACTCCGCCGGGGCCTTTCTACCGGCTGCGCCTGTTCCTGGCGCTGCTGGCCGGGCCGGCGGTGCATCTCTTCCTGGCGCTGCTGGCCGGGCTGGCCCTGGCTGGCACACACCCGGCATCCATCTTGCACGGATTCTGGCAGGTGTTTTTTTACACCAACCTGGGCCTGCTGCTGATCAGCATCTACCCCGAAAAAGTCAGTTCTCCCTACGGTGAGACCGGCACCGACGGCTATAAACTGCTCGCCATTCCCTTTTGGAAGCAGGAAGAAATAGACCGCCACACCGCCGCCTATTTCATTCAGGAGGGCCTGCGCGCCATCCAGCGTAAAGACCTGCCAGCGGCCCAGCGCTGGCTCAGCGAAGGGCAGGCGCGCTACCCGGGCAGCCTGCTGATGCAAAACGGCCTGGGCTTTCTGCTCTTCCACATCGGCCAATATGCCGCGGCGCGGCAGACCTTCCTTGACCTGTTCGCTATGCAGCACAACCCGCCGCCCGAAGTCAAATATATGGCGTTGAACAACATCGCCTATGCCAACCTTTTTCTCAAAGAGACCGCGCTGCTGACCGAAGCGCAGCAATACTCTGCCGAAGCCTACCAGAACATGCCCTGGATGCCCGCCATCGTTGGCACACGCGGGGCCGTGTTGGTTGAAAGCGGCGAAATTGCCGACGGCCTGGCGTTGCTGCGGCAAGCAATGAGCGAACACACCGATCCGCACAGCAAAGCACTCAACGCCTGCCACATCGCCATCGGCGAAAGCCGCCTCGGCCACCGGCGCGTCGCCGAAGAATATCTCCAGGCCGCCCGCGCCCTCGATCCACATTGTTTCCTGCTCAACCAGGCAGAAAAAGAAGTCTACACCCCTTAACCATGAACCCTCTCGACATCAACCTGCTGCCCCTGGTGCGCCGCGCCGGGCAAGAGCAATCCAGCCTGCCGGGGCTATATGCCGTCAACCCGCCGCGCCGCGCCGCCCGCGGGCGCAGCGACGATCAGTTGATCCTCTATCTCACCCTCACCGGCGGTGCCCCATGGAGCGGTGAACAGCAAACGCAACTGCTCACCCGCACCAGCCAGGTGTACTACGAGACAACCGGGGCCGTGACGACGGCCGCCCGCGCCGCGCTCGAATATCTCAACCAATATCTGCTAGAACGCAACCTGCGCGGCGATAGCAACAAACGCCAGGGAGCGGGCTGGTTCACCCTGGCCGTGGTGCGCGCCGGGCGGCTCTACCTGGCGCAGGCCGGCAAGATGCGCGCCTTTTTGCTCAACGCCCAGGGCAGCCAGGAACTTTCCGATCTCGACACCAGCGGCCCCGGCCTGGGGCTGGCGCGCCCACCCAGGCTGCGTTACTTTCAGGTGGAGCTGGCCGCCGACAATTACGTGCTGCTCGTTCCCCAATTGCCGCCTGCCTGGGGGCAAAACAACCTGCAAGGCATGTACAGCCACGGCCTGGAGAGTATGCGCCGCCGCCTGCTGGCCCAGGCCGGCCCCGACCTGGCCGCCGTGTTGATCCAGGCGCAAACCGGCGAAGGCAAGCTGCGCCTGCTGTGGCCCAAACCAGCGACCATACGCCCAAGCGAAAGCGCCGCCACACCGCCGCCCGCCGAGCCTGCCGCGCCGCTGAGAGAAGCCATCGAAATCCCCACTGCCGAACTGCCCGAAGAAAGCCCCCCCGCCGCCGAAGAACGACCCGACCAGGCGCACGAACCGCCCGCACCCGAAACGACATCCACACCCGCCGAACCAGCCCAGGCCGCCCCCGCCAACGAACCCGCCTTCACCCCGCTGCCCGCCGAACCGATCCCCGCCCGGCGGCTCAACGATCATCCCGCCAGTCGCCCGGCCGCGCCAGGGCGTACCCCTTCGGCGGGGCCGTGGGCCGCAAAGCTGCGCGGCGGCGTCAAAACTGCGCTTCAAGCCGCGGCGCGCGCCTTGCGAGCGGCGCTGCTGGCGCTTGGCCGCCTGCTCAAACGCATCTTGCCAGATGAAAGCCTGCTGCATCTGCCGCCAGGGGTGATGTTTTTTGTGGCTGTGGCTGTGCCGGTGGTGGTGGTTGCCATTGCTGTGACGGTTTTCATCAACCATGGCATGAAAGAACAGGCCCAGAATTATTACGCCGAGGCCGTGCAACGCGCCCAAGCAGCGCGCGCCCAAACCGACCCGGCCCTGCAACGCCTGGCCTGGGAAGAAACGCACAGCATTGGCGAAAAAGCGCAACAGTACGATAGCCAAAATCGCGACATCCAGGCCCTGCTGCTGGAGGCCAACACCGCCCTCGACCAGCTCAACCGCGTCAGGCGGCTGGTCTACCAATCGGCGCTGACCGACCCGCTCAACCAATCGCTCAAGATCACCCAGGTTGTCGCCACGCAAGATGAGCTGTATTTGCTCACCGACGCCCAGGGCAGTGTGACGCGTGCCCTGCAGACCAGCGGCGGCTATAAACCCGATGTGGCCTTCAACTGCGGGCCAGGCATCTATGGCACGCGCTCGGTCGGGCGGCTGGTGGATATTTTGGCCCTGCCGCCGGGCAGTGAGTTCAACGCTACCTTATTGGGTATAGATAACAAGGCCAACCTGCTCTATTGCGTCCCCCACGAACGCCCCAAAACCATCAGCCTGGCCACACCCACGGCCACCGGCTGGGGCAGCACAAGCCAGATGGCCCTGGATACAGACACACAAAATCTATACGTCCTCGACCCTACCAAACGCAACGTATGGATATACGAAAGATTGGCGGTCAACAACCAGCCCATCCCCTTCTTCGACCAGACGATAGACACTATCCCCAACCTGGAAGATGTGGTGGATATGGCCGTCAACCGCGCCACCCTTTACTTATTGCACGGCAACGGCGAGACCACGCTGTGCGAATTTGGCCGCGTGGCCGGCAACCCCAACCGCTGTCAATCGCCCGTCACTTATCAAGATGACCGCCCCGGAAACCCCAGCGGTTCGACCCTGGATGGCGCATTGTTCAGCAGCGTCCAATATGCCCCGCCGCCAGACCCGTCCATTTTCATGGTCAATCCAGCCACGCAGTCAATTTACCAGTTTGGCCTGTTGCAATTGAACTTTTACTATCAGTATCGCCCCCAACTGACCAATAACCCCGTTCCCAACCAACCCGCCACCGCCTTCGCCATCAGCGCTGACCGCAAAGCCTTCCTGGCCGTGGGCAGCCAGGTATTTCAGGCGCAAATCACCCCCTGAGCATCACCGCCCAGGCTTCCAGACTTCCAACGCCGCCCGAAGATACAATACCGTCTCCTGCACCGGCGGCGGGGTGGGATCAACCGGGCGGTACAAGAACCACCACACCATCAACAAGATAGCCGCCAACGCCAAAATCAGCAATACGGCCACCCCAAGACAGGCCAGGCTGAAATGCAGGGAATTTAGTTTGGGTAGGGGCGATGGGTGAGACGCCGCCGCCTGTTTTACAGGCACTTCGCCGAGGGTGATGGTGATGTTATCGTGGCCGCCGCGTTGGTTCGCCAGGTTGACCAGCCCCAGGAGGGCCTGTTCGCGTGGGTAATCGCTGACCGCCTTGAGGATTTCCTCCGGCGTAACCAGGTCGGTCAGGCCATCGCTGCACAACAGCAGCCGGTCTCCGCCACGCAGCCGAAATCCCTGGTGACTTTCGGCGCCCTCTTCATCCCCGGGCCGCGTGCGCAGGCGGAAATCGGGTTCGTTGTGGTTTTGTGAGCCCAGGTGGCGGTGAATGACATGGGCATTGGGATGCCCCGGTACCTGGTCAGGGGTCAAAATGCCGTGGGAAAGGGCTTCTTGAATCCAGGTATGATCGGTGGTGGCCTGCCAGATCACCCCATCGCGCATCAGATATAAGCGGGAATCACCCAACCAGCAGGCATACAATTTATCGTCCATGACCCAGGCGCAGATACAGGTTGCGCCCATTCCCTGTCGGCTCTGATCCTGTTCGGCAGAGTCTAAGATGGCTTGGGTGGCATTGTTGATCGCCAGGCGCAGCGTATCCAGCGGGGCATGGCCGTTGCTCTGGCCTATCGTTTGGACGATCTGCTCGATGGCGATTTGCGAGGCCACTTCGCCAGCACGATGCCCGCCGACGCCATCGGCAACCACCATCAACAACGAGGGCGTGCGGTCGCTCTCGCTGATCTGATGGGCGGCAATGGCATAGCGGTCTTCATTTTCCTTGCCTTTCATCCCGGCATGGGTGATGGCTGCCACGTAAAGATGGGAATGCTCTGCTGGGATCATGCACCATTCTCCTGCTGGCGTATTACGGGTTTACGAATATGGCCCGGTTTGCGCAATGTGAAGCGCAGTTTCATCCGTCCGATATGGACGATATCGCCATGAGCCAATAATACCCCTTTCGATGAAACTGGCAAGTAATTGACCCAGGTGCCGGCCACGCTGTTCTCATCCAACACACGATAGGTGTCGGCCTCGCGGCGCATACGGGCGTGTAGTTTTTCGAGCGACGGGTCATCCAATACAATGGAAACATGGGCGGGACTGCTGCCCAGGCTCAGATCATCGGCGGCGAGGGAGATGGGCTGAGCAATGCTTTCACTTTCGGAAAGCGGGGTCAAAAAAGCAAAAGCGGCCGGTGTGCTTTGCCGTTGAGGGCGTCTGAACCAGCTTGGCCAGCGGGAATTGGCATTGTCTTCGAGGGTTGCTAACGGTGAAACGGGCGTGGTCAATGGGCGGGTGGCGATATCGCGTCCATTGCGCAGGCGTTTTTCGGTTGGCCGCCCACGTCCGGGCTGCCTGGGGCGAATGCGCCCCCCCAGCACCAACACCAACACCACGATCACCCCCGTGACCACCACCACCGAACCAACCAACAGCCCCGCGCGCTGCGAAACCACATTCACCACGCTTACAGGCGTGCGCGTGACCAACACCCGCACCGGGAAATCTACGGTTTTGCCTGCCAACCCGAGGCTGTCTACCACCTCCACGCGCAGCGTATGGCGGCCTTCCGCCGTGTAAGGGCGCAAATCCCAGGTGAACTGCTCGAATGGCGCAGATCCGTTTTGCGCGGCGACCACCCCATCTACATAAAGCGTGCTGGTAATGATGGGACGGGGGTGTCCATCGGGAAATTCGATCAGCACTTCGAGGGGTTGTTTGGCGGGGGTCAGCAGGTCTTGATCGGGTGCGGGGGTGAGCTTTTGGCCGCCGGGGCCGGTCAGTTGCGCTTCGGTGCGGGCAATTTCAGAGGGCGGCGAGATGAAGATGGGGTTGGGCGGCTGCACGTCAATTTCATATTGGCGCGCCGCCGAAATGGTTTGAATTGCCAGGGTGTTGATCTCGGCGGCAACCTGCTGCGTTCCACTGGCGGTGACTTGCGAGGTGTACGCCAGGCGGTAAACGCTGCGCAGAGGCTGTAAGTAGGCTTCGAGATCGGGGATAGATTCTTGGCGTGAGAAGGCGAAGTATTCTCCCCCGGTTTGCACGGCCAAATCTTGAAACAGAATGGCCGAGGGCGAGTCGAAAAATTCGGGGGCGGCCACGAACCAGACGTAAATGCGGATGCCCGCCTGCGTGGCGCGGTTGACCAGGTTGGGCAGGCCGGCTTCCGCGCCTTCGAGCAATGGCGAGGTGATCAGCAGCACCACCCGGCTCATGCCCTCGCGGTCGGTCGGGTCGTCGGCGGTGTCGAGGGCGGCAGAAAGCACCTGCAAACTGGCGTTTTCTTTGGAAACGGGCGTGAAGGTCTGCAAAGCGGTCAGCCACAAATTGACGTCAGCCGTATGGATGACCTGCGGGCCGCCATCAATCACCAGGCTGAGGTCGTCGAGCGGCGGAACTGGCAACTGCCCGGCCCAATCGGCCAGTGGAGCGATCAGGTTGGCGTAACGGGTAGCGCCGAGGCTGTCGCGGATACCGAGCGAATCGCCTGGTGCAATGGCCAGGACAAATTGCGTGCCGGGGGTGCTTTGGGTCAGGCTATCCACCTGGAGCGAGCGATTATTTTCTAAAATGCGCAGATCGCTGGCCTGCAGGCCAGCGACAAAACGCCCGGCATCGTCACGCACATCCAGGTAAGCTGACAGGGTGGGGAATTGCGAGGTATCAACGGGGTAGAGTGTGGCCGTCGGCGCTGCTTGCGCCCCTGCCGAACGAGCCAGGAAAAAGATCACCAGCGCGAAGAAGGTTAGTGGGATAACGCGCTTTTTCATGGAAGAATTTTAGCATAAGGTTGAAAGTTGAAGGTTGAAGGTCTGATTTTCAACCTTCAACTTTCAACCTTTGACTCATTCCCATTCAATCGTGGCAGGTGGCTTGCTGGTAATGTCGTAGACGACGCGGTTGACGCCCTTGACTTCGTTGACGATGCGGTTGGCGACGCGGGCCAGCAGTTCGGTGGGCAGGCGCGCCCAATCGGCGGTCATGAAGTCGTCGGTGGTGACGGCGCGCAGGGCCACGGTTTCCTGGTAGGTGCGGAAATCGCCCATCACGCCCACGGAGTAGACCGGCAGGAGGACGGCGAAAGCCTGGGATGTGCCGCTGACCTCGCCAGAATTGGCCTGTAAACGCAGCAGGCCCGCTTCGGCCAGTTCGCCGGTGAAGATGGCATCGGCGGCGCGCAGGCGTTCGATGCGTTCGGGGGTTACTTCGCCCAGGCAGCGCACGGCCAGGCCGGGGCCGGGGAAGGGCTGCCGCCAGACGAGTTCGCCGGGCAGTCCCAGCGCTTCGCCGACGGCGCGCACTTCGTCTTTGAACAGGTAGCGCAGCGGCTCGACCAGATCAAAGTGCATGTCTTCGGGCAGGCCGCCGACGTTGTGATGGGTCTTGATACGGGCGGCCTGGGCGCGGTCGGGGGCGGCCGATTCGACTACATCGGGGTAGATCGTGCCTTGCACGAGGAATTTGGGCATGCCGAGGGCGCGTGCCTGGGCCTCGAAGATGCGGATGAATTTTTCGCCGATGATGCGGCGTTTTTGTTCGGGTTCGGTGACGCCAGCCAGGGCGGTGAAGTAGTAGTCGGCGGCGTCTACGGCGATCAGTTCGGCGCCCAGGGTTTGGCGGAAGGCGTGGACGACGCCCGCCGCCTCGTTCTGGCGCAGCAGGCCCGTATCCACGAAGACGGCCACCAGTTGCTCGCCGACCGCTTTTTGCACCAGGGCGGTGGCGACGGCTGAATCCACGCCGCCTGAAACCGCCGAGAGGACGCGCCCTGCGCCCACCTGGCGCTGAACGCGCTGCACGGCCTGGGCGATGATCGAATCGGGCGTCCAATCGGGGGTGATGGCGCAGATTTCGATGGCGAAACGGCGCAGAATTTCGGGGCCTTGCGGGGTGTGGCGCACTTCGGGGTGGAACTGTACGCCGTAGTAGCGGCGCAGTTCATCGCCCATGGCGGCAATGGGGGAGTTGGCGCTCTTTGCCAGGGGGACGAAGCCGGGCGGGGGCGTTTCGATGCGGTCGCCGTGGGACATCCAGACGGCGAGGGGGGAGGGCGAGGGGGGGAGAAGGGCGGAGGGGGCGGCGGCTTCGACGAGGGCGGGGCCGTATTCGCGGTGGGCCGAGGGGTGAACCTTGCCGCCCAGGGCGTGGGTGAGCGCCTGCATGCCGTAGCAGATGCCGAGGATGGGCAGCCCGCTTTCGAGAACGTAGGGTTGGAGGTAGGGTGCGCCCGTTTCGTAAACAGACGCCGGGCCGCCAGAAAGGATGAAGCCCTTGGGGCGCAGCGCCATCACCTGTTCGGCGGGGGCATTCCAGGGGAAGAGTTCACAGTAAATTTGCAACTCGCGCACGCGGCGGGCGATCAATTGCGAATATTGCGAACCGAAATCGAGAATGACAATGGTATTCAAGCATTTTCTCCCAATTGACCTTCCACCCAGGTCAAAACAATCGCGGCCCTTTCCCAAGCATGTCTTGCTTCATCCAGCGTAACGGGTTCCCAAATCCCCGGATAGGGCGTTTGCACCGCATATTGGGATAATTCGTAGGCGCCGTCAACACTTGGGGGAATAGGAATTCCGTTGGCTTTCAGAATATCCAACAGGACTTCAATGGCGTGTGTGCGAGGAAAAGGGAAATTACGGTTTACCAGGAGACCCTTGAGCGCTTTTTCGGCGCATTGTTGGGCATGGAAGCAGGCATCTTCAGCCAAAATGCCTGGCGTGTTCACAGCCACCCGGCCCAACTGGAGGTGCGAACGCGCCCGAATGAGCCAATTGAGGATTTCATCAGACAGCCGCGGGGCGTTCATAAAGAACCTTGCCTTCCGTTAACGCAGACTGGTAGATTAAGCCATTCACATGCCCGTATTGCTCAATTTGCTGAGGCGTGGCAACAACCACATCCACCGGAACCAATAAGCCTCGCAATGCCTGTCTTAAACGAGTGATCTCTGCCCTGGGGGATTTCACATCTCGCAAAACAACCAATAAGTCAATATCGCTATCTGGCTGTATATCCCCACGCGCGTAAGACCCAAACAAAATGATCTTCTCAGGAGCGCTGACGCGTAACAACCGACGGATTATTTCGGGGAGTGCCGATGAATAATTGGTTTCCACGAACATTTCGCTATTCGGCAAACACAATTTCGCCGTTATCCATCGAGGTGATGCACGCCAGCGATTCGATCGGTACGTTGATACGCGCCAGGGTGTTGCGCCCGCCCTCGAACTGCTTCTCGATCAACGTGCCCACGCCGACGATGGAAGCGCCGGCAGTCTGCGCCAGGCGCACCAGACCCAGGATGGTGGCTCCGGTGGCGAGAAAATCGTCAATGATCAGCACGCGTTCGCCGCCGGCCAGGTATTCGGGCGAGACGATCAATTCGACCGTGACGCCCTTGGTGTGCGACGGGCTGAGGGTGAGGAAGATTTGATCGGGCATGGTGATGGGTTTGTGCTTGCGGGCGTAGACGACCGGCAGGCCGAGATGGTGGGCGGTCATCAGGGCGGGGGCGATGCCTGAAATTTCTGCCGTCAGCACTTTGGTGGCCTTCACGCTGCGGAAGCGATTGGCTAATTCCCTGCCGCAGGCGTCCATCAGCGCCGGGTCAACTTGATGGTTGATGAAACTATCTACTTTGAGAATGCCGCCCCCCAGGTTTTTGCCGTAACGAAGAATGCGATCTTTGAGAATTTGCATAGAGGCCTCGTTTTATGGAGTAAGATGACGTGCATTATACACAACATCGTCCAGGCATTTCTTAAAGTCGGATAGCTCGAAATTTACGACACATCCGCCCGGGCGGTCAAAGAAATGGTGATGTGGTTTATGGGTGGCTTTTCAGCAGTTCTTCCATGAAATGGGTGAATTTTTTTGACGCCCTGGATGCCTTCGTGCTTTTCAAGCTTGCCATCACCATGCGACTCTCAATGAGCGGCTCCAGGGGAACAGCAAGAATGTTCGGGGGGTGGTGGTATGCAAACACCTTTTCCATCATCAGCGCTACCCCGCTGTTCGATGCCACCATTCCCAATACACTTTCCACCCGCAGGCTGGCATAAAAAATTCGCGGCTCGAACCCGGCGCGGCGGCAGGCCTCCACGGCCAGTTCGTGAACGATGGTGCCTTTGTCGAACAGGATGAAATTTTCGTCGGCAAGTTCGGCCAGGGAGATGGATGTGAGCGTTGCCAGTCGGTGTTGGGGAGAAAGCGCCACCAGGAAGTGGTCACGGGCGACTTCGAGCGTGGTGTATTGTTCTGTGTCCAGGTAGTTGTCGCGCAGGAAGGCCAGGTCGAATTGGCGGCTGTTCAGGGCGGGCAAAATGGCAGCGGCTTCGCGCTCTTCCAGGGTGAGTTGGATGTCGGGATGGACGCTTTTGAATTGGGCAATATAGGTCGTGATCCCGTATTGGGCGATCACCGGGATGGCGACGATAGAGAGTGTGGGGGTGGTTTTATAGTGGGCAACCTCCGCCAGCATCGCCTGATACGCTGAATAGAGCGTTTGGGCATGCACGCAGAAAACTGCGCCGCTTCTTCTTCCGTCAGCGCACTCAGGGTGCGGCTGACTCCGCTGTGATCTGCCCAGCTTGCTTGTCCCCACGCTTTGGCTGTCGCTTCATCCTGGTCGAGTGGGTTCGCCGAAAGGCTGATGTCCTTCAGGTATTCCAGCCCGGCTAGTTGGGCAACCAAAAATTCCAACACTTTGCTTTGCGGACTATGCTCAACAGT
>CAZSFD010000026.1:0-57535 GCA_964606085.1 uncultured Anaerolineaceae bacterium
TTATTAATCTAAATTGGACTGGTTCTGTCTTGTATGTGATTTATGCACCTACTGTAAAAAGTTAACCCCAGTAAAAATACTGGGGTTAACTGGCGAGAGCCGGGTACGCCAATCCCGGCTCTCTCTAAGGAGGAGAAGAAGAGAAATCGCCCTTCGCCAGTTATCTTATCACCCCCATCGAGATCATGCTTGACGATTAACCTACGATTACCCTACAAGGTTTGCTGGTTTATTCAGGAGGATTTCTTATGATTGAAGCCGTCATAATTTCTGCGCTTCGTACCCCGATTGGCGCATTGGGAGGGGGATTGGCCGCTGTTCGCCCTGATGACTTGGCCGCTCTGGCGCTGAAAGCATTGTTGGCGCGTGTCAATCTCGATCCCCACTTGATTGAAGAAGTGTACCTGGGCTGTGCCAACCAGGCTGGAGAAGATAATCGTAATATTGCTCGGATGGCGGCTTTGTTGGCGGGCTTGCCCGTACAGGTGGCTGGTGTAACGGTTAATCGTTTGTGTGCCTCTGGGTTGACGGCGATAAACCAGGCGGCGCGCGCTATCCGGGCGGGTGAAGGTGATGTTTTCATCGCTGGTGGGGTCGAATCAATGTCCCGGGCGCCTTATTCGCTGCCAAAGGCTGATGCGGGTTTCTCGTTTGGTAATCTTACCGCCTGGGATACGGCCCTGGGCTGGCGATATCCTAATCCACGCATGGAAGGACTGTTTGGCATAGAAAGCATGGGCGAAACTGCTGAAAATATCGCTGCCGAACATCCTGAGTTTACCCGTGAAAGGCAAGATGCCTTTGCCCTGGAAAGTCATCGCCGTGCAATTGCCGCTTTAGATGCCGGTCGTTTTACTGACGAGATTGTGCCAGTGACCATTCCACACAAGAAAGGCGATTTTATCTTTGCCGCGGATGAGCGCCCACGCCGCGATACATCGCTCGAAGCGTTGGCCCGATTGCGACCCGCCTTCCGGGCCGATGGCACTGTTACGGCTGGCAATTCATCGGGCCTGAATGATGGGGCGGCGGTTGTATTGTTGATGAGTGAACAACGCGCCCGCCAACTGGGTTTGAAACCTATGGCGCGCTGGGTGGCCTCGGCTGCCGCTGGTGTATCGCCTCGATTGATGGGTTTGGGCCCGATTCCCGCCACACATAAAGTTCTTCAACGTTCTGGTCTTTCGATAGAGCAGATTGGTTTGATCGAAGTCAATGAGGCTTTTGCTGTGCAGGCTTTAGCTGTGATGGATGCCTTAGGGCTTTCACAAGAGATTACCAACGTCAATGGCGGTGCCATTGCCCTGGGACATCCCCTGGGGTGTTCGGGCGCACGCATCTTGACCACATTGCTGCATGAAATGGGACGCCGCGGCACGCGTTATGGTCTGGCAACCCTGTGTGTGGGGGTTGGCCAGGGTGAAGCGGCCATTGTGGAATGCTTGGGTTGAACGTTGCTATTTGCCAGCGGATTTACTCATCGAAAAGATAAGTCGCTTCGGCGTAGTAGCGGATGGCTCGGGCGGCGCTCTTTTCTTCCAACCAGGCTTGCAGGCGAGCGTTTTTGGCTTCGATGGGTTCAGAACCGCTGAAAAACTCGAGCGGATAATTGAGCCGCATGGCACGCCCCTGGATCAGGTGACGCGTCAAACCCGCGGGCATGAGTACCCGATCACGGGTGAGCATCAATACTTCAGCGGGATCATAATTGGGGAAGACCACCAGGGCGGCGACGGTGGGATAAAGGCGTTTGGCGGCATCGAGGTTGTCAGCCACGGCGCGGTAGAGGCTGCAACGATGATGATAAGCCAGCACCATTTGGCTGAGCAGATGCGTTTGTTCGTGCAGATCGTGAGTTTCGGTTTCGACGCCAAAGATGCGTCCGTCGCTGCACAGGATGTACGCCAGTAAGTCACGGTGCGCCAGGCGGGCGCGAGCGTCGAGCAGTTGCATGGGCGGGAAGGAGATGCCAGGCGTTTCTTGCAAAATGGCGAGAAAATCATCCACTGGCAGATCGGCGATGACGTGATGCCAGGTATACAGGCTGACCTGCGGCGGCTCGTACCCGACGACCTGCACCAACAGGTGTTCATAGCCCAACTGGCGGAATACCGTCACGCGGTTTGCCCCATCCAATACGACGAAGCGTGGATCGTTGTCGCCGAAAGGTGATACAACCGGCGGGTTGTGCAGCACGCCATCAGCCTGGATGCGCGCCACGAGCGGAGTTGAGCGCTGCGGGTCTTGATATTCATGCTCTTCGAGCAAGGAGAGCGGCAGGATGCGGATATCGGGGATTTCGGAGGAGGGGAGATGGGATGGGGGCATGGTAAACCTGTGTGCGTGGAAAATAGTCTGGCAACATTGTAGCAACAGGCGGCATTTTTGCCAAACGCTTGGTGGGGGGTTTCTGGTATCATGGGGTTATGAGCGACAACTTTTCTGAAACCGTTTCCACGCTTGCCCCACAGGTGGTGCCGCACAGCCGCGAGGCCGAAGAATCCGTCATCGGCGCGGTGTTGATCAACCCCGAAGCCTACTACGACGTGGCCCAATTCCTCAAAGCTGACGATTTCTACATCCACCGTCATCGCTGGATTTGGGAAGCCTTCGTCCAACTACATGAAAGCCGCACACCGATAGATTTCCTCACCGTTACCGAGGCGCTCGATCAGAAAGGCCAATTGGGCGAGGTGGGTGGCCCGGCCTACCTGACGGCGTTGATCAACAACGTTCCCACCTCGCTGCATGCCGAAGCCTACGGGCGCATCGTCGAGCAGACCTCGCTGCGGCGCAAAATGCTCGATGCCGCCAATCAGATCGCCAAGCTGGCTTATCAGGAAGAACTCACCGTAGACAGTGTGTTAGATGATGCCGAAAAGGCCGTCTTCGGCGTCAGCGAGCGGCGCACTGTGCGAGATTTGCAGCCCATTCAGCAGGTGCTTTCGGAGTATTACGAGCGCATAGACCAGCTCTCGCAGCGTAGCGACGAAGCCTACGGTGTGCCAACCGGTTTCATTGACCTCGACCGCATGTTGAGCGGCTTGCAGCCTTCCGATTTGCTGATTGTGGCCGGACGGCCGGGTATGGGCAAAACGGCATTCATGTTGACGATTGCCAAAAATGCCGCCCTTACCTACAAAAAACATGTCGCCATCTTCTCGCTCGAAATGTCCAGCGAGCAGCTTGTTCAACGTATGATCTCGCAGCAGACCGGCATAGACAGCCACCGCCTGCGCACTGGCAAGCTCAACGAGGATGAATGGCCGCTCTTTACCAACGCCGTCGAAGTCCTCGGCGACACCAAAATCTACCTCGACGACACCCCCAGCCTGACCCCGCTGCAACTGCGCACCAAGTGCCGCCGCCTGCACCTCGAATATCACATTGACCTGATCATTCTCGATTACATTCAACTGATGAGCGGCGGCAGCGGCAACCGCAACGAGAACCGCGTGCAAGAGGTCTCGTTCATCTCACGCAACCTGAAAATCCTGGCGCGCGAACTCAACGTGCCAGTGCTGGCCGCGGCGCAGCTCTCTCGTGCTGTCGAACAGCGCGCCGATAAAGACCCGCAGCTTTCTGATTTGAGAGAATCGGGCTGCCTGGTTGGCGATACGCTGGTCACGTTGGCCGATAGCGGCAGGCAAGTCCCTATCAAACTGCTGGAAGCGCGCAAAAATATCAACATTCTGGCGCTAAACCTTCAGACCTTGAAAATAGAGCCGATGCCGGTCAGCCGGGCGTTTACAACAGGCGTTAAACCAGTTTTCAAAATGGTCACACGCCTGGGACGGACTATTCGGGCAACGGCCAACCACCGTTTTTTGACCATTCATGGCTGGAAACGCCTGGATGCGTTGAGCCAGGGAGATTTCGTTGCTTTGCCGCGCACCATTCCAGCAAAGCGCGCACAAACATTATCGAATGATGAACTGGCCTTGTTGGGACACCTGATTGGCGATGGCTGCGCTTTGCCTCGTCACGTCATTCAATACACCACACGTGAGACCGACCTGGCGGAAATAGTCAAATCTTATGCAGAAAAGGTCTTTGGCAATGAAGTGGCGCCGCGTATTTCCCAGGAACGGAACTGGTACCAGGTTTATCTGACTTCCTCTCGCCATCATACGCATGATGTTCACAGCCCTGTGACCGATTGGTTGGATGGCCTGGGCGTTTTCGGTCTTCGTTCGCATGAAAAGTTTGTTCCTCATCAGGTTTTTGAACAACCTGATGAGGCCATTGCGCTATTTTTGCGCCATTTGTGGGCAACTGATGGCAGTATTCAACTGATCAAAGGCAAGAAAACGCGTCCGATAATTTACTACGCTACCAGCAGCCAGCGATTGGCTGAAGATGTGCAGTCACTTTTATTGCGCTTGCAGATTAATGCGATTTTGCGTTGTGTGCCTCAAAACGGTAAAGGCCGTGACCAATACAACGTGATCATCACCGGCAAAACAGATCTCGAAATTTTTGCTGCTCACGTTGGCGCAGTTGGCGCTTATCGCCAGGGGCGGTTAGCTGAGTTACAAGAGTACCTGCAAAAAGTTGAAGCAAACACAAATCGGGATATTATTCCGAACGATATTTGGCGTTTGTATGCGGTTCCGGCAATGCAGGCACAAGGTATAACCACTCGCCAGATGCAAATGGCGATGGGGCACGCTTATTGTGGCACGGGCCTTTACAAACAAAATGTCAGCCGCGAACGGGCGCAGCGACTTGCTAATGTCGTTCAATCTGACGAGCTTTCTTTGTTGGCAAACAGTGATATTTATTGGGATAGCATTTTATCTATCTTGCCCGATGGCGAAGACCAGGTCTTTGACTTGACGGTTCCGGGGCAGCACAATTTCGTCGCTAATAACATCATTGTCCATAACAGTCTCGAGCAGGATGCCGACATCGTCATGTTCATTCACCGCCCCGAAATGTACGAGAAAGACACCCTCAAGCAAAACCTGGCCCAAATCAAGGTAGCCAAGCATCGCAACGGCCCGGTGGGCACGGTGGAATTGGTCTTCCTCAGCAACCTGACCCGCTTTGAAAATGCCGCCACCCACAACGTTGACTTGGGCAAGGTTTAGCAGTATGAACCTGGCTTTTTTTGCTTCGCACCGTGGCAGCAATATGCAAGCCGTTTGGGATGCCTGCAAAGATGGCCGTCTGAATGCCAGGCCCTGCCTTATCATCAGCAATAACAGCGCCGCAGAAGCCTTGGTGCGGGCTGAACGAGATGGGCTTCCTGCCTACCACCTGAGCGCAAAGACACATCCCAACCCCGAACAACTCGATGCCGAAATATTGCGTTTACTGCGGCTTCACCAAACAGACCTGGTGGTGCTGGTTGGCTACATGCGCAAGTTAGGCCCGCAAACCCTGGCGGCCTTTCGCAGGCGTGTCATCAACATCCACCCGGCGCTGCTGCCCAAATATGGCGGCCAGGGAATGTATGGTTCACGCGTGCATGAGGCCGTTTTGGCTGCCGGTGAGGCCGAAACCGGGGTCACCATTCACCTGGTGGATGAAGAATACGATCATGGCGATATCCTGGCGCAGTGCCGCGTGCCTGTACTGGCTGGTGATACACCTGAAACCTTGGCGCAGCGTGTGTTGACGCATGAGCATCGTTTTTTGGTAGAAACCTTACAAAGGATCGTTTCCGGCGATGTCATCCTTTAGCGGCTTCCCCTCCAGCAAGGAACACCTCACCCCCATCCCGGCCACTTTCTTCAGCGAATTGCTGCCAGAGATTGATCACCTGGGCGAGTTGAAAGTGACCCTCTACGCCATCTGGAAGCTCGACCGGTTGACGGGCGAGTTTCGCAGCCTGCGCCGGGACGATTTCGCCAGTGACGTCCGCCTGATGGCCGCCTTTGCCCGGCCTGGCGTGTCTGCCGATGACGCCCTCGACGAGGCCATCGAACGGGCCGTGGTGCGCGGCACGCTGCTCCAGGTGACGCTCAACCTCGCCAGCCCGCAAACCTGGTACTTCCTCAACTCGCCCAAGGGCCGCGCCGCCGTCGAGGCCATCCAGCAGGGCAAATGGCGGCCTATCGCAGAAGATGCCCCCATCGAACTCGAACTTGACCGCCCCAACATCTTCCGCCTCTACGAACAAAACATCGGCCCGCTGACCCCCATGCTCTCCGAAGAATTGCGCGAAGCCGAGCAAACGTACTCATCCGATTGGATTCACGACGCCATTCAAATTGCCGTGGGCAACAACAAGCGCAGTTGGCGCTACATCGCCGCCATTTTGCGCGGCTGGCAGGAAAAAGGACGCCATGAGCGAAAAACGCCTGATAGACGAGACACTGAGAAAGATCGCCGCCGGTACGCAGACTGGGAAGACGCCTGAAGACGAAATCCCCCGCAAAATGCCCGGTGCGCCCGATTGCCCGCTGTGCGGCGGCATGGGCTACCTGCGCCGCGATCTACCCGTGGGGCATCCCGATTTTGGCAAGCTCGAGGTTTGCGCGTGCCGCAAGGGAGAAGTGAGCCAGCAGATTTACCGCCGTCTCTACGCCCTCAGCAATCTCGACGAATTGAAGCACCTCACCTTTGAGAGTTTTGCCCCGCGCGGCCATGTGGGCCTGCGCCCGGCCCTGGCCGATTCGCTCGAACAGGCCTACAACCACGCCCGCATGTTCGCCCAGCACATGGAAGGCTGGCTGCTCTTGCAGGGCGGCTACGGCTGCGGCAAGACACACCTGGCGGCGGCCATCGGCAACTTTGCTGTCAGCATGGGCGTCCCCACGCTCTTCCTCACCGTGCCAGACCTGCTCGACACGCTGCGCTTCTCCTACGACAATCCCGAAGCCACCTTCGAGCAGCGCTTTGAGGAGATTCGCTCCGCCCCGCTGCTGATCATGGACGATTTCGGCACGCAAAACGCCACCTCGTGGGCACAGGAGAAGCTCTTCCAGATCATCAATTACCGCTATGTCAACCGCCTGCCGCTGGTGGTGACAACCAACCTGATTTTGGAGCAAATTGAAGGCCGCATCCGCTCGCGCCTCGAAGACCCCACCCTGGTCACCCGCGTCTTTCTGCGCTCGCCCGATTACCGCAAGCCCACCAGCGAAATGGCCCACGACCCGCTCTCCTCGCTCGACCTGCTGCATAACCTGACCTTTGCCACCTTCGACCTGCGCAAAGCCGAAAACCTGCCCACCGAACACATCTCCAGCCTCGAAAAAGCGCTCAAGGCCGCCCAGGATTTTGCCAAAAGCCCACACGGTTGGCTGGTGTTTACTGGCACGTATGGCTGCGGCAAAACCCACCTGGCAGCGGCCATCGCCAACATGCGCGCCGACCTGGGCCTGCCGCCGCTCTTCGTCAACGTCCCCGATCTGATGGGCCACCTGCGCGCCACCTTCAACCCCAGCAGCAACGTCAGCCTCGACCAGCGCTTTGAAGAAGTGCGCACGGCCCCGCTGCTGATCCTCGACGATCTGGGTACAGAAGCCATTTCCCCCTGGGTGCGTGAGAAGCTCTATCAGTTGTTTAACTATCGCTACCTGGCCGAGTTAGCCACCGTTATCACCACCCCCGAATTCAAGAGCGAGATGGACCCGCGCCTGCTCAGTCGTATGCAAGATACGCGTATCTGCCGCATTATTGCCATCACGGCGCCATCCTACCGGGGCGGCGGCGCGCCAGCGCAACCTGCCGGGCGGCGTAAGCGCACGATATAGAATTGCCCTTGAAAAACTGAAGAAAACCTTTGCGTTCTTCGCTCCCTGCGCGGTGAAATCTTTGGTTGCGGCTGGAGGCCGCGCTATGATCAGCTTTCCTTCTTTGGGACGGATATGATGCAAGCACCCCTTACCTACGCTGATGCACTCAAACTGGCGGGGCAATTGTCCACACTCGATAAGCTGCGCCTGATTGGTCAATTGGCCTTGCAAATCGAGCGAGAATTAACCGCTTCTGCTGCACCGCGCCAACCCCTGCGGGGTATTTGGAAGGGGTTGGACATCACCGATGCGGAGATTGCAGAAGCCCGTCGCGAAATGTGGGGTGGTACCCAGGAGTAAGATATGGCATCCTCTACACCTTCATCCTTCGGACGCTATCAGATCAAAACCGAAATTGGCCGGGGCGGCATGGCTGTGGTCTACCATGCCTTCGACCCGCGCTTTGGCCGCGAAGTGGCGATCAAGGTACTGCCGCAGCAGTTCCTTTTCGACCCGCAGTTCCGCGAACGCTTCGAGCGGGAGGCCAAAACCGTTGCCATGCTCGAACACGATGCCATCGTGCCGGTCTACGATTTCGGCGAGCAAAACGACCAGCCGTTTATCGTGATGCGCTACATGGCGGGCGGTTCGTTGGAACAGCGCTTACGGCGCGGGCCGATGTCTTTGCAGGAGATCACCCCCATTTTCACCCGCCTGGCCGGCGCTCTGGATGTGGCCCACGCCGCCGGCGTGATCCACCGTGACCTCAAGCCCGGCAACATCCTGTTCGACCGCTACGGCAAGGCGTTCCTCTCCGATTTCGGCATCGCCCGCCTGGTGCAGGCCGGTTTCGCTACCATGACCGGCAGCGCCATCGTGGGTACGCCCGCCTACATGAGCCCCGAACAGGTGGAAGGGGAGAAAGACCTGGATGGCCGCAGCGACGTGTATGCCCTGGGGGTGATCCTGTTCCAGATGCTCACCGGCAGCACCCCTTACCAGGCCGCCACGCCCGCCAAAGTGCTGATCATGCACCTGATGGAACCTGTGCCGCACGTTACCGGCGTCAAAGCCGACCTGACTCCCGATTTCGACACGCTGATCGAACGGGCGATGGCCAAAACCCGCGACCAGCGTTATCAGACCGCTGGCGCGATGGCCTCGGCCCTCGAAACGGTGTTTTCGTCGCGGGCTACCCTGGTGCCAACCAGCCCGCCGCCGCTCGCCGAAACCTTTCTGGCCGAAACGCTGCTGCCTGCTGCCGAACCCGCCTTGCCCGCGGTGGAAGTTACCCGGGCTGCCCAGCCACGCGCCGTTGAAGCGGAGCAGCCAGCCCCGCAGCCCCCATCTCCCGTGGCGGATGAAATCCTTGCACTCGCCGCCGAACCGCTTGCCGAGCCAACCACCGATGAAGACGAACCGCCGCCCCCCGCGGTGGATGCCATTGAACCAGACCTCCCATCCGAAGCTCCTGCCGTCGAAATGCTGGCATCAGCGCCCCCGGTAGAATCCGCCGAAGGAACTCAACCACAGCCCGAAGAAACCGAAGCTGCAAGCGACGCGCCGCCAATGGATGTGGTCGCCAAGACGTGGGTCGTTTCTCCACCGGTAAGCCCTGGGCCAGCCCGCACCGCGCCGCGCCCGGTGCAGGCTGGCCTCTTCACCCGGCTGGCCTGGCTGCTGCCGGTGTTGGCGCTGCTTGTCTGCGTGGGGCTTTCGTGCGCGGCCATTCTGCTGGCGCGCCGGATGATGATCGCCCAGCAGCCCGTGGTAGATACCGGGGCCGAAGCCAGCCAGGTCTATTTCACCTCCGACCGCCAGGGCAAGCGGGAAATTTACCTGCTCAACCGCGATGGCGGTGTTCAGCAGATCACTTCTTCGCCAGGAAACGCCGAAAGCTGGGGTGGCATGCCCGCACCGGGTGGCGGCTTTTACTTCACATCTACGCGTAGCGGCGAGCGGCAGATTTTCCGCATGACCGGCAGCGGCGAGGTGCAGCAGATCACGCGGGCGCATGGCGAAAGCTGGGGGGCCGTGCCAGCCCCAGGCGGCGGAATCTATTTCACATCTACACGCAGCGGCAAGCGCGAAATCTACCGCATGACCAAAGATGGTGAGGTGATGCAAATTACCGCTACGGCTGGCGAGGCCGAAAGCTGGGCGGCCATGCCTTTTCGCGGCGGTGGCATTGCCTTCACATCTACACGCAGCGGCAAGCGCGAAATTTACCGTATGACCAACGATGGCGCCGTGACCCAGATCACCGCTACGACTGGCGATGCCGAAAGCTGGGGCGTGATGCCCTTGCAAGGCGGCGGTATGCTGTTTACCTCCAGCCGCAGCGGCAAACCCGAAATCTACCGCATCAACGCGGCCGGTATGGTGACGCAGTTGACCAACACCCCCGGCCGGGCGGCCAGTTGGGGCGCGACGCCTGCGGATCCCGATGGCCTGTACTTCAACTCCAATCGCGATGGGCCGCTAGAAATCTATTGGATGACCCCTTCTGGCAGCGTGCAACGCGTGACCAGTTCACCAGCCGGCCGGCAAAGCTGGCTGGAAGGCGCCGGTGATAGCGAATAACTGCCTCATGCCAAAAACCATCCTCTTCCTCTGCACCGGCAACTACTACCGCAGCCGATTTGCCGAACTATGGTTCAATCATCAGGCCGAAACCATCGGACTGCCCTGGCAGGCCGCGTCGCGGGCCATTGCGCTCGAATTGGGTGCGGGCAACATCGGCCCCATTTCACCGACGGTGCCGCGTTACCTGGCTGAACACGGCATACTCCTCGATGGCAACCTGCGTTACCCCTTGCAAGTAACCGAAGCCGACCTGCTCGCTGCCGACCGCGTGATCGCCCTGCACCAGGCCGAACACTGGCCGATGATGTTGCGCCGCTTCCCGGCCTGGGCCGAGCGCATTGCCTACTGGCACATCCCCGATTTGGGCGATCTGCCTGCCAGCGAAGCGTTGCAACGGATTGCCCAGCAGGTTGAACTGTTGCTTAAAAACGTAGGGCGAACTTAAGTTCGCCCTACGTGCATAATCGTGGCAGAAACCACCACCAGGGCCACCGAAAGTAGGTGGGGCGACTGGCGCAACATCTTGCACCTACCCGGCTGCGGCGTAACGCCGGGCAACTTCTTCCCAGTTGACCACGTTCCACCAGCTTGCCAGGTAATCGGCGCGGCGGTTTTGGTATTTCAGATAATAAGCGTGTTCCCAAACGTCAACGCCCAAGATGGGATGCAAGCCCTCCATCATCGGCACATCCTGGTTTGGCATCGAAAGCACGGCCAACTTGCCGCCTTTCACGCCCAGCCAGGCCCAACCGCTGCCGAAGCGGGTCATGCCGGCTTTCTCGAAGGTCTCTTTGAATGCCGCAAAACTGCCGAAGGCCTCGGCAATGGCAGTTGCCAGGCTGCCGGTGGGTTCGCCGCCGCCGTTGGGCGACATAAACTGCCAGAACAGGCTGTGATTGAAGTGGCCGCCACCGTTATTGCGCACGGCGGCGCGAATATCTTCGGGGATGCTGTTCAGGTCGTTGACCAGTTCTTCGAGGGTCTTACCAGCCAGGTGGGGATGTTTTTCGAGGGCGGCGTTCAAATTGTTGACGTAAGCGGCGTGGTGCTTGCCGTGGTGAATCTGCATCGTTTGCGTGTCAATGTGGGGTTCGAGGGCTTCGAATGCGTAGGGCAGTGGGGGAAGTGAGAATGCCATTTTTGCCTCCTGAGACAAATGGGGGGTAAAATAAATCAAGTTTCTGTGGTGGTTATATTTTGTATAAATACCACCTAAATTATCCGAATTTTAGTGGTGAATGGGTCATCTGTCAAGCACACACGCATAAGCGTTGTATAAGAAATGTGTGCGTTCCTTTTTCATTTTCTCTAAAACCGGAGGTTGCCATGTTGTACAAATTCTTGGAAAAAATCGATCAGGCCATTGGATTCGAACGCGCCAAAGCCCACTGCGATATCCCTTGCGGCATTTACGACCCCATCCTTGCCCAAATTGCCGCGTTGACCGTGGTGCGCATGAACGACCTGGCGCTCGACCTGGAAGGCAAGACCACCGAAAAAGACCTTGCCTATCACAACACCCTGGCGCGTTACATCGCCTCCAAAGAAGAACACGCCGAAAAGGTCAAGCATGAAGTGCGCGTGATCTGGGGCGACTACCTGAAACCGCAGCATTTCGAGCAATTCCCCCAGGCGCATAGCCTTGTCCACGAGATTATGACCCTCGGTTCAAAATCACGGCAGACGATGGACCGTGAAGTTGCGTTGAAACTGGTGGAAAAGTTGAACGAGTTCGCCCAAATTTTCTGGGAGAGCAAGGGCATCGCCACCAAGCGTGCCAAAGCGCCCTACGCGCCAGGCCTCGAGTTGGTGTATCCCGCCCTGTAAGCTGTGCTGCAAATTTTTCGCGTCTGTGAAGACAGCATGACGCCCGAATACGTCGAAGGGGATTTTGTGCTGGTTGGCAGAATCCCCTTCGTTTTTGGGCTACAGGTGGGTGATGTGATCGTGTTCCGCCGCCAGCCGTATGGCACGCTGATCAAGCGTGTGCAGGCCATCTCTGCCGATGGCGGGCAAATCTACGTTGCCGGTCAACACTCCACCAGCGTGGATAGCCGCACCTTCGGCCCGGTGATGTCTGCTGATGTGGTGGGGAAGGTTCTCTGGCATATCCCCGCTGCCCGCCGCCCTTGATATTTCTTTCAAATCGTTGAAAATTGCCCTATGCGTACTGAGTTTCTTCTTGCCGATCATCCTGCGGCGATCCTGCACGCGGTGGATGTCCTCCGCAACGGAGGCATGATCGCCTTTCCCACCGATACGGTGTATGGGTTGGCGGTGATGCCCCTGAATGCCAATTGGATCGAACAACTGTACACGGCCAAGGGGCGCAGCAACGAGAAAGCGATTGCTATTTTGGTGGGCGAGGTGGTGCAACTGACCCGGGTGACCCAGGCTATGAGTACCCTGGCCCGGCAACTGGCGGAGCATTTCTGGCCTGGGCCCTTAACCCTGATTGTGCCGCGCCACCCAACCCTGCCCGAGGCGCTTTCGCCAAACCCGACCATTGGCGTGCGCATGCCCGATCATCCCCTGGCCTTGAGCTTGTTGCGGCGCATTGGCCCGCTGGCGGTCACATCGGCTAACCTTTCGGGCCAGGCCAACACCACTACCGCCGCTCAGGTGCTGCAGCAACTCAAAGGCCGCATCCACCTGGTATTAGATGGCGGTGTTACGCCCGGCGGTGTGCCATCTACCGTTGTAGATTGCACTGGAGAACGCCCAGTTATGCTGCGCGAGGGGCCGATCAAGATGGCCGATGTCGAAACGGCCATCACGCCGCCCGCAAGTTGACTGCTGGCTTTGCAGAAAACAAGAGACGCAACCCGCCAGGGTTGCGTCTCTTGTTTTACAGGGTGTCTTGCTGGGTTATTTGCCATCCAACCCGGCGGCGTGGCGCAGGGCTTCGGCTTTGTCGGTGCGCTCCCAGGGGAACTCGATGTCGTCGCGGCCAAAGTGACCGTAGGCGGCCGTCTGGCGGTAGATCGGGCGGCGCAAATCCAGGTCACGGATGATGGCGCCGGGGCGCAGGTCGAAGTGGGCGGTTACCAGCGCGGCGATCTTCTCATCGGCGATTTTGCCCGTGCCGAAGGTCTCTACGTTGACGCTGAGTGGGTGGGCCACGCCGATGGCATAGGCCACCTGGATTTCGCAGCGCTCTGCCAGGCCCGCGGCCACCACGTTCTTGGCGGCCCAACGCGCCGCGTACGCTGCCGAGCGATCTACCTTTGTGGGGTCTTTGCCCGAAAATGCGCCACCGCCGTGACGACCCATGCCGCCATAAGTATCCACGATAATCTTGCGCCCGGTCACGCCGGCATCGCCCATCGGCCCGCCGACCACGAAGCGCCCGGTGGGATTGACGAAGTATTTGATCTTGTCGTCCACCATATTGGCGGGCAGGGTCGGCAGGATGGCGTGTTCGATGATGGCTTCGCGGATTTCGGCGTGCGAAATTTCGGGGGCGTGCTGGGTGCTGATCAGCACCGTATCCACGCGCTTCGGCTTGCCGTAGGCGTATTCCACCGTCACCTGGCTCTTGCCATCGGGGCGCAGCCAGGGCAGCGTGCCGCTCTTGCGCAGTTCGGAGAGCTTGCGGGTGAGTTTGTGCGCCAGGAAGATCGGCAGCGGCATGAGGGTGGGGGTCTCGTTGCAGGCGTAGCCGAACATCATGCCCTGGTCGCCAGCGCCGATCAGGTCAATCTCATCCTGGTCGCCGCCTTTGGCTTCGAGCGATTTGCTGACGCCCATGTCAATATCGGGGCTTTGGCTGGCGATGGCCGACAGCACACCGCAGGTGTTGCCATCGAAGCCTTTTTCGCTGCTGTTGTAGCCGATCTCTTTCACCACCTTGCGCACCAATTCGTCGAAATTGACGAAGGCATGGGTGGTGATCTCGCCTAGCAGCATCACATAACCGGTCTTAGTGGCCGTCTCGCAGGCCACGCGTGACATGGGGTCCTGCTCCAGGCAGGAATCCAGCACGGCATCGCTGATCTGGTCGCACAGCTTGTCGGGGTGGCCTTCCGTCACCGATTCAGACGTGAACATCAGGCTGGGAGAAGTCATAAACGTTGTACTCATCAGATACCTCCAGGGTTAAAAAAGATTGCCCCTTCTGGACGTGAAAGGGCAATCGGTTACATCAGTTTACCATCCCTCTCATCTTCCAGAACTTGCGAACTTGAGTTCGCCACTGCCGGAATTGGCACCGTTCTCATGTGTGAGTGGTTGCCGAGGTTTCACAGGGCCGTTCCCTCCACCTCTCTGGATAAGAGCGCCAGGGGCTATTGAATTGTGGCGGCATGATACCACGCCAAAAATGGACTGTCAATTGGATGCGCAGGCGTTATGGCACTGCCAGCGTCCTGCAACCCTTATCCTTCCACCAACCGCGTCCCGCAGGCCTGGCAGAACAGCGCATCTGAAGTGTGCGCCCGGCTGCATTTGGGGCAGACGCGCGGCAGGTCAACCGGCAGTGGCGCGCCGCAGGCCTGGCAGGCCCCGCTGCCGGGCGGGTTGGCGTGTTGGCAGTAGGGGCAGGGAATGGGGCGGCCAGGGGCGTTCTTCTCGCCGGCCAGCGAGCGGCTGAGGGCGCAGATGTCGTTGATGGCGTTCCAGATGGCCGGGGCGATGTTCTCTTTTTGGAACTCGCCGATCAGGTCGGGGATGAGGGTCAAGATGGAGAGTGGGTTGCCAGCCGCGGCGCGCTCGATCATGCCACCCACGTCGCCGGCCTTATCCAACCAATCGCGGTCACGGCTCATCGTCACCAGCACGCCGCCGGCGGTATCAGCGATGTGGACGGTGGCAGGCGTGCCGTGTTGACTGCCGATCTGCACCAGGGCCGTGCCATTGCCGCGCTGGATGGAGGTGCGGTAGTGGCGCTCATGAAATTGCGCCGAAAGCTGGTCGGCCAGGGCTTCGGCGCTCAGCGTGCCGTGAAACATGCGTTGTTGGGGCATCCATTCACCTATTTCGCCTCGGTCATAAATTCCCACGTCAGCCCGTGGGCCAGCAAAATCAAAATCGAGAGCAAAACCGCCTCCACCTGCAGGCCGGTGAAGCCTACCCACTGCCCGATGCCGGGGAACAGGCCCACAACCAGGACGAAGGCATACACCACGCCCACGATCCACAAATTGCTGCGGAAGAAGCGCGGCGTGCCAATGCTGCGGGTGACAAGCAGCAGCCGCGTGGTGAAGATCATGCCGAACACGGCAGCCACCACGAAAACCACCCGCCACCAGATGCGGTTCTCGGCCCCGCCGATCTGCGCCATCAGGCTCATCACGCCCGGCAGCAAAAACGACGCATACACGCCCCCGGCCAACCGGCGGGTGACATCGTGGCGCAGCCAATCGGGGTGGGCGCGCACCACATTCCACCACAACCCGACCAGGGCAAAACACGTGCCAGCAACGAGGGAGTAGAATTTTTCGATGTCCATAAGATTCTCCAGCGTTGAAGGTTAGAAGGTTGCAAGTTGAAGGGTTGAAAGTTAACCTGCAACCTTCAACCCTTCAACTTGCAATGATTTTCGCCATCGCGTATTCCGCCAATGCCGTAATCGTCAAACTCGGATTGACGCCGGGGTTGGCAGGCACGATGGAGCCGTCGGCCACGTATAGGCCGGGGTAGTTGTGAACCTGGCAATCGAGGCCGATCACGCCTTCTTCGGCGCTGCGGCCAAAGGGACAGCCGCCCAAAATGTGGGCGGTGAGCGGCACGCCGAAATAAGTCTCGTTGACCGAACCCGCCGCGAAGCCATCCACCTGCTCGGCGAAGGATTCGGCGGCACGATGGCCGATGGGCATGGAGACGGCAATCGAGTCGCCATCGGGCTGTGTCACCAGGCCGCGCCGGAAGCCGGTGAAGGGGCTGCGTCCCAGGCGCAGGCGCACGCGGTTATCTTCGGTTTGCATCACCAGCAGGATGGTGGTCTGGCGTGACCAACCGGGGATGGCGTACATGCGCAGCGTGTCGAGCGGGTGGCGCAGCATCCAGCCGAGGGCTTTGGCGATGCGTTTTGCCGCTGGCAGGTCGGGGTCAACCAGCGGGGCAGCCATGAAACGCAGCAGCGACGAACCCGCCGGGTAGCGCACCGGTTCGATGTTGGTGACGGGGTCGGCGCTGAAAATGGAGGTGATAGCGACACCCTTCGAGAAATCGGGTTCGTTGCGGCGGGTGCTGGCCCCCAGCAGCGACTCGCTGTTGGTGCGCACGTTATCGCCCAGGCGGGGTGAGAGATTGGGCAGCGAGCGGGTCACATCGCGGCAGCGCAGCAGCAGGCGCAGTGTGCCAAGCGTCCCGGCAGAGAAGACCACGTTTTTGGTACGCACACGCCGGGCCGGGGTAAAGGGGTTGGTGGCCGAGCGGTAAATCACTTCGTAGCGGGCATCGCCGGCGGCGGGGCGCACATCGGTCACTTCGCATTCGGGCCAGATTTCTGCACCAGCTTTTTCGGCAAAGTAGAGATAATTTTTGGGCAGGGTGTTCTTGGCGTTGTGACGGCAGCCCACCATGCAGCCGCCGCACTGCTGGCAGGTGCGCCGCGCCGGGCCAGCGCCGTCGAAATAGGGGTCTGGCACGAGGTCGCCGGGGGCTTCGCCATCCTTACCGAAAAACACGCCCACATCGGTCATGCGAAAGCTCTCATCCACCTGAAAGCGCCGGGCCACATCGTGCAGCACATCATCGGCGGGCGAGCAGGCCCGGTTGGCGGTCACGCCGAGCATACGCCGGGCAGTTTCGTAGTGCGGCTGGAGCAGCGCCTTCCAATCAGCCAGGTGACGCCAGGCCGGGTTGTCGAAGAGTTCATCGCTGGGCTGCATCAGCACGTTGGCGTAACCCAGACTGCCGCCGCCCACGCCGCTGCCGTGCAGCACCCACACATCTTTGAAGGGGCTGATCTGCAAAATGCCAAAGCAGCGCAGGGCCGGCAGCCACAGGTATTTCCACACCTGCCAGTTGGTGCGGGCAAAATCGTCGTCATCGAAGCGCTTGCCGCGCTCCAACACCAGCACACGCTGGCCCTTCTCGCTCAAGCGCATGGCCGCCACTGACCCGCCAAAGCCTGAGCCGATGACGACAAAATCGTACACGCGGTCTATTTCAGCCATGCTTCCTTCACCTTGCGATAGGTTTCATCGAGGCCCTCGGGCATTACACGCGTGCCGCCGACGGTGAACATGAAATTGGCGTCGCCTTGCCAGCGCGGCACCACGTGCAGGTGAATGTGGCTGGCAATGCCCGCCCCGGCGGCCTCGCCCAGGTTGGCCCCCAGGTTGAAACCGTGCGGGCGATAAATCCCCTTCAACACTTCCACAGCATGGCTGAGCATCTCCATCATCTCGGCGCGCGCCGCGGCAGAGAGAAACTCCAGCGAGGGCTGATGCTCGAACGGCACGATCATCAGATGCCCGTTGGTATACGGATACAAATTCAAGATGGCATAGGACGATTCGCCGCGGTGGACGATCAGATTTTCCAGGCCATCTTGCTCTTTCGGTCGGTTGCAGAAGACGCAGCCTGCCTCGTGCCGCTTGTTTTGGATGTAATCCATGCGCCAGGGGGACCAGAGATGGTTCAAGGGGGACTCCGTTTGTGGGGTGAGGGATAGTCCAGTGTCGTTTATTGTAGCAAACAATCGAAAGGCCCGGTAGTATGGAGAATAAAACCCATTCGGGCAAGCAGTTTAGCTGGTTGACAGTCAAGAATAAGGCGTGTATCCTTGCCATACATTCGTGTTTCGTACCCCTTTTGGAGACCAGATGACAAACGTAGTGCCGTACACACCTATTCTTCAGTTTATACCAACTGAAGCGCGGCCATTTATAAAATGGGTTGGTGGAAAACAGCAGCTTATTACGCAATTTGAAAACCTGTTTCCAACAAACTTTGAAACATATTTTGAACCATTCGTTGGTGGGGGAGCGGTCTTTTTTTATTTATGGAATGCAGGAAGGCTTCCTTCAAAAGTTTACCTTTTTGATAATAACCCTGAACTGGTCAATGCTTATCGGATGGTGCGAGATCAGGTTGAGAATCTGATTGATGTTTTAGCGGATCACCAAAAGAAACATAATCGAGAGTATTACTACCAAATTCGCTCGTTGGACAGAAGCTCTCAGCCCTTGAGCGATGTCGAAAAAGCAGCGCGTACCATTTACTTGAATAAAACTTGTTATAACGGGTTGTACCGGGTGAATAGCGAAGGCCAGTTTAATGTGCCGATGGGCAGTTATACAGCCCCCAAAATACTTGATGAATATGCTTTGCGGTCAGCCAGTTTTGCTCTACAAAATGTTGTCATAGACTTACAAGACTTTCGAACTGTTACGGAACTTGCCGGATTTACCGACTTTATCTATTTTGATCCCCCCTATGATCCGGTTAGCAAAACAGCCAGTTTTACAAGTTATACGGCCGCTAATTTTCGAGATCGTGACCAAAAAGACTTGATGGAAGTTTTTGAGGCCCTGACCGCCAAAGGGAGTTACTGTATGTTAAGTAATTCTCATACGCCCTTTATTCTCGACCTTTATCAGAAATTTAGAATAGAGATTGTTTACGCGAAACGTGCTGTTAATTCGAATGGACAGGGTAGAGGGGATGTCAAAGAAGTAGTCGTTTTGAATTATTAGAGGGCAAACCTATGGCAGGATATATTTTCAGTTTGGACAATCCGGAGTCTTTGCGCCTTTATACCCAAAGTGGTGTTTATGCCACCAAACTTTCTCCTCCCGTGGGCGCGTGGGGGATACACCACGAAGGAACATTTGCGGATTATGCCACGATGGATGATATTGTGGCGCATTTACAGCAAGTTGGTTAATAATGGGGGTAAACATGCAACGCTCCTTCTCCCCTCCTGCCTCCTGGTCTGTCACCGAACTGACGCGTTACCTGCGCGACCTGCTGGCTTCCGATGCCAACCTGCAAGATGTGTGGGTGCAGGGCGAAATCTCCAACCTCACCCGCCATAGTTCTGGTCACTGGTACTTCACCATCAAAGACCGCGGCGCGGCGCTGAAGTGTGTGATGTGGAAGAACATGGCCCTACGCCAGAAATTCATCCCCCGCGATGGCGACGCCGTGGAAGCGCACGGGGCAATTGGCGTGTATGAAGTGAGCGGCGTGTACCAGCTCTATGCCGACGCCATCCGTCCGCTGGGGGCCGGCGCGCTGTACCAGGAATTTGTGCGCCTGAAAGAACGCCTCGAAGCCGAGGGCCTGTTCGCCGCCGAACGCAAGCGCCCCATCCCGGCCTGGCCGCAGCGCATCGCCATCATCACCTCGCCCACCGGGGCGGCCCTGCGCGACATGCTCAACACGCTGCGCCGCCGCTACCCGCTGGCCGAGGCTGTGCTGCTGCCCACGCCGGTGCAGGGCAGCGAGGCCCCGCCGGCCATCGTGCGTTCGCTGCAAGCGGTCCCCGCCATCCAGCCGGATGTGATCCTGCTGGCGCGCGGCGGCGGTTCCATCGAAGATTTGTGGGCCTTCAACGATGAGCGCGTGGCTTACGCTATCGCCGCCAGCCCCATCCCGGTGATCAGCGGCGTGGGCCACGAAACCGACTTCACCATTGCCGATTTCGTCGCCGACCTGCGCGCCCCCACGCCCACCGCCGCCGCCGAACTGGCCACGCCCGACCGTCTCGAACTGGGCAGCACCCTGGCCGATTTAGCCGAACGCCTGGCCCGCGCCGCGCAAAACGCCATCACTGAGCAGCGCTGGCAGCTTAACAATATCGAAAACCGCCTGCGCTTGCATTCCCCCAAAATGCGCTTACAATCAGACCGCCAGCGTGTGGACGACCTGGCCCGCCGCACCGAAACCGCCTGGCAGCACAGCACGCAACTGCGCCGCGCCCGCCTGGCCGGGCTGGAGCAGCGCCTGATGGCCCTCAATCCGCTGTCGGTGCTGGCGCGCGGCTTTGCCGTCGTCACCCAGGCCGATGGCAAGGTGGTGCAAAGCCCGGCCCAGGTACAGGCTGGCGAGAAATTGGCCGTGCGCGTGCAGGCTGGAAAATTTGACGTAAAGGTTGTAGCGCAGGATTAATCTGGCGCTACGGGAGTTCTCTATGCTTCAACCCACCCCCATTGAACAACTGACCTACGAACAAGCCCTGAACGAACTCGAAACCATCGTCACCGCCCTCGAAGGCGATAAGCACGCCCTGGAGCAGGCCGTGGGTTTGTTTGAGCGCGGTCAGGCGTTGGCGCGCCATTGTGCAGCCCTGCTTGATCAGGCTGATCTCAAGGTGCAGCAATTACTGGGCGATGAATTGCTGCCACTGACCCTGCAAGAGTGACCTCCCATGCACCTGGAAGCACTCCTCGATAACAAAGTTTTGATAGCCACGCTCTTTTCGTGGCTGCTGGCGCAGGTGATCAAACTGCCGTTGGAATACGTGCGCACGCGCAAATGGAATTGGGGGATTGTGTTGAGCGTGGGCGGTATGCCTAGCTCGCATTCGGCGTTGATGATGGGGGCCACCTGGTCTATTGGCCTGCGGGAGGGGTTCGATACACCCTTGTTCACCCTGGCTATGGCAATTTCAATGGTTGTTTTGTACGATGCCGCCGGTATCCGCCGCCAGGCTGGCAAACATGCCCAGGTGATCAATGTGATCATTGGTGAGTTAGCTGCCGGACACCCGCTCAAAGAAGAGCAACTGCGCGAGGTATTGGGGCATACCCCCTTGCAGGTCTTTGCCGGGACCATGCAGGGCATCATCATCGCCCAGCTTTTCTGGATGTTATGGCCGTGATAGCTTGATCAGGCAACCCGGTCCATATCCCCCAAAACCACCGTTCAAAACTGGATCAATTTCAACACATCGGGCAGCAGGGTTTGTGTGGTGCTGAGACCCTCGCGCCCGTAAACGGTTTGGCGGCCTTGCCAATCGCCAAAATAGCCACCCGCTTCGGCCAAAATGGGCGGGAAGGGGCCGCAATCCCACACATCCATCACCGGGTCAAGCATCACTTCAATCCGCCCGGTCGCTACCAGCAGATAGCCATAGGCGTCGCTCCAGCCTGTGTGATAGTAAGTGGCCTGCACCAACCGCTCGAAGGCGGCCTGTTTGCCGTGGTTGGCAAAAGAAGCCACGTCGGTGCAAGAAAGATACGCCCGGCTCAGGTCTGCGCATTCAGAGACGCGCGCCCGGCGGCCATTGCACCACGCTCCCAGGCCGCTTGCGCCGCTGAGCATTTCGTCGAGGGCAGGGAAGTACGCCGCGCCGACGCGGGGTTGGCCTTCAATTTCCAGGCCAATCAACACTGCATAGAGCGGCACGCCACGGATGAACGATTTCGTGCCATCAATGGGGTCTACGAACCAGCGGAACGCCGCGCCGGCGCTCTCTTTGACGCCATATTCCTCGCCCACGATGGCGTGGCTGGGATAGCGCTCCTCGATGCGGCGGCGGATCAGCTCTTCGGATAGGCGGTCTGCCACGGTGACGGGGGTGTCGTCTTTCTTGAAGTCGGGGCGCACGCCGGCGCGGAAATAGCCCAGCGTGGCGCGTCCGGCCAGGTAAGCGGTTTCGACGGCAAAATCGAGATATTCGGTGAGGTTCATTGGGGTCGGGTCTTTCTGGCAATGGTATCGGCAACCCAAAGGGCATCATCGCCTTTGAGATGCGGCAGCGGCAGGGTGTAGTTGAGCATACGCTCGAAACCGCCCTGGCGGTAACAGGTGTGAAGGGCATGCTGCAAATCGAGCGGCACATCGCTATCGGGCGGCAGCAGCGGCACCGGCAGCACGGGCAGCGGCTCGCGCAGCGAAATGGGCCAGACCTGCGTGTAGGGGCGGCGCTGCACCCGGCTGAGGTAGGCGTAATAGGGCGCAGGCGGCGGATCGCCAAGCAGTTCGATGCGCTCGCCGTGACGCAACAGGTCAATTTCGAGCAGGTGAACGCTGGTGCGCAGCAGGGCCGTGCGGCGGCGGTGATAGGTGCGCACGCCATCGCTATATTTGCTGGCCGGGGCGAGGATTTCGATCACCGTGACCAGGCGGCGTTCGGCAATATCACGGATTTCGACGCTGACCACGGGAATCTCTTCGGGCAGCGGGCTGAGCAACTCGACGGCCGGTTCGGTTGCGCCAGGGCAAGATTGGGTTAAATCGGCGGGGCGCTCGGCAAACAGGGCGCTGGCCTTTTGGGGTTTGTACATGCCGGGGAGCGAATGGGTGAGGACAAAACGCCGGGCCAGGGCGGTCACATATTTGGGGCGAATGTGCGCGGCAACCTGCTCGCTGATCTGTTCAGCCAGCCGGTCGTGAAACTCCTGCCAGAGTTCGCCTTCGAGATAGGGGTCCATTCCGGGGAAGGGGGATTGCATGTGCGTCTCCTGCTGCCCCATTAATGTAGCACGGAACGGGGGGAGCGTCAACGGATGGCGATTTATAACCCGGCAGCCACATGCGCTGCGCTCAGATACAACAAATGCCTGGCGTGTTGATCGAGGTTGCTATACTTCAACGCCCCCAAACAGGCCATCAGCCGGGCCAGTTCATATTCGCGCGGCTGCGAGGGGTTGAGCAAACAGTGGGATGCAATCTCGCGTACGGTATCGCGCAGGATGAAAAACGATGTGGCACGTGGCAGGTGGCAGGCGGCATTCAGGCAGGCCAGGTATTCGGCAGGGTCGGCAATTTGCGGGGCGATGACGTGGGCGATGATCTCGGCTTCGAGATGGGCAAAATCGGCCAGGGGATGGCCGTCGCGCGTCTGGGCGAAATCAATCAACCAGACGAAGCCGCCAGGCCCGGTGAGAATGTTCTCCAGGTTGAGGTCGCCGTGGATGGTGGATTGGCTGCCGTGGACGGTCTCGTTGAGCCACAGCGGCAGGCGTTCGAGCGGGTCGGGCAGGCCGAGCAAATCCATGTTGGCGGTGTACTGCTTCAGCAGCATGTCGCGCGTGGCCACGATGCGCCCGGTGGCTGCGTTGGGGTTGGCATGGCCCAACCAGCGCAGGCGCAGCGGCGGCACGCCAGGCGCGGCCTCGCCGCGCAGCGAGAGATTGCCATCTACACGCCGTTCCATGTAGCGGAAACCGCGCAGCGTAACCAGGTCGTCCACGGCCAGGTCGCTGGCTGCCGACAGCCCCGCCGCGCCATCCAGGGGTTTGCCGCGCCCACTGGCTGGTTCGAGGACGTAGTGCGTGGGCAGCAACCGGTCGTATTCCAGCGCCAGGCGGAAAGTGTACGGGCGGCGCTGCATCCACCAGTTGGGGCCGAAGGTGTCGAAGAGTTGGCGCAACAGGGCCGGGTCGGGGTTGTTCAGCAGCGCCAGGCGCAGGCTTTGCGGTGCTTGCCCCGGCGCACCGATGAAGGTGTATTGCAGGGCGGCTACCCCCTCGCCTCCAGCCCCTCCGACGCGGGGGGAGGGCAGAATTACCGGCGGATTCTGAATGCGGGCGGTGACGGGCGGCAAGGTGTGTTTGACGAAATCTTCGTAATTGTGATACTCGCGCTCGATGGAGGCCGTCTCACCGATTTTGACGATGGTGGCGGCATCGGCGCGGCCATCGGGCCGGATGGGGATGGCGAGGAAGGTGCGCGCCCCCGAATAGCCTGAAAGGAACTCGCTCTCGATGGTCAGGCGGGCATATTTTTGGAACAGGGCGCTGAGCAGTTGGCGTTCGTGCGGGGTGATTTGCAGGCCGGGGCGGGGTTCGATCACCAGCGTGGGGTTGGGGGCCACAGCTTGCAGCACCTTGCGCGCCTTCGTGCGCCCGCCCACCAGCGCAACCAGCCCCAGCCCGCCGCCGGCTGCCAGGCTGAACAGGCCGCCCAACGCGGCCTGGTTGCGTGTCAGGCCGAGGAATGAGATCACGTTCACTTCCAGCGTGCGCGAGTAGGCCGTCACCTGGCGGGTGCTGCCGGTCACACCTGGCTGCGGCTGCCAGCGCAGCGCCAGCGAGATGTTGAGCCGCTGCTGCCCGGCGGCATCGGGCGTCAGCGACCAGCGCCAGATGGCGGTTTCGCCGGGGGCCACGTTTTGCTCCTGGTCGCCGGCGGGGGCAAAGGTGAAATTGACCGCATCTAATCGGGCGATGGCGATCAGGTCGTACCCGGCGGGGTGTTGGATGTTTACGGTTTCGGTGACGGTGGTGTGATCGGGAAATTCGGCTTCGACAACATACCCATCGGGCGCGGGGAGCAGCGCCAGGCGGATGGCGTCGGAATCGCCCAGGCGCAGGGTTTCGGGGTATTCCAGTTCGATCAGGCGGGGTTCGACGATGGTCTGAGCGAGCGTTGGCGGCGGCGGTGGGGTGGCTTGTGGGGCTTCGGTGGGCGCATTGCCAACCGATTCTTCGGTGGCGGCGCGATCCAGGCTGGCTTGCGTGGCGGCGGCCGTGGGCTGTGTCACTTCGGCAGCGGGAGCCTGGGTGGGTTCGGCTGGCTTGGGGGCTTCGGTGGCGGCAGGCGCTTCGGTAGCCTCATTTTGTACGGCTTCGGTTTCTCGTGTCCGGCTTTGTTGTGGCGCGGTGGATGGTTGGGTGGGCGATTGCGCACACCCGACCAACACGATTGCCAGCAGGGTTAGGAAAAAGAAGCGAGAAAAAAGTCGAGGGTTCATGGGTTCAAAACGTGGGGGCAAATGCGGCGGTTCTACGGCGGCGAGAGCAGCGTGGGAACAACGGTGGCCTGGAGCGTGGTGCTTTCCAGCGGCCATAAAACATACAGCAGCGCCACAAACGCGCAGCACAACAGCAGCAGGGAGCAAATCGGGAGCAGGGAGAAGCGCAAGCGAGGGGGCATGGGGAGAGGGAGAGAGGGTGACTGGGTGATGGGGTGAAGTGGTGAAGGGGTGAAGGGGTGACTGGGTGATGGGGTAATAACGTTTCACCCTCTCTCCCCTTCTCCCTCTCGCCCGCTCACCAATCACCTGTATAATACACGAACCATCCCCCGGAGGTCAACATGTCTGTTTGGGATACCTACCCTGAAAATTATCGCGAGAAGGAAGTGCAGGCCGTGACGCGGGCCGTGAAAGCGGGCGAATGCGCGTCGATCATCGGCTTGAGCGGGGCCGGCAAGAGCAACCTGATCGGCTTCCTGGCGCACCGTTCGGCACTGGCGGGAAAATCGCTGTTGGTAGATTGTAACCGCCTGGCGCAGCCCACCCCCGACGCCTTCTTCCACCTCGTGCGCCAGGGATTGGGCGACGCCGCCGAAGCCAGCGACGAGTTACGCGCCCTCGAAACCGCCCTCGACCAACGCATGGCCGGGAATGCTTCTCTGTGCCTGCTGCTCGACCGCTTCGACGCCCTGCCCGCCGCCGCCCTGCCGCTCATCACCAGCAACCTGCGCGCCCTGCGCGACGCTCACAAGTACCAGCTTACCTACGTCACCGCCACCCGCCGCCCGCTCGACCCGCACTCTGAACTGGCCGAACTCTTCTACGCCCACACGCTCTGGCTCGGCCCGCTCAGCGAATCCGACGCCCGCTGGAACGTGGCCCGCTACGCCGAACGCCTCGGCGCAGCCTGGGGCGCAGATGTCGCTGACTTGCTGATCCAACTCACCTGGGGCTACCCCTCGCTGCTGCGCGCCGCCTGCGAAGCCTACGCGGACGGCTGCCCGCTCGACCTGGATTCCCTGCGCCAACACCCCGCCATCCAGCGCCGTGTAGACGAGTTCTGGGCCGCCCAGCCTTCCGAGTCCGACGTGCGCGCCTCTGGTTTGGCCGACCACCCCCTGCTGGGCGGGGCCGTTCGCACTGCCCAACCCACCCCCGCCGCCGACGACAGCCAACTGACCGCCAAAGAACACGCCCTGCTCGAACACTTCCGCTCCCACCCCAACCAGGTGTGCGACAAAGACGACCTGATCCGCGCCGTCTGGCCGGAAGACCGCATCTTCGAGCGCGGCGTGCGCGACGACAGCCTGGCGCAACTCATCCGCCGCCTGCGCCAGAAGATCGAAACTGACGCCTCCAACCCGCAGCATATTCTCACCGTGCCGGGGCGGGGGTATAGATATATTCCATGAAACAACTCCTCCAAAATCTCAAAACCGGCCTTACCGAAGTCATCGAAGTCCCCATCCCCACCCCGCAGGCGGGCGAGGCGCTGATCCAAACCGCGGCCTCGCTCGTCTCGGCGGGCACGGAGCGCATGGTAGTTGAATTTGCTGAGAAATCGCTGCTCGGCAAGGCGCGCTCGCGGCCCGATCTGGTGCGCCAACTGATTGACAAGGCCCGGCGTGAGGGCATTCTCACCACCATCGAAGCCGCCTTCAACCGCCTCGACCAGCCCATGCCGCTCGGTTACTCCTCGGCAGGGACGATTGCCGCCCTGGGGCCGGGCGTTCAAGGCTTGCACGTCGGCCAGCGCGTGGCGTGCGCCGGGGGCAACTACGCCGTCCATGCCGAATATGGCTGTGTCCCGGCCAACCTGCTCACCCCCCTGCCTGACGATGTAGATTTCGAGAGCGCCGCCTTCACCACCCTGGCGGCCATTGCCCTGCACGGCTTCCGCCTGGCCGAAGCGCAGCTTGGCGAGCGCGTGGCCGTGATCGGCCTGGGCCTGCTCGGCCTGCTGGCGGTGCAGATCGCCCGCGCCGCCGGCTGCCAGGTTTTCGGCATTGACATTGACCCGCGCCGCGTCGAACTGGCGCGCACCTTTGGCATCGAGGCCGTCGCCCGCTCTGCCGCTGAGGAGGCCGCCCCGGCCTTCACCCGCAACCGCGGCTTCGACGTCGTGCTGATCTGCGCCGATACCGCCTCCGCTGACCCGGTCGAACTGGCGGGCGTCATCGCCCGTGACCGCGGGCGGGTGGTGGCGGTGGGGGCGGTCGGTCTGAAAATCCCCCGCAAAATCTACTACGAAAAAGAACTCAACTTCATCAACTCGCGCTCCTACGGCCCCGGCCGTTACGATCCCGCCTACGAAGAAAACGGCCACGATTACCCCCTCGGCTACGTGCGCTGGACGGAGGGACGCAATTTCGAGGCGGTGGTGGAATTGGTGGCAGGTGGCAAGCTGCAGGTAGCACCGCTGATCACGCACCGCATCCCCATCGAAAACGCCGCCGAAGCGTATGAGGTCATCACCGGGAAGAAGAAGGAGGCGTTTTTGGGGGTGTTGTTGACGTATCAGGATGCCGTGTCATGTGCCACGGAACACGCATCACGCATCACGTACGCAGCCGTGAAATGTGATGCGTGTTCCGTGAAATTGGGCATCCTCGGCGCGGGCAATTTCGCCACGGCGGTGATGCTGCCAGCGGTGAAGGGGTTGAAAAACGTTGAGTTGGTGGGCATCGCTTCGGCTTCCGGGCAGAGTGCGGCCCATGCGGCGCGCAAGTTTGGCCTGCGTTACGCCTGTAGCGATGAGGCGCAAATCATCCATGACCCCGCAATCAATACCGTAGCCGTGCTGACCCGTCACCATCTGCACGCCGGGCAGGTGAGCGCCGCGCTCAAGGCGGGCAAGAACGTGTTTTGTGAGAAGCCGTTGGCGGTAGAGCGAAATTCGTTAATGGATATTCGTCATGCGTTATTCGGTATGCGAGACTCGTCGGAAAACGAATTGAATAACAAATCTGGCATAACCGATAACGATTTGCAAACCCCCAACAATCTCCTCACCATCGGCTTTAACCGCCGCTTTGCCCCCCTCGCGGTGCGCCTGCATAATTTCCTGGCCGAACGGCGTGAGCCGCTGGTGGCCCATTACCGCGTCAACGCCGGGTATATCCCGCTCAACCACTGGCTGCACGACCCCGAGCAGGGCGGCGGGCGGATTGTTGGGGAGGGCTGCCACTTTATAGATTTTCTGGCCTTCCTGGTCGGCGCGCCGCCGGTATCGGTCACCGCCCGTGGGCTGCCCGATGCCGGGCGTTACCGCGAAGATAATGTGCTGCTGACCTTCACCTTTGCCGATGGCTCGCTGGGGATGGTTGAATACCTGGCGAATGGGGATAAGGCGTTTGGCAAGGAACGCCTGGAAGTCTTTTGCGCCGGGCGCGTGGCCGTGCTGGATGATTTCCGTTCGCTGGAGATGGTGCGCGAGGGCAAGCGTGAGGTGGTTCCGTCACGGTTACGCCAGGACAAGGGCCACCGCGCCGCCTGGCAGGCGTTCGCCGCGGCCATCGAGTCCGGCGGGCCGCCGCCAATCCCCTACGGTCATCTGTTCGGCGTCAGCGAGGCGGCGTTTGCGGCGGTCGAGGCGCTGCGCAACCACACAAGCGTTGCCATTGGTGCGTAGGCGCGGCGTTCATTCCCCCTTCAATTGCCGCTCTAACTCGGTCTGGATCACCTGCGGGTTGGCTTTGCCTTTGGCTGCCCGCATCACCTGGCCGAAGAACCATTTAGAAAGCGTATCTTTTCCGGCGCGGTAGCTGGCTAACTCATTGGGGCTTTCGGCCAGCACCTGGCGCACCAGGTCGGCAATGAAGCCGCTATCCGAAACCTGGCGCAGGCCTTTCTCGCTCACAATCTGTTCGGCGGGTTTGCCGCTGGCGAACATCTCGGCCAGCACGGTTTTGGCGGTGTTGTTGTTGATCTCGCCGCCGACCACCATTTTTAGCAGGCTCGCCAGTGCCGACGCGGTGATGGGGCATTCTTCGATGCCCAGGTTGTTCTGGTTGAGCAGGGCGAACAGATCGCCGCTGACCCAGTTGGCGGCCTGCTTGGCGGGGATGCCGGCGGCCACGACGGCCTCGAAATAATCGGCCACGGCCTTTTCGGCCACCAGCACGGCGGCATCGTAGGCGCTCAGGCCGTGCTGCGCCGCGAAGCGCTGCTGGCGTTCGGCAGGCAGTTCGGGCAGCGATTGGCGAATCTGCCCCACCCAGGCGGGGTCGAGGACGAGCGGGGGCAGGTCGGGTTCGGGGAAGTAGCGGTAGTCCACGTCGCCTTCCTTCACCCGCTGGACGAAGGTGGCCTGGCGGGCCTCATCCCATCCGACCGTTTCCTGGCGCACCTGACCGCCGCTATCCAAAAGCTCACCCTGGCGCTGAATTTCGTAGGCCACGCCGCGTTCGAGGGCGCGGAAGCTGTTGAGGTTCTTGATCTCCACCTTTGTGCCGAGCTGCTCGCTGCCAACCGGGGCGATGGAGATATTCGGTTCGATGCGCATGACGCCTTTTTGCAAATCGCCCGAATTGACGCCCACATAGCGCAGCACCGAGCGCAGCGCCTGGGCGTAGGCGCGCACTTCCTCGGCGCTGTGCAAATCAGGCTCGCTGACGATTTCGAGCAGCGGCACGCCGGCGCGGTTGAGATCCATCAGGGAGCGGGCATTTTTGCCCTCACCCACGTGCGTGAGCTTGCCGGTATCCTCTTCGAGATGCACGCGGCGCACGCGGATAACTTTTTCGCCTTCGGATGTGGTGATGGTGATTTTTCCGTGGCGGCCAATCGGTTCTTCGTACTGTGAAATCTGGAAGCCCTTGGGCAGATCGGGGTAGAAGTAGTTTTTGCGGGCGAAGATGCTGGCGTAGTTGATCTGGCAGCCGAGCGCCAGCGCCACCCGCAGGCCATATTCCACGGCACGCTGGTTGACCACCGGCAGCATCCCCGGCATCCCGGCGCACACCGGGCAGACGGCAATGTTGGGGTCGGCGATGGTCGAATCGACCACGCGGCAGCCGCAAAACATCTTCGACTCGGTTTGCAACTCGGCGTGGACTTCGAGGCCGATGGTGGGGTAATAGGCGCTACCCATGTCGCTTCATAAACCTTTCCATGCGATGGAGTGCTTCCTCGATTTTTTCGTAAGCCGTGGCGTAGCAGCAGCGGGCGTAGTTCTCGCCGCCCGCGCCGAAGGCCGAGCCGGGGACGATGGCGACGTTTTCTTCTTGCAGCAGCTTCATGCAGAAATCGTCGGGGGTCATGCCGCTGACGGAGAGATCGGGGAAGGCGTAGAAGGCGCCGCGCGGCTCGAAGGTGGGCAGGCCGAGGCGGTTGAGGCCATCTACGATCAGCCGGCGGCGGCGGTCATATTCGGCCACCATCGCTTGCACGTGCGGCTGGCCGTTCTGGAGCGCTTCGAGGGCGGCAAACTGCGCCGGGGTGGGCGCAGACATGATGGTGAACTGGTGGACGCGTAACATGCCCTGCAAAATTTCGGCGGGGGCGGCGGCGAAGCCCACCCGCCAGCCGGTCATGGCGTAATTTTTCGAGAAGCCGCCCAGCAGCACCGTGCGCGCTCGCATCCCCGGCAGGGCTGCAAAGCAGACGTGCTGCGTGTCGTAGACCAGTTGGTCGTACAGTTCGTCGGAGATGACGATCAGATCGTGTTTTTCAGCCACTTCGGCCACTTCGAGCAATGTCTGGCGTTCGGCTACCGCGCCGGTGGGGTTGTTGGGGTAGCCGATCAGCAGCGCTTTGGTCTGCGGGGTGATTTTGGCGGCGATATCGGCCCCGCAGGGCTGAAACTGGTCTTCGACGCGGGTGGGCAGTTCCACCGGGATGCCGTCGGCCAGGGCCACTTCGGCCTGGTAGGCCACGAAGCACGGCGTGGGGATGATGACTTCGTCGCCGGGATTAACCAGGGCGCTCATCGCCATATACAGGGCTTCGGAGACGCCCACGGTGATGACGATCTCGGTGGCGGGGTCGTAGCTCACGCCGTAGCGGGTTTGCAGGTAATCGGCAACCGCCTGGCGCAGTTCGAGGATGCCGGAGTTAGAGGTGTAGTGCGTCTCACCGTGCTGCAAGGCGCGGATGCCGGCCTCGACAATGGGGGCGGGGGTGACGAAATCGGGTTCGCCGATGCTGAGTGAGATGACATCTTTCATGGTGGCGGCGATGTCGAAAAATTTGCGGATGCCCGATGGTTTCAGGCCGGCGACGCGCCGCGAAAGGTATTGCGACATGGGAAACTCCTAAAGTGTAAGCACGGTGTGATCGCCGACGTTGATATTGCCCGGTCGGCGGCGAATTTGCGCCTTGCGGCCAACCAGCGACTCTTCCATGATCACGTCCGTCACTTCGGCCCCGTCTTCGAGGATCGAGTTGCGGATGATGCTGCTCTGCACCTTGCAATCTGCGCCGAGCGAGGCGTGCGGGCCGATGACGGCGTGGCTGACCTGGGCGGTGGTGTGAATGAACACCGGCGGCACGATCACGACGCCAGGGCGCTGTTGGCCTTCGGCATTGCCGCGTCCGTGATCGAGCAGGTAGTGGTTGGTTTCGAGCAGGGTTTCGGGCGTACCGGCGTCCAGCCACACGTCCACTTTTTCGATGCGCATCTTCAGGCCGCGTTCGAGCATGATGTTGATGGCGTCGGCCAGGAAGAACTCGCCCTTGAGCTGGATGTCGCGGTTCATCTGCTCTTCGATGGCGGCCAGCAAATCTTCGGCGCGGCGGAAGTAATAGAAGCCCACCACGGCCAGGTTGTTGTTCATTTCCTGGGGCTTTTCGATCAACCGGCTTACCCAGCCATTCTCGCCCAGCACGGCCACGCCGAAGCGCCGCGGGTCAGGCACAGGCTTGACCCAGGCCACAGCATCGGCGGTTTCATCGGCCAGGAAGGACAGGTCGGTTTCGATGATGGTGTCGGCGAAGACCATCAGCATAGGGCCGCTCAGGTGTTCACGCGCCAGCCAGATGGCGTGCGATTGGCCGCGCGGGTTCTCCTGGGTGACATAGTGGGCGCTGAGATCGGGGTATTTTTTGCCGAGAAAGGTTTCAATTTGCTCGCCCAGGTAGCCGACGATGTTGACCAGTTCATAATTTTGGGGTTCGGGCAGGGTGCAGAGCGTATCCAGCACGTGTTCCAGCACCACTTTCCCAGCCACGCTGACGAGTTGTTTGGGCTTGCTCCAGGTGTGCGGGCGCAGGCGCGTTCCCAGCCCGGCCATGGGGATGACTACTTTCAAAGTTTCCGTTGACACGAGATGCCTCCAAAAAAAGAATAGGGGGGCAGAGCCTCCCCGGAGAATTTCGAGCTTCCGCCAGGCTATTGATCGCCGGGCGGGACTTCCACGCCATTCTGCGATGAAGCACCCGTGATCGCCAACGCCTGCCCGCAGTATTGGCAGTAGATGGCCTCAGGGGCGTTCATTTTGGCGCAGGCGGGGCAAATTTGGTGCGGGCGTTTGCGCCCCCATCCCAATTTGAATGGCTGCTTTTGGGGCGCAGCGCCGGGCAAGCTCTTGGGGGCTTTGGCGGGCAGTTTGAGGCGCGGCGTTTTTTCGATGATGCGGTAGGCGATGATCTTGCCTTCGATCACAGCCTGGCGATACAGGTTTTGCAGCTTTTCTTTGCGAATGGCGCGCCCCGCCAGGTACCACTGCAAAACGGTATGCCCCACCACATAGCTGCCCGAATAGGCCACCGCCACCTTGGGCACAATCCCCCAGCCAGGGATCAGGCTGACCAACTGCCGGGCCAACTGGCGCATCAGAAAACCGCTGCCCAGCACGCTGCCAAACTCCTTCAGGTAATCTTGCCATTGCGTGGAAAAGCCAAACAGCAGGCCCAACTTGTAAGCCAGGAATGCCTGCGATTTGGTCAGCACCACCATATCGGCCACACTGAGCGGCAGGGTGAGAACGGGAACGGCTTCGGCCAGACCGGTGCTGAAGGCGTAGACGGCGTTAGCCATGCAGGTATCGTCAATGAGCGTGCGAGCGATGGCGGTGCGAAAGAGCGGGAACTGCCGTCCCAGGGCCGGGTGCAGGGCTTCGGGCAATAGCGCCTGCACAGCCGGGACGAGTTGTTTGAGTAAGAAAGCCTGATCCTCGAAGGCGCCGGCCAGCATACCGGGGGCCGGTTCGAGCGGGGCAAGAACTTTTTCGCCGGCTGCTACGTTGGGCAGCCTGCACACGACCACCGCCGGGATGCCGCCAGCGCTGCTGTGCCGTGACAGGGAACGGGCCGCGGCCAGGCTGGCCGGGTTGGGCTGCGCGGTGATGAAGACCAGATCGGCCTCGGGCAGGGTGGCTGCCTGCTCGTGGGTGAGGATTTTGACCGGTGTGTGCGTCAACTCCTGCGGCGAGGCCGGGTCGCGGCGCAGCGTATCGGCCAGGTCGTGCGGGTCAGCGTCACCTGCGCCGATGATGACGAGGCGCACGGGCAGCAGGGCTGCATCCCGAATCGGCCGCATGTCAAATTCTTGAATGGTGTTCCAGATTTCTTGAATATCTTTCCAGCCAGCCATAGGCCACCTGCGTGAATGTGTAGGGCAAAAAGATGTCACATTATAACCCGAACTCATTTGCCTCAAGTTTTGGCCTGTGGTGCGTCTTATTATGAAGAAAAGCGAGGTGAATGGCATCCAATCATCCTAACCCGCATAAAGCGGAACAACCAGGGCGCTAATCCAAGAAATCCTTGTTTTTTGTGCCAGGAGTTCGCGGGTTAGGCACTATCGAACGCAACGTATATCCTGTGATAGCCATGCTATCGGCCTACGTTCTGCCGTGCGCAAAAGGTTGCCGATGAAAATCTGGTAGAATGCAGCGCACGGTGGAAAATGACACCACCCCAATTTATAAGGAGAAAGTTTCATGTACTCTTCAACACAACAATCACAAAACCGGGGACGCGCCTTTGCTGCCCTGGTTTCCTGCTTGATCTTCCTGTCGTTCGTGTTTGGCCTGGCGGTTCAACCGGCGCAGCTTGCTCAGGCCCAGGAAGAAACCCCGCAGACAACCGTCCTGGCGTGGCAGAGAACCCCGGTTACGCAGAGCAAGGTGTTTGCGCAAATGGGCGACCGGCACATGCGCCTGGATAGCCAGGGCCGCGGCCACCTGGCTTATGGCGGCGACCACCTGTATTATGCCTATTACGATGGCGCAGTTTGGCAGCTTGAAACCGTGGATAATGGCGACGGTGTGGGTTTGTACGCATCCCTGGCTTTAGACAGCGCCAACCAGCCCCACATCAGCTACTACGATGCGGCCTCAGGCGCTTTGAAGTATGCCCGTAAAGTGGGTGGGACGTGGGAAAAGTTCGTCCTCGATGCCCCGACGATGGCCGCCGCCTTTGAGCTTGCCGATGACGCCATGCCCGCCGCGGAGCGTTTGCCAGCCCTGCCGGTGGATGTCCAACCCCTCGATACCTCTGGCGAAAGCGTTGACCTTGCCATTACCATGAAAGGTCGTGGCTTGTTTACTTCCATCGCCATTGATCCTTATAATGAGCCGCACATTGCCTACTACGATGCCGACAATGGCGACCTGAAATATGCCCACAAGGTGTACAGCGGTTGGCAGATCACGACCATAGACTCCGCCAACGATACCGGGCAATATGCCTCCATCGCCGTTGGTAAAGACGCCAACAACAAGCTCTTCACCCATTTCAGCTATTACGATGCCACTGCCAAAGACCTGCGCTATGCCAAATGGAGCGCCGAAAGCGCCTCGATAATCCAGCAGACCTCGGTAGATGGTACTGCCGATGATGACATTGGCAAGTATTCTTCTATCGCACTGACGAATGAAGGCGACCCGCAGCCGCGCATCAGCTATTACGCCGCCATTGGTACGACAAAATCGTATCTCAAATATGCGGCCTACAAAGGTAGTAGCTGGGTCAAAGAAAATGTGACCGCCGACAACCAATTCAATGGCAAATATGCCTCGTTGGCGCTCGATAACAACAATGCCCCGCATATCGCCTATCTCAACGCCAGCAGCAACCGGCTCAAGTTGGCCATTCCCGACAGCAACGGCTGGAGCAATACCGAAATTGCCACAGTAGATGGCAATGGTATGGTGTTCACATCCATTGACGTTGACACGAACGTGGCCAATGCGCATTCGGACGCGCGGGTCAGTTTTTACCATAGTGACAACGGCGCCATGCAATTTGCCACCCAGGTCTCTTCGGAAAGTTGGATCGTCGCTTCGGTAGATAGCAGCGCCGCCGACCTGGGCGCGTTCAATGCGCTGGCCTTCGACAGCGCTGGCAACCCGCATATCAGCTTCTTCGACGATACCCATGATGACTTGCTGTACGTTTACTGGAATGGTTCGGCCTGGGTCGGGCCAGGCGCGGTGGATGTGACCGGTTCGACCGGCATTTACAATGACATCGCCATTGGCGCGGATGGCAAGGTACACATTGCCTATTACAGCGTCAGTACCACCTGTCTGCGTTACGCCACCTGGGTCAGCGACCACTGGATGGCCGAAAACGTGGAAGTGGCCAATAGCAACGGTATCTGCCCCAGTGTCGGAAAATTCGCCTCGATCGCAGTTGATCCACAAAACCGCCCCCATATTGCCTACTACGATGACGCCAATGGCGCCTTGAAATGGGCCTACAAAGATGCGGGGTTGTGGAAAATTCAAACGGTGGACAATGGCGAAGACAGCGGCAAAGACAAAGTGGGCCTGTATACTTCGATTGCGGTAGATGCGTCTGGTCAGCCGCACATCAGCTATTACGATGAAACCAACAACCGCCTGGCCTACGCTGGCTGGCAGAATGCCTCAGCGAAATTTCGCCTCGAGCGCCAGGTGGATACGCGCGGCGGGTTGTATTCGCAGCTCGCCCTCGATGCCCAGGGCCGGCCGCATATCGTGTATCTTGACGACTATAACGAAGATGTGCCAAAGTATGCCTACAAGGCCGATAATGCCAGCACCATTTGGGGCTTTGAGATCATTGACCCAAAGACCAACCTGCTGACCAACCCCAGGCCGCCGCTGGTGCCGTTTTCGATAGCCATTGACGCGGCCAATACCGTGCATGTCAGCTACTACAACCCGCACAGCGGTGATTTGCAGTATGCGCGTAGAGCCAACGGCCCCTGGACACTTTCAATTGTAGATAACCAGGGTAACGTTGGCCAATACGCCTCCATTGGCGTGAACCCGGCGGGCATCCTGGGCATCAGCTACTACGACGCCACCAATGGCGACCTGAAATATGCCAAAGGTCAGTTCTTCAACCTGCCCTACAATATCTTCTTGCCGGTCATTCGGCGCTAACCAGCGGCATTTTCATCAAAAAAGCCCGGAGACATGTCTCCGGGCTTTTTTGATGAAAATAACCTCAGGTAGGGGCGCACGGCGTGCGCCCTGGTTGTGGGACTCGTTGCGCCAGGCCGGGATGGCACTGAGGGCAGATGCCATCCGCCTCTACTTCAAAAGAACCACGAAGAACACGAATTTTCACGAATGAAATCCAAAAATTCGTGCAGATTTGTGCCATTCGTAGTTCGTGAAGGGCGCAATGAGCGGCGATCACCGAAATTCCCCAAGCCCCCATTTTTATGCGGGTCAGGATTTCTCAAATGAAACGCTCCCAATCCATTTCGACAAAGGGCTGGTTGGCCAGCAGGCGTTGGCGGCGGCCGGCCATGTAGCGCGCAGTCCAGGGGTCATCATCATAGAGGCCGGGGCCGAAGCTGCGATGGATCACGGCATACAGGTCAATTTCGCGCAGTTTTAGAAAGTGGGGAATCTCTTTGAACCAGGCCGGGTCAAGCTGGTTTTCACGCCGGTAGCCTTGCAAGAAGGGCGGCAGAAATTCGCGCGTGGCGGCGGGCATGTCGTCGTGGTTGGCGATGGCGTAGAAGATGACCATGGCCAGGTCGTAGATGTAGTGGCCGTAGCAGCAATCGTCGAAGTCGAAGAGCGTGATTTGTCCGTTCTCATCCACGAAGAAGTTGCCGCCGTGGGCGTCCTGGTGGATCAGGCCGTAGCCTTCGGCGGTGCGCGGCAGCGTTTTCAGGTGGGCGAAGGTGGCCCGGTAGGCCGCGGTAATTTGTCCATCTTCGGCGGGCATGAAGGCTTCGACGCTGGCGTTGATGTCGTCATCCCAATGGTAGCGCAGACAAGCGGGATGCGGCGGCGTGTAGGCTTTGCTCAGGCGGTGCATGCGCCCGATGAGTTGGCCGTAGCGCTCGAACAGGGCGGCGTTCCAGGTTTCGCCGCGGGCGTGGTCGCCGGGGGCTTTGGCGAAGGCGGTGACGAGGAATTGCCCGCCCTGGCCGTCATCCACGGCTTCGATGAGGTTGCCCTGTGCCGAGAGCAGTGCCTTTGCCACGCCGGCGCCGCCCGCGGCCAGGGAATTGAGCCAATCTACCTCGGCCTGGATCAACTGCGGGGTGCGGCGCAGGCTGTGGCCGATGCGGAGAATTTCATTCTTCATGCCGGGTTGATCATTGCGGGTGAATTCGAACATGAAGCTTTCGAAGCCATCGAGCAGTTGGATGTGCCCATCGGCGATGCCGTAGCGTTGCATGGCTTCGTGCAAAATGGGGTCGTTAAATCGTTCTTTGATGCGGGGTTCCATGAGGTTCTCTTTCTATTGAGGGATGAGGTAGCTTCTTCATCAACAAAGCGGACAGATGATGATCGGGTGCGTTCGTATTCTGCAGGGAAGGAAACAGAAACCCAGACGCTGTGTTAAAATTCTGGAGAAGGGAGAATTGCATGATGCCACGCTTGCGCCGCTTTTTCATCTTTTTGCCCGTTGCCATGCTCCTGCTGCTGGCCTTCGCCCGCCCGCTGAGCGCCGCCGGGCAGACGCCTACCGAGACGCCGACGCCTACACTGACCTTTGGTGAGCATCTGCTTGTTAAAGGCTTCGATGATGCTGCTCGCGAACGCTTGCTGCGCGAGGCGGGTTGGCAATTGCTGGCGGCGGCTTTGGTGGTGCTGGCTATGGGCGGCGTAGCCGCCTGGTTTTGCGCCCCTACTGGAAGCGCTGGAACGAACGCCGCGACCAAAGCGCCGAAAAACAGGTGGATCGGGCGCTGGATGGCGACCCGTTGGATGACCCTGCCCGCCGCTACCTCGTCCACGTAGACAAAGCCTACCGCCGCCTGAAATTTCGCGGCCTGCCGCGCCACCGTGCCGAGGGCATCGAGCCGCCCGAACTGGAAAAGGTGTATGTTTCACTGCACCTTGCCGCAGTTGTTGAACGCGGTGAAAGCGAAGAAATGATGGGCCGCAAAACCCGTCGCGGCGGCGCAGAGAACCCCCTTGAAAGGATGGGCGGCGGACAGCCGGTGGCCCTGCCCGAAGCGCTGCAACTCTCGCACAAACTGGCGCTGATCGGCCCGGCTGGCTGCGGTAAAAGCACCCTGCTGCAATGGGCCGGGCTGGCTTGCGCCCGCGCCCGCCTGAACCTTAAGCTCACCCCCGAACAGCGCGCCTTTGTCGAAGCCGTGGATGGCAAAGATCATGGCAAGAGCGCCCCCTTCCCGCTGCTCGTGCCGCTGCGCGCTTTCGATGAGCATTGCCAGAAAAACGAATGCCGCCGCACGCCGCAGGCGCTTTTGGGGTTCATCGCCGCTACATTTGGCGAAGCGCTTTGTTCCGAAGATTACACGGCTGAGTTTTTCAGCGCCCAACTCAAGCAGGGCGCGCTGCTGATGTTCGACGGCGTGGACGAAATTGACCCCGACCACCGCCCGCTGGTGCGCGCCGCCATCGAAGGGCTGCTCCAGCAATACGACCACACCCGGCTCTACTGCCTGGTAGCCTCGCGCCCTTCGGCTGCGGCCATCCCCGACCAGATGGCCGATTTCCGCCGCTGCGACGTGCAGCGCCTTGCGCCCGATGAGCGCGACCACCTGATCCGCCTGTGGTATCAGGCCGTGCTACCCGAAAACGCCCCCGAAGCGCGCCGCAAAGCGCTTGATTTATGCACCCGCCTGGCCGCCAGCGAACGGCGCGTGCAAGAACTGGCTACCACCCCGCTGATGACGACCATTTTCGCCATGGTGCATTACAGCCGCGATGAACTGCCCCGCCACCGCGCCCGCCTCTACGAAGAAGCCGTGCAAATTCTGCTCACCGAAGTCACCTTCAAAGAAGGCGAACACACTGCCGGGCTGCAAAACTGGCAGGGTTGGGATTGGGAAACCCGCCGCGACCGCCTGGCGCGCATCGCCTTTGAACTGCACGCCCGCAACCTCGAAACCCTGCCCGAACGTGACCTCACGGCGCTGATCTGGCCGCGTTTTGGCACGCAAGAAGGCCCCGCCCGCATACAAGCCGCCCGCTTTCTGCAAGATGTAGCCAACCGCGGCGGCCTGCTCGAAGAAAGCGATGGCCGCTACGGTTTCTTCACCCACCGCACCTTCCAGGAATTTTTGGCCGGGCGCTATTTGGTAGAAGGCTGCCCGCCCGGCGAACGCCAGGATTTTTTGGCCGACCACCTGACCGACGACCATTGGGAAGAGCCGATCCGCCTGGCGGCTGGCTACCTGGCCGTGGGCGGTGAAAACGAAGCCAACCGCTTTGTGCGCGCCCTGGCCGAGATGGGCCGCACCCCGCTTGAAAGCGCTCATGCGTTGGCTCTGGCCGGTTTTGCCCTCTCAGACCTGCCGCAGCAGCGCCGCCTGCCCGAAAATGTGCAGTATTTTCAGGCGCAGCTGCAAACCCAGATCGAAGCCAACCCGCCCAGCCTGCCCGCCCCGCTGCGCGCCCGCCTGGGCCTGGCCCTGGGTGAAGTGGGCGACCCGCGCATCCACCCCGGCGCAGCTCCTGCAGTGATCCCCATCCCCGCCGGGCGCTACCGCCTCGGTAGCAACGCCAGCGACGAAGCCAAACTGAAAGCCGCCGGGGTGGATGAAAACTACATTTACGACGATGAAAAAACCGGCCAGCGTGACCTGATCGTCACCCTGGGCGAATATGCCCTCGGCCAATACCCGGTCACCAACGCCGAATACCGCGCCTTTGTAGATTCCGGCGGCTACGGCGAACCGGGCGGCCCGCAGCCTGATTGGTGGAGCGCCGACGGCTGGAAATGGCGCACCGGCAAGTGGGACAGCGGTGAAGCCTGGAATAAACGCACCGTAGAAGAACGCGGGCAGCCCTATTGGTGGCACGACCCGAAATGGAATGCCGCCAACCTGCCCGTGGTAGGCGTGTGCTGGTTCGAGGCCGAAGCCTACTGCTGTTGGCTGCGCCAGATCACCGGCCAGCCTTACCGCCTTCCCACCGAAGCCGAATGGGAATGCGCCGCTCGCGGCCCTGAAGCGCGCCTGTGGCCCTGGGGCGATGCCTTCGACCCCGCCCGCTGCAACACCGCCGACCCCGCCACCCAAAACGCCCTCGGGCGCACCTCGCCCATTGGCATTTACCCCCACGGCAACACCACCACCGGTTTGAGCGACATGGTGGGCAATGTGTGGGAATGGTGCGGCGATTGGTTCGCCGAGGATCAATACGCCCGCTTATTGGAAAACCCAACCGCCAACCCCACTGGCCCCGCAAGCGGCCGCGCGCGGGCCTTGCGGGGCGGGGCGTGGGACCTCCATCGAAGCTACGCTCGCTGCTGCTACCGGAGCTGGAACGTGCCGGACTTCTTCAGCCTCAGTGTCGGTTTCCGGGTGGCGTGCGCGCCCAATGTCACTTGAATCGCTGGATTCTGGATTCTGAATCCTGAATCGTCATCTTGTTCTACAACGCGGGTCTACCCAGGCGCGCTCCCCCTCTCCCCCGGAGGGGGAGCGAATTTTTTTAAATCCGGGGGTGGCACGTTTCTTGCACCATGTAGAACGAAATTTAGTAACATCTCAATAAACTGGGGAGGTGCAACGCACTTGGGTATCAAACGAGTAATTTTCGGGCCAAAACCAAGTGCGTTGCACCTATGGCCGCATTTTATTGAGATGTTACCGACCATCGCCTGATTGGACAATGTCACCAATGACATTGTCCAATTATCGCTTTGCCAGCTTCCCGCGCGCCTTGCGCTCCTCGATAATTCCCTCGGCCAGTTCTTCCGGCACAATCTCATAACGCACGAACTCCAGGGCAAAATCGCCGCGGCCGGAGGTCATGTCGCGCAGGTCGGTGATGTAGCCGCGCACTTCGGCCAGCGCCACCTCGCCGTGAACGACGCGCCGGGTGCCGCGCTGCCCAATATCTTGAATGTCGCCGCGCCGCCGCGAGAAATCGCCCATCACGGTGCCCAGGTATTCCTCGTTGACGACGATGTCGACGCGCATCACCGGTTCGAGCAGGGCCGGGCGGGCCAGCAGCAGCGCCTGGCGCACGGCCATCGAACCGGCAATGTGAAAGTCCATCGGGCCAGAATCGACCTCATGGTAGCGCCCGCCGACGATGGTGACGCGCACGTCGGTGACGGGGTAGCCAGCCAGCACGCCCCTCGCCAGCGCCTGCCGGATGCCGCCCTGGGCGCTGCGGGCGAAGCCATCCGGCACTTCCACGGGCGAGGCCTTGTTTTCGATTTCCACCCCCGTGCCGCGCGGCAGCGGTTCCACGCGCACACGTACCACGCCGAAATGCCCGTGGCCGCCGCTCTGCTTGCGGTAATCGCCGGTGGCCGCCGCCTTTTGGCGCACCGTCTCGCGGTAGGCCACCTGCGGCGGGCTGGATTTGGCGACGATGCCAAATTCGCTCCTCATGCGGTCAACCATAATTTCGAGGTGCAGTTCGCCCAGGCCGGAGAGGGTCTCTTCCTCGGTTTCGGCGTCGTAGCCGGGTTGCAGGGTGGGGTCTTCCTCGCACAGGCGGCGCATCACGGTGCGCAGCTTTTCGCGCTCTTCGGGCGTGGCGGGGGTCAGGGCGACGGTGATGACGGGTTCGGGGAAAATGAAGGGTTGCAGTTCGATGGGGTGCGCCGGGTCGCACAGCGTATCGCCGGTGACGGCGCTTTTGACGCCCACCAGCGCCATCACGTCGCCCGCTTGCATCCCGTTGGCCAGTTCACGGCGGTTGGCGTGGATGCGGTAGATGCGGTCAATGCGTTCTTTGGCCTGTGTGCGCGGGTTGTAGACCCATTCGCCGGTCTTCAACTCGCCGGAGAATACCCGCACCCAGGTGAGATGGCCCACGTGCGCGTCGCCGACGATTTTGAAGGCGGTGGCGCAGAAGAAATCGTGAAGACGTGATTCGTGATTCGTGATTCGGTCGGTCAGAGGGTTGGGCAAATAATCCACGATCGCATCCAGCAACGGTTGGATGCCGATATGGTTTTTGGCCGAGCCGCACAGCACGGGGATGAGCTGCCCGGCGATGACGGCGCGGCGCAGGGCGGATTGGTAGTCTGCGAGGGCTGGTTCTTCGCCATTCATGCGGCGTTCGAGCAGGGCGTCATCGGTGTCGCAGATGGCGTCGAGCAGGCGGGTGCGGGCAGCCGCGGCGGGTTCGGTCAGTTCAGGGGGGATGGGGGCTTCGAGGGGATCGAGTGCGCCGGGCGTCCAGACGAGGGCGCGTTCGGTCAGCAAATCAACCAGGCCGCGGAAGGTGTCTTCGCTGCCGATGGGCAGGTGCAAGGTCACCGCCTTTTTGGTCAGGCGGGCCTGGATGTCATCCAGCACTTTGCCGAAGTCGGCTCCCAGGCGGTCGAGCTTGTTCACAAACAGCAGGCGCGGCAGGCCTTCATTCTCGGCGTGATGCCACACCGATTCGGTCTGCGTTTCCACGCCGCCCACGCCGCACAGCACGATGACGGCCCCATCAATGACGCGGATGGAACGCACGACCTCGGCGGAGAAATCCACATGGCCGGGGGTGTCAATCAGTTGCAGGGTGTGGCCTTTCCAGGTGCAGGTGGTGGCGGCGGCGGTGATGGTAATGCCGCGGGCGCGTTCCTGCTCCATCCAGTCGAGGGCGGTCGAGCCGTCATCCACCGAGCCGAGGCGGTGAATACGGCCCGTGTCGAACAGGATGGCTTCGGAGGTGGTGGTCTTGCCGGCATCAATGTGGGCGAAGATGCCGAAAACGCGGGTTTGGGTGATGGATGGTGTGTTCATAAGGCAAAGGTGTAGCGAGTATAATGGTGAAAGGTTAAGGAGTGTGCTATGTTACAACACGTGACAATCAAGACATCCAACGCGCAACGGCTTAAACCACTTGTCCAATCTGCATTGGAACAAAAGACCCGCTTGCTGCAAAATTCTATTCAGCACACCTATCGAGAGTTGAAAAAGTATGAGGAACGTTTTGGCATGACTTCTGCCGAATTTGAGCGGAAATTCAGGGCTAAAGAAATCGAAGAAACGCTGGATTATCTCGATTGGTGGATGGAAATCGAGGGTTTGCATCACCTCGAGGAAATGGAACAATCGCTGAAAGAAGCCAGGCTGGCGTGAACGCGTATATCGAAAAGCTGCAAACGATTCTGTCGGCGGCCCGTTTTATCGCCGAACCACACATTTCGGTAGATGATCGGGGAAAATCTTGTTCGTGCGGGCAGATGTGTATTTTGCCGATGGGTCGCTGTTGCACTTTCGCGAATTGTGGGTTGGCCGCGGCAAGTGGGAAAAGAAGACCTAATCTCTCAACAGCGCCACATCATAAACATGCAGGGAAACACGATGTGGTCGCGGCAACCTCACCCGATGTGCAGCAAGTTTTGAATGAAATCGAGGCCATTCTCGACGCGCAATCACCAAATTAGAGCCAACGGCCCAGGAAAACTTCTTCGTTGACAATTTCATAGCCCATCGAGCGATACACGGCGATGGCGGGGGCGTTGCTTTGCTTGACTTCGAGGCGTATCCCGCGAAAGCCCTGGGCATGGGCGTATTGCAAGCCTTCGGCAATCAGCATTTTGGCGATGCCGCGGCCACGCCAGGCCGGCAGGACGAACACATCATCGGTGTAAGCGGCTTTACCATCTTGGGTGGGGTAGGTCAGGATGCTGGCGATCAGTTCATCGCCGTGGAAGGCCATGATAGCGCTGCCACCTGCATCCCAAAACGGGGCATCGAGCAGGAATTTGAGCGTTTCGAGGGCCTTGGGGTTGTCGGGAAAGCCCTGATTGTAGGCGGCGAGGTATTGCTGTTGCTCGGCTTCAGTGGCGAGTTTGCAGTGAAGGATGTTCCGACCACGGACATAGAGGTAGAGATAGCGCCTTATTTTCCGGTCAACCTGGGATTTGATGAGTGAGCCGTTTTAGCGCAAGTTGAACTGCGGCTGATAGGAGCCACCTGTAAGTTGCACCACGCTTTGCCAAACCGCCGCCATCGCCGACACTGACCCTTGCAGTTCCGTGGGATTCGCCCCAGGTCGGGCCAGAATTTCGGTCAGCGCGTCCACATAGCCTGGCGGTACGATTTCAAACCCGGCGATGACCTGCATCACCTTTTTGTCACTCATGAAGTAGGTCTCATTGAGGGCGAAGAGCGCCTGGGTCAGGTTGGCGGCGGTGCGTGTCAGGCAGCCGACGGTGTTGTAGATATCGCCTTTTTCGGCGAAGCCGCGGGCGTGCAGCAGGGTGAATTCAGCGCTCCATAAGGCATCGGCCGTCAGCTTTTCCTTGAGCCGGGGCGGGTAGTGGGCTACACGGCGCTTCAGGGCAGCGATCTCACCCTGGGGGTCATCGAGCGGAATGCAGATGTTCGTTTCGGCCAGGTAGATCACGCTGTAAAATCCGTAGGCCGGCTGCTGGGGGTAATCGTGATAGACGATGCCCTGCTCGGCGTCAGCGATGGCGCCTTCGACCTGATCCAGGTTGCGGTAGAGAAAATCCACCTTGCCCGCGGCGGTCTGTATCCACGCCCCGCCGTTGACCCACTGGCCCCAGCGGTAAAAATCGGTGACGGTGGGGGGGCCATCCTTCGAGATGCGGTTGGCAATTTCACGGATGGCTTCGATGGCAAATGGCTGCGCCTGGCGGTAATATAGCCCCACATCCAGGTCGGATGCGGCGTGCTGGCTGCCGCGGGCGTACGAGCCGCCGAGTACCAGCGCCAAAACGCCTGGCACGCGGCTGAGTTGAGCCGTGAGTTCGGTCAAGAGTTGCCTTTTTTCGGCAGGCACGTTTTGAAGTCGGTTCATGCAGCCGCCTTTTCTGGGGAAGTTGAATCCAGGTTATTCGGAAACCTGGTTCCGGTATCGTAGGCCAATCCCGCTCCGACCGCAAACAGAACGATATTCAAAATGAAGGGGAGGCTTCTGTCAATGCCTGAGAGCGTACCGGCGATCCAGCCAAATGGCGAAGTGAGCAGGATCACACTCATAAACAGGATGGACTGGATGCGGGAGCGTTCTTTGGCGTCTATGTTCAATACGATCAACTTGTCAATCAGCGGCCCCACCCCAGCAAAGCTGCAAGCATCCAGGAAAACGCTCAGGATCAAAAACACGTAGCTCTGATCGGGGGCCGTCACCAATAGCAATTGGCTGACCAGTGTGACCAGAAAACCCACCGCCATCGGCCATTTGTAGTGCAATTTGTTGATGCGCGGGGCGATGGCGAAAAAGAAGGTCAGCATGATCAACGAGCGAATAAAGGGGAAGAGCGCCAGGTGCTGATCGGGGATGTGCAGCTTTTGGGTGACGATGCTTGACCAAAAGTTGCCGTTGATCATCCAGGTGATTTGCGCCACCAACATGATCGCCGCGGTGAGAAGCGTTTGCGGGGTGCGCAAAATGGCGCCGAACACGCCTTCATCTTGCAGCGCCTCACGGAAAATCCCAGAGAACCAGATGTTTTCACGGAACACGCCTCACATTTTACGCTTTATCCCCGCCATTCACCCTCACCCATTTCGCCACCTCGACGAACGGCGCAGTCCAAACGTCAGCCTTGTTCGCCGCCAGCCAGGCCACCAGCTTTTCGTGGGTTTCCGTTTCCATGTACATGTTATGCGTGCCTTCGCCCACGCCGTGGATCATGAAGACGGCCCAGCCGCCTATGGCCGCGGCGCCTTCGATGGTTTGCTGGATGCCCGCCAGATCGAGGTGGCCCTGATCACCCCCGAAGTGGCCGACCTGCATCAGGTTGATGCCGTTTTGCACATCGGCGATCTGGCGGTTGTAGGGGCCGCGGGCCGCCACGAAGAGTTCGCCCAGCACGCCGTCCATCGCAACTTCCTGCTCGCCGCGTCCGATGGTGGTATCGCAGCAGGTGTTCCCGAAGGTGCGCTCGTGCCTGCCATCGAGCAGGTGCAGCACCAGGTTAGCAACCTTCAACTCGGCGCGCAGGCGGCTGGGGGTGTAGTCGCACAGGTCATAGCAGGCTGCGAGCCAGCCGTGGCTTGGCCCGCGCCGGCAGGGATGAAAGAGCGTGTGATTGCCCAACTCGTGGCCGGCAGCGGCCAACGCACGCCATCTTTCGGGGTGAACCAACGGGTCGCTGCTGATCAGGGCGAAGAAGGTGGCGTGCAAACCAGCCGCCGCCAGCGATGGGCCGACGTATTCGTAGTGAACGGGCAAGCCGTCATCGTAGGTCAGCGAGACAGCGCATTTTTGGCCGGACGGCCAGCGAAAGGGGTTCTCAATCATAGCGTTTTTCCTATTGATACCGTTCTACGGTGTTTCTCTTGACACCGCTCCGCGGTGTCAAGGTGTGGGGGACGCTCTGCGTCCCTAAAACGACGCAGAGCGTCGGGCAGGCTTGACACCGCAGAACGGTGTCAAGAGAGATGTCCGGTCAGCGGCAAAACGTACACCATTTCGCCATCTTCGATTTCGGTAGTGTGGAACCCCAGGCTCTCGTACAGCCCGATGGCCTTGAAATTATCGGTATGGGTGCTGAGCGCCACTTCCAGGCAGTCTTCTTGCCGGGCTTTGGCGATGATCTGCTGCAACGCGGCGCGCCCATAGCCCTTGCCGCGCTGCCCTTCGGCCATCATCAGGCGATCCACCCAATAGCGTTTGCGCAGGTTATCATCGAAATCTAGCGTGTAAAGGATGTAGCCAACCATCTCTTCGCCATGATAGATGCAGCACGATGTTGATTCGGGGTAGAACTGCGCTTCGGCAATCGAGATGGCGTTGGGGGCCACATGGCAGTGGTCTTCGCCAGTGGGGAGTTTGACACACTTGTACCAGTTATTTGCGTTGACGGGGACGAGGCGAACAAGCTCCCCCTCTACCCCAGGGAGAGAGGGATCGAGCAAAGCTCGATTCGGGGGTGAGGTCGGATTGGGCAGATTCGGATCGAGGGGATCATCGTAGATGTAGATGCCGCGCTGCTCGAAAATCGCCTCCGTCCCGGCGAAGACAGCCAACATCACCTCCCGCAGGCGCGGCAAATCGCGGTAACTGCCCTGCACCAGAATATCGAGCAGGTCATCGAAGCGCGGCGGCTTGATCGGGAACTGGCGTGCCTGCTCAATGTAACGCGCAAACGTGACAAACGGGCGCTGGTTGACGAGCGCCAACACCTTCAGCAGCGACAGCACGGCATCCATCACCAGCAAACTGACGCCCTCCACGTTGTTCTGTTCAACCGCGTTCAACACCTTGGCAAACGACTCTTGCAGTGGGCAGCGTTCGCGATACGCTGCCTGCAAAAACTCGGCTTCGCTGTGCTGCGCCGCCTGCACCTGCGCCATCAGCTTTTCGATGAACGGCGCGTTGTATACCGGCATCAGCCGGTCGGAGGCCGAGATATGCCAATGCGGGGCAATGCCGGTACGCTCACGCAGAAAATCTTCCGGGGTGTGGTAGATGACCTCGATCAACAGGCCATCTACCACCCGCTGCAGGTAGCCATCCTCGCCATCTGGCTTTTCTTTGAGAAACAAATCCATCTCCAGGTCGGAGTAGGCAATATCTTCGCCGCGCGAATAGGATGCGCTGGCGGCAATGGCAATCAGGTTGTCGCCAAATTTCTGCTGCCAGAGCGGGATCAACTGCTCGATAATGGCGGCGCGTTCGGGGTGGGTGTGGGGTTTGAGACCGTTCATGGTTTCACCGCCCTCGTCGCAATATAATGCGGCATATACTCGGCCAGCGGGTCGCTGCCCTTATCTTCGTATAGCCCGGCCAACAGAAAGCCGGCATCGAGCTGGCCGCCGATCTGGTCATCGAGCGAGTGGCTGAATTCGACGGGGGAGTCGCCGCCAAATTCGTAGGCCAGTTCTGCGGGGGTCAGGTTGCGGCTGTCGAAGGGCAGCTTGTAGCGCACTTCAAACACGCCATCCCAGGCCTTGTGCCAGTCGAAGACGTAGGTGTGGGGGTTGTTGAAGCCTGCCAGCAATGTTCCGCCGTGCCGCAGCACGCGGTAGGCTTCTTTCCAAACGGGTCGAATCTCGTGGATGAAGCAGTTGGAGACGGGGTGGAAGATCAGGTCGAAGGATTCGTCGGCGAAGGCAGAAAGGTCACGCATGTCGCCTTCGACGGTGGCGATGCTCAGGCCCTCGCGGGCGGCTACTTCGCGGTCACGATCCAGTTGGCGCGGCGAGTTATCGAAGATGGTGACGTGTGCTCCCATCGCGGCGAAGATCGGCCCCTGTTGCCCACCGCCGCACGCCAGGCCGAGAATATCCAGCCCGGTGAACGAGGTTGGCAGCCACGCCCGCGGCACGGGGACGGTCTCGGTGAGCAGCAGCGAAAATTCGCCGCGCCGGGCGGCAGCAATCGCTTCCGGCCCGACCGGGATCGTCCACGGGTTGCCCGATTCGACTTGTTTGTCCCACATTGCGCGGTTGTAGGCACGAATGTCCATATTGTCCTCCATGATAATAGTGGATATAATGTGGATAGTAATCCACATTATATCCACTATAAAAATAGGTGAGCCGATGAAAACAATCCAGATGACGATTGATGAACCCCTTCTACTGGAAGTGGATCAAGTGATTGACGAGCTGAACACCACCCGTTCTGCCTTTATCCGCCAGGTGTTGGAAGAAGCGGTCAAACGCTACCATGTGCGTAGCTTAGAGCAACAACAGGCCGAAGGTTACGCTCGCAAGCCTGTGCAACCGGGCGAGTTTGATGGCTGGGAAGATGAGCAGGCCTGGGGGCAAGCATGAAACGCGGCGAAGTGCGCTGGTACACTTTCAAAGCGCCCGATAAACGCCGTCCGGTGTTGGTTTTAACGCGCGATTCGGCAATAGGTTTTCTCAACGCGCTCACCGTTGCACCGATTACAACTACGGTGCGCGACATCCCCACCGAAGTTTTTTTGAGCCGAGAAGATGGTATGCCCGCCGATTGTGCTATTAGCCTGGATAATCTTCAAACCGTTCCTAAGGATCAGCTAGGGAATGTGATTACCACCCTTTCTTCCATTCGCCTGGCAGAGGTCAATCGGGCCTTATGTTTTGCCCTGGGGGTAGATGCCGTTACCGGGTAAGTTTCTTTTTCGGCCCGGCGGCGGCCTTTGCCAAATTCTCCTCGACCCGGAAGGCGGTGATGCGAGCGATGATGTCATACGGGATGGGGCGATCAAACGGGAATTGCACCGAGCCTTTGGCGTTCGTGTATGTGGCCAGCTCGGCTTTGAATTGGTCAATGCCTGTGGGTGTGGGGTAAAACCCCAAATGTTTCTTGAAAGCGGCAAAATGTACCAGGTTGCCATGCAAAAAGAAGGTCGGCATCTGGTAGCTGATCTTTTCGGTGGCCTCGGGCGCGGCAGCCTGGATGGTTGCGCGGACTTGCTGCAATACAGCCTGGATGTCGGGTGGAAATCTGGCAATATATTCGTCAATGGTTGTGGGAAAAGTAGCATTCATTTTTATGCCCCAGAGAAGCGGTGCGTGTGGCGCGCCTTCGTTTTGGCGGCTTCGACGGCGCGATCTTTGGGCGGCGCGGATGTTTTCAGGTTTTCCAACAGTTCCTTTGATGCGGCAGCAACCGCTTCAACAGCGGCCTCGAATGCGGCTTCATTCGCTTGCGATGGTTTGTTGCCGCCGCTGATTTTGCGTACATATTGCCGCGCCGCGGCCCGAATTTCGTCATCGCTGGCGGGTGGTTCGAAGTTGAACAGAGGTTTAATGTTGCGGCACATGATCCTGTACTGCTTTTTTCACCAGTGCGGCGATCTTCTCTTCTTCAACGGGGGTCAATTCCTTCAATGCGAAAGATGTCGGCCACATTGCGCCTTCGTCCAGGTTGGCTGTGTCGTTGAAGCCAAAGGTGGCGTATCGCGAACTGAATTTGTGCGCGCTCTGGAAATAGCAGACCACCTTGCCATCTTTGTCGGCGTAGGCGGGCATGCCGTACCAGGTTTTCGGCATCAGGGCCGGGGCAGCGGCCTGGATGATTTCATGCAGCCGCGCCGCCATGCTGCGTTCTGGTTCGGGCATTTCGGCAATCTTTTTCAGCAAGGCGCTTTCGCCTGCCGCCCGGTCTTTGTTCATGCGCGCTTCGGCCTTCAACTCTTTGGCGCGCTCCTTCATGGCGGCTTTTTCTTCATCGGTGAAAGAGTCTTTCTTGGTACTCATGGATTTTTTCCCTCGTAGGCTTTCTGCAATTCTGCAATGTCCAGTTTGCGCATCTTGAGCATGGCCTGGGTAGCCCGTTGCGCTCCGGCAGGATCGGGTCCACCGATGTATTTGCCCAAATCAGCCGGGACAACCTGCCACGACAGGCCGTATTGATCCTTCAACCAGCCGCATTCGCTCTCCTGGCCGCCGTCGGCAGTCAGTTTTTCCCAATAGCGGTCTACTTCCTCCTGGTTCTCGCAGTTGACCACCAGGGAGATGGCCTCGGTGAATTTGAAATGCGGGCCGCCATTGAGGGCGATGAAATGCTGCCCGGCCAACTGAAAATCAATCGTCATCACCTGTCCTGCCGGGCCTGGGCCGCCCTCACCATAACGCGCCACGGTCAAAATTTTGGCATCAGTGAAGATGGACAGGTAAAAATTGACGGCCTCTTCGGCCTGATTGTCCAACCATAAGAAAGGGGTAATTTTTTGCATGGTTTGTCTCACTGTGTTCAATATCGAAACCGACACAATGAGCCGATTCTAGAACATATCTTCTAATTAGTCAATAAGGAGTATTATTGTCTGATTGCTTTCTCCATTGCACGCTTCCCGTGATTCTGGTTGACCTGGGCCAGAAATTCGGCCATGCGCTTGAAAATGAAGGGCGAGATATTGTGTATTAACTCGGTTTGGAAACTGCGATTTTTTGGGCAATCTGCTCTATCGTCGTAAACACTTCATTGGGAGAGTGCATCACCAAGGCATCAGGATGGGTATACCCCCACGCCACCGCGCCAAACGGCATGCGCACCTTACGCGCCGCTTCCAGGTCGCGAATTTCATCTCCGATGTAAATTGCCTCGCCGGGGTGTACATCGCTTTTACGCAAAATCTTCTTTAACCGGCCTGGCTTGCCAAAAAGGGATACGCTGCATTCGTAATGCTGGAACAACGCCGCATTTTGCGGGCCAAGCACCCGATAGACATTTTCGTAGGCGTTGGATGTGACCAGCCCCAGCGTGACCCCCTGATCGGATAAATCGTGCAATAAGCCATCAATCCCCTCAAACAGGCTGATATCATCAATACTTTGCGTCATCAGCTTACGGATATGCCTGGCGATGAACAGCAATTTCCAAACAGGCACTTTGTGATCTTTCAAGATTTTGCGCGCCCCCTGCTTCCGCAGCGTTTCAATTTCGTTTTTGTCAATGCGCTTGAGATGGTATTGATCGGCCACCTGATCAATCACATTCAAAGCCCAGGGAAACGAGTTCGCCAAAGTACCGTCGAAGTCGAAGATCGCCAGTTTATAAGGCATGACTCACCTCACCACAAATTCTTCGGCGGTCAGGCCCAGGATAAGCGAATCGTGATATTGCCCGTTGGTGAAGTACATCCGGCGCATCCGGCCCTCGTGGACAAAGCCGAGCCGTTCGTGCAGCCTGATGGATGCTTCGTTGAAGGCGTAGATTTCAACGGTCACTTTCTGATAGCGCAATTCCTGGAAGAAGTAACGCAGCACCAGCCGGATGGATTCGGAGGCGTAGCCCTTGCGTTGATGCTCACGGCGGATGGCCAGGCCATATTTGAAGGTGCCATTGCGCGGTTCGCATTCGTGCGTGTTGATGCAACCGGCCACTTCGCCATCCACATTTTCGATGACAAAGAAGAAAGCATCGTTTTTGGGTTCGGCCAGGGCGTTATCGGAGGCCCATTTGCGTGCGGCTTCTTTCGATTTCGGGAAGGGCATCGAATAACAGTCACGCGCCGTATCACTATCCAAATCCCACTGGTTGAACACTTCCCAGTCTTCGGGTTCGAGGGCACGCAAACACACGCGTTCGCCCTGCCAGATGTTGTGGTTGGTCATAAAGTCTCCTGAATGAAGACTTCCGAATTTTTTTTAAAAAATTCGGAAGTCTGGCGGCCTGAACGAACATCAAAAGCGGTATGTTCGCCGCCCGAAGGCCGCAGGCATCCCGCTTGCTCTGTGTATTTTAGGGTGGGCTACTCTTCCAACGTGCTGATATCGCCCTCCGGCTGGCCCAGCGCCCGCGCCCGCAGCAAGCGGCGCATGATCTTGCCGCTGCGTGTCTTCGGCAGGCTGTCTACGAAGGTGATATGTTCGGGTTTGGCAATCGGCCCCATTTCGTGGGCCACGTGGTTGACCAGTTCTTCGGCCAACTTGTCGCTCTTCTCATGCCCGGCCTTCAAAATGACGTAGGTGTGAATGGCGTTGCCCTTCAACTCGTGCGGCAGGCCAATCGCCGCCGCTTCGGCCACCGCCGGGTGGCTGACCAGGGCGCTTTCCACTTCGGCGGTGCCCAATCGGTAGCCGCTGACCTTGATCACATCGTCAATGCGGCCAATCACCCAGAAATAACCATCTTTATCTTTACGGGCCGAATCACCCGCCAAATAGAGATTGCCGAACTTGCCCCAATACTGGTTCTTGAAGCGCTCCGGGTCGCCGTAGATGGTGCGCAGCATGCCCGGCCAGGGTTTCTTGATCACAAGATAGCCCTCCTCGCCCGCCGGGATGGACTTGCCCTCCTCGTTGACCACATCCACATCAATGCCGAAGAGCGGCTTGGTGGCCGAGCCGGGCTTGAGCGGCGTGATCGGCAGCGGGGCGATCATGAAGCCGCCGGTTTCGGTCTGCCACCAGGTATCCATCACCGGGCAGCGCTCGCCGCCGATCACGCTGTAATACCACTTCCAGGCTTCGGGGTTGATCGGTTCGCCCACGCTGCCGAGCAAACGCAGGCTGCTCAGGTCGTGGCGTTTGGCCCAGGCGTTGCCGAAGCGCATCAGCCCGCGGATGGCGGTGGGGGCGGTGTACAAAATGCTGATGCCATATTTCTCCACCATCTGCCACCAGCGGTTGGGGTACGGGTAGCTCGGCGCGCCCTCGTACATGAAGCTGGTAGCGCCGTTCAGCAGCGGGGCGTAAACGATGTAGCTGTGACCGGTGATCCAGCCCGGGTCGGCGGCGCACCAATAGCGGTCTTCATCTTTGATGTCGAAAACGTACTTGAGCGTGGTGTACGTGTAGACCATATAGCCGCCGTGGGTGTGCAAGATGCCCTTCGGGCGGCCGGTGGTGCCAGACGTGTACAGGATGAACAGGGGGTCTTCGGCGTCCAGCTCTTCGGTGCAGCAGAACGGGTTGGCAATCGGCAGCTTCATCAGGTCGTCGTACCAGTAGTCGCGCCCGGCCTCCATGCGGATTTCCTGCCCGGTGCGCTTGACCACAATCACGCTTTCGATCGTGGCCTGGCGGGCAATGGCTTCGTCGGCGATCTCTTTCAAGGCCACGGTCTTGCCGCGCAGCCAGCCTCCGTCGGCGGTGATCAGCAGGCGGCTCTGCGCATCTTGAATGCGTTCGGCCAGCGATTCGACGCTGAACCCGCCGTAGACCACCGAGTGCGCCGCACCGATCTTCGCACACGCCAGCATGGCGATCACCTGTTCGGGGATGCGCGGCAAGTAGATCGTCACGATGTCGCCCTTCTTCACGCCCATCGAACGCAGCACATTCGAGAACTTGCTGACCTCGCGGTTAAGCGCAAAATAGGAGAACGTGCGCACATCGCCCGGCTCACCTTCCCAGATCAGCGCCAGTTTGTTCTTGCGCCACGTTTTCAAGTGCCGGTCGAGGGCGTTGTGGACGATGTTGGTCTTGCCGCCGACGAACCACTTGAAGAACGGGGCGTTGCTGTTATCGAGGACTTTATCCCACGGCTTGAACCACTCTAACTCGCTGGCGCGCTCGGCCCAAAAGCCTTGCGGGTCTTCGAGCGATTGGCGGTAGAGCGCTTCATATTCCTGGACGTGGGCGTTGGCGGTGATAGCTTCGGGCGGGAAATAGAATTCGGCATCGGACTGGGGCTGATCCATAACACAATCTCCTTTTGGCTGGTGGGGAAAACCGGACACTAAGAAAATTGTACGTCGCGCCCGAAAGCTTGTCAATAAATTGGATAAGATTTATCGAATATCAATTATTAACCACGGAACACACTGAATACACGGAAAACAGCCAATCGAAGGGATTTTTTCCGTGTATTCCGTGGTTAATTTGATCGGTATAATGGATTGGGGAGGGCTTACCGATGACTCAACAAAAACTCAACCAATCTGGTTATCGCCGCTTTGTTCAGATTGGCGGCATGATTTTTGTGATCGGCCTGGCGTTGCTGATCCCTGCCGGGCGTTTCGATTGGCCGAACGCCTGGGCCTACCTGGGGCTGTACGCTGGCTCGATCATCGTCGGCGGGGCGTGGATGGTGCGCCATCACCCCGAAGTGATCAACGAGCGCGGCCGCTCCGACCCCAACACGAAAACCTTCGACCGCATCATCGCCCCGTTTTACCTGGTGACCTCGCTGGGGGTGTTCATTGTTGCCGGGTTGGATGCGCGTTGGGGCTGGTCGAGCGTGCCGTTGGGGCTGCAAGCACTCGGCGGGATCGGGTTGGTGCTTTCGATGGCGGGGGTTTACTGGGTGATGGCGAACAACCCGTTTTTGGCCCAAACCGTGCGCATCCAGACTGAGCGCGGCCACCGCGTGGCAAATACTGGGCCATATCGCATCGTGCGCCATCCCATGTATGCTGATACGCTGTACTTTTCCTGGGCCACACCGCTGCTACTCGGCTCGTGGTGGGCGTTCATCCCGACGGTGCTGCTGCTCGTGGTTCTGGTGATCCGCACGGCGTTGGAAGACCGCACCTTGCAAGCCGAACTGCCCGGTTACCGCGAGTACGCCGGGCAGGTGCGTTACAGGTTAATTCCAGGTGTGTGGTAATTGGATGTAATTAGATTTATGGGCGAGCGATGGAAGATCGACATGAAAGCGACTACGATCTGGGTGCTTCCATCGGCAAGCAAGACGCCGAAGAAAACCTGCATGGCGCGCAACAATTCGTTGCCGAGGTTGAGACATGGTTGAAACAACAAAATTGGCTCTGAAAAATAATACCCTAAGCCAGGCAGAAGAACAGGCATTGCAAGCCTTTACGGCACATCTTCAACAAGTGTATTCCAGCCAGATACGCCAGGTTTTTTTTATTTGGCTCAAAAGCGCGCGGAGATGCCCAGGCCGATTCAGATAGTGACGTATTGGTCATTACGGCTGACGATGATCGGGCTTTACGCCATGCGATTATTGATATTGCATCCGATTATTCTTTGGAATATAGTGTACTGTTAAGCCCAAGGGTGATTGGCTTATCGCGCTGGCAAGCCAAACAGGGCTTTGGGGTTTATCGAAACATTGTGCGCGATGCTCAGATGATAGCCATCCCGGGGAATTTCAACGAAGTGGCGCATCCAGTTTTTTGACCATCATCAGACACGGATTGGCTTCGCCCCACAGGGTGGGGAATTCTTCCAGCGGGCGGAAACCCATCTTTTGGTAGAACGCCCTGGTTTTGGCGTAACCGGCGTCGGGGTGGGCGGCGCTGAGCGTCTTCACTTGCAGATATGCCACGCCTTGCTGGCGCAGATAGTTTTCAGCTTGTGCCAGCAAAGCCTTGCCTACGCCCTGGCGGTGCGTTTCGGGCTGCACGCCCATGACATGAATTTCGGCCGCATAAGGGCTGTGTTGCTTGAGGGTGAGAAAGCCGACAGGTTGGCTGTCTATTTCAGCCAGCATGGTTGGCATTGTTTCGATGTCGCGAATGTACTGTTGCGTGGCTTCTTCGACGCCGAACCATTCGGGCAGGGCGCGCAAGATGGGGACGCAGATGGATGAAAGGCCGAGGGCGGGGGTGGTGATGTAGGGCGAAATTCTATTTCGCTCGTTGGGAAGGCGAAACACCCGCGGCGGATTGTGTTGGATGTGTTCGCGAATCAACCGGGCGCATTCGGCGGGGGAAAACTGCGAGGTGTCCACTTCGATGTCATACGCCCTCACGAAGGCATGCACCCGCTCGAACTGCGCCCGCGCCTGGCCGAGGGTGCGGTCTTTGCGGTCACGTTCGCGCTGCTCCAGCACATCCAGCGGGCAGCGCACGCCGATCAGGTAAGCCGGCAGGTCAGCGAAGAGCGCCGCGCATTCGTCCACCCAGGCCGGTTCCACCAGCACATGGTCGGTCACCACGTTCAACCCGGCGCGCGACAGCGTGGCGATGGCCCGGTGCATGCCCGAAAACAGGCGATGGCCCATTTCGCCAGCATCGGTGGCGCGGCCGAGCACGTCATCCCATAGCGGGCGGTCGAGGTAACGCTCGGGCAGCATCCAGATGAACTTATCAATCCCGGCGTTGAGGAAGGGTTCGTCGAGGCTGGCTTGCAGCGCTTCGAGCAGGGTGGTTTTGCCGGAAGATGAAGTACCATTGAGGATAAGGATGGTTCCGTAGGTTGGCGAAGTCATGACTGCAAAACAAGTCACCAATTGATCAGGAAATGAGGGGTTTCCCCTCAATACAAAAACGGGAGGGGATGATAGGATTAGTCATGAAGCCGGCTACATACAATATCTCAAAATTCAATACTAATTCCAGGAGATAACTCATGAAGCTTTTCCGTATTCTCTTTTGGGCTGGGTTATTCGTGTTGGGGTTAATGGTACCTGTATCGGTTAAACCAGCTCTGGCTGCCACATGCTCTGGCGCTAACTGCACCGGATTATTTGCATCTTCCACGGGATGCAATGCCACGAATAGCAGTGACCCCAACTACATCATTCGTTCAAATGGCAAAATTGAGCGCCGCTATTCTTCCATTTGCGAAACCAAATGGACTCGTGTTACAAATGTTTCAGGTTCATCAAAATACACAGCAGGTAGCACACGATATGGTTGTAGCGACTATTGCGCTCACCAAAGCATCGAATCAGGCGGCTGGCCGCCCAATTCACAGCCAATTGCCAATAATTCGTATGTGTTTACCCCACAAGTGTGGAATGCACCATCCACCAAGTAGGGCGGGTCGGTGGCGAAGAGCGTTTACCCCACAAGTGTGGAATGCACCAACACCAGCATTATCATGTGGGGCAACATCATCTTCAATTCTTTCCCTACCCGTGGGTGGTTCATATCCTGGATTTCCGGGATGCACATCACAATGGTAAAGTGAATCGCAGTTCAAATAGGAAATAGGAAATCATCCCATGAAAAAAACACTTATATCTTTTCTGCTATATTGGGAATCGGAGCTTTGTTTCTCGGGCTGTTCATAACTTGAGTTTAGAGTTCAATTAAGCTAGACAAAGAGAACCTTAAAAATTCAGAA
>CAZSFD010000027.1:0-55536 GCA_964606085.1 uncultured Anaerolineaceae bacterium
TGCGGGCTTGGCTCCAGGTTTTGGGTGATTCGCTGCGTTTCCAGAGTTTTCCTCCACTGAAAATAAAGGCTCGTGATGGTAAATTTTTTGCAAAGCCTTAATAATTTCTAAATTATAGCATAGCAATCCAACTCGCAAAACTTCTGCAATAGGGTTAGGATGTGTGCGTTGGGCAAGAAGTGTTAAAATGTCGTCAGGATGCCTGTCAAAGGCCAGGTTTTACCGCTCGAGGAGTATGAATATGCTGAAACCCTTAACCTTTACGCCGCAGGTCTATACCATTGACGGCCAACCGGCCTACCTGTATTCTGGCGAATTTCACTATTTTCGTGTGCCGAAGGCCGAATGGCGCCGCCGGATGCGCCTGTTCAAAGAAGCGGGGGGCAATGTCGTGGCAACGTATATCCCCTGGCTGCTGCATGAACCGCAGGAAGGTCATTTTGCCTGGGGCAACGTGGCTGAGTACCTCGACCTCGAAGGCTTTTTGGAGATGGCTTACGCGGAGGGCCTGTATGTGATCGCCCGCCCTGGGCCTTACCAGTATTCTGAACTGGTTTATGATGGCCTGCCCGGCTGGTTGTGTGACGAATATCCTGACCTGTTGGCGCGTAACCGCCAGGGCGAAATTTTCCGCAAGTCGTCGGTTTCCTATATTCACCCGCTGTTTTGGGAAAAGGTGCGCCGTTGGTATGACGTGGTTTGCCCCATCCTGGCGCGCCATACCCTTTCACGCGGCGGCGCGATAGCTTTTGTGCAATTTGACAATGAGCTGGTGGGCATTCACGAATGGTTCGGTTCGCTCGATTACAACCCGACCAGTATGGGGTTTGGCGACCCGGCAGGGCGTTACCCTTGCTGGCTGAAATTGCGCTACCTCGACCTGGCTGCTCTGAATGCCCATTATGCTACCCACTACGCTGCCTTTGCCGATGTCGAACCGCCGGCAGGCAGTGATGTGGATGTATTTTCGCTGCGCCGGCGCAAAGATTATTTTCACTTTTACCTCGACACCGTGGCCGAATATGCCCAATTTCTGGTGGCGCAGCTCCGCCAGCATGGGGTGGATACGCCGCTTGTCCATAATGCCGCCAACCCGGGCATGAACGCCTATTTTCTCGAAACCGCTGCTGCGCTGGGCGAAACCTTTTTGCTCGGTTCTGACCACTATTACAACCTGGATCAGACCTGGCCGCAAAATCACCCCACGCCGCAATATGCGGTGCGGGTATTGGTTTCGCTGGAGATGCTGCGCCTGATGGGCTATCCGCCGACCGTTTTTGAACTGCCCGGCGGAAGCTGCTCGAACTGGCCGCCCATTTTGCCCTCCGATGCGCTGGCGTGTTATCTCACCAACCTGGCCTTTGGCATGAAGGGCCACAATTATTACATTTTTACCGGCGGCCCCAACCCGCCCGGCGCAGGCACGCATACAGACATCTATGACTATGACGCCGGGATTGCCGCCGATGGCGAGGTTCGCCCGCTGTACGCCGCCCAGCAAGCCTTCGGGCAGGCCATTGCCCAGCGCCCCTGGCTGCTGGAAGCTACCCGTCAGACTGATTTTCGTGTCGCCTTAGACCTGGAGTATGCCCGCACCGAACATTACTGGACGCACCGCAGCGACCTTTCGCCTTCGCCGCGTGAAGCCTGGGATTTGCTGCGCGCTGGCCCTTTGACCACCGCACTGTGCGCCGGGCTTTCGCCAGAGATGGTGCACCTCGATGGGCCTATTCCCCAATGTGCAGCACCCTTGTTGGTCGTGTGTTCATCAAGCATGGCTGCCGCCAAACAGCAGGTCCTGGTAGATTACCTCGCCGCGGGCGGCAAGGCGCTGATTTTGCCGGTGCTGCCCTGGCTGGATGACGATTTGATCCCCTGCACGATCCTTTCCGATTATTTGCAGCGCCCTTCATTTGCCCTGGCTGCACAAGATGTTTATCGCCCAAGCCTGGGGGGTGTTACCAATGTGCGCGGCACGGTGACGGCTTTTTGGCAAGAACTGCCGCCTGACGCCGAAGTTGTGGGCGTGGATGAGAAAAGCGGGCAGGTGATCGCCTGGAAGGGGCTGACCGAGGGCGGGGGCGAGGTCATTGTGGCGGGGTTTTCCTGGCTTCATGCCATGCGTGAGCATGAACAGATGTTGACCGGCCTGCTCAAGCAACTGGGTTTGCAGCCCATTGTGCATGCTTCCAACCCCAATGTGTGGGTCACTTGTTGGCAGGCTGAAAACCGGCTGACGCTCTTTTTGCTCAATTTATTGACCTCGGCATTGGAGACATCCGTTTCGGTGCGTTTGCCCGATGGCCGCGATGTGGATGCTGGCAGTCACACGCTGGAAGCCGTATCGGTGAAGATTGTGGATATTTCGTTCGCCACGCAGGTCGCCAAATAAGTTTTTGCCTGGATGCAAATGATCCGGTCAATGTTGTTCATCTGGCGAAGAAACGGATACAGTCAACTGCCATTGCGAGGTAAAGGAAGACGATATGGTCAATAAATCGCATTTCAATAGTGGACACATGGCAATGAACCAATTGAGAAAGAATGGGACTTTGCATAGTTCAACGATCACAGGAATCGCAACGCCATATACGGTTCATGGTGTCTTTATTCAAGATGCAGTTGACTTTTTGAAGACATTACCGAGTTCCTCAGTCCAATTAATTCTGATAGACCCGCCTTATAATCTTGACTTAGACAACTGGGATAGTTTTCATAACTATATTGATTGGGCAAAAGGGTGGTTGGATCAAATCTGTCGTGTGTTATCTGACTCAGGCAACTGTGTCATTTTTGGGGGCTTTCAATATCAAGATTTGAAAAAGGGAGATCTCCTTGAAATCCTTCACTATACTCGCCATAAAACAACTTTACGATTTGTCAATCTTGTCATTTGGTATTACAAGAACGGCATGAGCGCTCATCGCTTTTTTGCCAACAGACATGAAGAGGCCGTATGGCTTTCCAAAACGAATAAATATTATTTCGACTTGGACTCTGTCAGGGTGCCATTTGATGATGCGACAAAAGAATTGTACAAAAAGGACAAGCGTCTCAATCCTGAAAGTATTGACAAGGGGAAAAACCCCACAAATGTTTGGGAAATCGGGAGACTAAATGGCAATTCGACAGAAAGGGTTGGTCATCTAACGCAAAAGCCAGTCGAACTTATTCGGCGTTTTGTTAAAGCCCTGTCATTTGAAGGTTCGATAGTGCTTGATTTTTTTGCTGGTTCTGGAACAACAGGGCGTGTTTGCATAGAAGAGCGACGGCATTCACTCTTGGTCGATTCAGATAATAAACTGTATGGTTATTTAGACAAACACATTAATCAGATATCGAATTTGTTTCTACCCGAATATCGTCTGATGAAAGACACGAACATTGATACCGTACTTGAAGAAATTGCTTTCGTGAATGAACAACTTCCGCAAAATTCTCCTGACAAGGATCATTGCCATGAGTAAAGGACAAGCAAGGCGGTTAACCAAGCAGCACATATCCTCAGGAGGCGCAAGCGGCATCTTTGGCAAACAGGCCCAGGTACATGATAAGTTTGTTGGTCGTGCAAGTTTGAGGGTATTTGAAGAACTTAAGCAAGAATATCCGAGGTACCAATTCAGATTCAGGCAAGCGATCAGCAAACAGGAAATAAATGAGAAGCTAAACTCAATTGACAAGCGATTGGGAAAAACGCTCTTCGTCAAAGAGTCGAAAATCAAACCCGATGGAGGGCTGATTGAGGTTCAGGACAAAGATGGAAAGTGGAGGGTAGTGTTAGTTAGCGAAGCAAAATTTCAGGGAAAAGATGCTGAAAACATTAAGGCAGGAATACTTGTCGGGAAGAACAAAGATCAAGAGTTAATGGTAGCAGGAAACGCTATTGAAAGAGTGTACAAGAACATTAGTGAAATCAGGAACTTCATGCTCGACGAATATCATTTCCCGTACGTAGTATTCTTGCAAGGCTCGAATTTTGCAACCAAAACAGTTCAGGTATTTAAACCCGACGGTTCTTTCGTAGAAATTAAACATGACTCAGGTGCAATGAACAGAATTGACAGAGTGACGGCAGCGAATTATTGTATGCAAATTAATTGTAATTACTGCAAGAATATGTTTATAGGGCATAAGAATTCGTCCATCATGCTTCAAGCTGCTTCCATATACGCCAGGTGCGAACCCTGGCAAGAGGATGAAATGTGGAAGATCATGATGGATATTGCAAATACGTCCATCGGCATATTAAATCAGTTAGGTTAGCGTATAAGAGAATGTATGAACCAATGACTATCGGACAGGCTGAATGGAAAGAATATCGTTGTCCACCGACATATTTTTATGGAGAAAATGCTAGTGTCACCGCAAACGACTGTGGTCATTCCCACCTTGAACGAACGGGAAAATTTGCCGGCCCTGGTCAACACCCTTCTTGCCCTGGGCATTGAAAATTTGCAATTGTTGATCGTAGATGATAATTCGCCGGATGGTACGGCGGCTTTGGTGCAAGAAATGGGCGAGGCGCACCCTGGCAAAATTCACTTGTTGCAGCGCTTCAACCGCCGCGGGCTGGGCAGCGCCTATATTGAAGGCTTTCAGTGGGCGCTGGCGCACGGCAGCGACTATATCATTCAAATGGATGCCGACTTCTCCCACCCGCCGGACCAACTGCCAGTGATGGTGCGCCTGATGGCCGAGTATGATGTGGTGGTGGGTTCACGCTATGTGGCCGGCGGACGCCTGGACGAACGTTGGGGCTGGCATCGCCGGTTTTTGAGCTGGTGGGCCAACTCGGTGTGGGTGCGCCTGTGGTTGGGGGTCAAGACGCGCGATGCCACAGCGGGTTTCAAATGCTGGCGGGCCACCGCACTGCAACAGATTGACCTGCAAAATGTCCAATCCAATGGCTATGGCTTCATGGTCGAAATGTGCTACCTGGCCGAACGGGCCGGTTTGCGCATCTACGAAACCCCCATTTATTTTCGCGAACGTGACCTGGGAAAGAGTAAAATGTCGCTGCGCGTGCAAATTCATGCTGCCGCACGCGTGATAGAAATCCGCCAGCGCTATCGCAGGAACGCCAGTTAAATAGCTGCCTGATGAGTAAAATCTCAATAAACTGGGGATGTGCAACGCACTTGGGTATCAACCGAATAATTTCCGGGCCAAAACCAAGTGAGTTGCACCTTCTCCCCCGTTCTCTATGCCGCGCTGGGCCAACCAGAGCAAGCTGCTTTTGCCTGCGATAGGGCGCAGCAGTTAGCGCAAGACGGCGCGGCCTTGCTGAACTGTCAAAAGTGAGCGCCGGCGTTTGTCGGCGCGCTCAGGAGATGTCCTCGAACAGGTCGCGCTCCCGGCCCGGTTGGGGCGGCGGCACGGCGCGCATGAACAGGTCTTTTTGCCCGCCCAACTGGCGCAGCAGCCAGGCCACCGGGCCGCGACGCGGCGTTCCGCCAAGCTGGCTGGCGTGACAGGCGGAGGCGGCGTCTTTTTTGTCCAGCACGCTGCGAATGTCAATGGCGGCATGAATGGGGAAATCGCCTTCTTCGACCAGCGCGGCCAGGTCAATATCGCCATTGCGGCCAAACTTGTGCGGGTCGCGGCCCACCAGACGCATCAGCGTCACGGCAAACTTCAACATGCCTTTGGGGATGATGTGAAAGTAGAGCTTTTGTGGCTGATGGGGCGGGTATTCATCGGCAAAGGAGGGGTCGGCGGCCAGTTCGAAGGCGCGCCGCGTGGCTTGGTGGATGGCGATGTGATCGGGGTGCTTGTAGCCGCCAATCGGGTCGAAGGTCAGCACCACCTGGGGGCGAAGCTGACGGATCAGATGCGCTACGGCGGCGGCCACTTCTTCGATGGGCTGGTTGACCAGCGCCTCGGCGTGGGCGTTGTCGGGCGAGCCGGGCATACCCGAATCGCGGTAGCCGAGGAAATAGACGCCGGCCAGTCCGAGAATGCCAGCCGCACAGCGCAGTTCAGATTCACGCCGGTCGGCCACGGAACTGAAGCCATCCAGGCAATCGGCATCGAGCGTGCCAGCTTCGCCGCGCGTGGCGCAGATGAGATGGACGTTTGCCCCGCGCGCCGCGTACAGCGCCAGGGTGCCGCCCATGCCGAAGGATTCATCATCGGGGTGGGCGAGGACGGAGAGGAGGGTGGGTGTGGATGGGGGCATGGGGGAGATGGAGAAGGGGGGAGAGGGGTGAGGATGTTGGGGCGACCCTGCATTGCTCGCCAGGGCGTTATCTGGCCCACGTTTGGGGTAGATCATGCGAAAGTCTGCCCTGGCGGGTCGCCCGTACAGGTCAGGGGGAGGGGATGAGGGCATCTTCGACGAGCCAGCCTTCCTGGCCGCTGTCGAGGCGCACTTTCCACCAGAAGTGGCCTTTGGCCTGCACGCCGTTGAGCGGGTGGGGCTGGAGGATGCCGGGTGTGAGCGGTTGGATGAGGGCGAGGTTAGCATAGTTTGTGCCTGGCCCCAGGCGCAGGTTAGCGGTGGTATCCACAACTACGGCCTGGCCTTCGCCCCAGGTCTGGCTGGAGCGCACTTCGGGTTCGACGACGACCATCATCAGGCCGTTGGCGACGCCGCGGTCGGTGGTGGCGGCTGGCTGCGTGTAGTTGGATGATTGGTGGGACTGAGGGCCATCACCAGCAGGTGGATACGGTTGGTTTTGCGCGGCAGATTGGGGGGCGTTGCCTTTGAGGATCAGCGGCATGTAGATTTTGCTGACACAGCCGGCGTTGTTGCAAAATGTGTTATTGACCACTTCGCCGTTGATCACCATTGTAGATGACCCGCCGCCATCCTGGGTGACGCCGTGGGTGGCGCTGAGTACGTCGCGGGCGAAGATGGATAGCTCGCCAACGGTCATGCCGATGCTGTCAATCAGGTCGCGGCCATCTACGACGATGAAGTAGACATATTGGTCGTTGTAGACGATGGCGGTGCGGGGTTCGCGGTTACAGTAGCCGCTGCTGCAAGCGTAGGTTTTGATCTGGCCGTCTTTGAGAAAATAGTAATCGCCGCCGATGCTGGCGTAGGTTTTCGACCAATCTACATCGGCCAGGGGCGCGTCGCAGTCCCATTCCTGGCGGGAGGCGATTTCCTGCGAGATGCTGATCGTCGCGCCGGGGGTGACGCGGGCCAGCAGGTCATCGGCGGCATTGCCCGTGGCCGAAAGGACGGCCTGGTCGAACTGCATTGTCGTCGCGCCCTGGTTGGGGCGAATATCCACAATCGTGCCGGTGAAGGCTTTGGGGGCGGGGTAGATGATGGCCGGCTGGGAAAGCGCCACCAGCACTTCGACGCCGCTGCCGTCGGTGGGGGTGTGCATGTCGTATTGTGGGGTGTAGATGATCAACTGGTTGTCGCCGCGTGCCACGTTGATGCCGCTGATCCATTGGGTGCTGCCATCGGCAAATTGAACGAATTGCTTTTCAGCCGGGTGCACCACACATTCACCGATGAAGGGGGTGCGTGAAAATTTCCAGCCGAAGCCGGTTCTGCCGCCGTAATCGTTGAAGCGTTTGATGTACCAGCCGCCCTGCACCATGCCATTGAGCGGCAGGCCGCTGCCGGTGAAGTAGTCGCCATTGATGGCGACGATCACGTCGCTGCGGGCGCTGCCCCAGGCATCGCTGACCGGCCACTGGCTGAGGGCCTGATCGTAGCGGGCGGCCATGCTGCGCACCGTCTCCGCGCCGCTGGCCAGGTAGCCCGAGGCGATGCTGCTTTCGAGCGTGACATTGGTGCGGCTGATTTCCATGCGAGCGACGAAGACGTTGTTGGGGTCGGGCAGGTGATATTGGCGGTAATGAATGCCAGGGGCGATGCTTTGCCAGTTGGGGTCGGTCTCTTCCTGGGCGGGCGGCGCTTCGGGGCGCGCCAGGCCGGTGATCACCAGCAGCATAAAAACGAGCGAACCAACCAGGAAGAACAACCCGCGTTTCATAAAAAAACTATATCATAAGAAAATAAGTTTGCTATGAAAGTGGCGCGGTGAAGTTCCGCCGCAAATCAAGGCCGTCAGATTAATCAGCAATAGAAAACGCCCCGCTTCATCGAAGCGGGGCGTTTTCATCTCAATAAGACAGGTCACAATCCCGGCGGGATTGTTCCCTCGAAGTTGACCGCGCTGGTTTTCGGCTTACGCAAGGTGACGGCGGCCACCACGATGGGGATAGCCACGAAGATCACCCCAATGCACATGCTGGCGATGCCAAAGCCAATGGCCGCGGCCGGGTCACTGCTGCCCGCCATGTCAATTTTAGCGCCAGGGATCATGCCGACAATGGCGAACATGGCCCCTGAGCAAAGGCCCATCAGCCCCGGGCAGCCGCACAGCAGCACCGTGGCGATGGTAGCGATGATGCCGACAGTTCTCTTTTCCATAATCTACACTCCTTGTTTTGAACGATTGGGTGAACAGGCACGCGCTGATCTTACCGAGAATTGGCGCGCCTGTCCACCTTCCAGGTGTTTAGCCGCGCAGTTTCGCTCCGGCCACCTGCTCTAAGCGGCGCACGATCTTGCTGCGGATGGCGGCCACGTCTTTATCGGTGAGCGTCTTTTCGGGGGATTGATAGGTGACGCTGTAGGCCAGGCTCTTCTTGCCTGCGCCCACCTGCTCGCTGCGGTAGACATCGAACAGGCGCACGCCTGTCACCAGCTTGCCGCCGGCTTCACGGATGGTAGCGGCCACCAGGTCGGCAGGCGTGGCTTCATCTACCACCACGGCCAGGTCTTCGAGCGCCGGTGGGAATTCTGGCACGCCGTGGGTCTGGTAGTGTGGTGGGATCAGGCCGAGCAGGGCTTCGAGTTGAAATTCGGCGGCCAGGATCGGGGTGTTGGCGTAGGAGGCAGGCAGGTCGTAATTCTCCTTCACCAGCGGGTGCAGCTCGCCGAACACGCCCACCTGCACATCGCCCGCCCACACTTTGGCGCACTTGCCCGGGTGGAAGGTGGGATGCTCGCCCGGTTTGTATTGGATGCCGCGGATGTGCAGCCCATCCATCAGCCCTTCGACGATGCCTTTGAGATCGTAGAAATCCATCACCGGCGCGGCGTCTCCTTGCCAACTCGGCAGGGCGCGGCGGCCCGTCAGCACAATGTCGAGGCAGGCGCGCTCGTCGGGCAGCGAACCTGCTTCGGAGGCGAGGAAGATCGGGCCGATCTCGAACAGGGCGATGCGCTCCTGTAAACGGGCGTTGCGCTCCATCGCCTCCAGCATCAACGAAAGCACGCTGTGCCGCATCACCACCCGGTCGCTGGCGATGGGGTTGGCAATCTGCACGTAGGGCTTATCGTCGGGTTCGCTGTGCTTCGGCAGGCGGCGGGCTTCGCGTTCGGGCGAGGTCAGGCGGTGGCTGATGATCTCCTGCAAACCGAGCGAGACGAGGATATCGCGGGCGCGCTCTTCGCTTTCAAGGGCCGGGTTGCCGCGCAGCGGGGGCAATTCATCGGCGATGCGTGTTTCAGGCAGGCGGTCGTAGCCGTAGATGCGGGCGATCTCCTCCATCACGTCGGCCATGCCGATCAGTTCGTCGCCGATGTCGAGACGGTTGGCGGGGGGGAGGGCGGTTATTCGATGTTCGATATTCGTTATTTGTTGTTCGTTATTCGATGTTCGAATATTCGAATATCGAATATCGAAGCCTAGCGGCGTGAGCATGTCGCTGATTTGTTCCGCTGTCAGGTCAATCCCCAACCAGCGCTGCACATCTGCCGGGGTGAAGGTGATTTCTGGGGCCGCCGGCGGCAGTGGGTACGCATCTACCAGGCCGGGGGCCGCCTGGCCGTTCGACCATGCGGCCATCAGGTCCAGGCAGTATTTCACGCCATCTTCGGCCAGCGAGGGATGCACGCCGCGCGAGAAGCGGTAGCTGGCCTCGGAGGGCAGCTTTTGCGCCTGCGCCGTGCGCCGGATGTTGGTGTAATGCCAGGCCGCGCCTTCCAGCAGGATGTTGCGCGTGTTGGCGCTGACTTCCGATTCCTGCCCACCCATCACGCCAGCAATCGAGAGCGCCCCGGCGGTGTCGCAGACCAGAACGGTGTTGGCGTCGAGCGTGCGTTCCACGGCGTCGAGGGTGGTCAGTTTTTCGCCGGGTTGGGCGGTGCGGGTGATGATGGTGACTTTGTCAGCGCCGCTGCGTTTGGCCCGTTCCACCAGCACGTCGTAATCGAAGGCGTGCAGCGGTTCGCCGAGGGCCAGCATGGCGTAGTTGGTGGCATCTACCATGTTGTTGATCGGGCGCATCCCGGCGTGCTTGAGACGTAGTTGCACCTTATACGAACTGGGCTTGATCTCCACGTCGCGGATCAGGCCGAGGACGAAGCGCGGGTTGAGGGCGGGGGTGGAAATTTCGACTTCAACCAGCTTTTCAATAGATTCACCCGTAAATCGTAATTCGGGATTCGGATTGCGGAGGGGGACGCCGGTGAGGGCGGAGATTTCGCGGGCGACGCCGAGGATGTTGGCGCAGCGGGCGATGTTGGGCAAGATGGCGATGTCGAGGATGGCGTCGCCGATGTAGTCGCGCAGCGCCATGCCCACGGGGGCATCGTCGTCGAGCAGGATGATGCCCTCATGTTCCTCCGAAATGCCCAGTTCCTTCTCCGAGCAGACCATCGAATACGACTCGACGCCGCGGATTTTGGCGCGCTTGAGCGTGACCAACACCTGGCCTTCCTGATGCCCGTCATAGATGCGGGCGCCTTCTTTGGCGTAGGCCACCTTGAGCGGCTTGGCCAGCGGCCCCTGCCCCTTGTAGGGGAACAGGTTGGGCGCGCCGGTGAGGACGATGTGTTCTTGCTGGCCGTCGTTGAGCTTGCACAGCGTCAGGCGGTCGGCGTTGGGATGGGGCAGCACTTCGGCAATCGAAGCAACGACGATTTTTTCGGCGTCCCATTCGATGCCCGAAATGCCCACTTCGTGAGCTTCGCCCGGCTTGGGCAGCGGCAGGCCCACGTAATGGATGCCCTCCACCTCCAGGCCGGCCATCGTCAGGCGGTGGGCCAGTTGGGGCAGGGGGAGGGTGATGTCAACGAAATCTTTTAGCCAAGAGATGGGAATTTTCATGGGGAATCCTTTGGGGATGAGTGTTTGATAATTCGTTATTCGATATTCGTTATTCGATACTCGTTATTCGAATAACGAATTACGAATAACGAATTACGAATATCGAATATCGAATTACGCTTGATCGAGTAAAGAACTATCGGTAATTTCATAAACCGCTTCGGCCTCACGAACCATGTAGTTGGCGCCGGGTTCATTTGCGCCTTGTTTTCGCTTTTTGAGATAAGCAATATAACCGTTGATGAGCCGTGTCAGTGCTTCGCCGTCGCCAGCAATTTCTTGATAAAGTTCTGTGGGAATGTACTTCAGTTCATGTGTCATAACGATATGGCTGAGCGTTTCTTCGAGTGAGCTGCGGGCAATGTAGCAAAAACGCACGTTATCTTGGTAGTAAAAGCGTCCGTGACCTTCGGCGATATTGGCTGGAATACTGTTGGCAGCACGTCGAATTTGCTGGTTCAAGCCCCATTTTTCTTCTGCGGGCAGCAACGGCAATACCTTGCGGTAAACCTTCAAGGCAAAATCGCGAGCCTTACACCAGGCATCGAGTTGTTCAAGGGCAGTTATACTCATAGGAAAATCTGTGTGTTTCGATAAGCAGATATGTGGTGAGCGATATTCGATATTCGATATTCGATAATTCGATAATTCGATTTACGATTTATCGAATATCGAATATCGAATATCGAATTATCGAATTATCGAATCTCGAACACCCATCATCGCCTATCCATCCCTAAAACTGCTCCAAGAATCTCAAATCATTCACCCAAAAATAGCGAATGTCTTCGATTTTATATTTCAACATGGCGATGCGCTCCACGCCCATGCCGAAGGCGAAGCCGGAATAGACCGCCGGGTCGTAGCCGCCGTTGCGCAGCACGGTGGGGTGGACCATGCCGCTGCCGAGGATTTCGAGCCAACCGCTGCCTTTGCAAACGCCGCAGCCCGCGCCGCCGCACAAAAAGCATTCAATGTCCACTTCGGCGGAGGGTTCGGTGAAGGGGAAATAGGACGGGCGGAAGCGGGCGCGCACGTTTTGGCCGAACATGCGCCGGGCGAAATCGGCCAGCGTGCCTTTCAGGTCGCCGAAGGTGATCTGGCGGCCCACCGCCAGGCCCTCGACCTGGGTGAACTGCGTATCCTTGCGGGCGCTGACCTGTTCGTAGCGGTAGACCACACCGGGCAAAATCACGCGGATTGGCCCAGGGGCGTACTCGGCCATGACGTGCATTTGCCCCGGCGAGGTGTGCGTGCGCAGCACTGTGCCGGGTGTGGTGGTATAGAACGTGTCCCACATATCGCGGGCGGGGTGGTCTTCGGGGATGTTGAGCAGCTGGAAGTTGTATTCGTCGCTCTCCACCTCGCGCGAGCGGTAGACCTGAAAGCCCATCTCGGCAAAGGCGCGATAGATATCGCGCAGCGTTTGCGTGAGCGGGTGCAGGCGGCCCAGGGGCAGGGGGCGGCCCGGCAGGGTGACGTCGAGGCGTTCGGCAGTCAGCGAATGCTGCAAGGCTGCCTGGCGCAGGGCCTCGGTCTTCTCAGCCAGGGCGGCTTCGAGGGCCTTCTTCACCTCGTTGGCGCGCCGCCCAACCAGGGGGCGTTCCTCTTTGGAAAAGCTGCCCATCTGGTCGAAGACCTTCATCAGCGGGGCGCTGCGCCCCAAATAGGCCACGCGCCAGGCTTCCAGCGCGGCCTCTTCTTGCACGGCCGCGATGGCCTGCAAGGCGCTTTGTTCGATATGGGTTAGTTGATCGAGCATGTTCACCTCCGATGTTCGAGAAGGGTAATTCGATATTCGTAAATCGTTCTTTGAACGAACGATTTACGAATATCGAATTACGATTTACGCCTATCCAACAAAAAGCTCCCATCCCACGAAGGGACGGGAGCGAAAGATCGTTTCCCGCGGTACCACCCAACTTGGCTGAGCGCAACCGTTCTTTGGTTGCACCGCCCGCTTTTACGCCTACCAACATAGGCTCCCCCTGTAACGCTGGGGCTGCGACCCGGGCTACTTGACACATGGCACATGACGTGCATTCACGGTTTCACCTGGGTGGCTCAGAAGGGAACTTCACCTCGCTTCCAAAGAGCCAGCGTCTCAGTCTGTGCGCTGGCCGCCCTGTCAGCTTTGGCGGGGCTACTTTCCTTCGTCTTTGCCGCTATCGGTTGTGGGGTTATTATCTGCAAAAGTTGGAGGCTGTCAAGCAATTCGGCTGAATCCATTTTGCCATTCGCTTCCAGCTTTTCACCCCCGCATTTCGGCCATTGGCCCCATTTTTCAGCCGTCTGCCGTACTTTTGTTGCACAGGGGCTTTTTGTTTTGTAGAATGCGAGCAACGTAATGATGAAAGATGAAAAAAGAAAGGATTGACCATGAATACCAACGCATGCTACCTAATGGCAGCGCAAAAGCGGGGCGCGCTATGAACGCCATCGAAACCGAAAACCTGACCCGCGCTTACAATGGCAAGCCCGTCGTAGATGGCCTGACCTTTACGGTGGCGCAGGGCGAAATCTTCGGCTTTCTCGGCCCGAATGGGGCCGGCAAAACCACCACGATCAAGATGCTCACCGGCCAGCTCGAACCGACCTCCGGCTGGGCGCGCGTGGCTGGCTTCGACGTGTCCGCCCAAGACAGCCTGCTCAAACCGCACATCGGTGTGGTCTTCGAGCATCAAAACCTGTACGAACGCCTTTCGGCGCGCGAGAACCTGGCTTTCAGCGCTAACCTGTACGGTGTGGAAGCGCGTCGGGTGGATGAACTGCTGGAGCAGGTGGGTTTGCGCCAACGCGCCAAAGACAGTGTGGCAAAATACTCCAACGGCATGAAACAGCGCGTGCTGATTGCGCGGGCGCTGCTGCACAGGCCCAAAATCATCTTCATGGATGAACCCACGCGCGGTCTCGACCCGGCCGTGGCGCAGGATATCCGCCGCATCGTAAGCGATCTGGCCGAAGACGGCGTGACGATTTTCCTGACCACCCACTACATGGAAGAAGCTGACCAGCTTTGCCGCCGGGTGGCCTTCCTCAACGAAGGCAAAATTGCCGCCCTCGATACGCCCGCCCGCCTGAAAGCGCGTTACGGCGAACGCCACGTTGTGGCAGAATTGGAAGATGGACGGTCCCTGACGCTGCCGCTGGACGATGCCGAAGGCGGGCGGCAGTTGGGCGAACTGGCTGCCTCGGGGCAGGTACTCAACCTGCATTCGGCAGAAGCCACGCTCGAAGACGTTTTCATCAAATTAACCGGACGGAGGTTGGAATGAACGGACGCGTTGTTCTCTCGATTGTGAAAAAAGACATGGTGGATGCCATCAAAAATTATTACCTGTTGTTCACCATGATCCTGCCGATTGGTATGTCACTCATGTTTCAGTTGATTTTCCCCAACGAGCAGGAAATGGGGCAGCTCAAAATAGCCATCTATGACCCCGAAAATTCGCGCCTGGTTGGCCTGATCCAGGCTTACGAGGGGATCGAAGTCGTATCCGTTTTATCTGCCGAGGACGTGATTGAGCGTGTGCGTGATGACAAAACCATCACCGGCGGGCTGGTCATTCCGGCGGGCTTCGATGCCGCCCTGGATGCCGGCGCAAAGCCGCATGTGCGCGCCTACATCAAGCCCGATGCCAGCAGCATTCAGCAAGCCATTTTCCGCGGCATGGTGACCGATCAGGCGTGGCTGCTGGTACGGCAGGAATTCCCCATCCAACTGACCTGGGGCGATGAAGAATTTGTTGGCAGCGATGGCCTCACCATGTCCTTCAATGTGGATGTCTACCTGTTGATGGTGGTGCTGATGATGGCCCTCTCGATGGTGGGTTCGTTCGTAGTGCCTTATCTGGTGGTGGAAGAGAAAGAAAAGCACACCCTCGAAGCGCTGCTGGTGGCCCCCGGCGGCCCGGTGGATGTGGCGGCTGGCAAGGCCATCGTCGGCCTGATCTACAGCCTGCTGACCGGGATCATCTTGTTGGTGCTGAACAATGGTTTTGCCGGGCAATGGCCTGTCACCCTTTTGGCAGCTTTCTTGGGGGCGATGTTCCTGGTGGGCCTGGGCTTGCTGATGGGCACAGCCTTCAAAACCATGAGTCAGGTCAACATCTTCTCCAGTGTAGTCATGCTATCCATGCTCCTGCCCTCCTGGGTGAGCATCTTTACCCTGCCCGAACCGCTGATGGCCGCGATCCAGCTCGTCCCCACGTTTTACGTTTCCAAGATAGCCACCCTGGCGCTGGCAAGTAAAGCAACCCTGGGGAATATTGCCCCCGGATTGTCGGCGCTGGGCATATCCATTGTCATCGCCTATGCCGCCGTGGTATGGCTGTTGCGGCGCGAACGCAAGTAGAAAGAGAAAAAACTATGAACATAACTCCTGAACTTCAGCCAACCAGCCCGCAGGGCGCTGCGCGCCCGACCATCCCTGCGGCCAGCGGCCTCTTCCTGTTGACCCTGCTGCTGGTTGCCATCGGCGGCTCGACCCTGCAATACTTTTCGGTCGGATGGGGGCTGATCGCCACCGAAATCCTGCTCATCTTCCTGCCAGCGTATCTCTACCTGCGCATCCGCAAGCTGCCGGTGGCCGAAACCGTACGCTGGCGCTGGCCGGGTTGGAAAAGCGCCGGCCTCACCGTGCTGATTGGCCTCAGCCTGTTCCAGTTCGTCTCCTGGCTCTCGACGGTATTATTCTCGGTGATGAACTACTCCGAAGACATCTACGCCGGGCTGATCCCGGAGGATGTACTGAGTGGCATTCTGATGTTCATCGGCATGGCCATCCTGGCACCATTATGCGAAGAATTTCTCTTCCGCGGTGTGATCCAGCGCGGCTACGAGCGGCGCGGCATCGGCTTCGCCATTGTGCTGGTGGCGGTGATGTTCGCCTTCTTCCATTTGAGCTTCCTGCGCTTTTTGGGCATCTTGCCCTTTGCCCTGGTCATCTGCTGGATGTACTGGCGCAGCGACTCCCTCGTCACCAGCGTGCTGCTGCACTTCTCGTATAACCTGTTTTCGCCCGTGGTCATGTTGATGATGGTCGTCTGGCCCGATATGCCGGTAGCTTGGATGGGAACGCTGCCCCTGGCGCTGGTGGGCCTGGGAATCTGCCTGGCGTTGCTGGTCGCCTTCGGGCGACTCACCACGCCGCCTGCCGCCGCGCCAGAACGCGCCCCCTTTGGCATCCGCCAGGCGTGGCCGCTGCTCCCGGCAGCGCTGCTCATCCTGTTCATGGCCGCCGCCGAAATGTATGTGGCCCTCAACCCCGATCTGATGGTGCAGCAGCCGCTCGAACTGACTGCGCCAGGCTGGTCACAAGAAGCCGCCTGGCAGTATGAAATTCGCAACCGGGCCGATGAAGTCATCGGCGAAGCAGCCTGCCAGCGCTTGCTGGATGATGAAATCAACGAGGACACATACCAGCTCGAATGCCGCTTCGACCATCAGAAAGCCTATGAATATCGGGAAGGCAGCAGCTTCTATGCCGATGGCATCCATCAGGAGCAAATGCTGGCCCGCTGGGATGCCGCCAACCTGCACCTGCTGGCCTGGCACAGCGACCTGCAAGCCGAAAACTACCGCATGGATGCCAGCCTGCGCAGCGACGACCTCGCCCTGCAAGTGATCTTCGACCGCACCCCTGAAGCCCCGCTGTCCGTCACCGCTGACACGCTGCTGACTGGCGAATGGCCGTGGCGTTTAGCAGCGCTGGCTTTCGAGGAAGGGGCGGCCTATCGCGTCACCCTGGCCCGCCCGGCCAGGTGGTCGGAGGAACGGCAGCGCGCCATCCCGCAAAGCGAGAGCGCCGCCCTGCGCGTGCGCGGCCAGGAAACCATCACCATCCCTGCCGGCGAGTTCACCGCCTGGAAAGTCACCCTCGGCAGTGAAAGCGCCTGGTATAGCGTGGAAGCGCCGCATACCCTATTGAAATATGATAATGGCATGAGCATCTACGCGCTGGCTACCCCCTGAATGTGACCATCGTTCGAATCACGATCAACTGGGCCGCCCTCGGCCCAGTTGATCTTTAAGCTGGTCTCGAACACGCCGACCGCTGGTGAGCGGAATTGATACTTGACAGTTAAGTTTTTTTTAATATATAATCAAAACATTCACTAAATTTTACTCAAAATTTCATTGAAATTTCATCCAGCAGGCGATGTTTGCGTTGATTGATGATATTCTTTCTGACGAGAAGCAATGGAGGGGGATGCAGCGAATGGAAAAGTGGTCGCGCGCGCGAACTTGTGCGGGCCAGTTTTTTTCTGGGGGTTACCAACCCAAGCCATCAGGAGGTGAAGCCAGTCATACAAGTCCACTTTCTTATCACCAACCAATCAGCCCATCAACCATAACCCACAGTAAATACTTTTGTTTGGAGGAGTGAAAATGCGTAAACTCGCGTTCTTGAACATTCTGGTTCTTTTGAGTTTGCTGGTTGCCTCGTGCGCGTCTTCGACGGCAACTCAGGCTCCTGTCGAACCGGCTGCTACCGAAGCCCCGGCCGAACCCGCCGCAACCGAAGCCCCGGCCGAACCGGCTGCTACCGAAGCCCCCGCCGAACCGATGTCGAAATATAACGAAGCGCCTATGCTGGCCGAAAAAGTGGCCGCCGGTACATTGCCGTCGGTTGACGAACGCCTGCCCGAAAACCCCAAGGTTTACAAACCCCTGGTCGAGACCGGCAAGTACGGCGGTCAACTGCGCTTTGGCTTCACCGGCTCTGGCGCTGGTGCGGCTACCTGGGGTGGTATGCTCTACGTGAGCGCCTGGGAACACCTGATTTCCTGGAAGCCCGATTTCAGCGGCGTCGAGGCGAACGTCCTCGAAAGCTACGATGTCAGCGCGGACGCCACCGAATACACCTTCCACATGCGCAAGGGCATGAAGTGGAGCGACGGCGAGCCTTTTACTGCCGATGACATCTTGTTCTACCTCGAAGATGTGATCAGCAATAAAGACCTCTTCCCCGGCGGCATTGGTGCCGATTGGATCCCCTCTGGCTATGGCCCCGGCCTGAAATTCGAAAAAATTGACGATTACACGCTCAAACTCAGCTTCGACAAACCCTATGGCACCCTGCCCTACAACCTGGCTGCCTGGGGTGGCCGTCAATTCGTGATGTACCCCAAGCACTATCTCCAGCAGTTCCACGCCAAATACAACCCCGATGTAGATAAACTGGTGGCCGAAGATGGCGCCGTCAAAGATTGGATCGGCCTGTTCTTCAAGAAATCAGCCGATACCTGGGGCGACCCCTCACGCTATTACGATGATCCCAACCTGCCCACCATTTATGCCTGGGTTCTCAAAGAACCGATTGGCACCGGCACCACCCTGCTGATGGAACGTAACCCCTACTACTTCAAAGTAGACGACCAGGGCAACCAACTCCCCTACATTGACACCATCCTCGGCACTTCCTACCAGGATGAATCCAGTCGCACCTTCGCCATGCTCAATGGCGACCTGGATTACCTCAAAGAACCGGGTGAACCCAATCGCGAACTCTACTACGATGCTGTTGATGAAGGTAAACCGATCCGGATCGTCAACCCGATCAACGACTACGGCAACATGCAGTCCGTCCACTTCAATTTCACCGCGCTCGATCCCGTCAAGCGCGAAGTCTTCCAGAACAAAGATTTCCGCATTGGCATGTCGTATGCCGTTGACCGCTCTGAGATCATTGAAGTGGTCTTCAAAGGCCAGGGCGAACCCGCGCAGGTCTGCCCCTATCCTTCCTCCCCGCTCTACAACGAACAACTCTGCACCCAATACGTCGAGTTTGACCTCGACAAGGCCAATGAATACCTTGACAAAGTGCTGCCCGACAAAGACGCCGAAGGCTTCCGCCTGGATAAAAACGGCGCTCGCTTCAACCCCATCTTCACCGTTATGACCGACATGGGCGAAGGCCCGCACTGGGTTCAGGTGGCTGAAATTTTGATCAAGCACTGGGCCAAAGTGGGCGTCGAAGTGCAGCTCAACGCCGTCACCAATGCCGTTTGGGATGAACAACGCGCCAAGAACAATTTTGACATCTGGATGTTCCACGGCGGCGAAGGTGGTTCAGGCATCACCGCTATCATTGACCCCCGCTGGCACCTGCCGGGTGAATGGGGCGCTTTCTTCAGCAACGCCTGGTACTTTGGCCTGGTAGACCCGAACAACGAGTTCGGCGAACCGATGCCCGAGGAACTCCTGGCTATTCGCGAAATCTACAAGACCGCCATCCAGCAGCCTACCTACGAAGGTCAGGTGGAATGGATGAAGAAATTGATGCAATCTTCTGCCGACAACTTCTGGACAATCGGCACCAACCGCCCCGGCCCGCTGTACCAACCGGCCAGCGTCCGCCTCGGCAATGTCCCCGATCAGTGGCTCAATGGCTGGGTGGAAGGTTTCATCAAAATCATCGCCCCCGAACAGTGGTTCATCAAAGAATAACCCCTGCCTCGGCGTAATCTAACCTACGCCCCCATCATCAAAAGCTGGTAATGGACGGATGCCCATTACCAGCTTTTGATTTATGCTACAATCCCCGCCATGCTCACCCTCCTCCTCGGCGGCGGCGACCTGGCCAGCGGTGTAGCCTTGCGGCTGCAGCGCGCCGGGCTGCGCGTTGTCATCACCGAACTGCCCCAACCGCTGGCCGTGCGCCGCACCGTCTCCTTTGCCGAAGCCATCTACACCAAAGAAGTCACCATCGAAGGCGTCACCGCCCGCCGCGTCACCGACCCCACCGACCAACTGACCATCTTCATGGCCCTCAGCAAAGGTGTTATCCCCGTGTTGGTTGACCCCGAAGCCCACGCCATCAACGCCCTGCACCCCGCCGTCATCGTAGATGCCCGCATGAGAAAAACACCCGCCGAACTGCTCGGCACCCCCGGCATGATGATCATCGGCCTCGGCCCCGGCTTCGCAGCGCCCGTCAACTGCACCGCCGCCATCGAAACCCAGCGCGGTCCCTGGTTGGGCCGCGTCTACTGGCAGGGCAGCCCCGCCGCCGACAGCGGCCTGCCCGACCCCGTCGGCGGCCATCAGGCCGAGCGCGTCATCCGCGCGCCTGTTTCGGGCACCCTCACCGCCCACGCCCAAATCGGCGACCTGCTCAGCGCCGGACAGCCCATCGCCTCGGTTGGCGAGCAAACCGTGGCCGCCCCCTTCGACGGCCTGCTGCGCGGCCTGATCCACCCCGGCCTCACCGTCCCCGCCGGACTGAAAATCGGCGACCTCGACCCCCGCCCCGACCCACGCCTGGCCCGCCTCGTCTCCGACAAGGCCCTCGCCATCGGCGGCGGCGTCCTCGAAGCCATCCTCTCCCGTCCCAACCTGCGCCCCATCCTGTGGAAATAAACCTCGCCGCCGCCCTGCGCCTGCAACGCCAGCCCATCGCCATCGTCGGAGCGGGCGGCAAAAGCACGGCCCTGTTTGCCCTGGCGCGCGCCTTTGGCGATGCGTTCGTGACCACCACGACGCACCTGGGAACATGGCAAAGCCAATTTACTGATCACCACTGGGTTTGGGAAAAAGACGCTTCGATGGGCGATGACCTGCCCCCCGGCGTGATCCTCGTCACCGGCCCCGCCACGCCCGAAGATCGCCTGCCGGGCGTGTCTGCCGCCAACCTGGCTTTGCTCCACCGCCTGGCGCAGACGCCCGCCCGCCCGCTGCTGATCGAAGCCGACGGCGCCCGCCAACGCCCGCTCAAAGCCCCTGCCGACCACGAACCCGCCATCCCCGCCTTCGCCGAAGCTGTCCTCGTTGTCGCCGGCCTCTCCGCCCTCGGCCAACCTCTCACCGACGAATGCGTTCACCGCCCGCAGCGCTTCTCCGCCCTCACCGGCCTGCCCCTTGGCGCGCCTATCACCCCCGTCGCCCTGCAAACCTGGCTTACCCACCCCGCCGGCGGACTCAAAAACATCCCCCCCGCCGCCCGCCGCCTCTGCCTGCTCACCCAGGCCGACACCCCCGAACGCCAGGCCGCCGCCAACGCCCTCGCCCCCAACCTGCTCGGTTACTTTCACACCGTCCTCGTCACTTCCAACCTGCCCCCTGCCCCCTGCCCCCTGCTCTCCCGCTACGAACCCTCTGCCGCCATCCTGCTCGCTGCCGGCGCCGCCACGCGTTACGGCCAGCCCAAACAACTGCTCGACTTCGACGGCCAACCGCTCGTCCGGCGCGTCGCGCGCACAGCCCTGGCTGCCGGGTTGTCACAGGTGGTTGTCGTTACAGGCGCATACGCCGAAGCCGTAGAAGCGGCCCTGTCTGGCCTGCCTGTGACGATTGCGCGTTGCGAAGGCTGGCAAGAAGGGCAGGCCGCCTCGCTGCGGGCGGGCGTGCGTGCGCTTTCTGCCTCTCCTGCCGGAGAAGGCCCGGGGTGGGGGCTTCCCGGCAGCGCCATGTTCCTGTTGGCTGACCAGCCCTACATCACCCCCACGCTTTTACGCGCCCTTGTTGAACGACATACCCAAACCCTGGCCGCCATCGTCGCCCCGCTGGTAGATGGCCGCCGCGGCAACCCCGTCCTCTTCGACCAATCCACCTTTTCCGAACTGCTGGCGCTGACCGGCGATGTGGGCGGGCGAGCGCTCTTCTCACGTTACCCCATCGCATGGCTGCCCTGGCTGGATGCCGCCGTCCTGCTCGACGTGGATACCCCGGCGGATTATGCCCGCCTGTTATCTGCGCATAGCCAGTGAACTGGCGGATTTTTTCGCCCCTTGCTTTCTACCGTTTCTTATGCTATGTTTGGATGCAGTAAATTGTTTGCTGGAGGCAACGCATGGCATCTGCGCCGAAAAAAATTATCATCGTAGAAGATGAGCCTGATACCGCCGAAATGTTCGCTGAAATGATGCGTCTGGGGGGGTATCACGTCATCAAGTCCTATGGCAGCACCGCCGCCATGGGCCTGATCATCAAAGAAATGCCCGATGCCGTGATTTTGGATGTGATGATGCCCGACGTTTCTGGGTTGGAAGTGTTGCAATTCATGCAGCGCGACCCGGGGCTGTCGGCTATTCCGGTGATTGTTGTCTCAGCCAAGAGCCTGCCATCCGATATTCGCACCGGCCTGGATGCCGGGGCGGCGGTTTATCTCACCAAGCCTGTGGCCTTTTTAGATTTGCGCAAAGCGGTGGAAAAGGTATTGACCATGCCGGCGGGGGAAAAGGAATAAGCCATTCTGTATGTCTGTCATTCGCGCGTTCATTGCCCTTGATATATCGCCGGCCATCCAGGCTCGTGTGGACAAGGTGATCGCCCAACTGCGCGGCGCACTGCCCGAAGGCGCGGTGCGTTGGACGCCGGCGGGTAACATCCACCTCACGCTCAAATTCCTGGGCGATGTTTCGCTGACCAATCTCAAGGTGCTGCAAGAACTGTTATCCAGCGAGGCCTCCCACCATCGCCAGTTCGAGATCAGCGTGGGCGGCCTGGGGGCTTTCCCCTCGCCGCGGCGGGCGCGCGTGATTTGGACGGGCGTAGAAGCGCCTGCCGAACTGGCCGCCCTGCAAATTGGCATCGAAACTGAAACCGCGCGCCTGGGCTATGCCCGCGAAGACCACCCCTTCAGCCCGCACCTCACGCTGGGACGCGTGGCGCGCAACGCCTCCACCGAAGAGGTGCGTTTACTCGGCGGCGTGCTGCAGAAAACCACGGTCGGTTTCCTGGGGGCGGTGCATGTGTCGGCGGTGCATCTCTTCCAAAGCGATTTACGCCCCCAGGGTTCGATTTATACCCGTCTGTTCTCTGCCCCGCTGCGGGCAGACTAATTTCATACACTTACGAGGTGACCTCTGGATACTTTGCAACTTGCTCATACCATTGTGGATGCTCTTGAAGAGAAAAAGGGGGAAGATATTTTGCTGCTCGACTTGCGCGGGCAAACCGATTTTACCGATTTCTTTGTCATTGCTTCGGGCACCAGCGAACGCATGTTACAGGCCCTGGCCGATGCTGCCGTCGAACACGTGCGCACGACGCTGCAAGCGCGTGGGCGCATCGAAGGCAGTGCTGGCGAAGGCTGGGTGCTGGTGGATTTTGGCGACGTGGTCTTGCACCTGTTTGCGCCTGAAAAGCGCCACTATTACCGCCTGGAAGACCTGTGGAAGCAGGGCAAGGTGTTGCTGCGTTTGCAGTAAGGTATCGAATGAGTATCCCGACGACGTTGGGCCGGTATGAGATAGAAATACCCCTGGGCAGCGGTTCGTATGCTACGGTGTACCGCGCCCGCGATACCCGCCTGAACCGCGTGGTGGCGCTCAAGGTATTGAAATCTACCCTGGCGGGGGATGAAGAGATTGCCGGGCGTTTTTTGCGCGAGGCGCAAACCGCGGCCAACCTGATCCATCCGCAAATTGCCTGGGTGCTTGATTTAGGCGAGGCCGACGGGCAGCACTACATTGCTATGCGCTATGTTGACGGGATGCCGCTCGATAAAGTGATCAAAACGCGCGGCCGCCTGATCTGGCGTGACGCTTTGCAGGTGATCGTGCAGATCGGCGCAGCGCTCGAATTTGCCCACGAACGCGGCATCATCCACCGCGACATCAAACCGCAAAATATCCTGTACAGCGCGGCCGATGGGGCGGTGCTGACCGATTTTGGCCTGGTGAAAGCCACGCAGTCCAGCGGTACGCGCACCCGCACCGATGCCGTGCTGGGCACCCCGCAATATATCGCCCCCGAAATGTGGAATGGGCAGCCCGCCAGCCCGGCTTCGGACCAATACGCCCTGGCCTGCGTGTTTGTTGAAATCCTCACCGGCCAACCGCTCTACGCCGGAAAATCGCTGATCGAGATCATCGGCAGCCACATGAAGGCGTTGGATGTGCGCCTGTGGGATACCTGGCCCGAAGACGTGCCCGCCGGCATAGACCCCGTGCTGCAACGCGCCCTGGCGCGCCAGCCCGATCACCGCTTTGCCGATATTCGCACCTTGATCGAAAATATCCAGCAAGTGGATGAAACCGCCCGGCAGTCTGCGCTGCAAAACAAATCGGTGTTGCAGCATTTACACCCTGGCCTTCCCGAACGCCCGCTGCACCCTCCTGAAAATACCGTGCCGCGCGACCGCTCGCAAATGCCGGCCATACCCGCCGAAAAACGGGCGCGCGGCAAAGACGTCATCCCCACCGAAGAAGTGGAACCCCGCGGCGTGCGCCAGAAGCTGCGCGACATGGTGGCCAAATCGGCTGCACCGGAGGCCAGGCCCACCTACCAATTGACGATGACGGTCGGGCCAGCACGGGGCAAGGTGTTTGCGTTGACGCAAGCGCGCATGGTGTTGGGGCGTAACCCCGCCTGTGATATAGTCATAGACGAACTGGAAGTGTCGCGCAAACATGCCGTCATCAGCCAGGTGGCGCAGGGCTATCTGCTCGAAGACCTGCAATCTACCAATGGCACTTTCGTCAATAACCAGCAGATTCGCCGCCTGCAACTGCTGAACGCGGGGGATGAGATCGGCCTGGGCAAGAATGTCCGCCTGAGCTTTCAGAAATCAGACATTATGCAATAGTTTCCCGGGGAGGGGTAAAAGAAGATGAGCGTTGAAAAAATCGGTCGTTATGAAGTTCGGCGCGAAATTGGCCGCGGCGGCATGGCCACCATCTATGCCGCTCATGACCCGCTCTTCAACCGCGAGGTGGCGATCAAAATGCTGCCGGTGGAATTGTTGCAAGACCCCAACTTTCGCGCCCGCTTTCAGCGCGAAGCGCAGGTCATTGCCGCGCTGGAGCATCCCGCCATTGTGCCGGTATACGACTTCGGCGAAGAAAACGGGCAGCCTTATTTTGTCATGCGTTTGATGTTGGGCAATTCGTTGGCCGAACGCCTGGCCGAAGGCCCGCTTTCACTGCCAGAGGTCGCTTACATCATCTCGCGGATTGCCCCCGCACTGGATCAGGCGCACCAGAAAGGCATCATCCATCGCGATCTGAAGCCCGCCAACATCCTGTTCGATCAAAATGGCGAGCCTTACCTTTCCGATTTCGGCATCGCCAAACTTTCGGAAGCCACCACCACGCTGACCGGCAACACCATTGTCGGCACACCCGCCTACATGAGCCCCGAACAGGGCCGCGGCGAAACCGACATTGACGGGCGCAGCGATCTGTACGCCCTGGGGGCAATTTATTACGAAATGCTCACCGGCCAATTGCCCTACGAAGCCGATTCGCCCACCGGCCTGGTTCTCAAGCACATCACCGCCCCCATCCCCAATATCCTCGCCGCCAACCCCGGCCTGCCGCCCGAATGCCAGGAGATCATCGTCCGCTCGATGGCCAAGCGCAAATTTGCCCGCTTCAGCAAAGCCACCGAAATGGCGGCGGCCATCGAAGCCATTGTGGATGGCAGCCCCATGCCCCTGCGCGGTTTTGTGCCAACGATAGCGCTGGAACCCAATGCAGTGACCGAGGGCGTGAAAAAAAGCCCCACGCCGCAGTCTGGCGCGGCCCGGGGCAAAACCCCGCTCCCCAAGCGCAACACCCCGCAGCCGGCGCGCCGCCCATCCACGCCGGGGCGCACGCTCGAACAGCCCGTTGCCAGGCGTTCGCCGGCATGGGTGGGCCTGCTGGTGGGTTTGGTGGTGGTGGGGGTTATCCTGGCTGGCGGCGGGCTGCTGGCGATTCGCTTTCTGCCCGATCTCTTGGCGCCTGGCACACCGACCGCACTGGCGGTGACAAAGCCTTCGGCAACCCCACCGGAAGCAGCAGATGTGTCCACCTTTACCAACGCCGACGCCGCCACGTCCACATCAGAACCCACCTTGACCGCCACGCTGCCGCCCCAACCGACGGACACCTCCGCGCCAGCCACCGACACGCCCTTGCCCCCCACTGCCACCCTCACCCCCGCACCGGTTGGCCCGATCATTGGCGGCGCAGATAAGGTGGCCTTCATCAAAGAAAATGAAGTGTGGGTTGCCAACCTGGATGGCTCCGACACGCAGCAGTTGACCGCCAGCGGGGGCATCAAATCAGACCCGCAGTGGACGCCCGATGGCAATGCCATCACCTACATCCGCGGCAAATGCGTCGAAATGGTCACGCTGGATACGCCGCCAGCCATCTCGCAGATTTTGTGCGCCAGTTGGGCCTCCTACCTGGCGGCGTTTGAAATTTCGCCCGATGGCAAGCAGGTGGCGCTCAGTTTGAGCGATGGCCTGTTCATCTATGCCTATGACCTCAACCTGCTCGGCCAGATTCGCCGCCAGGATCAACTGGAAAGCGTCGAACACTGCATGGCCTACACCAAGACCAAAACCCGCACCGTGCGCTGGTCGAACGATTCGCGCCAGGTGGCGGTGATCGGTATTGGCACGCAGGGCGGCAAACAGGTGGAAATGGTGCGCGTGATGGATGTCAGCCAGTGTGACCCCACGCTCAAGGCCATCGAGGAATTTCCGGGGGCGCGCTTCACGCTGCGCGGCTACGATAAAGACCCCCGGCTTGAAGTGATGGAATGGGACGGCGACGCCTTATTCGTGGTGGGGATCAATTCGCTCAACGGCTACGGCGAAGCCTATCTGTACAACATGTTCTCTTTGAGCCTGGAACAACTCAAACCCCTGGGTAACAACTGCTGTTTTCGCGATTTTCGTTGGAGCCCCGATAACAATTACCTGTTGTTCGCCTTTCAGGATAATCGTTACATGCGCGAAACCAAGCTGTATCTGATTGATTTCAACACCTTAGGCTCTGGGGCAGAATACCTGCCCATTGCGCTGCCCGATGCCTTTTTCACCCAGCGCCTCGAACAGCCCCAGGCCGTCTTGCGCCCGGTGCGCCCCTAGCGAGGCAACCGCATGGCTGCGCAAAAAATTGGCCCTTACACCCTCCAGTCAGATATAGCCCACACCGACCTCGCCGACACCTCCCTGGCCTGGGATGAAGACCGCCAGGCGCAGGTGGTGGTCAAGCGTCTGCTGCCCGCCTGCCTGAATGACCCTTCGGTGCGCGGGCGCTATCCCTTGGAAATGCAGTTGGTGGCCTCGCTGGAACACCCGGCCATTCTGCCGGTGCTGGCCTTCGGCGAGGAAGACGGGCGGCCCTATATCGTCACGCCCTATCTGCCGGGCGGGTCATTGGCCGACCGCCTGGCGCAAGGCCCACTGCCCTTCGACGAGGCCGTGCGCATTGTGCAGGCCATCGCCCCCGCCCTGGATGCCGTCCATGCCATTGGCCTGGCGCATGGCAACCTCAAGCCCACCAACATCCTGTTCGATGCCGCCGGTCAGCCGCACGTGACCGATTTTGGCATGATCATGTTCGCCCAATCGGCCGCCGCCGGCCATGCCAGCCCTGCCTGGATCATCGGCCCGCTGGCTTACCTCAGCCCCGAAGTGGCTCAAGGCAATGTGGATATCGAAAGAACTGCCGCCCAGGATGTCTATCTGTTGGGCGGTTTGTTTTATCAGATGTTGACGGGGCAGTTGCCGTTTACTGCCGAGACGGTGCTGGGCTATGCGGTGGCGAAAATCACCCTGCCCCTGCCAGAGATCGGCGGCCTGGCGGCCCCGACGCAAAAAAGGGTGCAGGCCATCGTGCAGCACGCCCTGGCCGCCGCGCCGGCCGAACGCTTTGCCTCTGCCGGGGCGTTTGCTGCGGCCTTGCAGCAACCCGAAAAGTTCGCAGCGCCGCGCAAAAGCGCCCACACGCTGCCGCCGCTGCCAGCCCAAATCCGTACCGAGGCGATCACCCCCCACCTGGTGATCGAGGCGCAGCCCGACGCGGGCGATATGCCCACGGTGCAGATGGGGCGGATGGGCGGCCCAGGCTGCCTGGGGCGTGGTTTGAGCTGCCTGGGGGCGCTGCTGGCCCTGCTGGCGCTGGCGGCAGCGGTGCTGCTGTGGGGGCTGGCCTTCGTGCGCCAGGGCGTCGCCACGCAGTCTGATCTGCAAGCCTACCTGCCGCCGCCGGTGGTCGCTTTCGCCGGGACGTTTATGCCAACCAGCCCGCCCGGCCCCTCGGTCACGCCTGGCCCGACCGCCTCGCCCACGCCCACGAGCGATTTCACCGCCACACCCGCGGAGGTGGCCGCCGAGGCCACCTTCACGCCTGCGCCGGCCGCGGCCACGCCTGCCAGCACAGACCTGCCAGCCTCGCCCACGGCGCAGGCGCTTGCGCAGGGCGGCACGCCAACGCAACTGGCCCCCGCCACATCGCACACCATCGTGCGCGACGATACGATCTTCAGCATCGCCGCGCTGTTCAACGTCGGCCTGAACGATTTAATCAGCCTGAATGGCTGGCGCTGCGACAGCCGCCCGGCGGCGGGCGTGCAAATTCAAATTCCGGCCGCGTTTACCTATGGCCCGCTGACCCTGCCCGATACCCTGCTGCTGGCCAATGCCACCCAGTTTGCCTTGCAGCATACCTTTGAGTGCATGGCGGGCGTGCGCGACGTGGCCCTCTCTGCCGATGGGCGCTTGCTGGCCGTGGCGGTGGAAAACCAGGTCTACCTCTGGCAGGTGGGCGATTGGAAACCCTACGCCACACTCAACGGGCATATCGGCCCGGTCAACCGGGTGCAATTCTCGCCTGATGTCACCACGCTGGCCACGGCATCGGAGGATACCTCGGTGCGTTTGTGGCAGGTGAGCGATGGCGCCCAGATCAAGGCGCTGTACCAGCACAAACGCCCTGTCACCGACCTGGCTTTTGCGCCCGATGGCAGCCAGTTTGTGTCGGTTTCGCAGGAGCGGGTGCAGGTGTGGACGCGGGAGGGCGTGGCGGTGGATACGATCACTGGCCCGGCCAACATGCTCAGCGTGGCCTTCGATGCGCCGGGCAGTCAGGTTGCCATTGGCGGCCAGGCGGGTGTGACCGTGTTCACCGCTGCTACCGGGCAAACGCTGGCCATCTTTCCTTCGGCAGACCCGGTCAAGCGCCTGGCGTTTTCACCCGATGGCACGCTGCTGGCCTCCTCGTCGGACGTGTGGCATGTGCCTGAAAAGCGCCTGATCTACCATTTGCAATCGGCGGCAGATGGCGTGTTGTTTGCGCTGGATGGACAGGTTTTGCTGACTGGCCGCCGCCTGTGGCAGGTTTCTAACGGGCTGCTGTTGGGTGAGCTAAACGCGGATGGATTCCCCGCCCGCAACGCCAAAAATGCCGAGGCCGTGGCGCTTGCGCCCGATGGCAAGTTTATCCTGCTGGGCACGCCGGGCAGCCTCACCACCTGGGCCTTGCCGGCGGCCTACCAGGCCAGCATCGCGCACGTGCCGCCCACTTATACCGTCCAGGCCGGCGATACGCTGTACAGCGTGGCCAGCAGCCAGGGCGTCAAACTGCCCGCACTGCGCGCCCTCAACGGCTTCACCTGCGACAGCCCCATTTTCCCCGGCCAACGCATCTGGATTCCCGACACTGCCGAAGACCAGTTGACCCTGGCCGAGGCCGCTTTACCGCGCATCGCCGCCGCCAACATCACCCAGGTGGCCGCACAGCGCACGCTCGAAATGGATTGCAATATCACCGGCAGCGACCTGATCTTTTCCTCCGATAACCAGTTGTTGATCGGCGGTTCGGCGCTGTGGCACCTGCCCACCGGGGCGATGCTGCTCCAGGCCACCACCGTTCCGCTCGACCTGGCCGGCAAACCCGATGCCAACCTGCGCGCCCCGCTGCTCGAACTGGCGCCCGATAACCGCCTGCTTGCCATGCGTACTGATGCCACCATTACCTTGTGGGATGTCGCCACCGGCCACGCCACGCGCGCCTGGGAAGGCCACGAAGGGGCGCTCACCAGCCTGGCCTTCAGCCCCGATGGCAGCCTGTTGGCCTCGGGCAGCGCCGTGGGCGACCCGGCCATTCGCCTGTGGCGGGTGGAAAATGCCAAGCTGGAGTGGTTGATCCCCAATTACAGCATTTTCCGCCTGATGTTCAGCCTGGATGGGCAATCGCTGATTGGGGTGGGCGAAGATACGGTGCGCGTGTGGAGCGCCCTCGAAAACGCCCAACGTTGGGCGCTGCGCGGGCTGGATGCACGCATGGCCTTCTCGGCCGACCGCACCATGCTGGCCTACGTGGGCTGCTTGCAGAAAGCGGGCAGCACGTGTACCAGCGAGGGCATCAACATCTTTGCCCTGAACCGGGGGACGACTTTTCCGGGTGTGATGGTCAGCGGCATGGCGCAGCGCATCCAGGCCATCCAGTTTGCGCCTGATGGGCGGCAGGTGGCGGCGGCCACCGAACACGGCATCACGATCTGGAATGTGGCCGATAACACGGTGGCGCATTGGCTGGCCGTGCCAGACCGCAAGGATTTCATGCAGCGCCTGTGGTATTCGCCCGATGGCGCGCTGCTCCTTGCGTATGACGAGCGCGCGAACCTGTATTTCTGGCAGACCTCCGATGGGACGCTGCTCCATACCATCCCCAACCTGCCGTTAGACCGCCTGACGTTCTCCCCCGATGGCACGCTGATGGCGATCCTGGCGCAGGGGGAGATCACGCTATGGGGGATTCAACCCTGAACCGGGAAGGCACACCATGACCATGCCCAGCAAAATTGGCCCCTGTGAAATCAAAGAAGAACTCGCCCCCGGTGGGCGCTGCCGTGTTTACCGGGCCTATAACCAGGATGACGGCAGCGAAGTGGTGCTGAAATTCCTGCCGGATGGCTTCCTGGACGATGCGCAGTTCCGCCAGCAGTTCGAGTTGGAGATTCAGACGTTGTACCTGTCAGACCTCAAAGGCGTGGTGCATCTGGACGGGCTGGAGACGCACGAAGGGCAGCCCTATTTGTTGATGCGCTACATGCCCGGCGGCAGCCTGCAAGACGAACTCAAGCAAGGCATCTACAGCCTCGCAGACGCCCTGCCCATTCTCAGCCGCCTGGCGCAGGCGCTCGATGCCGCTCACCGGCGCGGCGTGCTGCATCGCAACATCAAACCCAGCAACATCTTGTTCGATGAAAATGGACAGGCCAACCTGAGCGATTTCGGCCTGGTAAAACGCTCGACGGCCCTGGCCGAGCGCATGATCCATTCACTGGATGGCAACCCGGCGTACACCAGCCCCGAACAGGCATTGGGTCGCGCCGACCTGGATGAACGCAGCGACATTTACTCGCTGGCTGCCGTGTTCTACGAGATGCTCACCGGTCAGCCGCCCTTGCCCGCCGATACGCCCATCCAGCAGGCCGCCCGCCACGTGACCGATGCCCCGCCCAGCCTGCGCCGCCTGCGTCCCGACATCCCTGTGGCGGTAGAGCAGGCCCTTGCCAGGGCATTCGCCAAAAATCCGCAGCAACGTTACGCCACCGCCGCCGCCCTGGTGCAGGCTATCGCCGAGGCCGCCGGCTTGCCATCCGGCCTGCCCACGGCGCTGATCCAGCAGATGCGCCAGTCGCCGGTTAAGCCCAGGCGCTTTGTGGCCCTGCGGCGGCTGAGCGCGGCCTTGTTCTGGCTGCTGGTGTTGGGGGTGTTGGCGGCGGGCTTTGGTTTTTACCAGGGGACGTTCGATTTACGCCTGGCGCGTGCCACGCTGGTGGCCGCCTTGCCGTTTTTGCCGACGTTCACGGCCTCCTTCACGCCGCTTCCGCCGACGATCACATCCACCTTGACCCCCATTCCACCCACGGTCACGGCTACGCCCACGGCCACATCCACGCGCACCGCCACGCCCACCCCCACACCCACCACCACGCCCAGCCCCACCATCACCCTCAGCCCCACCCCCACGCCCTTTGTCGTCGGTCAGGCCGACAAGCTGGCTTTTGTCTATCAGAACGACGTCTGGATGATGAACCTGGACGGCAGCGGTTTGCAGCAGTTGACCTTCGACGGCAAAGGCCCCAAGCTCGACCTGCAATGGACACCCAAGGGCGACGGCCTGACCTTCGCGTTCAACGAATGCTACAAATTGCTGCCGATGGATGGCGATGCGCCTGGGACGGTGATGCCACTGGGCTGCTACGAAGATTTTGAAATCTCGCCAGATAGCGCCCGCATGGTGCTGGGTGGCGTGGTTGAAATGGTCAATAAGACCTTCGTCTGGCGTAATTTCGTCGGGCCGTTTGACCTGAGCGTGTTTGATCAGGTGCGGGTGGTGCCGCAAATCGAAACGATGGGGGGCTGCCCCTACGAAGGCGGCAAACATACGCGCTTTTCGCCCGACCTGACCACCCTGGCCGCCGTCTTTGCCAAGCCGATCAACGGACGTTTGATGGATACCATCCAGGTCTACCAGTTTCGCCCCTGCGGCGAACCGATTGACATTTTGGACATCTTCCCTGGCAATCGCTTCACCATGCGGGCCTACAGCGGCCCCAACGACAGCCCCAGGCTGGACGATTTCGGCTGGGATGGCTACAACCTGTTCGCCCTGCATGGCAATTATCTGAACGGTTATGGCAACCTGGTCATTTACAACATGGCGGCGCGCCAGGAGCAGGTGGTGGACCCCATTGATGGGCAGTGCTGCTACCAGGATATTCAATTCAGCCCGGATGGCCAACACCTGCTTTTTGTCTTTCAGGATGCGCGTAAAGGCGTGGGCGCTCAAGTGTATTACATCCCCCTTTCCGATGTCGGCACGGGGCAGCGCTTTACCCCCTTGAAAATGCCCGATTTTTCCGCGCTGAAGAAAGAACGCGTCGAACCCGCATTGCGCGAATACAGACCATAGAGGCAACCATGATCCCAACAACGATTGGCCGTTATCAAGTGCAAAAAGAACTGGGCCGTGGCGGCATGGCCATTGTCTATCTGGCGCACGACCCCACCTTCAACCGCGAGGTGGCGATCAAGGTGCTGCCGGCCGAACTGCTTCACGATGGCAACTTCAAGGCCCGTTTTGAGCGCGAGGCGCAGTCTGTGGCCCGCCTCGATCACCCGGCCATTGTCAGCGTCTACGACTACGGCGAAGCCGACGGCCAACCCTTTTTGGTCATGCGCTGGATGGCGGGCGGCTCACTGGCCGAACGCATTCGCGGCGGCAAGCCGTTCGACCTGGCCGAAGCGATCCGCATCGTCACCGTGATCGCCCCCGCCCTCGACGAAGCCCACGCCAAAGGCATGGTACACCGCGACCTCAAACCCGAAAACATCCTCTTCGATGCCCGCGGCGAACCCTGCCTGGCCGATTTCGGCATCGTCAAACTCTCTGAAGCCGGGGCCACCCTCACCGGCACGGGCATCGTCGGCACGCCCGCTTACATGAGCCCCGAACAGGGCCGCGGCGAGCGCGACCTGGATGGCCGCAGCGACATTTACGCCCTGGGCTGCATCTTCTATGAAATGCTATCGGGCGAGCCGCCTTATCTGGCCGATACGCCCATGGGCCAGATCATGAAGCACATCACGGCCCCCACGCCCCATATCCTGGCGCGGCGCCCCGAACTGCCCGCCGCGGTACAGACCGTCCTTGACGCGGCGATGAACAAGCGCCGTGTCAACCGCTACCCCACCGCGGCGGCGATGGTGCAAGATTTAGAACGCCTGCTGGCTGGCCAGCCCCTCCCCCGGGCCGAAGTGACCCCCACCTTGACCGACGAGCCGACGGTGGCCGCACGGCGCAGCGATACCCCGCAGCCAGCCCTGCCCACGCCGCGCAAGCGTGTTGTTCCAGCGGCCACGCCGCGCCCGGCGGCGGCGCGGGGCAGGGGGCGCTGGGTGTGGGCGGTGCTGGCTTTGCTCTTGATCGGCCTGTTGCTGGGCGGCGGGTTCTTCGTCACCCGGCTGCCCGCCTGGCAGCAATGGGTTGCTGGCCCGGCTACGCCCTCACGCCTGGCGTTATTGCCGCCATCAGCCACGCGCCCGCCTGCCACCGCAACGCAGGCCGCCTCGCCAACCGCCGACACGCCGATGGCGACCGACGCGCCTTCCCCCACGGTTGAAGCAACCGCCACCCCTTCTGCCCCCACCAGCGAACCTGCCGCTTCGCCCACCCCTGAACCGGTGGCCGCCCCGGCGCCATTGAATTACCCCGCAGGCATGGTTGATTTGCCTGATTTGACGCAAGCACTGGGCGCAGATCAATTCAGCCAGATGATCAAACTGGCCACCTCTGGGCAAGGGGCCTTCATGCACATGAGCCTGTCTGCCGATGGCAGCGTGCTGGCCCTGGCCACCAGCACGCGCATCTACTTTTACAACCCAGGCGATCTGATCCCCATTGGTGAAGTGCCGCTGCAATTCCCTGCCACGCAAATTGCTCTCTCGCCCGATCATCGTCTGGTGGCCGCCGCCTGCCAGCACGACACGGTGTTATGGGATTGGCAGGCGCAGCAGCTTCTCTTCACCATGACCAATCCATTGGCTGATGCGCTCAACCGGGTGAACTTTTCCAACGATGGACAATACGTGGTCAGCGGCGGCAGCCACACGTTCGTCTGGCGGGTGGCCGATGGCAGCCTGGCGTACACGGCTGAAAACATCCCCGCCCAGGCCGCCGATATTTCGCGCGACGGCCAATTCCTGGCTATCCCCGCCACCAACCAGACCGTGCAAATCATCCGCCTGAGCGATGGCTCGCTGGCGCAAGAACTCCGTTCATTTGGCGTCACCGGCCTGCACTTCTCGCCAGATGGCGAGGTATTGGCCAGCATTACGCCAGAGGCCAATATCGTGCGCTTATGGAAGGTAAGCAACTGGCAGGAATTGGGCGTTCTCGATGGCAGCGCGGTGGAATTTTCGGGCGATGGGCGCACCGTGGCCGTGGATCATCGCAAACGGCAGACGATTAACGTCTGGCGGTATGGGGCCTCGGGTGCGCCAGACGTGCCGCTGGGCAACTACGCCTATGACCGCGACGGCACCATCGGCATTCACCTCTCTGCCGATGGCACGTACATGGCCTTCTGGTACACCTCGCAAATTGCCGATGACCCCGTCGGTGAAAAATTTACCATCAAGGTCACGCGTGTGGTAGATGAAAAACCAATCGCCAGCCTGAACGTGTCGAAAACGTGGATCAGCCAGGTGCTGACCTCGCCCGACGAATTGTGGCTTTATTCGCTCTCGGCGCAATCGGTGGTGCAGATGTGGGACATTCTCGCGGCAGAAAACCTGGCTTCGCTCAACCGCGATACGGCCACCACTTCCCCCGGCATTGGCAAAGCCAGCAATGCCCTGGCCGCCAGTGCCACCGAAATCACCTCCAGCAACGGGGTGATGCGCGCCCAGATCGCTGGCACGAACGTGGATGTTTTCTACGCCACCGATGGCAGCAAACTGCGCACCATCGCGGCCAATTTGGCCGCCACAACCGACATCGCCTTTACGCCTGATGGTCAGGTGTTGGCGACCATTTCGCAGGGCGGCACGGTGCGCATCTGGCTGGTGGATAGCGGAAAACAGGTGTGCGTGATCGGCGGGGTGGGCGATGTGGCGAAATTGGAAAATGTGCAGCGGGTGTTCTTCTCCTCCGACGGCGCGACGCTGGCCACTTACCAGCAGGATAAAACCCTGGGCTATTGGAATGCCAGCACCTGCCAACTGCGGGCCAGCTACGAGCTGCAACCCTACCTGCTCTCAGCCGACAAAACCCTGTTCATAGACTGGCACGGCGACCTGACCTTCCGCAAAATTGACGATGGCAGCGCCCTGTTTACCTACCTCGGCCCCTTCAGCGCCCCCACCCTTTCCAGCGATGGTCTCTTTTTCTCAGCAACCCTGTGGGACAAAACCATCCATGTTTGGGGCATTGCGCCCTGACACCTGAGTTTGCATGTCGCCAAACTTTGGTCAATCTACGCCACCCGCGATATAATTCACCCGCCTATCTCACGGGCCCGTAGCTCAATGGCAGAGCGGAGTGCTCATAACACTTTGGTTTCTGGTTCGAGTCCAGGCGGGCCCACACGAACAAGGCGCAGTTCTTCAATGAACTGCGCCTTGTTTGTTTAATACCCGCTGACGATGTCAGCGACATTCCCCACGAATGAAAGAAGCTGGAAACCTTGCGCGCCCTCAACTATCCCCACCGGCTTCAACCCGCGGCGCCAGGCCGAAAACCTGGCAGCGCTCGAACTGAACCTGACCGCGGAAGGGATGGCGCTGCTCACCGGGATGAGGCCTCAGGCCGCGCCGGCCTGCACGTAGGCCAGGATTTGGCGCACGAGCATCGCATCGCTGTCATCCAGGCCCTCGGTCAGCGCGGCTTCGTCGCGCTCGCCATGCCACAGCAGGATCACCGGCCCCATCAAGCGCCAGCCCTTTTGCTCCAACTGCGGCAAAAGCGCCTCGATTTGGGGGCGCAGGCCGGCATCGCCCTGGGCCACCGCGGCAATGCCGCGCAGCAGCGGATCGAACTCGCGCAAGACCTCTGCCATATCCGGGCCGGAGGGCGGTGCTTCTGCCTCGCCACCCCCGCCGCTGATCAAATCAGCCTGGCGCAACTGGCGCAGGATGGCTTGCGCCTGCTCCGGCGGCAGGGCTTCCAGCGCCGCCCCCAAAGCCTGGCTGAACGCTTCCCCATCCAAGTCAAACGCCTGGCGCACCGCCGGCGGCATCTGCGCCAGCACCTGCTCCTGCGCCTGTTGACGCGTTTCTCGTTTCCCCTTTTCCTTCTTCGCCATCTCCCACACTGCCGCAATGGTGGCATCCCCATCTGGCGCAACCCGCGGCAGGCGCTCGAACAGGCCCGCAAAGCGCACGCCTTCGATTTGCTCGACGGTTTGTACCACCTCGGCGAAGGAAGGCGGCTGCGGCGGGAGCGGGGCGTTGGCAAGGTTGTTAAGTGTACTGGCTAACATGCCCGAACTGATTTGCACGCGAATGCTCCCTGCCGCCAGCCGGTGGGCCAGGACGAGGGCGGCGGGCGCACCGGTGCGCTGCAGGTAATTGGCCAGGTTGTTGTGGCTGATGGCGCAGTCTTCGGGTTCGCCGACCTGGTACTTGTAGCGCAGGGCGGTCTGCTCGAAGCGCACGGCGGCCTGGGAAGCGGGAGCGCCCTGCTCCCGCGCTTCCTGGTATTCCAGGTCGGCCAGGGCGGAGAAGACCTTGCCCAAGCCGGGGATGTCGCGTTCGGCCTCGAAGACCTGGCGGCAGGCTTCCAGCAGGCGGCGGGCCTCGGCGTAACGGCGCAGGCGCAGCAGCGGGGAGTAGTCGTTGAAGCGCCTGCGGGCCACTTCGGCGGCATCGGCCGCGCGCGCTTGCTTGTAGCGGATGCTTTCGGCGTTGAGGGCCAGGGCGGTTTCCCAGCGTTCCAGGCCCAGGGCGGCAAAGCGGCCGGTATCCAGCAGGCCTTCGCGCACATTCCAGGGGTTGGCGATCTCTTCGGTCTGGCTTTCTTCGGGCAGCGCAGTTAACTGCGGGCGGAGCTGCTCCACCGCCTGCAGCACTTCCTGGTAGCGCCCGAGGGCGTTGAGCAGTTGCAGGCGCTGGGCTTCATCCGAGAGCTGCGTCCACGGGCCGAGGCCGGCGCGGCGGGTGTAGGCGGCCTTCTCGTCGGCCAGCGGCAGGGCTTCGGCGGCGCGGCCGAGGGCTTTCAGCAGGTTGAGCAGTTGGCCCGCCGCGACCGAGGCCAGGCGATAATTGCCCTGCGCCACACAGCGGGCAATCACCTCGCGTTCCATTTGCTCGGCCTCGGCGTAGCGCCCGGCCTTGAGCAGGGCGTTGGCCAGCACGCCGGCGTTTTCCAATCCTTCGGGCGTGCCCTCGGTGGCAGCAACCACCTGGCGCAGGGCGGGCAGGGCGAAGGCCAGCGCTGCCGGGGTGGTGTCGCGCTGGATGACGCCCTCGATCAGCGTGCTGGCTTCTTCCCAGCGCCGGGCGCGCAGCAGGTAGGGGGCGGCGCGCTTGCCGCCCAGCACCACCAGCGGCCCGCCGCCCTGCATTTCGGTGCGGATGCCGTGCATGAATACGGCTTTCCAATAATCGCCCAGTTCCCAATCGGCGGCGGCCAGGGCGGCGGCGGGGGCCAGGCTGCGGGCGGTCTCGGCCAGGGCGGGATGGAGGGAATAGGTTGCAGGGGGCAGGGTGGCAGATTGCAGGTTGGCGGGCAGGGGGCGGGCGTCGAGCAGGGCGGAGGTGGTGAGGGCGTGCAGGGCGGCGGGCAGGCCAAAATCGGGTTCGGCCAGGGCGGCGTTGGCCCAGGCAGGGCAGTCGCCAGCAGGTGGCGCACCCTCGCTCCCCGGCTGCCCCGCTCCCCGCTGCCCCGTCAGGCGTTGCAAAAAGTCTCCCCAATTCGCCTCCACCACCATCGAATTCAAATCTTCGGGTTCGAGACGCGCCAGGAAGAACAGCAGCAGGCGCGCCGCGGCGGGCAGGGCGTTGGCCAGGTCGGTCGTCCAGCGCGCCAGGATGGGCAAAAAGTCGCTTTCTTCGTAGGCGCTCTCGTCGCAGGCGAAGAAGCGCTGCACTTTGTCGTCGCCCCCCCCTGCCGCCCCCCCTCCCGGCCTCCCCCCTGAAAGGGGGGAGGAGTCTTGCAGGCGGGCGGCCAGGGCCAGTGGGTCAGCCGCCAGTGTATCGGCCAGTTCGAGCAGTTTGGGGTGGCCCTGGGCGGCTTCGAGGGCGGCGAACCACAGGCGGCGCGTGGCGGGGGCTTCAGAGAGCCGGCGCAGGTGCGGCAGGCTGCGCCCCAGCAGGGCGCTCTCGCGCCAACTGAGGGCGTGGATCGGCTGGCGGCTGAGGCGTGGGTGCGCTTGCAGGGCGGCCGGCAGGCGGCGGCTGGTCAGCACCAGCCGCGACGGGCCGCGCTGCGCCAGGAAGACCTCTTCGATCAGCACGCCCCACTGCGGGTCGCGCCAGGCCGCGCTGGCCGTCAGCAGGCTTTCGGCGTTGTCAATCACCACCAAAATGGCGTTGCGCTGCAGCACGTCTTTCAGGCGCGGGGCGGTGCGGCGTTTGAATTCCTGCGGCTGGTCGGCGAAGGCGCTCAGGTTGAGTTCGTGCAGGCTGAGCTGCGTTTCCATCTCGAGCAGGAAGTCGTTGAAGACCTTCTGAATGTCGCTGGCCTGGTCTTCGTCGGGGGCTTTGAACCAGACGTAGCCGCGGAAGCGATCGCGTTCGTGGCGGTAGGCCAGTTCGAGGGCGCAGGAGGTCTTGCCGGCCCCGGCCATGCCGTAGAACAGCACGCCCGCCAGCCCGCTCTGGCGGCCAGGGCCTGGGCGGCGCGCAGCAGCGGCATCAGGCGGCCCACGAAGCGGCGCGGCTCTTCAGGGAAGGCCAGCCCCAGCCCGCTGGCCTGCAATTCGACGTCGAGCGGGGCGGCAGGCGGTTTGAACTTCAAATCGGCGGCGCGGCGGCCAAACAGCAGCGGCGTGATGGCCGAGGTCTCGGGGGCGGTCGTGGTCTTGAGCGCCTCGCCCAGCGAAAGTTGCAGCGCATCGGGCAGGGCGCGTTTTTTGTCGAGCAGCTTCTCGAACAGCCCCAGCAGCAGGGCCACGGCGAACTCGTCGCCGACGGCGTAGCGCATGGCCAGCACGGCGCAATCCAGCCCTTCGGCCACCTGCTGCGCCAGGCTGGGGAAGTGCGTGGCAGATTGCGGGGCGGCATCGGGCGGGGGCGGGTAGGCTTCGCGGTCGCTTTCTGACCCCCCTCCCGGCCTCCCCCCTGCAAGGGGGGAGGAGTCTTCGAGGTGGGCGCGCTCGATCCGAGCGCGCTCGGCGCGCAGGGCGTTCAGGCTGGCCGCGCCGGAGTAGCAGGCCGAAAGCGTCACCAGTTGCGGCGGCGGGGAGGCCGTTTGCAGCATCGCCAGGAAATCGGCGGCGGGCAGGCGGTCGAGCGTGCCGTCGTCGTGTTCCAGCACCAGTTCGCCCTGCAGGCCGTGGCCGGAAAAATGGACGATGTCCCAGCCTTCGCCGTCTTCGAGGGCGTCTTGCAGGGTCTGGCGGGTGGCGCCATATTGCAGCGTGCGCACGTGCAGGTTCAGGCCGCGCGTCTGGGCCAGTTCTTCCAGTTGGTGTTTGAGCTGGTAGCGTTCCTCGCGCAAGTTGAGCGGCGAGGCGTCGTCGGGCAGGCTGAAGATGCCCAGCACGCGCAGGGCGGGGCGCTCGGCCCGTGGGTGGGGCAAACTGGAAGGCTGCCCGATGGTGTAGACCAGGCGCAGCCCGGCCTCGGCGAGGGTTTGGCCGTCCAGGTGGGCGATCTCGAACGGGCGGAAGAGCAGGCCCTGGGCGGCGGCGGGCAGCGTCACCTGCACCACCGTGGCGGGCGGGCGCAGCCGTTGGCGCAAGGCCGCTTGCAGCCCACCGAAGAGCGCCGCGCCGGCCCATTCGCCCAGGTCGTCCATCCAGGCGGCGCGCTCGGCCAGGCATTGCTCGTAGCGGTCGTAGTCGAAGGGGTGGTGGTAATCCAGGCGGGCGGGGATGTCGAGGAAATCCTGGTAGCGCGGGTCAGCGGCGTCGAGCGTCACTTCGTGGTCGGCCAGGAATTTGTGGTTTTCGTCGGACAACACCCAACGCCAGCGTGTATCCGCTTGATAGTCCGTCAGTTCGAGGTGCAAGGGCATGGGAATCCTCCTGTGTTTGGCCCGCCCGGTGAGAGATGGATGCGATGGGGAAATTATAACCGCATCCCGTCGCGGGATGGGATGCGGCACGCCGGCTGCCGAAGGGTTGGCAATGGCGCTGGGGTAAGCGACAGGCCACCCACGCCGTTGAGCGTGAGTGGCCTGTGTGTGCAAATCCCTGTCGCACCCCACCGCGTGTCGGTTGATTGCTTTGGGAGTGTTTCACTTGAGTTGAAAATCGGTTTCGACAAGCTCAACCGACGCTGGTTGATGGCGAACTTCGTTCGCAGTCGAAACCAGCAGCCCAACTCAAATGGCGCCCGATTGCTTTTGATTGCAGGATTCATCCGCTGCCGGGCGATGGCTGAACAGTTACGTTTTGCACGGATTACCGTCAAAAAAAACCTGTCGTATAAACATTCCCCGTACATTGTGCTTGATTCGATGGGTCAAACGCTATCCTCTACATATGCGGGGGGTTCCTGGGCGAGGGAAACGGTTATTGGCCGGGCAACCGCCAAAGGCCGTTGCAAGCGGGGCGGTGGGATATAGTGTGGTGAGGCGGCCTGTACCGGCGCAGCAACCGGACGAGACGGGCGAGGCGCGGGGCGCGTGGCAACTTCTGGGGGCAGGGGTTTTCCGCGCAGTTTGTTTAACAAGCCCGCCGGTAAGCTGCTCATCAACTCCCGCAAGGTTTCGTTGTCCAGGGTTTCCAGCCAGGCTTGAATCTGATCCTGGTCGTTGCCATTGAAAGTTTGTTGCCGTTCACGCATGACCCGTTCGCGGGCCGCGAACCAATCTGCTTCGTAGGTATCCAGGAAGTGCCTGAAACGCACCACTTCAGCGAACAAATTCGTCAGGGCGTCTGAAAAGCTGCGGCTGCCATCGTGGCCGAAGATGTGGGTATGCTCATGGATGAAAATCGCCAGGGCATCTGGAAAATCTGCCAGGAAAACTTTTTCGGCCAGAAAAACTTCTCTGGATTGGTAATGCCGCTCAGATTTCAAGGCTCCCAGCAGGGTATCTGTGCCAGCGACGGTGTAAGTGGTCTCGGCCCTGTCGAAAAATCCCAACACATCGGGGGCCAGTTCGTTAAATATGCGGCGCAACAAGTGAATAGCTTCTATCTCCGCGGCGGTTGGCGCACGGCGGTTCTTGCGCATATCCTCTTGCATGGCTTTCTGGCGCGTTTCTTCGAGGTGGGCGATGGCTGAAATGACGCCGAAATGCGAAAAGTAACCCGGCACAGCAATTTTGCCCTGGTTGCGCCATTCTTTCTCGATACTTTCGATTTCGATTTGATCGCTGAAGTTGTGATGGACATAGCGCGAATAATGATGCGTCAGGTTGCTGCGGGCATAGTATTGGTCCCCGAAGACAAGCTCGGCATCTTTCCTTGACCAATGCCCATAATGGGGTTGCGCCTCGGCAATCTCGCTCAAGAGCGGATGTCCCTTGGCCCAGATGTCGCGTGCGCTTTCGACGACAACCCTCTGCCCGTCGCTGCTGTGTTTCAGGCCATAGCGGGCAAAATGGTTGTAGAAGAGCTTCATCATCTCTTCGCCAAAGGCGTTTCGGTCGCGGTCTTTGCTGATTTTCTTTTCGATGCGCTCAAAACACTTCTCGATGACCAGGATGATGGGGAGCGCTTCGATCTCGCCGCGCTTGAGTTTGCGATAAAAGATGTGTCCGTTGCGTTCTCTGGAGGCGTATATCGAAAATTGCCCATCCTGGCTCATCCAGAGCTTTTCGCCAATTAATGGGTTGGTTTCGTAGAAAAAATGCGCGAGACCCTGTGCCAGCGCCTGGGCCAGTTTGTTTGAACAACCAGGCAAAAGCAGGCTGGTGCCAGCGAAACTTTGTTCGCTGCGGTAGAAGTCATATTCCACCGGGTAAAGCTGCGTATCGGCAATTGAATTCTCTGCCACCCGCAAGCAGACCACGTCCTGCCCGGAAATCGCAATCGGCGAGATATTGTGGTCGCGCAGCAAGCATGTTGCCGCAACTTTGAACCCCTCGCCATATTGGCCAATATCGTCGTCGCTTTTTTCGCTGCCCAGGTAGAAGAGCCTTTCCAGGTTGAAAGGGTTGGGGGCCGAAATAGCCACATCACGCCTGGCCTGGGATGATCCGAAATGGGCAACTTTCACTTCGTCCAGGCATTGATGATTGGCATCGAAGAAGTTTTGCATCACATCGCGGGCGATGTACACCTCATCCCAATTGACGCCCCAGGCGGTTGTGACTGCACTGGTGAGGGTTTTGGTGTAGTGCAAATCCGTTTCCATTCCCCACCTGGTTAGTATTGCCTGAATTGATTGTTTTTGCATGGTGTCCTCCTGAATTTGTGCTTTGATGATAGAACATAAGTTCTATCAATTCAAGTGGAAATTCCTACCAGGCCAATCCATTCCCGCATGAAACTTTTTCGTCGTAAAATCACGGGGTACAATGTTAGCCAAACGGCAACCTATATAGAAACGACACCCCCAATGAGAGTGAGAAAAATCACCATGAAATACGAAATCCTGCACAATATCTCGGTCCCCAAAATCGGCTTTGGCTGCTGGAGCATTGGCGGCGAAAGCACGGCCAACCCCGCCGAAGACGAACGCTCGCTGACGGCCCTGCATTCAGCCATTGACCTGGGCTATACCCACTTCGATACCGCCGAATATTATGCTGCCGGTCACTCCGAAGAACTTCTGGGGCAGGCCGTGCGTGAATCGGGCAAGCCACGCGATACGTTTTTCATCACCACCAAGGTCAGCCCGGAACATCTGGGCTATGATGATGTGCTGCGCTCGTGCGCGGCCAGCCTGAAGCGGCTGGGGCTGGAAAGCATTGACCTGTATCTGATTCACTGGCCGGCGCGCCAGATGAACTTGCCTGAGACCTTTCGTGCGCTCAACCAGTTGGTGCGCGAGGGGCGGGTGCGCCACCTGGGCGTCAGCAACTTCAACCTGAAACTGCTGCGCGAAGCCCATGCTTTATCGGAAACCCCGCTCCTGACCAACCAGGTTCCCTACAGCATCCCCGACCGCAGCTATGTCGAGAATGGCGTGCTGGCCTACTGCCAGGCCAACGACATCCTGCTGACGGCCTACTCCCCGATCAAGAGCCGCTTTTTCAAAGGCAAAAAACTGGCCGAGTTTGCCCGCGCCAGGGCCAGTACACCCTTCCAAATCGGGTTGGCCTGGCTGGTTCAGCAGCCGCGCGTCATCGCCATCCCCACCTCCTTCAACCCGCAGCACCAGGCCGAAAACCTGGCAGCGCTCGACCTGAACCTGACCGCGGAAGAAATGGCGATGCTGAACGGGTTGGCCTGAGTTCATGCTCGGATGAAAATTCAGATGTAACGCACTGGGTTTCGATTTACACAACCCCCTGTGTAGCGAAAAGCGCCCTGGCAAACCAGGGCGCTTTTGATGTGACCGACTGTCTTTTTGTGGAATTTCAACGCAACGTCCGTGCCGTGGGCCGATCATCCTGCTTTTTGCTACAAGCTGCCTGGCCCAAAGAGGGTCATTCCCGGAATGACGATAACCAGGGGTACAAGCGCTATCCTGGACTCTGTTTCATGGGGTTTGTGGTTGGTCAGAAATCCTTGTCTATTATAAGCCCGCTCTTCTTGCGGCCCGCTGCCCAGCGTGCCTACGCCGAACTCGTCCTCGTCTGAAACGCCGTAAGCTGGCCGGGTCTGTGCAGGCAAACGCTCCGCGATGGTTCCGCGGAGCGTTTGCTTTTCATCGAACGGCTGCCAGCCGCTTGCGGATGGCGGGGATACGCACCAGCAGCAGCAAGCCCACCAGCGCCATGAACAACAACGGCTGCCACACGTCCCCGGTCAGCGCGAAGAGATTGGTCTTGCGCGCCCAGGCGAAATGCAGCACATCCAAAATGCCCGCCAGGTATACCAGGCTGTGCAGGCGCTTCCAGTTTTTGCCCAGGCGTTTCATGCTCCACTGGAACGAGGTCAGCGCCAGCAAAGCCAGGATGATCGCGGTTGTCAGGCCAACCCAGATGTAGGGTTTGCTGGCGGTATCGGCCAAAATGAAGCCGAAATTGAACTGATAATCTACCCCGGCAAACAAAAAGACGTGGATGGCCGCATAAAGGAAGGCATATAACCCCAACGCCCGCCGCACTTTGAGCGCCGGTTTGAACTTGAAGAGGGTGTTGGCCGGTGTACACGCCAGTGAGAGCGCCAGCAGCACCAGCGCGATGAACCCCGTGCGCTGCGTGGCCGCCTGAACGGGATTGAAGGTCAGGTTGTTCGTGGCATACGCCCAGGCCAGGTAGACCAGCGGCAGCCACGCGCCGACGTGGACGGCGATTTGGAAGGGAGAGGGGGTTGGGGAAGTTCGAGGGGGCATGGGAGCGAGGTTGAAAGGTGTGGGGGTGATTGACCTTGCGAATGCTGGCTGGCCAGATTGCTCAATAGTTCACTTGCAAATCCATTCCGGCGTACAGCCCGGCCACGTCTTCGGCGTAGCCGTTGAACATCAGGGTCTCGCGGCGGCCATTTTCGCCGATGCGTCGCTCGCTGGCCTGCGACCAGCGCGGGTGGTTGACTGCGGGGTTGACGTTGGAATAGAAACCATATTCATTGGCGGCTACCGTGTTCCACAGCGTGGCTGGCTGCTCCTCGGTCAGTTCGATTTTGACGATGGATTTGATGCTCTTGAAGCCATATTTCCACGGCACCACCAGGCGCAACGGCGCGCCGTTTTGCGGCAGCAGGTCTTTGCCATACAGGCCCGTCGAGAGGATCGTCAGCGGGTGCATGGCCTCGTCGAGGCGCAGGCCCTCGGTATAAGGCCAGGGGTAGAAGGGGCTTTGCAGGCCGGGCATGTTCTGGCGGTCTTCGATGGTGACGAAGCGCACATATTGGGCGCTGCCCAACGGCTGCACCTCGGCCAGCAGCTTGCCCAACTCGAAGCCCAACCACGGGATGACCATGGACCACGCCTCCACGCAGCGCAGCCGGTAGATGCGCTCTTCGATGGGGAACAGTTTCACCAAATCTTCCACGCCATAGGTTTTGGGCTGGCTGACCAGCCCGCCCACTTCCACCGTCCAGGGCGAGGTGGGGAAGTTTTTCGACAGTTCAGCCACGCCGCCTTTATCGGTGGTGAATTCGTAATAGTTGTTGTAGTTTGTGACCGCCTCGAAGGAGGTCAGGGCGTCGCCCAATTCATCCGTATTCTGGGCAGCGGCTGGCGGCGTGGCATCTGCCGTGGGCGCGGCGGCTTCGCTGCCGGGCGTGTTCGCCGCCGATTGCACCCCACAGGCGGCCAGCAGCGCCGAAGCGGTGACGATCCCCGCCGCTTTGAGAAACTGCTTGCGGCTCAGGTATTGGCTTTCGGAGGTGATCTCAGAGGACGGGATGGGTACGGAACGGAATTTTGTGTTCTTCATCGCAATACTCCTGATAATTCAGACCATTTATAGTCAAATTATAGCCGCATCACGTGAGAGACTCCTTATAAAAAGATTACGGAAGGCTTATGAGTAGCAGGTGGCAAGTAGCAAGTGGCAAGTGGCAAAATTACCCCCTGCCCCCCTGCTTCCCCTGCTCCCTCCCTCCCCTTCTCCCCCCGCTCCCCCTTGCCCCCCATGCCCTCTTGCGGTTAGAATGGCTGGTATGAATGCCAAACGCCTGATCATCCCATTGCTGGCCTTGCTGATTTCCATGCTGGCCTGCGAGCAGGGCGCGCCCGATGCGCCGCCGCCGTGGAATGCCTCGCAGCACGCCTCGCCGTTTCCAACTGCCATTCCCACGGCTGACATTTACCTGCCGCTGACCTCGCGCGACCCCGAAGCGCCGCGCACCTCGCCCACGCCCGATCCGCCCCACCCGGTGCCGGGCATCCGCACCGAGGCGCTCGAATACACCATCCAATCAGGCGACACGTTCGGCCAACTGGCGCGCGCGTACGGCATCAGCCTCGACGACCTGATCGCCGCCAACGAAGACATCAACCCCAACCTGCTCGCCATCGGCCAGGTGGTCAACATCCCCCCGCCCAACCCCGCCACGCGTGCCCCCGCGTTCAAAATCATCCCCGATAGCGAACTCGTCTACGGCCCGGCCAGCGCCCTGTTCGACGTGGCCGAGTTCGTCCGGCAGCAGGGCGGCTACCTGGCGCGTTACCGCCAGGAAAATATCGCCGACCTCGATGGCAGCAGCCTGAGCGGGGCACAGATCGTGCAACGGGTGGCGCAGCAGTATTCGGTCAACCCGCGGCTGCTGCTGGCCGTGTTGGACTATCAGAGCGGCTGGGTAACCAACCCCGCCGAACCTGCCGATGAAGCTGCTGCCGATTACCCCCTCGGCATCAGCGAAGAAATGCGCCAGGGCCTATACCGCCAACTGACCTGGGCCGCCAACCTGCTCAACCGCGGCTATTACCTGTGGCGGGTCAGCGCGGCCTCCAGTTGGGTGCTGGCCGATGGCAGCGTGGTGCCGGTGGCGGCCACGGTCAACGCCGGCACGGCGGGCGTGCAGCAGCTTTTCGCCCCGCTCTACGGCCAAGTAGGCTGGATGCAAGCCGTGACGGAGAAGGGCGTGTTTGCCACCTACAACCGCCTGTTTGGCTATCCCTTCGACATTGCCATCGAACCGCTGGTGCCAGCCGGAATCCGCCAGCCCAAGATGCAACTGCCCTTCGAGCCGGGCGTGATCTGGGCCTTCACTGGTGGGCCGCACGGCGGCTGGGCCGATGGTTCGGCCTGGGCCGCCCTCGATTTTGCCCCGGCGGTTGAAAATATCGGCTGCGGTGTGTCCGATTATTGGGTGACGGCGGCAGCCAGCGGCCCGGTGCTGCGCGTGGGCAACGGCGAGGTGATTCAAGATATTGACGGCGGCGGCGCAACCAACGATGGCTACGAACAAACCGGTTGGGTGCTGCTCTACATGCACATTAGCGGCATCGAACGGGTGCAGCCCGGAACGTACCTCAACGCTGGCGAGCGCATCGGCCATCCCTCCTGCGAGGGCGGCTTCTCCACCGGCACGCACCTGCACATTGCCCGGCGCTACAACGGCGAATGGATTCCCGCCGACCAGACCCTGCCCTTCGTGATGGACGATTGGGTGTCGCGCGGCCTGGGGAACGAATATGATGGTTTTTTGGTGAAAGAAGATGACCGAATCGAAGCCTGGAACGGGGTCTCTCCCGAAAACAGCATTCAACGCTAGGGCGAAATTCAAGCCGCCCGACGCCCGTGCGCGCAAACCGGCGTTGCCCTGGCAACCGGTGGTGATTGGCTGCCTCCTGGCCTGCTCCACATTGGCCTGTGTCGTGCCGATGTTGGGTCCAACCGACCCCATTTACACGCCGCCGGTGGCGCAAGCCTACCTGACCGCCTCCCCGCCGGCCGCGGTCACGCTGGCGGCAGAAACCTCGGCCACGCCCGTGCCGCCCACGCCCACCCTGGCCGACAGCCCCACGCCCGAACCCACCGCCACCAACCCGCCGCCGCGCCTCTATTACACCCAGGCCGGCGATACGCTGCAAATGGTCGCCATCCGTTTCGGCGTGGAGGCCGATGAAATCGTCGCGTCACCCCCGCAGGAATTACCCCTCACGACCCTGCTCAACCCCGATCAACTGCTGATCATCCCCGACCGGCTGGACAACACCACCGCCGCCACCCACCTGATGCCCGATAGCGAGGTGGTCTTTTCGCCTTCCGCGATGGATTTCGACATCCAGGGCTTCGTCCAGCAGGCGGGCGGCCACCTGAGCCAATATCGCGAATACCTGGCTTCCACAGGCTGGACGGATGGGGCGGATATTATCTGGCGTGTAGCCACTGAAAATTCGATCAACCCGCGCCTGCTGCTGGCCCTGCTCGAATATCAGAGCGGCTGGGTCTATGGCGACCCGTTCGACATGCTCCACGAGGACTATCCTTTTGGGCATGTGGATGCACAGCGCAAGGGGCTGTACGCCCAATTGGTCTGGGCCGTCAACCAGCTTTCGGTTGGCTACTATGGTTGGCGTGAGGGCCTGTTGAGCGAGATCGTCTTTTCTGATGGGGTGAAGGCGCGCCTGGCCCCCGAACTGAACGCCGGCACGGTGGCGCTGCAATCGTATTTCGTCAATAGCTACGACAGCGTGGGGTGGCTGAAAGCGTTGGATGTGCAAACGGGCTTGCCAGCCTTGCACGAGCGCATGTTTGGCAACGCCTGGTTGCGCGCCCAAACCGTCGAGCCGCTCTTTCCGCCTGAACTGACGCAGCCGCATCTCACCTTACCCTTCTTCATTGGCCAATTGTGGAGCTACACCGGCGGCCCGCATGGCGCCTGGGAGCGGGATGGCGCCCGCGCCGCCCTCGATTTTTCACCCGCCCGCACCGAATCGGGCTGTGTCGAGTCGGATGCGTGGGTGATCGCCGCTGCGCCGGGCATCGTCACCCGTTCGGGCCACGGCGTGCTGGTCACCGACCTGGATGGCGACGGCCACGAACAGACCGGCTGGGTGCTGGTGTATCTGCATCTCAAAATGCCCAACGCCATCAAACCTGGCACGCTGGTGGAGGCGGGCGACCTGCTCGGCCACCCTTCCTGCGAGGGCGGCATTTCCACGGGTACGCACCTGCACATCGCCCGCAAATACAACGGCGAATGGATGCCCGCCGCCGGCCCCGTCCCCTTTGTGATGGGCGGCTGGACGCCGCACGCTGGCGAGAAACCCTACGCCGGCACGCTCACCCGCGAGGGCGAGTTGATCACCGCCAGCCCGGTGGGGTCGTTCGAGTCGCGCATCACGCGAGGCCAAGATGACCCCTAAACTATGCGCTTTCATCCTGATGCTGGTGTTGATCGGCCCGGCGCTGACAGCCTGCACCCGCTCGGCAGCCCCCGCGCCCGATCTACACTATGATGCGCCACTGGCCGCCACCGACACGCCCGGCGCTCTGGCGCTCGCAGCCACGGCCCAGCCCACCCAACGTCTCTACGCTCCCGGCGAACTGGTGGATTACACCGCTCACACCGGCGACACGCTGCCCGCCCTGTCCGCCCGCTTCAATACATCCATCGCAGAAATCCGCGCCGCCAATCCGATCATCCCCGCTGATGCCACCACCATGCCACACGGCATGCCGATGAAAATCCCCATCTACTACACCAGCCTGTGGGGTTCCGAAACGTTGATCTTGCCAGACAGCCTCTATCCCAATGGCCCGGCGCAAGTCGGCTTCATCACCGATGAATTTCTCACCGGCTACACCGGCTGGCTGCGTTACTACACCGAGTATGCCTCGGGGGCCACGCGCAGCGGCGCGGCCATCGTGGAATTGGTGGCGAGCAACTTCAGCATCAGCCCGCGCTTGCTGCTGGCGCTGATCGAGTACCAGGCGGGCGGCCTCAGCCAACCGGCGCTCGCGGCTGAACTGCAAACGTACCCCCTCGGCTATGTGGAAGCCGGCCACAAGGGCCTCTATTTGCAACTGGTGTGGGCGGCCAACACGCTCAACAACGGATATTATGGCTGGCGCACCGGGCGCATGTTGCAATTCGACCTGCTCGATGGCCGCCTGGAGCGCGGCTACCCCTGGCAGAACGCCGCCAGCATGGGCCTGCACTATTACTTCTCACGCCTGCTGCAACCCGCCGCATACGAAGCCGCCATTGCCCCTGGGGGTTTTGCCGCCACCTATGCCGCCCTGTTCGGCGACCCCTGGGCAGATGTCCAACCGCACCTCCCGCCCAGCCTGCGCCAGCCTTATTTCCTGTTGCCGTTTGCGCCCGGCAAAATTTGGGCCTTCACCGGCGGCCCGCACACCGGCTGGGGTCTGGGCGACCCGCTGGCCGCCATGGATTTTGCCCCCGGCGTGAAGGGCTGCGGCGAGACCCAGGAATGGGTGACGGCCATGGCCGCCGGTGTGGTGGCGCGTGTGGATGTGGGAACGGTGGTGCTGGATGTAGATGTGGACGGCGTCCCCGCGGATGGCGATGAGCGCACCGGTTGGGTGATATTTCACCTGCACGTGGCCGCCCGCGAACGCGTGCCACTCGGCAGCCGCCTGGAAGCCGGGAGTCCAATCGGCCATCCTTCATGCGAGGGCGGCTCGTCTACCGGCACGCATGTTCACCTTGCCCGAAAATACAACGGCGAATGGATTCCCGCCGATGGGCCGCTGGCTTTCGAGTTGGAAGGCTGGCGGGCGGCCAATGGGGAGCGCCCCTACCTCGGCACGCTGACCCGTTTTGGCTCGGTCGTGCGCGCCTGCACCTGTTCCGACAAAGCCAGTCAGGTTGAAGCCGGAAAATAACCCGTGGCGCAAGTCTCTGACTTAACGAATATGCAACCGAAGTTGATCTACGCTTTTTTACGCTTTGGCTGTCTGCCCTCGGGTTTGCTGCTCGTGTGGGGGGGGCGGGTGCTGCCGAGTGTGCCTGGCTGGTTGGGTGTGCTGCTGACCGTGCTGGAACTGGCCAGCCTGTTGGGGGGGATATTTTTGGCCCTGGTGGGGGCGTGGGTGTTGCAAAACGTCTATTTCTCGCGTAACCACCTGCCGCTGAACAAGTACCTGCCCTTTGAAACCTGGGCTGTCACCGCCGATGATATGCACAACTCGAACGTGGATATGATCGAATATCGCCAGGCGTTTTACCTGGCCCATGCCACATCTCCCTTCCATTTTGGCACCTGCGATTGCGAACTGGTCGTCAAGCGCTCTGCCGATGGCAAACACTGGCAGGAGGTTCTGCGCCTGGGTCACGGCCTGGCTGATCTGCGCGACCCCAAGTTGGCCGTCATCGGCGATAAATTGCTGCTCTATGTGCTGCTCAACAAGGCCACCCAGCCTTTGCCCTATACCACCCGTCTGGCCTGGACAGGCGATGGTGAGCGCTGGAGCGAGTTGAGCAGCATCGGTCACGAAGGTTGGCTGTTCTGGCGGCCCAAAACATTCGACGGCCAAACCTGGTACGCCCCCGCCTATTGGCATCAATTCCATCACAACGCCCTCTTTGTCACCCGCGATGGGTTGAATTTCGAGCAGGTTGCCACCATCGAATCGGGCGGTTATGTCAACGAGCCAGAGATTGAATTTTGGTCAGACGGCACGCTATTGGCAACCGGGCGCGGCGAATATGAGAAGAACACGCTCAAACAACTGCTCGGCATTCCCCGCAGCAGTACCACCATTTCGCAGGCTGCCCCGCCCTACACGGCCTGGCAGCGCACGGCTGAAACACAACTGACCCGTCTGGATGGCCCTGTGATGTTCCGCCACAACGGACGCATCTATGCCGTGGGCCGGGCGCACCCCCATTTCAACCGCATTTTTCCTCGGCGCGGCGCGGCCCTGGCCAAAAAGCGCACCGCCCTCTACGAAGTTCACCCCACCGGCCTGACGCTCATCTCCTACCTGCCCAGTTGCGGCGACACGTCTTACGCTGGCGTGCTGATGCGCCAGGATTGTGTTTACATTGCCTATTACACCAACGACATCCGCAAAGATTACCTCTGGCTGTTTGGCATGATGGAGCCAACGGAGATTCGCATGGTCAAAATTGCCCTGGCCGACCTCGAACGCGCCGCCGATCTGGCCGGCGCGCCGCACCCACTCACGGAGACCCCCTATGAAATCGTATCGCAAGGAACTCTGGTTTAACATCCCCGCCCGGCGCGGCTTCGTCAACATCACCCCTGAAGTGGAGGCCTGCGTGCGCGAAAGCGGCGTGCGCGAGGGGCTGGTGCTGGTCAACGCCATGCACATCACCGCTTCCGTGTTTATCAACGATGATGAAGGCGGCCTGCACGCCGATTATGATGAGTGGCTCGAAAAGCTGGCCCCGCACGAACCGGTTGGCCGTTATCGCCACAACAACACAGGCGAAGACAACGCCGATGCCCATCTGAAACGTCAGGTGATGGGCCGCGAAGTGGTGGTAGCGATCACCAACGGCCAACTTGATTTCGGCACCTGGGAGCAAATTTTCTACGGCGAGTTTGATGGCCGCCGGCGTAAGCGTGTGTTGGTCAAAATCATCGGTGAATGAATGGGGCTGGTCAGGGTGTGGGTGCTGTCATCTGGTAGATGCCGCCGCCGGTCATGTCGGCCAGGTACAATTCGCCATTTTCAGCCTCGCCAAAGCTGCTGATGTTCATGCCGCTGCTGAGTAATTCATCGCTTTGCCAGCCAGCGTTATTTTGCAGGCCCCAAATTTTGCCTGAGCAGAAGTCGGCGTAGAAGTAGATGCCTTGAAAGGCCGGGTAGTCGCTGCCGCGATAGGTGAACCCGCCCGTGACGGAGCAGCCCTGGCCGTGATCGTATTCGGCCACCGGCAGCACCAGGCCGTTTTGCTCGCAGGTGGCGGCGTTGTAGCAGTGGCTACCTTCCATCACGTTCCAGCCATAGTTTTCACCGCCGGAGCTGCTCGCCGGTTGCCAGTCTATTTCTTCATATTGCCCCTGGCCCACATCGGCAATCCACAGGTCGGCTGTCTGGCGGTCGAAGGTGAAGCGCCAGGGATTGCGCAAGCCATAGGCCCAGATTTCAGGGCGGGCGTTGGGATCGTTGACGAAGGGGTTATCGGGCGGAATGCGATAGGGGGCGCTGCTAGTGGGGGTGCTTTCTTCTTTGGCGATGCAGGGCAGGTAGGTCTGATGGTCGCCAGGACTGGCCGTGGGCTGGCTGACGTCAATGCGCAGCAGTTTGCCAAGCAAGGTGGCCCGGTTTTGCCCATTGCCGCGCGGGTCGCCGCCGCCGCCGCCATCGCCGGTACCGATGTAGAGATAGCCATCTGCGCCGAAGGCCAGTTGGCCGCCATTGTGATTGCTGGGGCCGGGATGTTCGAGCAGGAGGATCAGTTCTTCGCGGCTGGCGTCGGCCACGTTCGCATCTGCCGTCACGCCAAAGCGTGCCACACGGTTATTGCCATCGGCGGTGGTGTAGTAAACGTAAAACAGGCCGCTGGCGGCGTAATCGGGCGGGAAGGCCACGCTGAGCAGGCCCTCCTCGTTGCCGCCGCCGCTGGCTGGCGAGCGCACCCGGTCGGAAATATCGAGGAAGGGGGCGGCCAGGCGTGTGCCGTCGGCGGCCAAGATATGGATGATGCCAGCCTGTTCGACAACGAACAGACGCCCGCTGCCATCACCGGCATGGGTAATGTGGATCGGGCGCTCGAACCCACTGGCGACCGGCTGCAAGGCGATGGCCGCGGCGGCTGCGGATGGGTCGGCGCGGGCGGTGAATTGGCTGGCGAAGGCGATCCCGGTCAGCGAGAGCAGCGCAAGTACAATAGCAATCAGAACCTGGTGTGAACGTTGGATTTTCATGGCAACCTCTTGAATTGGATAAACTTTATCTGATTTTACCTGTTTCTTGCCCCCGTGTTCCTGAGAGTTCCCTGAAAAAAGCTCCTCGTGTACAATCAGCGTATGCGCACACGAACTTTCTTGCTCTGCTTTGCTTTACTGGCGGCCAGCCTGGCCTGCACCCTGCCGCGTGCCGATGCCACACCAACCGTCACGCTGCCCCCGGCGGCCACGCGCACGCCCCTTGCCACCGATACGCCGCGCCCGACCGCCACATCCACGCCCTCGCCCACGCCAACCACTCTTCCCACCGCTACCCCCACGGCCACCCCAACCGATACGCCCACCATCACCTTGACCCCAACGGCCAGCGATACCCCCACCATCACCCCCACACCCACCGAGACCGAAACACCCACCCCCACCATCACGCCCACCTTCTCCTTCCCGGCGGTGACGGTCAATAAACAGTCGCACTGCCGCTATGGGCCGGCCAAAGCCTACCTGCACGCCGCCGATCTGTACGCCGGTGATACTGGCACGGTGCGCGGCCGGTTTCAATTGAGCGGCTGGCTGCACATCAAATTCGATAAGCTCGATTATTTCTGTTGGGTGGCGCCCTCGGTGGTGGATGTGGTCGGTGACATCACGACCGTGCTATACGCCAATGTCAACTTGCCGGGGCCAAGCGTGCTGTACTACCCCCCCGATGATGTTACGGCCACCCGCAATGGCGATATGGTGACGATCACCTGGGATAAAGTGGAAATGACCGAAGACGACGACCGCGGCTACTTCCTCGACCTGATGGTCTGCCAGGATGGTCATTACCTGTGGTGGCCGGTCTCGCTGCCCACCGATCTCGACACCACTTACGAGGTCAAAGACCAGTCTGGCTGCCCGCTGCCCTCCGGCGGCAAGCTCTATGCCGTGGAAAAACACGGCTACACCACGCCCATAGATTTGGTGTGGCCGGCGCCATAAACAAAACGGGCAGGTTATTGACCTGCCCGTTGCATTTATATCATCTTGGAATCAAAAATCGGGCAGGTGCATTCACCTGCCCGATTTTCTTACATGCTACATGCTACTTGCTACATGCTACTTGCACACTTGCTTACTTATCTTCAGCCACACTCTTGCCAGCGTGCTTGAGCGCCGAGTGAGCGGCGGCCAGGCGGGCCACCGGCACACGGAACGGTGAGCAGCTCACGTAGTTGTTGCCGATAATGTGGCACCACTCGATGGACGACGGATCACCGCCATGCTCGCCGCAGATACCCACTTCGAGGCTGGGACGGGTCGCGCGGCCATCGTTGACGGCCATTTGCATCAGCTTGCCAACGCCGCCGCGATCCAACTGCTGGAAGGGGTTGACCGGTAGGATGCCCTGCTCGACATAGGTGACGAGGAAGTTGCGTTCGGCGTCGTCGCGGGAGTAACCAAAGGTCATCTGGGTCAGGTCGTTGGTGCCGAAGGAGAAGAACTCGGCCAGCTTGGCAATTTCGCCGGCGGTGACGGCGGCACGCGGGATTTCGATCATCGTGCCGAATTTGTATTCGAACTCGACGCCCTTCTCGCTCATCACGGCCTTGGCAATGCGCTCCAGGCGGGGCTGAATCCATTCCAACTCGGCCACTGTGCCGGTCAGGGGGATCATCACCTCGGGTTTGACGACGATGCCGCGCAGGGTGCAATCGGCGGCGGCTTCGAAGATGGCGCGCACCTGCATCTCGACGATTTCGGGCATGGAGATGC
>CAZSFD010000028.1:0-6292 GCA_964606085.1 uncultured Anaerolineaceae bacterium
GCTCATTCGCTCAGTTTTACCAGATTTTTGCAGTTAATGTGACATTGTCAAAATAATTACCGTTGGAATTACCAATGCTCCTGCTCCTTCGCTGCTTCTTCGGGTGGTACTCCTCGCTTGACGACAGCGCACAGCGCCCGCTGATAGGCGCGTGGGTCAGGCCGTTGGATGGCGTTGCGGCCAAAGACGACGCCGCGCGCCCCTTCGGCGATGATGTCACGCGCCAGGCGCAGCGAATCCACAGGGTCGGGGGTGGTGTGGCCGCCCAACCCGAGGATGGGGACGGGGCAGCCGTTGATCACGGCGGGAAAATCGTGGGTGCGGAAGGTTTTGATCGTATCTGCGCCCAGTTCGGCCAAAATGCGCGTGCCGCGCAACACGATGTCGTGCATCTCTGCGGGGGAGAGGGTATCGCTGTCGTTGGGGAAGCACTCGCCAACCACCGGGATGCCGTATTCGGCGGCTTCGCGGCGCAGGTTGGAGAAAATTTCGACATTGCGGGCGTCGTTGGCTTCATCGCCGGTGCGGAGCGTCAGCGAGATCAGCACCATTTCGGCGCCGAGGGCCACGGCTTCTTTCACGCTGAACGCCGGGACGGTCTGCGCCCGCCGGTAGCCCCACTCGAAGCAGAACACGGTGCTCCAGTTCAGGCGTACGATTGGCATGGGCGCACCTTTGCAGGCGAACGCCGCGCCCAAATGTTTGAGCATCCCCGGTGAAAGCAGGATGGCATCTACGCAAGGGTCAATTTTTTGGATCGTGGCAGGCAGGTTTTCCATGCCAGGGATGGGGCCATCCATGTAACCGTGGTCTATGGCGATCACGACGGCGGGTTCGTTGTGCGAGAAAAATTTATTCAAGCGAAGTTGAGAACCGTTCATTTTTCATCCTTTCAGGTGGATTGTTTGCCCGCTGCGTTGCGAAGCGAGGGCGGCAGTGAACAGTTGATGGCCGAGAGCGGTTTCTTCGGGGGTCAGGCAATAGAGCGGTTGGCGCATCCCTTCACGGCCATGCACCAGTTCATCACAAAAAGCTGCCCATAGTTGCAGCAGCGCATCTGAAAAGCCAAATTCAAAAATCCCGCCGCTGATGGCCGGGTAAGCCGATTGGTAGGGCATTTCGGCGGTGTGCCATTCTTGCGGGCCGCCGGGCGTGTAGGGCAGTGAGCGCAGCAGCTTGGTGTGCTGGGTGGAATACGCTGCCGAGAGGGCCGTGCCTTCGATGTGGATGCGCCAGGTGTTGGCGTGACCGGGGGAGATGCGGTTCGTTTTGACCAGTAACGGGAAGGGTAAAACGTGATTCGTAATTCGTGATTCGTAACTTGTAATTTCGCAGGCGAGGGTGGCGTTGTCCCAGGTGTCGCAAGTGGCCGGGTTACCGTCAGGGCCGGGGCGGGTGGGGATGATCTTAGTCAGCAGGGCGCGCACGTTGGCGGGGTGCAGGCCGAAGCGCAGCGGGATGTAGAGGGCGTGCAGGCCCAGGTCGCCCAGCACACCGTATTCGCCGTTGGTCACGGCCTGGCGCTTCCAGTTGATCGGCTTGAGCGGGTTGAGGTCGCTCGAATGGAGAAAGTCGGCTGCGACGGAGAAAATCTGGCCGAACTTTTCTTCGCGTAGCCACTGAGTAATGCGGTACGCTCCGGGGTAAAAGGCGAACTGCGAGGCGCAGCGCGCCAGCAGATTGGGATGCTCAGCGGCAACGCGGAGTATCTCAGCGTTGGCGGCCTGGTCAATGCCGAAGGGCTTCTCACCAAGCAGGTGCTTCCCCGCCCGCAGGATGTCGGTATACAGCGGGGCATGCAGTTGGTGCGGCACGGCGCAGTAGACGGCTTCGACCTCGGGCATATCGAGGACACGGCGATAATCGGTGGTGGCGAGTTTCAACCCTGGCACATGCTGACGGAACCAATCAAGCGAGCTTTCATGCCCTGAGCAGACTGCTACAATGGATGGCGCAAAATCGAGATCGAGCAAATGGCACCAACGCGCCGCCGCGCTGGCAAATTCGCGGCCCATCAGGCCGCCTCCGATCAGGGCAAAGGGGATGATTCTATCCATATCCTAACTCTTTCTGTGTCTCGGCGATTGCCTCTTCGATGATCGCCAGGCCCTTCAAGGCCACCTCGTCCTCCATGATCATCGGCGGCGACATGCGCAGAACATTGCCAGCCGGAATCCAGGCCAGGCCCCTGGCAAAAGCCTTCTGGTAAACGAGCTGCCCGGCGAGATCGAAAGGCTCCTGGGTGGCCTTGTCTTTGACCAGTTCGATTCCCAGCAGGCAGCCCAGGCCGCGCACGTCGCCGATGATGGGGTACTGCTCCTGCATTTCCTTCATGCGCTTGAGTAAAATGTCGCCGAGATGGGCCGACCGCTCGCACAGGTTTTCTTCCTCGATGACTTCAATGCTCGCCAGGGCCGCCGCACAGGCCATCGGGTTGCCGCCGTAGGAGGTACTGGCGCTGATCTTTTCGATCACATCCTTATGCTCGTCCGAGACCAGCATCGCCGTCACCGGGAAACCGTTGCCGAAGCCCTTGCCCAGCGTCATCACATCGGGGACGGTATCCCAATGTTCCATGGCGAACATCTTGCCGGTGCGCGCCATGCAGGTCAGCACTTCATCGGCCATGAACAGGATGCCAAACTCGTCACACACTTTGCGGATGCCCTGAATCCACCCATCGGGCGGCACCACACTGCCCGCCCAACCCTGGATCGGCTCCAGCACAATCCCCGCCACGCGGCCGGAAGTTTCTTCGCGCAGCACCGTGCGGATGTAATCCACGCACAGCAGGTTGCACTCAGGATACTTTTGGCGAAATTCGCAGCGATAGCAATTGCCCCTGGGGACGAGGAAAAACCCCGGGGCGCGCAAACCCTGCGAAACGTCCAGCCGCGCCAGGCCCACTGCGCCCATCGTCTTGCCATGGAAATCCTTGTGAAACGAAATGAACTCAAATTTACCCGTGGCAGCGCGCATCAGGCGCAGCCCAGCCTCGACGGCGGTGGTGCCGGAATCGTAGAGCTGCATCCCGGTGAGTTTTTTGGCGCCCGCGCCGGGGGCGATCTCGGCCAGTTTTTCGAGCAGGCGCATCTTGATTGGCGTGGTGAAATCGTGGGCGTTCATCAACTCGCCAGCGGCCTTCTGCACGGCTTCGGTCACCTTGGGGTGGCAGTGGCCCAGCCCGGTGACGTAGATGCCGGACGAAAAATCGAGGTAGGTGTTGCCGTCCACGTCGGTCAGCGTGACGCCGTGGCCCTTCTCGAAGGCCACCGGGAACAGGCGCACCTGCGACGAGTAGCCTTTCATGTATTTTTCGGCCCGCCCATGGGTTTCCTTCGACTTCGGCCCCGGCGGGGGGACGACCATGTGGGGAATAGTTTGGGGATCTCGTTTGGCCCAATTTTTATTGTACATATCATTGCGCCTTTACAATGTCAGCGTAAAGATCGTCTCCGGCGGCACGCTCACGTCTACGCCGGTGAAGGGCCAATTGCCGCCGCGCACAGGGATTGCGCCAATGCAGTGACAATTTTCCTGTTCGCTGGTGCGATAACAGGCCAACTCCCCCGATGTTACCGCTTCGGGGAACCCCTCCAGCGTGACGTTCAGATGGGCCGGATGCAGGCTGGCATTCATGCCGATGATGGCAAGCTGTGTGCGGTCGGGGCTGGCAAAGGCCAGCAGGCGCACTTCTGGCGATGGCGAAACCGCCGCAATGCGTTGAAAGCCAGGGCGCACGAAACGGAAGACCTGTTTTTGGGCATAGTAGCGCTTCTTGGGGGTGTAGGCGCGCAGGCCGGTGCGGATCAGGCCATAGATCGTCCAGGGTTCGTCGTGGTCGTGGTAATTGTCGTAGGCATCCCACACCAGGGCGGCGTGGTAGCCGTTTTCGAGCAGGTCGAACAGGCGCGAGGTCATCGCCCAGGCCACCGGCCATTCCTGCTCGCCGCTTTGCTCCAGGTCGCCGTACTCGCCCATCCACAGGTGAGCCTCCGGGAAGGCCGCTGCGGCCTGGCGGACTTCGTCAAATTGCGCAGGGGTGAAGTTGGCGTAGCAGTGGGTGGAGAAGGCGAAGATGGGAGATTCGGAATTCGTGAAACGTGAAGCGTGATTCGTGAGGGCCTGGATGTATTCGGGGTTGAAATTGGCTTGTTCGGGGACGATGAAGGGGATGTGGATGTTTTTCTGGGCCAGGGCAAGTTGAACGATTTCGAGGGCACGTGGGTAGGCTTCAGGGGAAACCGTGGGGCCTTCGGGGCTGCCGAGGTCGGTCTCGTTGAGCGGGCCGAACTGGGCGATTTGCAGGCTCTCGCGGTTCACGGCCCAATCTACCAGTGAAGCGAGCATCTCGCCAAACGACTCAGTATCGGCCAGGGTCTTGCCGTCGGGGGCGAGCATCCAGGTCGGCACGTCGCCGCTGGCGGTGAGGTAGGGGGCGATGCCGCGGGCGTTCAGGTAGCGGATCATCTCCCAGCCGCAGCGGGCGATCTCGCCCTGGTAGATTTTCTCCAGGTGGGCGGGGGCCAGGCTGGCGCGGCCAAGCGTGCTATCGGGGTCAATCCAGTTGGATTTGCCGAAGATGTCCACGCGGTAGAGCGTCGCACCCAGGTCGTTGAGCAGCAGTTCCATCGCTGGCATCAGGCGCGGCTGCCAGGCTTTGGAGTTGATGTTGACGCCGAAGCCGTCTATCGTTTGATAGGTCTGGTGGGCGTTGACGGTAACGGAGAGTGTTTTAGGAAGAGTCATGTTTTTTACCACGAAGTACACAAAGAGCACGAAGTGAAAAAACTTTGTGTACTGCGTGTCCTTTGTGGTTTAAACATCCAGAACGGTTTTAATTCCCAATAGCTTGCACAACTCGATCAACTCCTCGGCGTAATCGCCAAAGACGGCGGCGAAATGCTGTGATTGGACGTGATCGAGGATGCTGCGCACGCTGGAATCGGGGAAGAACTTGACCGAAGGCCACGATGGCAGCGGCACGCCCATCTCCACCCATTGCGGCGGCGCTTTGCCCTCCCCGGTGACAATGTGCATCCGGTATCCTTCAGCATCCTCAGACAGGCACGCCAGCGTCAACCGCCCGGTTTTCAGCGGCCCACAGAACACCAACCCATCCAGCAGCACGGTCTGGATCGGTTTGACCATCGGCTTGCCGGCGAATAGCTGCATTGGGGCGAAGCCGTCCACGCCGAGCAGAATCCAATCGGGGTGGTGTTCGTAATGCTCGAGGAAGGTCACCGGTTGTCCGCCAGAGAGCCACTTGAGCATCAGTTCGGCCACCAGATTGCCCACGTCGTCCTCGTCCACGTAGGGGTAGCCAGCCGTAGCGGTCAGCGCCGATGGCACGCTGTGGACGGCGTTCATGTGGGCGGGGATGCCCTCCACGCATTTATACGAGACGGCGCTGAAATGCTTCGCCTCGCAAATTTCCACCGTCGCCATATACATACGCACGGCGCGCTCGACGGCAGCATCCTTCGGCTTACCGAGCGGGTACTGCCAATCGGCGGTGACGCGCGCCACTTCGGCGGCCACCTTCTCGGCGGGCAGGGCGTCCATCTGGCGATCCAGTTGCAACATGTCGAAACTCTCCACTTCGACGCCGATCTGTCCCCGCAGGCTGGTAACGTTGAAGCCGGTGGTGTACAGGCCCATATCGTTGAAGCCGAGGATGCCGACGCGGGCGCTGCGCAGTTTCTTCATCACCTGGGCGGCGCGGCCAAACCTGAGGATGCCCGCCACGTCCATTGGCTGATCGGGCCCGTTGAAGAGATATTTGAACTGAATGCCCCAGCGCTCCATTGGGTAGCGCAGCGCCGTCGAACCGGCCCCCGCCGCCGGGGAGATCAGTGTCTCTCCCTCGGTGAAGCCGCCCTTCGAGTACAGCACCATCGGTTCGTGGCGGAACTCGTAGAGCAAGCGCGTGGCGGCGCGCGGGTCAATCCAGTTGATCACGTTGACGATCAGAAAATCCCACGGCTGGGCCTTCAGTTCGCGAATGGCGCGTTCCTCCTGGCCGAGGGCGAAGACCGGGTCGGTGCGCACCAGTTCGATGCCGGCGGCGATAATTTGCCGTTCGGCGTCGGCGCTGATCGCCAGCAGCCGGTCGGGGACGTAAAATTCGGTGCCGAGAGAGACGTATCCGGCTTTCAAAGTATTCATAAAATCCTCCAATAATTGAACCACGAAGGTCACAAAGGACACAAAGTAAAACAACAACCCTTCGTGCCCTTCGTGTACTTTGTGGTTAATAACCTAACCTGGACAAGCCAGAGCTAAAAGGGTT